>JAQGNE010000082.1 GCA_028291985.1 Polaromonas sp. | reverse complement strand
GGCGCTTCGTAGATGCCGCGGCTCTTGGCTTCGATGATGCGGTTTTCGATCTGGTCGCTCATGCCCAGGCCGTGGCGGCCGCCGATTTCGTTGGCCTTGAGGATCAGGCTTACCAGGTCGGGATAGTGCACGCCGTTCAGCGCGACGGGGCGGCCTTCTTCAAAGGTCACGCTGACTTCTTCGGCCTTGACCACGCAGTCGTCTTTCCAGAACGGCACGCCCATGATGGGGTTGACGATCTTCATGCCGCTGCTCAAGTTTTCCAGGTCTTTGGCTTCGTGCGTGGCGCCCAGCATGTTGCTGTCGGTGCTGTAGGCCTTCTCGGCGCTCATCTTGTAGCCAAAGCCGTTGGCGGTCATGAAGGCGCTCATCTCGGATCGGCCGCCCAGCTCGTCAATGAACTGCTGGTCCAGCCAGGGTTTGTAGATCTTCAGCGCGGGGTTGGTGAGTAGGCCGTAGCGGTAGAAGCGCTCGATGTCATTGCCCTTGAAGGTGGAGCCATCGCCCCAGATATTCACGTCGTCCTGCTTCATCGCGCTCACCAGCATGGTGCCGGTCACGGCACGGCCCAGCGGCGTGGTGTTGAAGTAGGTCACGCCGGCGGTGGTGATGTGGAAGGCGCCGCTTTGCAGCGCGGCAATGCCTTCAGCAGCCAGCTGTGGGCGGCAGTCGACCAAGCGGGCCTTGATGGCGCCGTATTCCATGGCCTTGCGCGGGATCTCGTCGTAGTCGGCTTCGTCCGGCTGGCCCAGGTTGGCGGTATAGGCGTAGGGCAGGGCGCCCTTCTGTTTCATCCACAACAGCGCGGCGCTGGTGTCCAGGCCGCCAGAGAACGCGATGCCGACCTTTTGGTTGGCGGGGATGTTTTGCAGAATGGTATTGGACATGTTTTTGGCGTGAATATGGCTGTAAGCCTGGCGGAACGTGCGCAAGCAGCTATGAAAAAAGGAGCGGTTTGGCGTAGGTCCAAACGCTTCTTAACCGAAATGGCAGATGTAGTGGTAAGCCTCAAAACCATCGGCCACGCGAATGTCGAAACTGGTGTTGGCCTGAACGCTGAATTTTTCACCTGCTGCAGACCTGAGCCATGCATCGGTTCCGGCCAATCGGTAATCACAGGCGCCGGCCACGCATTCCATGATCTCGGGCGCGCCGGTGTTGAAGGTCAGGGTCGCCGGCAGGATCACGCCAACTGACTTTTTGGTGCCATCAGCGAAGGAGATGCCGTGACTGACGCACTTGCCGCCAAAGTAGACATTGGCTTGCGTCGTCACGCTGACGTTGTCGATTTTTTCTGTGGTCATAGGAGTTTTGGTGTTGTGGCGCCCCGCTGTAAAGCAAAACGCTCCTGCGCTTGAAGCGCGGCGGGCGGGAGCGCGGATTTTAAGTTACCGTGCCGCGGCAGCTTCAAGGCGTCCCTCAGACCCAGCGCGAGAGGTGCCGACATGCATCCATCTGCCGGGCTGATCCGTATCACTCCAATGCTGGACAATGATTTCATGAAACCAGAAAGCCCGGATACCCAATTGATCAGGTTGCTGGACCGTGTTGCCAGGGCTGATGAAGTGGCCCTGCGTGAGCTGTACGACCTGACATCCTCCAGGCTCTACGGCGTGGCGGTGCGGGTGGTGAGCAACCGGGACTGGGCGGAAGATGTGCTGCAGGAGGGTTTTTTGAATATCTGGCGCATCGCCAAGGACTACCAGGCGTCGCTCTCGCCGCCCATGGCCTGGATGGGTTTGGTGGTGCGCAGCAGAGGACTTGATTTTTTGCGGCGCCGCGCGTCAGAGCGGGCTGACAGGATGCAGGAACTAGACGAGGTGATTTCAGACACGGTAGCCGGAGACTCGCCCAACCCACTGGACATGACGATCGCAAGCGAGCAGGCCTGGGTGCTGCACCAGTGCCTGAGTCAGCTGGAAAACAAGCAGCGCGAGGTGGTCAGCCTGGCCTATATGCGGGACATGAGCCACGGCGAGTTGGCCGAGCAGCTGAAACTACCCCTGGGTACGGTCAAAAGCTGGATTCGCCGTGGGCTCGAAAAGCTGCGTGGCTGCATGGCAGGGGTGGGCTGATGGGTGCTCAATGCCCGCAAAGGATGGAAATCTGCAACGAAGGTAGCTTATGAATGTCGTGAAAAATGCATTGCTGATGGAGCAGCTTGCCGCCAGTTACGCGCTCGGCACCTTGCGCGGTGGTGCGCGCCGACGCTTCGAGGCACTGGCTCGCACGCACGCCACGTTGCGTGCTGCGGCGCTGGTATGGCAGGCCAGGCTGGCCAGCCTGGCTGAACTGCAACCCGAGGCCGCGCCCAGCCCGGCGGTTTGGAAGCGCATTGAAAACCTCGTCCATGCAGACCGTGAGGCAAAAGCGATGCTCGACGCCCGGTCTGGCGCGCTTCCGGCAAAAACCGGCTGGTGGGCCAACCTGGGCCTGTGGCGCGCGGCCACGGCTGCAGGGGTCGCCGTCAGCGCCGTGGCTGTGGTGGTAAGTGCCAATCTCGGCAGGCTCAACACTCGCCTGAACGAACAGGTGGCCCAACTTGGCGGGCAGGTGCAGGCCCTGACAACGCAACTCGCGGCCGCGCCACAGATCCAGTATGTGGCGGTGCTGGCCGATGACAAATCCCAGGCATCGATGCTGGTGACCTTCGACCGTAAAAACCAACGCCTGGTGCTCAAGCGGGTGGGCGGCTTTCAGGAGCAGCCTGACAAATCGTTGCAGCTGTGGGCTCTGCCGCAGCAGGGCGGCCCGCAGTCTCTGGGCGTGCTGGGCGGTGACGCTGTGGTGCGTTTGACGGCTGCGGCGGGTGCGGTCGCCCAGGTGCCGGCGCTTGCCATCAGCCTGGAGCCAAAAGGCGGGGTTCCGGCTGGCAGCGGGCCCACGGGACCGGTGCTGTTCAAGGGCGCGCTGATCGAAACACCGCTGTAAGACAGCAAGCCGGTTTGAAACTGGCAGGCGGTGGGCGCAAAAAGGGTGCGTGTAGCCCCCTTTTTTGCGTCTGGCTGGCTAGGCCTTGCTAGCGCCAGTGACCGTGGCGGTGGCCGTAACCCCGGCTATAGCCCAGATTGAGCGACAAGCCGATGGGCGCGATATAAGGGCGCGAGTAGTAGGCAGGAGCCTGCACATAAGCAGCAGGCTGAACATACACCGGCTGCACATAGGCCGGTTGCACATAAGCCTGTGGCGCAGGCTGCTGGTAATACGTCAGGGGCTGTACGGGCGGTGCATAGGTTTGCGGCTGCTGCTGTGGCGCCTGATTCATGGTGCCCACTGGCGTCACCTGCAGGCGCACATACTGGCCGGGATCGTTCTGCATCTGCACGTTGTACTGCGTGCCCTGGTACTCATAAACCACGTTGTAGTAGGTAGCGCGGTTTTCGTAATAGGTTTGCGTGGAGCATTGCTGCACGTTTTGCACCTGGCTGTTCGAGCCCTCGATGTTGTTGCCCAGCATCGCGCCGCCCACCACGCCCAGGATCGTGGCCACAGCCCGGCCGCCGCCGTTTCCGATGGCATTGCCTGCAGCACCGCCCGCAACTGCGCCCAAAAGCGCACCTGCACCAGAGCGCGGTGCCTCACTGACAACCGCCTGGTTGCTGCAGACCTGCCGCGGCACCGCCACCTGCTGCACCACCGGCGTGCTGGAAATCACCCTTGCCATGATGTCGGTTGCCGAGGCGCTGAAAGACGCCAGGCCCGATACCGCAACAGCAGACACCAGAAATAATTTGTTCATGATTGCGACCTCGTTTCAGTGACTGAAAACTTTAAGCACTTTCCCTTGGCACCATCACGCCACGCCTACCGGGCTTTGAGCTACAGGAGTGCACCCCAAAGTTTATTGACATCGGACTCTTTAGGGTGCCGGAAGTTCGGTAAAACACGTGTAAAGCTTATGGGGTGCACAACACGCAACACCTCACAAGCCCTGCAATGAGGCCTATGCCTCGTGCGCCTGTTCCGCCATGCGCAACCAGGTATCGGCATCGAAACCGACCGTCAGCGGTCCGCCCCGGCCAGTCCATTCGACCACCGGGCGTTTGATCAGGCTGGCATGCGTCTGCATCAGGTGTTGTGCACCAGCCTCGTTTTGCGCCTGCGCTTGCGTTTGTGCGTCGAGCTGGCGCCAGGTGGTTCCCCTGCGGTTGAGAAGGGTATCAACCCCGAGAGCCTTTACCCAGCCCTGCAGGCGGTCCTGCGGGACACCCTGTTTCTTGAAATCATGAAACGTGTGGTGAAGGCCCTGGGACGACAGCCAGGCACGGCTTTTTTTGACGGCGTCGCAATTGGGAATTCCGTACAAGGTGATCATCAGCCGATTGTCGAACAATATTTGCACCAAATTGGCATCTTGCCCAATAAATTCAAGGGGTTTTAGCTATTAATACAGTAGCAAGTATTACGAATAGTGCTGAGCTTGCCAGCCCTAACGTCGCCGCGGATTCGCCGATTGCGTATCGCCAGCGATGCGCGAGGACGGCCCGGCGACAATAAAAGCATGAACACCCCGAGCACCCTGGACGAATGGCTGGCTTACTGCGAGCAACTGCACTTCAAAAGCATTGACATGGGCCTGGAGCGGGTCAAGGTGGTGGCCCAACGGATGAATCTGGCTTTCGCCTGCCCGGTAATTACCGTTGCCGGCACCAATGGCAAGGGCTCCACCTGCGCGATGCTGGAGGCCGTTTTGTTGCAGGCAGGCTATCGCACCGGGGTCTACACCTCACCGCATCTGGTGCATTTTGAAGAACGCTGCAGGCTGCGGGGCGATGTCTGCAGTGCTTCTGATTTGATAGCTGCTTTCTCGCGTGTCGAAAGGGCCAGAACCCAAAATGGCTCCGATATATCGTTGACATACTTCGAGTTCACCACGCTGGCCATCCTGCAAGTGATGGCTGACGCGTCACTTGATGTCGTGATTCTGGAGGTCGGGCTGGGTGGCCGGCTGGACGCGGTCAACATCATCGACACCGATTGCGCCATCATCACCAGCATCGACCTGGACCACACCGAACTGCTGGGCCCTGACCGCGAAAGCATCGGTTTTGAAAAAGCCGGCATCATGCGCGCCGGCCAGCCAGCGGTGGTGAGCGACCCGGTGCCGCCGCAAAGCGTGGTGGACCATGCCAATACCCTGGGCGCCGATCTGTGGCGCTTCGGCCATGACTTCAATTTTTCGGGCGACAAGCAGCAATGGGGCTGGGCCGGGCGCGGAAAGCGCTATGCCGGCCTGGCCTACCCGGCGCTGCGTGGCGCTAATCAGCTGGTCAACGCGTCGGGTGTGCTGGCAGCCCTGACGGCCTTGCGCGACCGCCTGCCGGTCACGGCGCAGGCCGTGCGCAACGGCCTCTCTATGGTTGATCTGCCCGCGCGTTTCCAGATCATCCCCGGTCAGCCGACCCTGGTGCTGGATGTGGCCCACAACCCGCATGCGGTGGCGGCGCTGGCGGAAAACCTGGACGCCATGGGCTTTTACCCGTGTACCCATGCAGTGTTTGGTGCAATGGCCGACAAGGATATCGACCCGATGCTGGCCCGGCTCGGACCGCTGGTCGACAAGTGGTATTTCACCGATCTGCCAACGCCACGGGCAGCGCCTGGCGCGGTTTTGCAGGCACGCTGGGCAGCGGCAAACATGCGCAGCGATGTTCAGGCCGCAACGTACAAAACCCCCCAGGCAGCGCTGGATGCAGCCATCCAGGCAGCAGACCCCGCTGATAGAATCGTCGCGTTCGGCTCCTTTTTCACGGTTGGCGACATCCTCAAGGCCGGCATACCGCGACTTCTGGCGCCCCACCTCAACAGCTGAACCTGAAACCATGCGCCGCTGGCCGCCGCGCGCCGATCAGGTGGCTTGACCGGCCGCTTGAAGCAGGTCAGCCGGCCACTCAATCGCCAACGGAACCCAGTCTGCACCATGTCGCTCTTCAACTTTCGCCGGGCCGGCCCATCATCTGCAGTTGCCGGTGCATCGGCGGCACAGACCGAGAGCGTCGATGTCATACGCAGGCGCGCCAAGCACCGGCTGATCGGTTCGGCAGTGCTGGTTTTGGTGGGTGTGCTCGGCTTCCCGTTGCTGTTTGACACCCAGCCCCGGCCCATAGCGATCGATATCCCGATCGAAATTCCCAGCAAAACCGCTGTCAAGCCGCTTGCGTTGCCCAGCCGACAGCCAGCCACGGCATCTGCCCCGCCCGCCGCTGCAACGTCCACGCCGGCGCCTGTCGTCGCTCCGCCGCCACTGGCTTCTGCGCCGGCGTCGGTTCCAGACAAGGTGGCAGCTGCATCGAGTCTTGGCGAGCGGGAAGAAATATTGGGGCAAAAAAGTGTTTCAGCTCAGGTAGATCCTGCGCAGGGAGCTATAAAAAACGAAGCAAAACCGACACCCCGGGCTGATGTCAAGGTAGACGCCAAGGTGGCTGTCAAGCCGGAAACAAAGACCGGCGCCAAGCCAGCGGAACCGAGCATCGACGGTGCGCGTGCCAGGGCTTTGCTGGAGGGAACGGCGCCGGTTTCGACTGCTTCTGGTTTGGACAAGCCGGCGCCCGCCAAGGTGGATGCGGCTGCTCCGGTTGAAGGCCGTGTCATCGTTCAGGTTGGTGCTTATGCAGACGCTGCAAAGGCGCGAGAGGCGCGCAGCAAGCTTGAAAAGGCCGGACTGAAAACCTATACCCAGGTCGCCGAAACATCTGACGGCAAACGCACGAGGGTCCGTGTGGGACCGTTCGCCAGCCGGGCGGACGCAGAAAAAGCCGCCAGCAAGATCAAGACGCTGGATTTGCCGGCTTCCATCCTCACCTTGTAGCCAGGCTTGCTGATTACCTGTGCCGGCTGTCGACTGGATCTTGATTGGGGTGCTTGTGTTTTCGACCCTGCTGGGGGCGTGGCGGGGCCTGGTGTATGAGGTCCTTTCGCTGCTGGGCTGGGTTGCCGCGTTTTTCGCCGCGCAATGGTTTGCGCCTCAGGTTGCCGTGTTGCTGCCGATGACGTCAGCTTCGGAGTCGGTTCGCTACGCGGCTGCCTTTGTGCTGGTTTTCATCGCTGCCGTTTTCACGGCGGGTTTGTTGACCTTTTTAATCAAAAAATTGATCGAGAGCGTAGGCTTGCGCCCGGTGGACCGAACCCTGGGCGCTGCCTTTGGCCTGCTGCGCGGCGTGCTGGTGTTGCTGGCGGCGACAGTGGTGATCGGTATGACATCGCTCAACACCAGGGACTGGTGGAAAGAATCGACGGGCGCACCGGTACTTGAGTCGGCAGTGGCCAGCCTCAAACCCCTGCTACCCGAGCAATTTGCAAAATACCTCTTGTAGCCCAGGAGAAAACATCATGAACGGATCACCATGTGCGGAATAGTTGGCGTTGTTAGCAAGGCCCCGGTCAATCAGCTGATCTATGACGGCTTGCTGCTGCTGCAGCACCGCGGCCAGGATGCCGCCGGCATCGTCACCCAACTGGGGCGCAAGTTCTATATGCACAAGGCTAAGGGCATGGTGCGCGATGTTTTTCGTACCCGCAACATGCGTGCATTGCCCGGCAATGTAGGCCTGGGCCAGGTGCGCTACCCGACGGCGGGCAATGCGTACAGCGAAGACGAGGCACAGCCTTTTTATGTCAACGCACCTTTTGGCCTGGTGCTGTCGCACAACGGCAACCTGACCAATGCCGCCGAGCTCAAAACCGAGCTCTTCAACACAGACCACCGCCATATCAACACTGACAGCGACTCCGAAGTGCTGCTCAATGTGCTGGCGCATGAACTTGAAAAAACCACCCGGGGCCTGTCGCTCAAACCGGCCGATGTGTTTGCGGCAGTGCGCGGCGTGCAAAAGCGGGTCAGGGGCTCGTATGCGGTGGTGGCGCTGATCGCGGGCCACGGTCTGCTGGCGTTTCGCGACCCGTTTGGCATTCGCCCCTTGTGCATCGGCCGAGGTGAAAACGAGAGCGGCACCACGGTCATGGTGGCCAGCGAATCGGTGGCGCTGGAAGGTACCCTGCATCAGTTCGAGCGTGATATTGCACCCGGAGAGGCTGTGTTTGTGGACCTCAATGGCAAGGTGCATGCCGAGCAATGCGCGGCCAACCCGCAGCTCAAGCCCTGCATCTTTGAGTTTGTGTACCTGGCACGGCCTGATTCTGTGCTGGACGGTATTTCGGTTTACCAGGCACGTCTGAACCTGGGCGAAACGCTGGCCAAGCGGGTCATCTCGACCGTGCCGCCGAACGAGATCGATGTGATCATTCCGATACCCGAATCGAGCCGGCCAAGCGCGACCCAACTGGCGCATCTGCTGGGCATTCCCTACCGCGAAGGTTTTGTCAAAAACCGCTATGTCGGCCGGACCTTCATCATGCCGGGGCAGGGTGTTCGCAAAAAATCGGTACGGCAAAAGCTCAATGTGATTGCCAGTGAGTTCAAGGGGCGCAATGTCCTGCTGGTTGACGACTCGATTGTGCGCGGCACCACAAGCCGCGAGATCGTGCAGATGGCGCGTGATGCCGGCGCGCGCAAGGTCTATCTTGCCAGTGCGGCGCCACCGGTACGCTATCCCAATGTGTACGGCATCGACATGCCGACGCCTCAGGAACTCGTTGCGCATGACCGCACGGTGGAACAAATTCGCAAGGTCATCGGCTGCGACGCGCTGATCTATCAGGATGTTGAAGGCATGCGGCGCGCGATCGGTTCGTTGAACCCCAAGCTGGACGGTTTTGATGCGTCCTGCTTTGATGGTGTGTACATCACCGGCGACGTCACTGCGGAAACCATTGCAGCCATGAATTCGGGGCGTGCTGACACCGCAGAAAAGATTGGTGACGACAGCGATGTGGATGTGTCTCGCCTGGCGTTGCCGAATCCCCAAGAGGCGTGAGCGTGAAATCCAAACAGCTTCCCGATAACCTTCACCGCGATACGCTGGCCGTTCGCGTAGCGCTGGAGCCGAGTCAGTATGGCGAAAATTCAGAAGCGCTTTATCTGACGAGTGGTTTTCTGCAGCCCGATGCCGAGACATCGGCCAGGCGCTTCGCCGGCGACGAAGAGGGCTATACCTACGCCCGCACGTCCAACCCCACCGTCACCAGTTTTGAGCGGCGGCTGGCTGCACTCGAGGGGACGCAGGCTGCCATCGGTGCGTCAACCGGCATGGGCGCGATCCTGATGATGTGCATGGGTCTGCTCAAGGCGGGAGACCATGTGGTGTGCTCACGGTCCATGTTCGGCTCGACGATTGCACTGATCGGGCGCGAATTTGGCAAGTTTGGCGTCGAGACCACTTTTGTCTCGCAGACGGATGTGAACGAGTGGAAAGCCGCCTTGCGTCCCAACACCCGCTTGCTGTTTGCCGAAACACCGACCAACCCGTTGACCGAGGTCTGCGATATCGCAGCGCTGGCTGATCTTGCGCACGGCATAGGCGCGCTGCTGGCGGTGGACAACTGCTTTTGCACGCCAGCCATGCAGCGGCCGGTTGACTTTGGTGCTGACCTGATCATGCATTCCGGAACCAAGTACCTCGACGGCCAGGGCCGCGTGATGGCCGGTGCCATTTGCGGGCCGTCGCGGTTGATCGTCGACGTGTTCGGGCCAATCGTTCGTACGGCTGGCATGACGCTGGCGCCATTTAATGCCTGGGTTGTGTTGAAAGGGCTGGAAACGCTGGGCATTCGCATGCGAGCACAGTCCGCCAACGCCTTGGCGGTGGCGCAATGGCTGGAAACACAGCCCGGTGTTGCACGGGTCTACTACCCCGGCCTTGCATCCCATCCCCAGCATGAATTGGCGATGCGCCAGCAATCGGGGCAGGGCGGTGCGGTGTTGTCGTTCGACCTTCATGGCAGCGATGCGGAAGCATCCCGTGCCAACGCTTTCAGGGTGATCAACAGTACGCAGGTCGTGAGCATTGCCACCAACCTGGGTGACACCAAAACCATCATCAGCCATCCCGCCACCACATCGCACGGCCGGTTGTCCGAGGTACAGCGGCAGGCGGCCGGCATCGGCCAGGGCCTGATTCGCCTGGCGGTAGGGCTTGACCATATCGACGACATCAAGGCTGATTTGTTGCGTGGGCTTGATGGCATTCAGAAATAAACGACATCCATGACCAAGACCCGCACGCGCTTTGCGCCTTCTCCCACCGGCTTCATCCATCTCGGCAATATCCGGTCTGCTCTGTATCCGTGGGCCTTTGCGCGCTCGACAGGCGGTGATTACATCTTGCGTATTGAAGACACGGATGTGGGGCGGTCCACCCAGGCCGCCGTTGACGTGATCATTGAAGGCATGCGCTGGCTGGGGCTGGATCATGACGAAGGCCCCTTTTATCAAATGGAGCGCATGAGCCGCTACAAGGAGGTGCTGCAGCAGATGCAGGCAGCGGGCGATGTCTATCCCTGCTACATGAGCCTTGCCGAGCTCGATGCGCTACGTGACAGGCAAACCGCAGCGAAGGAAAAACCGCGTTACGACGGCACCTGGCGTCCCGAACCGGGCAAGGTATTGCCGCCAGTACCGGCGGGCATTGAACCGGTGTTGAGGTTTAAAAATCCGCAGGGGGGCTCTGTGGTGTGGGACGACAAGGTCAAAGGCCGCATCGACATCAGCAATGACGAGCTAGATGATCTGGTGATTGCACGGCCCGCCGAACCGGGCGAGACCGTCGGTACGCCTACCTACAATTTTTGTGTGGTAGTTGACGATATCGACATGGGCATCACCCATGTCATTCGCGGTGATGACCATGTCAACAACACGCCGCGTCAGATCAATATTTTTCGCGCATTGGGCAAAGAAGTCCCCGTGTATGCGCACCTGCCGACAGTGTTGAACGAGCAGGGCGAGAAGATGAGCAAACGCAATGGTGCGAAGGCTGTCACGCAGTACGCAGCCGAGGGGTATCTGTCTGACGCCATGGTCAACTATCTTGCCCGTCTGGGTTGGAGCCATGGTAACGATGAGATATTCACCAGAGAGCAGTTCGTGCAATGGTTCAACCTGGACCACCTCGGCAAAAGCGCCGCTCAGTTTGACGAAGCAAAGCTGCGTTGGGTCAATGCCCAGCACATCAAGGCAACGTCGGACGAAACCCTGGCTGGTCTGGTACAGCCGTTTCTTGATACAGGTGCTATCACCACGCTAGACGCGGCACGCAAGGTGCGGGGATGCGGCTTGTTCAAGGACCGGTGCAGCACCCTGGTCGAGCTGGCCGAGTGGCTGAAGTTGCTGGCGGTGGCAAGGCAGGCCAATGCTGAAGACCTTCATACGCATGTCACCGAAGCAGTTCGTCCAGCGCTTGCAAAGTTGGCCAATGCCCTGGCGGATTGCGAGTGGAACAAGGCATCAATCGCGGCCGCCATCAAGCAGGTTTTGCAGGAGACGGGCCTGAAAATGCCGCAGCTCGCCATGCCGGTTCGGGTGCTGGTGCTGGGAACGCCGCAAACACCCTCCCTGGATGCGATTCTTGAGCTGATGACACGTGAAGATGTCATTGCGCGATTGAAGAGTTGAAAAATTCAAAAATTCCGGGCTATAATTCAAGGCTCGACAGATGATGAGAAATCAAAGTCTACTGGGGGTATAGCTCAGCTGGGAGAGCGCTTGCATGGCATGCAAGAGGTCATCGGTTCGATCCCGTTTACCTCCACCAAAACTTTGCTCGTCAGAGGTTTGTTGAGAAGAATTAAGTGCGAGTTTTTTGTCAGGCTTAAAAAACCTGTCCGGAAAGTTCCAAGGCTTTGACCCCATCGTCTAGAGGCCTAGGACACTACCCTTTCACGGTAGGTACCGGGGTTCGAATCCCCGTGGGGTCGCCAGGTTCGCCAGACGTTTGTTTGGTGTGCAGGGCACAAGTTGATAACGGCGAGCTCGCAAGAGTAAGCTGGCAGGCTCGCAAGAGCAGGCGACTTGGTTTGACGGCGCTGCCGAAAGACAAAGTTATCTCTACCAGGAGTGGTAGTTCAGTTGGTTAGAATACCGGCCTGTCACGCCGGGGGTCGCGGGTTCGAGTCCCGTCCGCTCCGCCA
>JAQGNE010000055.1 GCA_028291985.1 Polaromonas sp. | reverse complement strand
CGACCTGGCAGGGCTGGCTGTACGTGGCCTTCGTGATCGACGTGTTCGCCCGGCGGATCGTGGGCTGGCGAGTGAGCAGTTCGATGCGAACGGACTTCGTGCTCGATGCCTTGGAGCAGGCGCTGTGCGCACGGCAACCCGAGCGCGATGGGAGCTTGGTTTGCCACTCGGATCGCGGTTCGCAATACGTCAGCATCCGCTACACCGAGCGACTGGCCGAGGCTGGCATCGACCCGTCCGTGGCCAGCAAGGGCGACTCCTACGACAACGCCTTGGCCGAGACCATCAACGGGCTCTACAAGGCCGAATTGATCCACCGCCGGGCACCCTGGAAAACGAAGGAATCGGTGGAACTGGCCACGCTCGAATGGGTGTCCTGGTTCAACCACCATCGGCTGCTGGAGCCCATTGGCTACATCCCGCCGGCGGAGGCTGAGGCAAACTACTACCGGCAACTCGCCAGTCAGCCCACCTCGGTGGACGTCTGACTTAAACCAACTGGCCTCCAAGGAAGCCGGGGCGATTCAGTCCACGTCAAGGCTGCTGGGGCCGCAAGGCCTCGCTAAGACATCTTTCCAGAGATTGAACGACGGATCTTCGCGCGCTCATGCCTTTGCGCAGAATGCCGATCTCGCGATGGAATGTCTTTTCACCCAAGGAAACAGCGCGCACCCCGCTGGGCACCGGCAGATAGGCTTCCACCATGGGTACCAGCGCAACGCCCAGACCTTCGGAGACCAGATTCATCAAACCTGAGATTTCGTCCAACTCGATGGACTCTTGAACCACCAGGCTGTTTTCGCGCAGGAAGCGGGTTACCAAGCGCCCTCCGAAGGAGGTACGCTCATAGCGCAGGAACGGCTGGGACTCAAGCAATGCGCGCCAATCCCGGCCTTTGGTGTCCTTGTGCACCAGGAGTTTGAAGGGTTCGTGCATCAATCTCTGCCAGATCATCTCGGGCAGGATGCCGAAGGGAGATCGGATCATGATGGCCGCGTCGATTTCACCACTGTCGAGCTGGTCCATCAGTTTCATGGAAACGCCGGGCGCGATGTTGACCAGCAATCTGGGGCTTTCTTTTCTAAGTGCGGCTAAGGCGCGGGGAAGGAGCGTCGATTGGACTGAAGCAATAGCCCCGATTCGCAAGGTGCCAACCAGCTCATCGCCGATATTCTCATCGCCCAGCTTGCCAACCAGCGCAACAATTTCTTCGGCGCGCGCAAGCACCCTGGCACCTGCTTCGTTTAGCACAGCGGAACGCCGTGTCCGGTTGAAAAGCGCCAGTCCCAAAGATTCTTCCAGCCGCTGGATCTGGCTGCTGACGGCGGATTGAGTAAGACCAATGTGGTTGCCGGCTGCGGAGAAGCCTCCATAACGGACGACGGCGATTAAGGTTTTGAGCTCGGCTATCACTGTGGCTCCCGCTTATTAATCGAATTTATTGATTCTCAGCAATAATATATATCGTTTTTCAAAGTCAATGAATCGCCCTAAAGTTCACCCTTCACGACTCCACGAGGCTTTGAATGACCACGCAAAACGCAACCGCTTCCGCCAAAGTTCTACCCCCATTTCATCTGGCCTTCCCCGTCCACGACCTGGCTGTCGCACGCCAGTTCTACGGTGAACTGCTCGGGTGCTCCGAAGGCCGCAGCTCCAGCGAATGGGTTGATTTCAACTTCTACGGCCACCAGATCGTGGCGCACTTGGCGCCAGATGAATGCGGTCATCGCCAGACCAGCGCCGTTGACGGCCATAACGTTCCCGTACGGCATTTCGGCGCGATCCTGTCCCTGTCCGAGTGGGATGTCCTGGCTGCCCGGCTGAAGGCGGGCGGCACGCAATTCGTCATCGAGCCTTACGTCCGCTTCAAGGGCGAACCCGGTGAACAGGCCACTATGTTTTTTCTCGATCCGTCCGGAAATGCCATCGAGTTCAAGGCTTTTGCCACGCTCGACAGCCTGTTTGCCAAGTAAGGAAATACGATGACGAAAACCATTGCTTATACGGCCATTGCTGCCGTGCTTACGTTGGCAGGGGCTACAACAGCCACAGCACAACCCCTCGACACGCTCAAAAAGATCAAAGAGACGGCAGCTGTCACCATGGGTGTTCGAGAGGCCTCCGGCGCCATGTCCTATTCGCTGGGAGCAGGCGAATACACCGGATTTCATGTGGACATCTGCAAACGGGTAATCGCGGACATTCAGAAACAGCTGGGGCTGGCAAAACTGGATGTGCGCTACCAATCCGTGACTGCCCAAAACCGGATTCCGTTGGTCCAAAACGGCACGGTTGACCTGGAATGCGGAACAACAACCAACAATGCCGCGCGCCAAAAAGACGTTGCGTTTGCGCCAACGCTTTATATCGAAGAAGTTCGGGTTGCCACGAAAACCAAAACCGGCATTACCAGTTTGTCGCACCTCGCCGACAAGAAGGTGTCGGCCACATCGGGCGCTACGGCCGTCCAGCTCATTCGCAAGCATGAGCGTGCGGCCGGCGTCGACTTCAAGGAGGTTTACGGCAAGGACAACAGCGACGGCTTTCTGCTTCTCGAGAATGACCGTGCCGACGCCTTTGTGGCGGACGGCCAGATTCTGGCCACCATGATTTCCCAATCCAAACAGCCCCAAAGCTACGTCGTGCTTAAAGAAATCCTGAGCGTCGAGCCAATTGCCATCATGCTTCCCAAAGATGACGCCCCCTTTAAACAGGCGGTAGACGCAAGCATTGCCAAAATGGCCAAAGACGGGGAAGTGGCCAGGCTTTACGACAAATGGTTTATCCGGCCCATCCCTCCCAATAACGTACGGGTGGGCATGCCCGCATCGGAGTTGACCAAGGCTGCCTGGGTCAGTCTGAGCGACAAGCCGCTGGAAGATTACGCAAAGAAGTAGAGGGGAGAGGCGTAAAGGACGGTGGCTTACCCTGAAGCGCGTCAAGCTCAACATTATCGGCAGTAATGAATGCCCCGCAGAGAAATGACATGACTCGCTTCGAGGAAGTCGCGCTCCCGCATGCCAGCTGTTTGTTCAATCATGGACAAACCGTCTTGGTGACCAGCCCGCACGGCACGGCGCGCAACGTGATGGCTGCCGCCTAGTCGATGCCCGTGGAGTCACCCCGCCCCCCATTGCCATCGTGATCGACAAGAGAACCTACACGTGCGAACTCATCCTGGCCAGCGGCGGGTTCGGGGTATGCATTCCCGGCACTGCGCTGCCGGCCTAACGCATGCGGTGGGCAGCCAGTCCAGCCGCACGGTCGACAAGTTTGCGCAATATGGCTTGAATGCCCGGAGTGGACCGGTCCCGGGCATGCCTCTGCCGGAAGGTGGCTGCGCGGCCTGGTTGGAGTACCGGCTGATCCGCGAGACGCATATCGAAGACGCGTATGACACCTGTTTTTCGGAAGTGGTCGCTGCGGCCGCCGATGAACGCGTATTCCAGCAGGGGCACTGGCGCTTCAGAAATGACAATCTCGATCTGCAGACGAGTCATCATGTAGGAGGTGCAAGTTTCGTCAAGCCTGGCGGCATGTTTATGCCCCAGAGCGCTTTAATATCGCAACTTCACGATGCGAGCGCAGCCATGACGATGGTCAATTGACCTGCCCCCTCCCAGCCCTACCAGCGTGAAATTAGTGAAGTCCGTCAACCAGAAGAATGACGGATATGAAGAAGAGCAGATTCACCGAAGAACAGATGACTGGATTCATCAAGCAGGCCGAGGCCGGCATACCGGTCAAGGAGATTTGCCGCAAGGGCGGCTTCAGCGACGCCACCTTCTACAAGTGGCGAGCCACGTACGGCGGCATGGACGTACCGGATGCCAGGCGGTTGCGTGAGCTGGAGGGCGAGAACGCCAAGCTCAAGAAGCTGCTGGCCGAGGCCCACCTGGACATGCACGCCCTCAATAGTGCCTTCGGGGTAAAGCGCTAGCCCCATAGGTCAGGCGCAATGCCGCCCTGGTCATGATGGAGCAGTGCGATCTGTCCGAGTAAAGCACAGGCCGCTGGCTTGTCACTTCGCAACACCAAGCTATAGAGCCTGGCTTCGTTGACCACGGAAAGGGTTTGGATGCCCCGAGCGTGTTCATTGGTTGAATACCTTCGCACTAGTGCCTATCCGTAAATAATGTTGAACTTTAGCGGCACTTTGCGGAACGCGATGATCGCAGCAGCGATGTGGTTGAGCGCAACGAAGCTGCGTTCGGGCTTCTCGTATCGCACGAGCAGCTTGCGAAAGCGATTGAACCAGCTGTGGCAGACCTGGACCACCCAGCGCCGCGCCTTCTTGGTCCGATCGCGCCGTTTGACATCGGCCTCCTTGCGTCGATCGACGACGTGGCCAATGTAGCCGTGCGAATCGATGATCTCCAATGCGCGCCGGCCTCTCGGTAGCCGCAATCGGCACACAGGTGCTTGCTGCGCCGCGTGCTAGGCTACCAGGGTGTTCCACTGACCTGCTGAACTTTCAGCAAGGATACAAGGTGATCACCATGGGCATGATTGGCATGATTGGCATGATTGGCATGATTGGCAAGGTTAGGCGCATGAAGTTGCGCGACCAACTCTCCCGCGGTGAGATCGCAAAGCGCAAGTGTCGGTCGCGCAACACGGTCAAGAAGTGGCTCAAGGCGCCCGCTGAGGTCATGCCGAAGTACGAGCGGAGCAGGGCCGAAGGCACCCCGTGCTTCAGTTCGTTCATCGAGCTCAATGCATGGCTGGGCGAGCGCTGCCGTTCGGTATGGGCCGGTACCGTGCACCGATCCACCGGCAGTTCACCGTGGCCGAGCGCAAGCCAGGCGCACTGCGCAATGGCACGCCGCTCCTGGACCTGCCGGCGCCGCTGCTGCGCCTGCGTCAATCGCTGCTCAGGCATCCGGGCGGGGACCGCGCCATGGCACAGGTGCTGGCCGCGGCCGCAGCCGGACTCGAAGCAGTGCTGGTGGCCGTCGAGCTGGTGCTCGGAGGCATGGCGCCCAGTGGCAGCATCAGCGTCGAGCATGTGCGCAATGTGCTGGCCCGTCTGAACAACCCAGCTACCCCCGAACAGGCGCAGACGTCTTTGCGGCTGAGCCAGGTTCCGGTGGCCGACACCGCGCGGTACGACCGGCTGCGCCCCACTCATCTGGACGGACAGGAGGTCAATCATGCATAGCACCGCCACCACTAGCACCACCTCGACGTGCAGGCGCAATTGAAGGCGTTGCGGCTGGGCGGCATGGCTGCGGCCTGGGCCGATTTGATGGAGCAAGGCGGTGACGCCACCTTGGCCGCATCACGCTGGTTGGTGGAGCACCTGCTGCAGGCTGAAGACGCCGACTGAGCCATGCGCTCGATTGCCCACCAGATGAAGTCGGCCCGCTTTCCTATGCACCGGGATCTGGCAGGGTTTGACTTCGCGGTCTCGCAAGTCGACCGGGCGTTGATCCGCAAACTGGAGGACCTGTCGTTCACGCAGGATGCGCAGAACGTGGTGTGGATTAGCGGGCCGGGCACCGGCAAGACCCACCTGGCCACTGCGCTGGGCATCTCTGGATTGACCCGACACGCCAAGCGCGTGCGCTTCTACTCCACGGTCGACTTGGTCAATGCCCTGGAGCAGGAGAAAAGCCAGGAAGGTAGTGGCCAGCCAAGGCAGTGAACCGGTGGACGAAGGGGCCTCGCCTGCCGGCTCGGAAATAAAACGGATTAATCTGAAAGAAGGAGGTGCAACTTAGCCAACCCGCCTATAGTTATTCACAGCTGACCTTCATTAAGGCAGCATTAGCCCCTGGTCAATATTCAACTGGCACTGGTGGTCAAGATTGCATCGGCCCTAACACCTACAGCGCAAGCTGGCTAGTCAAGGTTGGGTGCTGGCTGCCGCAGCTCGGGCCAAAGCTTGGCAACTACCTCGCGCTGTGCGCTGTAGGCGTAGCAGC
>JAQGNE010000023.1 GCA_028291985.1 Polaromonas sp. | reverse complement strand
CACCGAAAGCGCCGACCGGCAGAATAGGCTGATATATACTCTTAGGCTTGGCCCGGTAGCTCAGTCGGTAGAGCAGAGGATTGAAAATCCTTGTGTCGGTGGTTCGATTCCGCCCCAGGCCACCAGTTAAGCTCTTACAGGCATTAGAAACCCTGCTATTCAAAAGATAGCGGGGTTTTTTGCTTTAAGGTCTCGTGTAGCCACTGTGTAGCCAGCAGTACATGGTTACTAGTTGTTGAGTGGGAATCAAAGAAGAGAAACTTAAAAGCTGCGACAAGTTCTTAGACGTCGAGCTCATCGCGCGAACCCAGGCTCACGCACATCGCGGTTCATGGCAAACAGCCTGACAGAGGCAGAAGCAAAGGCGCGCTGCCGAACGTAGCGCGCAGGACTTAGAGGCGGCGCGTAGGTACATGGAAGCACAACGGGCGTCGGGCCTAGGTGATCTTCCAGCTTCTCCGCCCGCAGCGCCTGCGCTCTGCGCAATAGCAAGCCTCTCTTAGAAAAGCTACTCACGAATGTCAGTGAAGTACTAAAAGCTGGATTGGGTCGTCATTTCCGACAGCGTTAATCTGTCGCCCACAGGCTAAGCCTCGACATCCGCGTCTGGTGCTAGGCATTGTGAATGGCGCTGTCCTTGCCATACTTGACATGCCACCAAATCATGCCGCTGCGCACCGGGCGCAAGCTCACATCCCAACGGTTGCATTCCACGCGACCCACGGTCCGGCCGTAAAGGTTATTTGCGCTGGGCTTAATAGCAGCGTGAGCCTGAAAACAATGCGCTGCTAATATCTGGCGTGATCGCTTTCGTAGGGCTGGCGCTTTTCTCTCGAGCATTAATCTAGGAAATCGGTACCTTGCTTTTGTCATAATCCAATGTCGCCACACCGTGCTGTCAGGGTATCGCCGTTGGCTATAGCCTAGGACAAGGCAGAATCGCTAGGGCTTAGCTATTGCCGGCAAAAAGCATCAACAGAGCAGCGTGAGATTAAATCGAAGATGAAGGTGATCGCAGAGATCTTTATTGGGTTGCATGGAATACTCTAGTTACGCAATCCGTATCTACTTGACAAAGATATTTCAACGTTAGCGCGGTCATACTATGGTTTTTCAAGTGCAGGCGGACGATGGTTCGCCCATGGACGCTCACTTCACCTTAGCCAGTAACGCCATCATCTTTCATGGCCGGGGTGGCAACAAAGGCAAGAAGGCTAGGAACGTAGATTACTCCCCCGCGTTACGTTTGCTCCTCGATCGACTGTCGAAAGCCGAGATACCTATTGAACGCGTTTGGGTCGACAGTGGTCCGGTTCAGGCCATGCCAATCGCCGAGCGTACGATTTTGGTGTCAGAAGAGTTCCAACAGCCAGCTGAAAAACTGGTCAGTCTTCTGGGGCGCCGTATGCAGGCTGTTGGGCGACGGCCAAATTCCAAATCTAGCGTAGGCAATTCGACAAAGCGCATCCAATTCAGTTATCGGTTGATATGGTTGATAACAGTTTATTAGATGTCTTGAAGGCCGTGCCAGCAAAGAAAGACTTCGATAGTGAAGAACGGCTGCCCGCACTCGATCTGCAGAAGGTTACCGCGGAGCCTTCTGTGGAAGGCCGTAACACGCCTTGAGGACGGTTTTAAAGATCATGGTTTCGGCAACTCTACCGACATTGACGTACTTTTGGACAACGGTACGCGGCTTCCTCCGAAAGCAGTTTTCGGTTTAGCAGTTTCTGAAGCGCTTGGATTCGACGTGAAGCCGAAGCATTTTGTTGGAGGTCTTGATTCGCTTTGCTTTAAGGCGCTGGAGCGAGCAGGCTACCAAATCGTTTTCAAAGATGAGACAGGTTCGCCAGCAGACATCGAATCCAACGCAGTAGATCGGGAATGGGCGGAAGGCACACCCAGGCTTCGGAAGCACCTGCGTCGGGAGCGATCAGCAGGTCTCAGAAAAGCGAAAAAGGCCGAATTTCGCCGAACACATGCGGGCAAGCTGTTTTGCCAAAGGTGCCAAGAGGATCCGGTTGAAAAGTATGGCAGCTCCGATGCGGAAGCGTGTATCGGGATTCATCACAGTAGGATTCTTGTCTCCGAGATGGAGCATGGGCACATCACAAAGCTTCAGGACCTAGAGTGCCTTTGCGCCAACTGTCACCGTATTGGACACCGGCGGCTCCGTTCGATCGCTTAATCTGCATAAATACCATTTGTATGCGGACTGACGAATATCTAGAAATTTGATTTGGCCCGGTCTAATAGCACTTTGTATCTTGTCACGCGATGCCCGGACCTCGGCATTGCCCATCTTGAGCTTAAAAGATTAGAGGTGCAACGAGCGTTAAAGGACAGATACGTCCTTAGTCAATGCGGACAATTGAGTGCTTTCATCCGGGCATTTGTTTCTCTTGCCAGAGTTATAAGTTTGGGTTACGCCCATTGTGATGCGCGCCGACATCTACACAAACGTCAATAGAGAGTTTGGCAAAGAGCATTTAAAGATCCTTAGTAATGACCTTATATTGAATCGCGAGTGGCATGTCTGAGTGCACATAAGACAGTAAAAAGGCCAATCAGCTCGCTAAAGTCAGTCACGCGCTACTCGGACTCATAAGCGATTTTGATAGTGGTATGAGAATCGGCCCTAACGACCTACTAAGCCAACTGTCCGCCGGGCAGGAAAATCTAGTCGGTACTCTGGTGATAGAGCAGTTAAAGTAAGTTACCGTGAATTGGCAGGATGAAAAACTGAAGACTAAGCCGCATGCTGAAATGGCTGCTTATTTGATGATTCCGAAGGCGTTGATGAATGGGGTAATTTGAACCCCATTTAGAGTGAATGCTTTCCCCTTCCCATCGTCGCTTATAGTGAAGGACAAGCTGCTATCGCTTTCGCGAATGATCCCCAGCTTTCGCTGCATGGCTAAATGGCCGCTCGGGAGAACAGCAAATACATTTCCGTTCGGATAGCGCATCACAAATACGTAATACGTTGCGCTCTTGTCATGTGCTGTGAAGGACGAATGTTTGACCGAAAACGCAAACTTCCCATCAGAGGCGCGCGGTGTGGCTGCTTTCACCTGAAGGTGGAAATAAAGATTGTCTTTCGATGCCACTATGTCAATGCCAGTATCAACCGCCATCAATGATGCGTTGAAACCCCAGAAGAGCAATTCACTCATCACCGCATGCTCACCAGCTTTCCCCATAAAACCTGTGCTGACTGGCGGTGCTACATGGACTTCGTCCGCGTTAGGCACTAAGACGCGCTTTAACCGGTAGACGCCTCGGCGATAGGACTTCACCTTGCCAGTAGCATCCTTAGTGGCAACTTTTGTGAATTTTGATTCTTTACTCGCAACATTGGAGCTAAGAGCGTTCGACAGCTTCGTTACGAAATCCTCAATACTCATATTCAGATTCAGATGCCGCTTCGATGCTTCTTCTGCTATTTCTCTGACATGCGCCTGTTTTCCCGGCATATTTTTAAGAACTTCGGCAGCAGCTTGGAGGATGGGTGACAGATTAGCCATTCAGGTATTGGTTTTTATGCAGGCACATCGGATGCTGCTCACTGTTGCGTATTCGCTACACGCTTGATCAATCGCATTCACGTGCGCAACTCTTATACGAGTGGAAGCAATGCTTTCTATCTATACAGTCAATATAGCAGCATGCTCAACAATGAGGCATATCCCGGTTTGCAGAAACAGTCCTGCTTGAACCACTTGGCTGTAGTTGATCTAGCCGCCCGAGCGTTGGCTCAAATCAAGTATCGACCTTACTTGGAGCCAAGCAATAATGGGTGCAGCAGTAAAACAATAGGGGGCCGCATGGCTCAAGAGAAAACCTGAGTCGATGCGAATCGGCTTGGGAAGAGGAGCGTCAAGGAATGACAAAAATACCGGACGAAGCTAAAGCTTCGAGCCGTGGGCCGTCCAACGCATGGATTAAATTCTTGCGGTCCTACGGTCCCACCCCGAACAACACGACGTTGTTTGACGAATACGTCACCGGCGCGCTAGGCAAAGCCAAGGTCGCACCGATCACGCTCGTAAGCCCTGAACTGGGAAAGATCAAGGCGCGCCTAGCCTCAGCTGCACGCGGTTCTATCCTCATCGCTGGAACGGCCGGGGACGGCAAAACTTACCACTGCCGCAGTCTGTGGACGGAACTCGGCGGCTCACCTCAGGCTTGGGCGGAGCCAACCGCCGTTAAGGAGGTCGCCCTCAACGATGGGCGAGTTGCCACCTTCATCAAGGATTTTAGCGAGCTCACCCCCGAGCAGAGCGACGCTGCCCTTGCATTGCTGGAGGAGTCCGTCTTAGGAACCGAAGACGCAAAATTTCTTGTCGTGGCTGCGAACCACGGGCAAATTTTGGAACGATTGCGCGATTTGGGGATTAGACAAGGGCGCGCGCATCCTCTTCGCAAACCCATCCAGGATGCGTTTTTGCAGGCGGGTGTTGCTCCAGACCGCCTCGCTATCTTTGACCTAAGCCGCGCCACGCATCGAGAAACCCTGGGGGAAGTGCTGTCCGCAGTGGCGAACCATCCCGATTGGGGCAATTGCGGCGGATGCTCGCGGCAAGAGGGCGGAGCCGTCTGCCCAATCTATGAAAATCGCAATCGCTTGCTAGGTGCAAACGATCAAGGCCGCTTTTCGAAGCGGCTTGGTGATGTGGTCGAGGTCGCGCGTCTTAACGGATGGCATTTGCCGGTGCGCGACATGCTCGCTTTGGCCTCGAACATGGTCTTGGGCCACCCCGATGCCAAGGAGGGATTGATGACCTGTTCTGATGTGCCCAAAATTCAAGAAGCGAAACTGGTCGAGCATGCGAGCCTCTACGACAACGCGTTCGGCGCCAACTTGCCGCTGCGCAGGGCCATGAGCCGGCCGGTGTTTCGGGCGCTCGCCGCGTTCGGCATCGGCTCGGAGACCACCAATGCGGCCGACGGCCTGATGGTCTATGGCGCGGACGATCCCCAGCTCACGGCGACTTTCGACAGGCTGATGAGGTCCGATCCCGTCTATGGCGCGACCCCCGGCTACTTGGCGTCGCTCGACAGCTATTTAGAGGGTGAGGAGTCGGCGCGGTTGGATTTCGGAGCTGCCGAGTTCTTGGCGCGCCTTCAAACGCAGCGTCGCCGCTTCTTCTTTACGGTGCCCGATGGCGAGCCTGGCTATGGCCACTGGCCCATGACTTCTTTCAAATTCGCGGGCGACTATCTATCGATGGTGGACGCGCTCGCGGCAGGAGTCGCGGTGACAGATGGCGTTAGGGCGAGACTGGTCAAGGGGCTCAATCGAGTGATGACTGGCTTGCTTATCGAGAACGACGACAAATTGTTCGTAGCCAGCTCCGGCGGCTTTTCGCAATCCAGGGTAAGCGTGCTTTGCGATACCGAGGCTCCGGCTAAGAGGCAAGGCGGCAGAGGCATGCGCATCCGGCTCGACCCGCTGACGGCCCGGCCGACTATCGATGTCGCGCTGACTCAGGGCGAAGTCCATCCCGCGTCGTTCGTCCTCACGCCCGTGCGCGCTCACGAAACTGCGCCGGATAAGGCGGCTTGGGGGTGTGCGGTTTGGACACTTCGGACTCCTTCTGTAAGAACAATAAGGTGTCCGTGAAATGGGGTCAACTCTAACTTCAGAGTGAACAACGCCACGACGTGGCCAGGGATCTCTTGAATGACCAACGATGGCAGTAGAGTGAGCCTGAGGTGGCTGTAGTTAGGTGGCTCAGTCAGGGCATTCCGGTGCTGGCCGGTGTGAGTATTGAAGCCGTACTGCCATGATTGCATTCCGCATTCGCCACCTTTACGGCCTGGGTGCCGAGACGGTGAGCACAGGGCTAGAGGGAATCGGTAGATTGCTAAGGTCTCTGCTAAGTGCAACCAAAAGCTTTGCTCGTGCAAGCGGAAAGTGCAGACCATCCAAGAGTTCTGGTGTTTTCGCGCCAGCGTATTTTAAAAAGGTGGCCCCTGCCTTTTTTCTCTTACTCCGGACTTTTGATGCCTCGCCACGGTCAACATCATGCTGCCGTTCTGTTCTCAATGTATTCACGTCGACAAATGAGTCGGGCAAATTGGTGATTCGCTGCCCAACGGCAAGAACTGACCGGGTTCACGCCCTCAACCTCAAGGGCGCGATGGTGAACGCGCGCGCATCCTGGTCACTTATTTGGAATCGTTTCTACTTTTTGGTCATTCATTTCGGCGTCACGTTGCAGTGCAGCATGAAACGATTGGGTTTTGCCGATGCGCTTAGGGTATTCCCGGTGTGCTCCTTGATTTGCTTGACGCTCAATGACTTTTGCCTTTAAATATGAATAGTGACTCATACTTCATAAATCAAATTATGAGTTGCTTATTGAAAACGTAAACAAGCAGGGCTTTGACCTGCAGAGCACTACCCGAGTAAGACCAAGGCACACGCGGCATGCGCGTGTGCGTTATGGAGACAAAAATGAAATTACGATCAATTGGTGTTTCGATTGCGGCCGCATTCAGCATCGCCCTTCTTTCCACGCCCGGCTTCGCGCAGGACACCATCAAGATTGGCATGACGTCCGCTTTGACCGGTCCCTATAATGAATACGGTGAGGGCGGCAAGCGGGGCGTGGACATTGCCGTTGAGAAATGGAACGCACGCGGGGGCATCAATGGCAAGAAAATCGAACTGGCGATGGCTCTCGACGACCAGTTGGTGCCTGATCGCGCAGTTCAAAACATGCGCAAGCTGCTCGACAACAAGGACCTTGTAGGCATCATCGGCCCGGCCGGCAGCGGGCCCACCCTGGCGGTGATTGAAATGGCGGCGGCAGACGGTCGGCCTTACATGAATCCCGTTGCCCAGTCGCCTACCGTGACCTATCCGACCGGTGGCGCTCCTCGTCCCAACGTTTTCTCCTTTGCATTGCAGAACGACGTCGAAGCCAAGGTGCTTGCCGGTTATGTGGCCAAGCGCTTCAAGAAGGTCGGCTTGATTCACGAAAGCACGGCCTACGGAACGGGCGGGATCGACCTGATCAGCAAGGAGCTCAAGGCTCTGGGCGGCGCCCAGTCCGTCGGTGTCGAGTCATATAACCAGCGTGCGCAGGATATGACCGCGCAACTGGCCAAGCTGCAACGCGCCGGTGCAGATGTGATTCTGTGCGTGGGCTTGGGGGCCGACCTCGCCGTATTGCGTCGCACCATGGCGCGCCTGAATATGTCGGTGCCGCTGGTGGCGTCGAATGGCGCCTTGTCGATTCCCTACCAGGAGGGTGCCGGCGAGTTGGTGACCGGAACCCGGGGAACCATGGTTGGTGTCTTTGGTGAGCAGCCGTTGAACGCCGCTGCCAAGGAGTTCGCAGATGCATACAAGGCAAAGCATGGGCCAGACCGCTGGTGGGGTGCCGACCCCGCCAACCCGCAAATTTTCATGTCGCTGTCGGTGACCAATGCGTACGACGCTGCGAACGTGCTGTTTGAGGGCATCAAGCGCGCCAACTCTACCGATTCTGCGAAGGTGAACAAGGCCATTGAGGGCATCACTGGCCTGCGCGGCGTCAATGCTGTCTATTCGTTCTCTCCCGCCAAGCACCACGCCATCACCGAGAAGGACGTGTCCGTGTTCGAGTACGTGAAGACTGGCGACAAGTCTGTGCTGCGTATTGCCAAAGACTGACCCCAGAAGTTGATAACAGGAGCCCGTCCATGGAGTTCTTCCTGCAGCTGGTATTCGCGGGTGTCTGCGTGGGTGCGGCCTATGCGCTGATCGCGATGGGTTTGTCGCTCACGTTCTGGACGACGAAGACCCTGAACTTTGGCCACGGCTCGCTGCTGATGCTGGGCGCCGTGTCTTCTACCAGTCTGATTGCCGCGGGTATGCCGGCCGGAGTCGCGTTGCCGCTGGCCCTGCTCATTACCGGAGTCCTGATGGGTGTGGCCGAGCGCGTGACGATCCGGCCGCTGCTCAAGGCGGGTGGGAGCATGGGTTGGGTCGTCTCCACACTGGGCTTCGGCCTGTTCGCGCAGGGTTTTGTCGCGAAGTTCTTCGGTTCGCAAGCGATTGCCGTGCCGCCACTGGTGTTCGACAGCATGGTCTTCGTCTCCATCGCCGGTATTCAGGTGTCGGCCCAGTCGCTCTCCGTGCTGGTGGTGTCATTGGTGCTGATGGTGGCGATGGAGCTCTTCCTCCGGCGCAGCGCCTGGGGCAGGGCCGTGCTGGCCGTGGCACACGATGCCGACGCGGCCTCGCTGGTCGGTATCCCGGTCCGCCGTGTGGTCGTGGTTTCGTTTATCGCGAGCGGCGTGCTGGCCGGACTGGCCGGCATTCTGCTTTCGCAGATCAACGGGACCGTCGATCCTGGTTTTGGCTTCAACCTCATGGTGCTGGGTTTCGTGGCGGCGGTTTTCGGTGGCATGGGAAGCATCCAGGGCGCCATGGTTGGCGGCATAGTCCTCGGCGTGATCGAGAAGCTGGTCGGGGGCTATGTCTCGACGGCGGTCGAGCATGCGATGGCGTTTGCGATTTTGATGGCGATCCTGGGAACACGGCCCCAAGGCCTGTTCGGTCGGGCAGAAGTGACTAAGGTTTGATGATGCTGACTGAACTAAGAGACAGGATTGCGTTCGTCGCGGACCCGCGGGTTGTCCTGGTGTTCGTGCTAGCGCTGGGCATTGGTTCGGAGTTCGCGTCCGGTTCCACCGTACAACTGTGGTCCTTCGTGCTGATCAATGTGCTGATCGCACAGAGCATCAACTTGCTGACAGGCGTTGCCGGGCAAATTTCACTCGGCCATGCGGCTTTCCTTGGTATTGGCGCCTACACCTCTGCCTTGCTGATGAAAACATGGGGTGTGCCGCTGCCGGTCGCCCTGGTCGCGGCCACGCTGCTCAGCGCGGCCGCCGGATGGTTGCTGTCATTCGCGGCTGGACGGGTCCGCGAGTTCTACCTGGCGATGATGACGCTGGGATTTGGGATGATCTTCTACGAGCTGGTTCGTGAATGGACCGCCGTGACTGGTGGGGTCGCCGGCCTTAGCGGTGTGCCCGCGCCGTCCCTCAAGACGCTGAGCCTGAACGGGTATGCCATGGGTCCCGTGGCCTACTTCCAGTTCATGCTGGCCGTGACGGCGGTTGTCATGTGGCAACTGCGCAATTTCCAGACCAGCACGTACGGACGTGCGTTCTTCGCGATTCACGCCTCTGAAGTGGCCGCCGGCAGCATCGGTGTGGCGCGTGTCGGGACCAAGCGCGAGGCCTACACCATTAGTGCGGCGCTGACCGGGCTGGCCGGCGGTTTTTACGCGCATCTGGTGGGTTACCTCGGTCCCGAGTCCTTTGGCCTGCACCGCTCGGTCGAAGCGCTCGTCATGGCCGTTGTGGGCGGGCTCGGCAGCCTGTCAGGTCCTGTGCTCGGGGCCATCGTGTTCACCTACCTACCAGAGAAGCTGCAGTTTTTCGCGGATTGGCAGTTCATGGTGTACGGCCTGCTGCTGATGGTTTCTTTTGTCCTGCTGCCGAAGGGGCTGGCGGGGCTGCTGCTGCCGCGCAGCCGCTACATCAAGGCGTCGGCACAGACCGGCGCGCAAAAACTCGCAGACAAAAATTCAGGAATCCGCAGTCCGGCTGCGCCGGTCACAAGCGAGACATCGGGTGCGGCGCTGCTGGTCGCCAAGGACATCGGCTTGAGCTTTCTGGGTTTGCGGGCGCTGGACGGCGTCACGCTGGAGATCCGGCCGGGCCAAATCATCGGCCTCGTCGGCCCGAACGGGTCGGGCAAAAGTACGCTGGTCAACGTGATCAGCGGGATTTATCGCCCGGGCGCCGGCACCGTGACCTTCGACGGGAAACCGATTAGCGGCCTGTTCGATCACGAAGTGGCCCGGCTCGGTGTGTTGCGCACTTTCCAGGATCCGCGGTTGGTGCCTGCGTTCACGGTGCGCGAAAACGTGCTGCTGGGCATGCACCGGCTGTATCGCCAGGGGCGAGTGGCTGCGGCCCTGAACCTGCCTTCCGCACACCGTGAGGAAGCTGAAATGCTGGAGCGTGTCAACGAGGCCTTGGCGCTTGCGGGCCTGACTGCGCTGGCCGATATGCCGGTCAAGGACTTGCCCTATGGCGACCAGCGCATGACTGAACTGTCGCGTGTGCTCGTGGCCGACCCGCGCGTGGTTCTTCTGGATGAACCCGCAGCAGGGCTTTCCGAAGGAGAGCTGGTCCGCCTGGCGGATGTCATAAGGGTCCTGAAAGGGCGCGGGGTGTCCGTCGTGCTGATCGAGCACCACATGGATTTTCTTGACGACCTTGTCGATGACGTTGTCGTCCTGGATGCCGGAAAGATGATTTATCAGGGCGGCATGGAAGGCATGTACCGCAACCCTGCTGTGATCGCAGCGTACCTGGGGAGAGAAGGTCGTCCGGAGGTGACTCATGCTTGAGGTTCTAGGTCTGCAGGTACGTTACGGTTCGATCACGGCCGTCCGCGACTGCAATCTGACGGCGTCCGCCGGAACGATTACGGCGATCCTGGGAGCGAACGGCGCCGGCAAGTCGTCGCTGATGAAAGCTATCTCTGGTCTGGCTCCAACCAGCGCGGGCATGGTACGGGTCGACGGCACCGATGTGACGCGGATGTCGACGCATGAACGGGCGCGCTTCGGCATCTCCCATGCGATGGAGGGGCGCAGACTGTTCCATCGGATGTCGGTCGAGGAGAACCTGAAGCTGGCCTGGGACTTCCGCAACCGTGGGGGCGTGTTTTCGCAAGCTCTAGATCAAGTCTTTGCGCGCTTTCCAATTCTGGCCGAACGCCGTGCGAGCCAGGCCGGCCTGATGTCGGGTGGCCAGCAGCAGATGCTGATCCTGTCGGCGGCCCTGATTCACAAGCCGCGCTACCTCCTGCTCGACGAGCCCTCGTTGGGGCTGGCGCCGGTGATCGTGCAGCAGATCTTCTCTGTGATCGAAGAAGTGCGCCGCGAGCAAGGCACGACGGTCATTCTCTGCGAGCAGGTCGCTGCACTTGCGCTCAGCGTAGCGCAGCAGGGGTATGTATTGCGCCGCGGCGAGGTCGTGCAGAGCGGCCCTGCGGCGCAGCTTGCTGCCGATCCAGCACTTTCCGCCGCCTATCTAGGCGCATAAATCAACAGGAGACAAGCATGGCAATGTCCGGTATCTATGAATTTCTGGCCCAGGATCGGGTGATCTTCGGCCGGCCCGCGCACGAAGCCGTACTCGAAACGGCCGACAAGCTCGGCAAACAGCGTCTCATGATCGTTGCTAGCAAGACGCTCAGCCGCAAGACGGACGTCATCAGCACCGTCACTGATACCCTGGGCAGGCGGTGCGTTGGCCTGTTCGACGAATGTGTCGAGCATGTGCCCCGCGAATCCGTGCTGGCCCTGGCCGACGAAGTGCGTCGTCTGCAGCCCGACCTGATCGTGACGATAGGCGGCGGCACCCCGATGGACACCGTCAAGGTGATGCTTGTGGTGCTGGCCGAAGACATCCGGGACGCAGAAGGCTTCGATCGGGTACGCATCCGGGTAGACGCGGATGGCAAGCGGGTGGTGCCCGTGGTCAAGGACGCGCCACTGCGCCAGATCATCGTGCCGACCACGCTGTCGGGTGCAGAGTTCTCCAGCCTCGGCGGTGCGACCGACCATACGCGCAAGGTCAAGGATCTCTACCATGGCCGCTTTATCGGCGGGCAGGTGGTGATCCTCGACGCCGCGGTGACGGTGCATACCCCGGCTGACCTCTGGCTGTCCACCGGCATTCGCGCAGTTGATCATGCCGTGGAGACCATCTGCTCCCGCAACCCCCAGCCGTTTACCGACGCGACGTGCCTGCATGGCTTGGCCATGCTGTCGAGGTCCCTGCGCACCAACCACGTCTCGCCTGACGACCTGGATGCCCGGCTTGAAAGCCAGCTCGCGGTGTGGCTTGCGTCGACCGGACTCGGCCGGGTGGAGTGGGGCGCCAGCCACGGCATTGGCCACCAGCTGGGCGCTGTGGCCAACGTGCCGCATGGGCATTGCTCGTGTGTGATGCTGCCAAGCGTTCTGGTCTGGAACCGCGCGGTCAACGGGGAGCGCCAGGCCCTGGTCGCCCGCGCGATGGGCCGTGACGACGGCGACGCGGCCCAGGGTGTGGCCGAGCTCGCTGCGGCGCTCGGTCAGCCCTCCCGGCTGCGAGACGTCGGCGTTGAGCGTTCGCATTTCGATGCCATCGCCAGGGGAGCGATGCAAAACATGATGGTGCGGAGCAATCCACGCCCGGTGACATCCGAGGCCGACATCCATCAAATCCTAGAACTTGCTTGGTAATACACGATGTCCAAAAAAGAAGAAACGGAACAGTTGCTCGCGCTCAACCGCGCGATGCTGCTGATCCGTGTTGTTGAAGAAAGCCTGGTAAAGCTGTTTTCCGACAGCGAAGTGCCTGGTTTCATTCACTTGAGCCTTGGGCAGGAAGCTGTTGCAGCCGGTGTGATGTCCGCCTTGGACGGGCGCGATACGATGGCCACAACCCACCGGGGCCACGGGCATGTGCTGGCGCGTGGCCTCGATCTCGACCTCTTTTTCAGGGAGATCATGGGTAAAGCCGGCGGCATTTGCGGCGGGCGGGGCGGCTCGATGCATGTGGCCGACATGAGACTCGGCATCCTGGGCGCGAACGGCATCGTCGGTGCGGGCATTCCAATTGCGCTCGGCAGCGCGCTGGCGCACTCCGTGCGCGGCAGCGGCGGTATCGCTGTTGTTTTTTTCGGCGACGGCGCGATGGCCGAGGGTGTGCTTCATGAGACCCTGAATATCGCAGCGCTCTGGAAAATGCCGCTGCTGCTGGTTTGCGAGAACAATGGCTGGTCTGAATTTTCCCCGACGGCTCTGCAGTTCGCCGCCCAGCTGAAAAACCTGGCCGGTGCGTTCGGCATTCCCCATACCAAGGTCGACGGCAGCGACGTCGAGGCTGTTGCAAACGCAGCGGCGGCGCTGGTCGGAGAGATTCGCAACGGTGCCGGCGCGCGCGTGCTGGAATGTTCGACGCATCGCGTCCGCGGGCACTATGAAGGCGACCCGCAGAAATACCGCCAGGCGGCCGAGCTGACCGCCGGCGCCGAAGCCGATCCGGTCAAACACGCGCGCAAGGCACTGTTGGAGCGCGGCGTTAAGGCTCACGCACTCGATGCGGCGATTGTCGATATCGAGGCGCAGGTAAAAGCCGCGATTGACCGTGCCCGCGAAGATGTTCTGCCCGAGTTCGAAGCGGCCTTCGCCGACGTCTACACCCAGGACGTGCGCGCCTCGCATGGAGCGAAAGCATGAGCAATCCGACGGAAATGAAATACTTCCAGGCGGTGAATCAGGCGCTGCGTGATGCGATGATTAGCGACCCGACCGTGATTTTGCTGGGCGAAGACATCGCCGCAGCCGGCGGCTCCTTCAAGGTGACCCGTGGCCTGCTCGACGAGTTTGGCCCGGCACGCGTGCGTGACACGCCGATCTCCGAAGCCACCATCGCAGCAATGGCAGTCGGGGCCGCGATGACGGGACTCAAGCCGGTGGTCGAGATCATGTTCATGGATTTCATTACCCTGACGATGGATGCACTGGTCAACCAGGCAGCCAAGGCACGGTTCATGTTCGGGGGCCGCAGCAGTGTGCCCATGGTGCTGCGCACGCCGCATGGAGGTGGGCTCAGTGCCGGCCCGCAGCACTCGCAGTGCCTGGAGGCCTGGTTTGCCCATGTCCCTGGTCTGAAAGTCGTTTGTCCCTCCACACCTGCGGATGCCTACGGCCTGCTGCGCACCGCGATCAACGATCCGGACCCGGTCCTCTTCATCGAGCACAAGGCGCTGTACGGCAGCAAGGGGGCGGTTGATACCAGCGTTGCCATCGAGATCGGCAAGGCGCGCATCGCCCGCAGCGGCCGTGACGTCACGATTGTCACCTACGGCAGCACGGTGGCGACGTCGCTGGCGGCAGCCGAAGAGCTGGTCGGCGAGGGGATCGAGGTCGAGGTGATCGACCTGCGCAGCCTGCAGCCCTGGGACAGCGAAACCGTTTTTGCGTCAATCGCGCGGACACACCGGGCTGTGGTCGTCCACGAGGCCGTCCAGGCCTTCGGCGTGGGTGCCGAGATTGCGGCCCGCATCGCCGATGAGGCTTTCGACGAACTCGATGCACCGGTCGTGCGCGTCGGTGCCCCGTTCATGCCCGTCCCCTTCGCAAAGTCGCTCGAAAGCGGCTACGTCGTCACCGCCGAAAAAATCGTCAAGGCGCTGCGGCGCACCCTTGACTAATACCTCGAGGGTCATTCCCCTCAACCCATCACTGGAAACGTCGATATGACCGAACAGGCAATACTGAGTGAAAAGCGGGGCGCGGTAGGCGTGCTGACCATCAACCGCCCCAAGACCTTGAACGCACTGAATGTGCCGACCCTGCTCGAAATGGAAGCAGCCCTGACCGCCTTCGAGGCGGATAACGAAGTGCGCGCCATTGTCATTACCGGCGCAGGCGAGCGTGCCTTCATCGCCGGCGGCGACATTGCCGACCTGGACAGCCGGCGCGGTCTTGCGCACTACCAGGAATTTGCAGAGGTGATTCACCGCGTGTTTCGCCGCTTCGAAGACTGTGACAAGCCGACGATAGGTGCCATCAACGGCTGGGCGCTGGGCGGCGGCACCGAACTGCTGCTCACGCTCGACATCCGGCTGGTTGCGGAGGACGCCAAGCTCGGCTTGCCGGAAATCACGCTGGGACTTTTTCCGGGGGCCGGAGGATCTCAGCGCATCATCCGCCAGATCCCGCTGTGCCGCGCCAAGGAACTGATGTTCACCGGCGACCAGATCACCGCCGCCGAAGCCGTGACATTGGGCCTGTGCAATCGCACCGTGCCCAAGGCCGAACTCATGGGTCAGGCGATGGCGCTGGCCGACCGCATTGCCCAGAAGTCGCCGCTGACGCTGAAGTTGCTCAAACGCAGCCTGCGCCAGGGCGTCGAGATGCCGCTGGGCGCTGCATTGTCGTACGAGCAGGCGATCATCGGTTTAGTGCTCGACTCGAACGATGCCCATGAGGGCTGCCGCGCGTTCCTCGAAAAGCGCCCGCCGCAGTTCAAAGGTAACTGACCCGTGCGTCGCGAACTCCTGATGCCCAAGCTGGGCCTGACCATGACCGAGGGTGCGCTGGCCGAATGGATGCTGGCGCCCGGCGCGGCCTTCAAGACGGGCGACGGCATTTTTGTCGTCGAGACCGACAAGGTGGCCACCGAGGTGCCGGCCGATCACGACGGCGTCCTGCTCGAAGTGTTGGTTCCCGTCGGCGATATGGTCCAGGTCGGCGCCGTCATCGGGTATGTCGATGATGGGGTCGCTGGCTCCACCAGCCGCGAGGCAGCGGCCGCAGCGCCAGCCGCCGCTGCCAGCGCAGCGCCCGTTGCGCCGGCGTCTGCGCTGCCGGTGCCGCAGTCCGGTGAGAGCCGCCGTTTTTCGACACCGCTCGCGCGCCGCCTGGCCGCTCAGTTGGCCGTGCCGCTGGCGGATGTTGCGGGCAGCGGGCCACGCGGCCGGATCAAGGCCGCCGACGTGCGCGCCGCGCAGGCCGGCCAGCCCCGAACTGTTGCCGCCCCTCCGCCAGCGGCGCCGGTTGAAGCAGCCCGTCCTGCTGTGTCCATCACCAAGACCAAGCCGACGCCGACCCAGGCGACGATGGCGCGTCGCCTGACGCAAGCCAAGCAGCAAATACCTCACTTTTACCTGGCGGCGGAAGCGGAGGTGACCAAGCTGATGGCGCTGCGCACGGAGCTCAATGCCATGCCCGGTTACCCGAAGCTGACACTGACCCATCTGTTGGTTGCCGCTGTCGGCCGCGCGCTGCGCGAGCTGCCGGAACTCAACCGAGTGTGGTCCGACGACGGCATTGTCTCCTTTGCATCCTGCGACGTGGGTGTCGCCGTCAATGCGGGACGCGGCCTGCTGGTCCCGGTGGTCCCCGATGTGGCTGGTCGTTCTCTCGAAGGCGTTGCGCGGGCTACCCAGGAATTGGTCGACAAGGCTCGCAATGGCGAGTTGGAGGCGGGCCAGATGAGCGGCGGTGCGATCAGTATCTCGAACGCCGGCATGTTCAATGTGAGCTGGATGACGCCGATCATCAATCCCGGCCAGTCCATGATCCTCGGCGTCGGCAGTGTGCGTGAGCTGTTCCGTCCAGATGCCAATGGACAGCCGGCCTTGCGCCGTGAACTCGGTCTCGTACTGGCGGCAGATCACCGCATCCTTGATGGCGTGTCGGGTTTGAAGATGCTCAACGCAGTGATCGCCAGCCTTGAGAAACCCCTGTGCCTGCTGACCTGAAACTGGATGAAATCGCCATGCCTGCGAACCTTCCCCTGACCCGGCATCTGGCCAACTTCGTTGTCTCGCTCGATACATCGAGCCTGCCGCCGGAGGTGCTTGAGAAAGCACGGGCCTGCCTCCTCAATGGCTATGGCATGGCCCTTGGCTCGCACACGACGCCGTTTGCGCCCGTTGCGCGTGCGGCCGCCCTGGCCATGGATGGCCGGGTCGACGCGGGTGGCGCCACGCTGCTGGGCGATGGTCGCAAGACCACGATGGGCGGGGCAGCGCTGGCGAACAGTGCGCTGTTCCACGGCCGGGCGCAGGAAGATACCTGCGGCGCTGCCCATCTCGGGGCGATCATGATTCCGCTGCTGACCGCGATGATCGAAGCGCGGGGTTGGCCCGTCGAGCGCTTGATCCCGGCGCTGGTCGCCGGATATGAAGTCGGCGGCCTGATCGAAAGTGCCTATTCGGCCAGAACCACGCCTTCCGGGCTGCGTGCCTCTCCCTTGTACGGCATCATGGCCGCGGCAGCAGCAGCAGCTCGCTTGATGGACCTTTCGGCCGAGCGCACTGCAGCGGCAATCGCCAATGCGGCCTCCTTCGCCGGTGGCATTCTCCAGTCGTTCGACGACGGGACTGATGAATGGCGCTACCAAGTCGGCGTCGCTGGTCGTCAGGGGCTAATCGCCGCCGAACTGGCCAGAGCCGGGTCGGTGTCGGCACCGCACGCTCTGGAAGGGCGCAATGGATTTGTCCGCGCATTTGCGCGGACCGACTGCGACGTGGATGCGTTGGCTGCCCGCCTGGGCCGCGACTGGTCCATGCACCGGGTGACCTTCAAGCCGTACCCGGTATGTGCCTTCAACCAGACGCCGGTCACTGCGGGGCTGGTGCTGCGGGAGCGCATTGCGGGGCGGGCCATCCAAGCGGTACGCGTGCGCATGAACCCTTTTGAAACCGGTTATGCCGGCATGGACAGCAAGGGCCCCTTCAACAGCGTCTCGGGCACCTTGATGAGCATTCCGTTTTGCATTGCCAACACCCTAATCAACGGTGTGCCTTCGATGGCGCACATGACCACCTACACGGACGCCAGGGTCAACGCCCTGATCGGGGAAACCGACTTGCTGGCCGATGAGAACGTGCCGCGCCTGAGCTGTGTCATTGAAACTGATCTCCAGGACGGCAGCGCACTGGTGCAGGAGCAGCGGATGACGACGGCCGATTATTCGTATGGACGTGACCGGGTGTCTGAACTGGTGCGCCGAATCGGAACCGAATCGGGCGTGCCGGGTGCTGTGTACGACAGTCTGGAGAATTTTGTAGCCCATCCGGACCAGGGGATTGGCGTGGTCCTGGTTTGCTTTGCGGCGTTGCCGTCGGTGGTGCAAGAATGAGTCGCTGCATGAGCCGCCCGGCCGTCCCAAAGGCGAATACCGCAGCGCATCGCGCGGAGGTTACCCAGTGAGCACCAAAAGTTACGACCTGATCGTGATCGGTGGCGGTCCGGCTGGCTATGTCGCAGTGATCCGGGCTGCCCAACTGGGCATGCGTACCGCACTTGTCGAGCGTGAGCAGCTCGGTGGCATTTGCCTGAACTGGGGTTGCATCCCGACCAAGGCCTTGCTACACGCGGCCGAAGTATGGCGCACCCTTAGCAGCGCGAAGGCCTTGGGTATCCACGTCGGTGAGGCAACATTCGACTTCAAGCAGGTCATCGCGCGCTCACGCACGGTCTCAGGACAGCTGACCAAAGGAGTGCGGCAACTGATGGCCAAGCACAAGGTCACGGTCGTTGCCGGAGAGGCTCGGCTGGACGGGCGAGGCGGCGTTAATGTCACCACAGGCGACGCCACCTTGAAGCTGGATGCTCCGCATATCGTCGTCGCCACTGGTGCCCGGCCTAAGGAGCTGCCTGGCGCATCGGCCGACGGCAAGCACATCTGGAGCTACCGCCACGCCTTGGCGCCTGCCGCGCGCCCTCAGTCACTGTTAATCGTGGGTGCGGGCGCTATCGGCATGGAGTTTGCAAGCTTCTACGCAACCCTGGGCACGGCGGTCACCGTCATCGAAGGCCAAAGCCGGGTGCTTCCAGCCGAGGACGATGAGGTTTCCGCATTTATAGAGAAAACCTATCGTGCCCAGGGTATCGACATCCGAACAAATACAACCATCGACACCATCCAGCCGGGTCAGGGCGGTGCCGTCGCTTCGCTGCGCACGGCGGCGGGGTCCGAAACCCTCAAGGCGGAGCACGTCCTGGTGTCGATCGGGGTCGTGGGTAATACAGAAGGTCTGGGTTTTGAAGGCACCAGGGTGCAGGTCGAAGCCGGACATGTGGTCACCGACCCTTTCGGTGCCACAGCCGAACCTGGCATCTATGCGATCGGTGATGTGGCCGGCGCGCCGTGGCTGGCCCACAAGGCGTCACACGAGGCCATTGCCTGCATCGAACGCATTGCAGGCCTTGCCAGTGCACACGCGCCACGCAAAGACACCATCCCCTCATGCACTTACGGCCACCCCCAGACTGCGAGCGTCGGGCTCACGGAGCGCGCAGCAGCAGAAGGCGGCCGCAAGATTCGGGTCGGCCGTTTCCCCTTCCGCGGCAATGGCAAGGCGATTGCGCTCAATGAAGCTGACGGTTTCGTGAAGACGATTTTTGACGCGGACACTGGGGAATTTTTGGGGGCGCATCTGGTGGGCCCTCAGGTGACAGAACTGATCCATTCGTTTGGCCTCGCCCGTATCATGGAAGCCACCGAGGTTGAGTTGATGCAGGCGGTATTTCCCCATCCCACGCTTTCTGAAACGCTGCATGAATCAGTTCTCTCGGCCTTTGACCGAGCACTGCATATCTGAGGATATTTATGGCCATAAAAAGCAAGAGTGAAACCGCTATCGAAGCGGCAGGCGTTGCCAGCCGATCCGATACGCCAACACCACGCGCTCCTGTAATTCGCAAGCCGGTCAAATCAGCAGCCGAGATGCACAGCTGGCGCGGCGCCCGCAACCGCAACGAAAAAGCCGAGCTGATTCGCGACTGCCTGTTTCGTGCGGCGGGAGAAGTTGTCGGTAAGGTCGGTTACGCCGATGCTTCCATTGCGCTGATCACCAGCAAGGCGGGTTTGGCCCAGGGCACCTTCTACAACTATTTCGAATCGCGTCAGGACATCCTCGACCAGCTGCTCCCGGCGTTGGGCCAGCAGATGCGCCAGCATGTACGGGGCGAGGCCCGCAAGGGCCGTGATTTCAGCGAGCGCGAGGAACTGGCCTTTCGCGCTTTCTTCTCCTTCCTCAAGGAGACGCCGCACTTCTTCAGGATCCTGAACGAGGCCGAAAGCCTCGCGCCTAATGCCCACCATACCCATATCGAAGCAGTAGCACGCGGGTATATGGACTTCTTGGATCATGCGCATGCCGATGGCGAGTTTCCCGGCTTCGAGCCGAAAGAGCTTGAGGTCGTGGTCTTCATGCTGATGGCGGCCCGGAGCTACCTTCCGATGCGTTACGCGAATGGTGCAGAAGGCCAAACCGAGATCCCGGATTGGGTCGTCAAGGCCTATATGAAGTTCATCAAGTACGGTCTCATGGGCCAGCCGCCTGCCAGGCTTGACGCCAGCCAGGCGCATGTGACCAAGGAAGCTACCAGTCCTGCTCCTGCGGCACGCAAAACGCTTGCCCCCAAGCGCACTCTCTAACCGATTTTCTACCTCCTTCATTTTGACGCGGCAGTAGTTGCCCAGCGTCGATCCCTACCCACTCATTAAGGAAATTTCATGGATTTTCAATTGACCGACGAACAAAAGATGATTGCCGACAGCGCACGTAAAGTCGGCGACCGTTTTGGCCTGGACTACTGGCGCGATCAGGACAGTGCCAAGGCTTTCCCGGCGGAATACTGGCGCGCGGTGTGCGAGGCCGGCCTCGGTGGCGCGGCGCTCCCGACCGAGTATGGCGGTGCAGGCCTGGGGGTGCTCGAGTTGTCACTGATTATCGAAAACCTGTCCGCAGCAGGCGGCGGGTCCACAGTGGGCCAGCTTTTTATGATCAATTCGATTTTCGGCGGCGTGTCGATCTCGCGCTTCGGAACCCCCGCCATGAAGGCGGAGCTGCTGCCAAAGCTGATTGCCGGCGAGATCAACTGTTGCATGGCGCTGACCGAGCCGGACGCCGGGAGCAATTCGCTGGAGATCAAGACTTTTGCCGAGGAAGACGGCGACGGCTGGATGCTCAACGGCCGAAAGATCTGGATCACTGCAGTGCCCGACGCTCAAAAAATGCTAGTGATTGCCCGGACGAAGAAGCTATCCGAAGCCAAGAGTCGCACCGATGGTTTGTCGATGTTCATGATCGATGTGGAGCGGGAAGGCCTGACCCATTCGGTAATCGACAAGGTCGGCACTTGGACGCTCGCCTCCAGCAGCGTCTTTTTTGACAACGTCCGCATCCGCAAGCATGAGCTGCTGGGGACGCTGCACGGTGGTTGGCGCGAGCTGCTCGACGTCCTGAACACCGAGCGCATTGTGACCACCGCCGGCCTGGTTGGCACCGGAGAACTGGCGATCAAGCTGGCCGTGCAATACGCCAACGACCGAAAGGTGTTCGGCGGCAAGCCGATCAGCAGCTACCAGGGCCTGCAGTTCCCGCTTGCGCAGTGCCATGCCGAGGTAGAAGCAGCGCGCCTGCTAAACCACAAGGCAGCGGCCAACTTCGATGCAGGAAAGCCTTATGGCAGTGAGGCCAATGCCGGCAAGCTGCTAGCTGCGCAGGCTGTGGCACGAGCCACCGAGCGCGCCATGCAGACGATGGGCGGCATGGGCTACGCCAAGGAATACCACGTCGAACGCCTGTGGCGCGATTGCCGTCTGTTCCGGTTTGCGCCCATCTCGGAAGAGATGATCCTGAACTACATCGCGATGCATGACCTTGGCATGCCGAGATCCTACTGAAGCGTGACGCCGTACTTCTATCCCACTTCCACATAGGAGATCGTTCATGGTTTCGTTGAGCACAGCGGTTCTGTATCACGCTCGCAGCACGCCAGATCAGCTGGCTATTGTCTACCGCGATCAACGCATCAGCTATGAAGTACTAGCCGGACGGGTGTGCCTGTGCGCAGGCATGTTGCGCGAGAGCGGTATTGGCCCCGGGGACGTGGTGGCGCTGCTCATGAAAAACAGCAGCGCCTTTCTGGAGCTCGGGCTGGCAGTGAGCCATCTTGGGGCGGTGCTCCTGCCCATCAACTACCGCCTTGCAACGGAAGAAGTCAAATACATCCTCGACCACGCTCAAGCGAAATTCCTGTTCGTCGACGACGAGTTTGCCGCCACGGTTCAAAATTTTCCTGCCAAACGAATCGTCGATCAGGTTGCGCAGTCCGACACCCGCCATTTGGCCGGCCCTGCAGCACCTGTGCCTGCCGCCCATGCCTGCAAGCCCGATGCGCTTTACCGGCTGATGTTCACGTCCGGGACGACCGACCGGCCGAAGGGCGTGATGCACACCTACGGCAACTGCTACTGGAAGAGTTTCGATCACATCATCCACCTTAGCCTGAGCCGCGATGACCGTCTGCTGGTGGTCGGCCCGCTTTACCACGTGGGGGCCTACGATCTTCCCGGCATGGCAGTGCTGCTTGTCGGCGGCGCCTTGTTTGTCTTGCGTGATTTCGAACCAGAGGCCGTGCTTGCCGCGATACAGCGTGAGCGCTTGACCTGTGGCTGGATGGCTCCAGTGATGTTGAATCGCGTGCTGGCCTACGCCGGTCGGAGCCGCTTCGACGTGTCAAGTTTTAAATGGCTCATCGGTGGCGGGGAGCGAACCCCGGAAGAGCGCATTCGTGAATTCACGGCCCTGTTTCATGCGGGGCGCTACATCGACGGATACGGCTTGACAGAGACATGTTCCGGGGACACCCTCATGGAAGCGGGGATGGAGATCGCCAAGATCGGGTCGACCGGCCGACCCATGCCCCATGTGGCCATCGAGATTCGCGACCATGACGGCCGTTGCCTCTCCCACGGCGAGCAAGGCGAGATCTGCGTGCGTGGCCCTAAAGTCACGCCGGGCTACTGGCGCGAGCCCGACAAGACCAAGGCATCCTTCTTTGCTGACGGTTGGTTTCGCACCGGCGACATCGGCTACCTGGATGCCGAAGGCTTCCTGTTTCTCACCGATCGGATGAAGGACATGATCATCAGCGGCGGGGAGAACATCGCATCCTCAGAGGTCGAACGTGCACTTTACCAGCTGCCTCAGGTCTCGGAAGCGGCAGCCATCGGCTTGCCGGACGAGCGCTGGGGCGAACGCGTAGTGGCGGTTGTCGTCCTCAATCCAGGTGCCACCCTGTCGGAAACCGAGGTGGTGGCGCACTGCCGGTCGATATTGGCCGGGTTCAAGGTTCCCAAGCAACTCATCATCAAGGAGTCGCTCCCGAGAAACCCGTCTGGCAAGGTTCTTAAACGGCTGCTTCGTTCTGAATTCATTGTGCCCGGTCACCAATGAATCAATGCTCGGGATTGATCAACCAAACAAAGTGGCGAGTTCAATATGCAACAGCAATTGGTCGTAGTGACCGGCGCGGCAAGTGGCATTGGTGAAGCCTGCGCGAGGGAGTTTGCCCGGCAGGGTGCCACGGTCGTCGTGGCAGATCGCGACCTCGCCGGTGCTCAGCGCGTCGCGACGGAGATCAGCGGTCATGTCGTCGCCATGGACATTGGCAGCGAACAGTCAGTCATGGACGGCGCCGCTCAAATCTTTGAAAGGATCGGGTCTGTGGACGTCCTAGTTAACAGCGCAGGCGTACTGCAGCGGACCTTGCCGCCCAGCCAGCTGAGTATGAAAGAGTGGGACTTGGTTGCCAATGTGGACCTGCGCGGCACTTACCTTTGCTGCGCGGCTTTTGGAACAGCTATGTCGGAGCGGAGGCGCGGTGCGATCGTCAACATCGCGTCCGTCGCCGGCATGCGTTCCGGTCCCCTGCATTCGTACGGCCCAGCCAAGGCAGGTGTTATCAACCTGGGTGAGTGTCTGGCTGCCGAATGGGGCCCCAAAGGAGTCAGAGTCAATACAGTGTCCCCCGGTTTTACTGCCACACCTTCCCTGCAGAAGGGAATCGCGAACCACACACTGGAGACTGAAAACATGTCGCGTTCAACGGCATTGGGCCGGCTTGTAAACGCGGGAGAGATCGCTGCGGCTGTGTTTTTTCTCGCATCACCAGCCGCGTCTGCCATCACAGGAGTTAATTTGGTAGTTGATTGCGGATATTTGGTGGCAACGCCTTGGGGCAGTTACGGCGGGCTTAGAAGAAACTAGCTCACGCACGGTATGCCGGTCATCCAGCCAATTGAGCTTCCCGAAGGGGAGACCATGCGCCGGAATCCTTGCGTTTGCGAAATAGCCGCAGAGTCGAGACGCTCATGGAACCAGTGACCCATTATTCCGAAGAATAACCAAGTAGCCCATCGCTCAGAGCTAAATTGCCCTTTAGAATGTTTCTTGCAAGTATATGTGCAGCATGCACGACCACACTGGGTGGAGTCTATTCCTGGGTATGTGCCGGAAATCAAAAACCTTGGACTCCAACCAACAACCGTGGGCCTAAACAAATACGTCAGCATTTTGATGCATTTCGCATCACTACTGATGCAGCGAGGGTCAATAATGAAATGTAACGGGAATAGCTGGGAAAATATATTGGCGCTTATCGAAAGGATCACCGAAGTGTTTTTAAGGAAAAAAATAGTCGGATGGTTCGAAATCCAGCGACGGATGGCTCACTGATAGTAAGCGTCTCTTTCGGAAATAACACGATGCCTTATACGGTGCTCGCTGTTAATTGGCATAAACTCAAGCCCGCTGAAGTCTTATACAATCGCCTAGACTTCTGGCTAATCAACGTTCAACGTTCAACGTTCAACGTTCAACGTTCAACGTTCAACGTTCAACGTTCAACCTGCAACTTTGCATCTCTTTTCGCTCAACGGCATTTGAACAGCTTCGTATTCACCTTTTAACCGGGTTTATTCTGCCTCCTGTGCGTTAGTACCGACTAAGGCAAAAAGAACAGGCCAGAACAGGCCAGAACAGAATCATTCCGACACTTATGATGACTTTGTCATTGGCCGGCGCTTGGTCGAGTTGGCCGCCGAGAGCTACTACGCGTGACTGAATACGATGCGCTTCAGCATTGAGTTGGATACAGTCACAAGCCTTGTACTGCAGCGGAGAGATATAAGCTGTGCTGATAGTACTGGGCGAACCAGCGCAACCACCAAGCATAACTCCAGCACAGCAAGTAATACGGTCAGTCTTTTTGATAGATCCATAATGTCACTTAAGGGAAGTTATAAGGCATTTAGTACGTCAATCCTTTTTTCGTACTCGTTTAGGTCGATCGACTTTTGTCAAGAAGATCTTTTCAGCTGAAGCAGGTGGTCTTAATTCGACAGAGGTCCCAACATTACGCTCCTTAAGCCCCACAAGTCCGGGCGCTATACGGGAAGTGTCCAGCGTTTCGAAGAGTACAATTTGCGTTTTCAATAATGCGTCTTTGCATAGCCAGCCGACCGGTAATGCCAAAGTTTCCACCCATAGCAAGTGCCCCACCTGGGAAGCTACCTACTCCAACCACTCGCTGACTTGCCACTGATTTAACCAGGGCATCCCCAGTTTTTTCGTTAAATCCATTGTGAAAATGGTGGGTAATCATGTGAAAAAGTCGGTCGATCCAGAGCTTCTGACCAATTCCGGGATGAACATATTCCAAACCACCTTTCGGAATTCCAAAGGGTCATCCGCTTTTGATACTCGCACAACGCCATCGAACACGTTGTTCAGCATCGTTAAATAACCCACTCCAATGTCTCGATAAGGAAAGTATCGAACATTCTCTCTGCCGCCGCCTGGTGTGGTGACTCCAAGTTGAAAGATTCAGGTGCAATACAAAAGCCGACTTTCTTTTTAATTTGCTGGGACCAGTAGCACGCAATACGATTGCGTCTTGGCGCCACTGAGATTGGATGGGCACACCCAAGTAGGGAGATCAAAAAATTACTAGCAATGTTTTTGCGAACGGCATACGTATTTGTGATTTGAAGATTTAGTCGAACAGTTAGCTATTAATAAATCACTTGAAACACACCAGAAGACCGTGCTTCGTACGTTGACGCACTGTTAGGCTCCATGCACTGAGCGTTAAGCCCTAGGTCTGTCGCAAATTGTTTCGTTCGCGCGGCTGCGTGCCTTGCGATGACTTAACTTGTCAAAGCCTCTGCGCGTAGCAAAGTGGAAACTAACGGCCCCCATACACACTTCCAACTCAAATAATCACCTCATCCGCACCCTGTGTTCACGCTCAAACGTGCTTTTTCGTCCATTCAAAACCAACCAAAGGAAGCGTCATGTCCGTCATACCAACCATTACTGCCCGCTTCATGCCTCGCGACAACTGCCACCGCATGTGCCGCCAATTTCCGAAACAAAAACCCAGACTTGAGATTGCCCATGATCGTCGTTCATAATGCACTAGCTACCTTTCAAATCAACGACCCCTGAATCAAAGATTTTTTGCAGCACCGCAGCTTGGACTTGGGTGGCGCAAGTTACAACCCTGATGTACTGGGCTATTTTAGTGTTTGAAGCAGGTAACACCGCATAAGCTGCGCAAGAGCATCTCGGCTTCAATCTCTTGCACAACCGCTACAGCGGTCCCAGCCTGATTGGCGAGTCGCGGTAATAGTTTGCTTCAGCTTCAGCTTCGGCTGTAGGTATGTAGCCGATGGGCTCTAAGAGGCCGTGATGGTTGAGACGGACAGTTAGATGGTTGCTGCTGAGCATTAATTCGAGGGTGACCAGTGCGTCCGCACGGTGGTTTCCGTGTTCGGGGGCCTGCTCTCACTTTTCGGCCTCTTGCGATTCCTGGTCTACGCGAATGGTGCGCAGCCGCAGTGCGTTCACGATGACGCTGACGGAGGATAGCGCCATCGCCGCAGCCGCGATGATGGGAGAAAGAAGCCAGCCGAAGAACGGATACAGCACACCTGCGGCGATCGGCACGCCAGCGACGTTGTAGACAAAGGAAAGGAAAAGGTTCTGTCGGATGTTGCGCATGGTCGCCCGTGAAAGTCCCCGTGCGCGCACGATGCCCATCAGATCTCCCTTCAGCAGGGTGATCCCGGAGCTTTCCATCGCTACGTCGGTGCCGGTGCCCATGGCGATCCCGACTTCGGCAGCTGCCAGAGCGGGGGCGTCGTTGACGCCATCGCCTGCCATGGCGACGATGCGGCCCTCACTGCGCAGGCGTTGGACGATCTTCGCCTTGTCCTCCGGAAACACTTCCGCGATCACTTCCTCGATCCCAAGTTCCTTGGCAACCGCCAGGGCAGTCGTCTTCCCGTCACCCGTCAGCATCACAATCCGGACACCAGCTTTGCGCAGTGCCTGAAGGGCCGCAGGTGTGGTCGGCTTGATTGGGTCGGCGATAGCAACCAATCCTGCAAGCTTGCCACCCAGGGCTACAAAAATGACTGTAGCGGACCGAACTCTTTGCTCCTCTGCCGCAACCTGAAGTGGCGAGACGTCGATGTGGCGTTCCGCAAGGAACTTTGCGGCCCCGCTCACCAATTCAACTCCGGCAAGCTTGCCCACGACTCCCTTGCCCACCGGCGAGTCGAAGTCGGTCACCTCTGACAATGCCAGCTTGCGTTCAAGAGCAGCTGCGACAACAGCCATCGCCAGCGGATGTTCGCTGGCCCGTTCAACGCTGGCGAGTTTCTGGAGAACATCTTCCGCCCGGAATCCCGGCGCTGGCTCGATGTGGACGACCTTGGGTCTTCCTTCGGTCAGGGTGCCGGTTTTGTCGACAACCAGGGTATCTACCTTTTCCATGCGTTCCAGGGCCTCGGCATCGCGGATCAACACACCGTGCTGCGCGCCACGCCCGACGCCCACCATGACCGACATTGGCGTAGCCAGGCCGAGCGCGCACGGGCAAGCGATGATCAGCACTGCCACCGACGTGATCAGCGCATACGAGAGCGCAGGGCTTGGTCCCCAGAAGAACCACACAGCGAAAGTAACCAGAGCGACGACGATGACCACGGGGACGAACCATCCCGCTACCTGGTCGGCCATGCGCTGGATGGGCGCACGGCTGCGCTGCGCGGCCGCGACCATGTGCACGATTTGCGAGAGCAGCGTATCGGCCCCCACCTTTTCGGCGCGCATGACGAATCCGCCGGTCTGGTTAATCGTTCCGGCGGTGACCTTGGATCCCGGCGTCTTGGTCACTGGCATGGGTTCCCCTGTCACCATTGATTCGTCCACGGTGCCTTTGCCCTCCGTCAGCGCGCCGTCCACCGGGACCTTTTCGCCGGGACGAACTCGCAGCCGCTCACCGACCTGAATCGAGTCGATCTGGACCGTTTCATCCGACCCGTCAGCCCGTACCCGAAGTGCGGTTTTGGGGGCCAAGTCGAGGAGAGCCTTGATGGCGCCCGAGGTCTTCTCGCGCGCACGCAGTTCCAGTACCTGTCCGAGGAGCACCAGTACCGTGATCACGGCGGCTGCCTCAAAATAGATGGCGACTGCGCCGTCACTGCCGCGCAGCTCAGCCGGGAACAATCCGGGTGCAAGCGTGCCCACTATCGAGTAGGCCCAGGCCGCACCCGTGCCGAGGGCGATCAGCGTAAACATGTTGAGGCTGCGGTTCTTCAACGATGCCCAACCGCGTACAAAGAAGGGCCACCCTGCCCACAGCACGGCTGGTGTGCCGAGCACCATCTGGATCGAGTTGGATGTCTGCGGCCGTACAAGGTGGCCTATGTTGAGGACGTGACTTCCCATTTCCAACGCCAGCACGGGCAATGTGAGGGCCAGGCCGATCCAGAACCTGCGTGTCATGTCACGCATTTCCGGGCTGCCCCCTGTTCCTCGGTGCGCCACCGAGGGCTCAAGTGACATGCCACAGATCGGGCAGCTGCCCGGCCCCATCTGTCGAACCTCTGGATGCATCGGGCAGGTGTATTCCTCGCCCTTGCTGCCCTTTGCCGGGGCGGGGGAAACAGAGGTCCCCAGTTGGACCGTGTGCAGCTGCGCGCACTGGTGAGGCGCGTGCGCCGTGTGCCTTGACGCCGCGCCGGCGGGCTCCAGGTTCATCCTGCACTTCGGACATTGGCCAGGCCGGGCCTGCAGAACCTCCGGGTGCATGGGGCATGTGTATTCGACATGCTCCGCTGTGGCCGCCCCGGCCTGACGTTCTTGATGATGTTCCATGGTGAATTCCTTTCAGGGGCAATGAAGCGACTTTGAACCTTGACATCGTGATCAGGTCAACGGACATGCCAGGGCAACTTGGTCACGTACCCCGTCCAGGGCCAATACGTCAGGGCGAAGAGCGCTAACAGAGCCGTCGCGGCAGCGCAATGACGAGGCCGGTGCGAACGAAGTCCCGCGCGTCGAAAGTGCCCGTTCCGTACGCAATCCTGTTTTGCAGAGCATTGACCGGCAGGATGTAACCGAGGCTCGCGGCGAATTGCAGCAGCATGGTCATGCCGGTCACGTTGACGCGAGTCGATGACACCCACGCCTTCATGGCCCAACGTCGTCCCGGGCTTGCAGGTCGGCACGTCGCCCTTGAGGATGTGTAGGCCGGTCCCGCAGATCGTCATCCTGTTGATGCGGACGACCGTATCAGTTGGTTTCTTGACGACCGGCTTGGCGCGGTTATCCAGTTTCTTCTGGCCAGGGCCGTGGTAAACGAGAGCGTGCATGAGAATTCTTTTGGTCGGTTAAAGACTTAATGCCAGGAATACAGCGTCGGCATCGTTGGCGGAAGCTACGGGTTCGAAACCAAGAGAACGCGCCAGCTTGCGCATCGCCTTGTTTTCTCTCAAGACGTAGCCAACCATTCGCTGGGTCCCGCGGCCTGACAGGAAATCGATCATCTTGCGCATCAGGATGCGACCCAGGCCGCGCGCCTTGAGGTCGGATCGAACGATCACGGCGAACTCAGCGTCGATGTTGTCGGGGTCGATGACCGCGCGCACTACCCCGAGCGTTTGGCTGGTCCCATCGGGCAGGCTGCGTACGGCGATGAACGCCATCTCCCGCGCGTAGTCGATTTGCGCCAGGCGGGCCAACTCGCTTCGGGGAAGTTCCCGGCGGACGCCGAAGAAGCGAAGCCGCAGGTCCTCGGGCTGCAACGCCTCAATGAAGGATCTGTGCTGCGACTCGTCTTCGGGGCGGATCGGCCGGATGTGGATCGTCTCGTCGTTCCAGTGCACGGTTTTCGCAAGTTCCGCCGGGTAGGGTGTGATCGCGAACTGCGCCGCACCTGCTTCCTGCTTGCGGCTGACCCGCAGACGGGCGTCCAGCGCAATGACTCCTTCATGGTCGGCAAGCAGAGGATTTATGTCCAGCTCTGCCAGCTCCGGCAGGTCGGACAGCATCTGCGACAACGCAATCAGCACGTCGCAGACGGCGTCGAGTTTGGCCGGCGGATGGTCACGGTAGCCGGCCAGCAACTTCGCGACGCGTGTACGGGAGATGAGTTCACGAGCGAGGACGCGATTCAATGGTGGAAGTCCGATTGCGCGATCGGCCACTACCTCAACGGCCGTCCCGCCGTGTCCAAACAACAGCACGGGACCAAAAAGCGGATCGATGCTCGCCCCGAGAATCAGCTCCTGCGCGAGTGGCCGTGTCACCATGGCCTGCACCGTCAAACCGGTGATCCGGGCTTGCGGTTTCAATTCGCGTACGCGCGCCAGCATGCCTTCGGCGGCCTTGCGTAACTCCTCTTCGCCCCGCAGGTTCAGGTGGACACCGCCGACATCGGACTTGTGGCTGATGTCGGGTGACAGTATCTTGATCGCCACGGGGTAGCCGATGTCCCGCGCCGCGTTCACGGCCGCATCGGCGGCAGGCTCCACTGCGATAGTGGGGACGACCGGGATTCCATAAGCCCGCAGCACCGCCTTGGCTTCGAGTTCATCGAGCATGTCGCGGCCCCCAGCGAGAACGCCCTCGATGATGGCGCGTGCAGCGGCTACATCGGCCGGGCCGTTCTCGCTGGCGGTCGGTGCTTCGAGCAGCAAGGCCTGGTTCCGGCGGTAGGTGGCCAGCATGCCGAAGGCGCGCACGGCTTCCTCCGGAGTGCCGTAGTCGGGAACCCCGGCATCCTCGAAGATATCCCGCGCGTCGGCCACGGCGTCGTCGCCAAGCCAGCACGCCATCACGCGGCCGGGGGTCTGTTTGACAATGCGCGCACAGGCGCGAGCGATGTCGTCGCTGCGCACGATGGCCGTGGGTGCGTGCATGAAGAGCACAGCGCCACTGCTGCGGTCAGCCAGCACTGCCTGCAGCGTCTGCGTGTAGCGGGACACCGGCGCATCGCCGATGATGTCGATCGGGTTGCCACGCGACCAGGTGGGCGGCAGCACGACATCGAGGCTTGCCAGAAGCTCCTCACTCAGGTCCTTGAGGGGAATGCCGGCCAGCGCGGCGGCATCGGCCGCCATCACGCCGGCGCCGCCCCCGTTTGTTATCAGCGTCAACGCCTCGTCGCGGCTTGAGCCGAACCGCGCCAGCGTCTCAGTGGCCATGAAGAGATCTTGAAGGTTCTCGACTCGCAGCATGCCGGCACGCCTGATCGCGGCGTCAAAGACGATGTCGGAGCCTGCCAGCGCGCCGGTGTGCGAGGCCGCTGCCTTCAGTCCGTTGCCGGCTCGGCCCGCCTTCACGACGATCACCGGCTTGTTGCGTGCGGCCGCGCGGGCAGCCGACATGAATTTGCGAGGGACCTCGATCGATTCGATGTAGAGCAGGATGGATCGCGTGCGGGCATCGCTCGCCAGGTAGTCGAGCAGGTCGCCGAAGTCCACGTCGGCGCGTTCACCAAGCGACACCATATGGGAAAAACCGATGCGCCTGGACCGAGCCCAGTCCAGGACGGCCGTGACAAGGGCGCCCGACTGCGAGACAAAAGCCACCTGGCCCGGAAGCGCATTGGCATGCGCGAAGCTGGCGTTGAGGCCTACGTGCGGACTCAGCAGGCCCAAGCAGTTCGGACCCAGGACGCGGAGGAGGTAGGGACGCGCGGCATTCAACATCGCCTCTTTCTGCGCCACACTGAGCCCGGCGGTCATGACGATGACGGCGCGGGTGCCGAGGCGTCCCAGTTCCTCGATCAGGCCCGCAACCGTTGCGGGCGGGGTGCAGATCACCGCTAGGTCGGGCGCTTCCGGCAGATCCGCCGGCCGCGCGAAGATCGCGACGCTACCCAGAATCTTGTGCTTGGGGTTCACTCCGTAGACCGCTCCCGCGAACTGACCGGCGTGCAGATTCGCCCACACAGTTGAGCCCACGCTACCGGCTCGGATCGATGCACCAATGACGGCAATCGACTCGGGCTCGAGAAGTCGATCAAGATTTCGGATGCTCATGAAGTCACCTCATAGGGCTGATTGCGGTAGAAGGTCGTCATGCTCTTGAGCGAGGCGCGTCCGACGAGGAGCAGCAGGAACAAGAGGATGAGGGGAAGGAGGAGCCAGCCAAACCTGTGCTGCGGGGAAGCACCGAAGAGCCAGCCTCCAGCGGCTGAGCCGAGGGTCTGGCCAAGGCTCGCCACTGCGGCCAAGCCCCCCATCGCCCCTGCCAGCTCTGCACGTGAAGCGCCGGCGGCAGTCAGGCCTACCCCGTGGTACATCATTTAGCCGTGCGTTGGTTGAATCCAGAGCAAGGCCAGGCCTGCCATGGCAAGAAGCAAACCGATGCCCAAGAGACGGTGGGTCGACTTTAGGTTCAGGATCGGAGTGAAGAACAGCAACGCGTTTGCCGCGAGCATGACGACGCTGCATTCGGCAAACATCCGGGCTACCTTCCTGGAAGACACCTTGGGGGCTCCGGAGGCCTTCAAGAAGGATGCCCAGTTCGTAGGCCGCCGCTACGAACATCACCCCCGCGCTAAGCCCCCAAAGTGTCAGCCCGCTTCGGTAGCTCCGGTCTGCGTTAGGTCTCTCCGGCAGCCGCGCAATAACTGGCCGTGTCTGCAGAACGCGCAGCAGCCCGACCATCGTGATCCCTCCGAAGGCAGCAGCGAGCAGCACCACGATCTCTGCGATCGATGCGTGCGCCAGCTCGCGGAGGCCGGCCGATGACGCGAACCCGATCGCCGCGGCAACCGCTGCGGGCCCCGCCAAGAACCCCAGCAGGGACATAGATCCAAGCCACGCGAAGCGGCGCGCGCGCTGCGCCTCCACGGTGCGTTCCGCCACGATTACGCAAACGACCTTCACCCGCCTATGCGTGGAGATCAGCGGGCTGATGGCTGCCAACAGCAAGTAGACGCTCATCACCGCGGCTGCGAAGAAATGAGGTGAGACGTACTCGATATGCTGGCTAGTGGCCTGTGAGACGACCGGGAACGCCACCAGCATGTACATGAGGTACGTGGCCACGGCCGTGCCTGCTGCGGAGATACCCCACAACGTGGTGCGGCGGATCCCGGCGGGTTCGATCAGCGGAACAGCCACGGGGACGTACACCGGCCACAGGACATGAGAGAAGAACGAGTACGCGTGCGTCATCGCCGCGTAGAGCAGCGACATCGCGGCAAGCGGGAGCTCACGTGGGCCGCGTGCCGACTTGACTGTCAGGAGGCCAGCTCCCAGCAACAGGGTGCCCGCCGTAAAGCTTGCTGTTGGCGAGAAGCACATTCAATTCATTTCGCCACCACCACCGCCACCGCCACCGTTCCGGCCGCACCTTCGCGCACGTAGCAAGCCAAACCTGCGAGCCACAGCAGGGCGGGGCACCAGGAGCAGCCAGCGGAAGTCCGAGTGCAGCAAGAAATTAGTTGCGCTCATCAGCGCGACGCCGGACGCCCCTGCGACGGCTGCGGCCAACAAGGTTCCTGGAGCCCGTCGGGAGATAGACCGCCAGGCCAGGAGAATGGTCATGGTGCCGGCGGCCACCATGAATCCACCCATGACGTTGAAGACGTGGCCGAGCCACCCCTCGAGACCCGGCGCTGCTGCGGGCAAGGCCTCGGCGGAAGTTCCCATAAATCGAGAATCGCCGGGCAGCAGTGCCGGCCTGAGCAGGATGAAATAGACACCCAGCAGAATCATCCACCCCCCGCAGGCAGCAAACACCTTGCCGGAAAGCCGCATAGGCAGGGCTGATGATGGCTTCATGGACTCACGCTAACGCCGTTGGGTCCCTTGCCTACACGAACGGTACTCACCACTGAGCGTGACTTGATGTCGATCACCGACACGGTGTTCGCATATGTATTGGTGATGTACGCAAGCCGGCCTTCGCGATCGACCGCCACACCGTGCGCCCCCGATGCGGTAACAACTGTCTTGACTAGCTTGGACGTCTGCAGATCGATCATGCTGACGGTATTGCCGGGCTTGCTCCGACTGCCCTGATTCGCCACCAGTAGTGTTCGTGAATCCGGTGTGGCGGAGAGTTGGATCGGCACCGTACCGACGCTGATCTTGCGCGTCACCTTCCGTGTCGCGGGATCGATCACCGCAACAGCCTTTTCTTGCGACAGCGAGACGAATGCAAGCCGCCCGTCCGGCGTGAAACCCACCTGAGCCGGCCCCTTGCCGACCGGTATCTGCGCGACCTCTTTACGGCTCTCGACATCAATCACCGAGACCGTTCCGCCTTTGAGATTGGCGACGTAGACCTGTCTCCCGTCTGGCGCGAACCGCACGCCATGCGGGAATTTTCCAACGGCAATAGTTGCAACTACGCTTCTCGCGGCTGCATCGATCACGGTAACCGAGTTGTCACCGCCGTTTGTGACGTACGCGAAGCGACCGTCTGGTGTCAGCACGACGTGGGCCGGGTGCAAACCAACCGGGATCTTGGCTACAACAGCATCGGTGTCCGTGTCAATCAACCAGACGGCACCGGGCTCGGCCATCGCGGCGTGCTCGGTCTTGTTCATGCCTGGGTGCCAGGGTGAAGGGTCCGGATCTGGCTCGCCATTGTTCGTCACCCAAACAATCTTCCCATCGGGAGACACCTGTACGTTGTGCGGCATCTTGCCGACGCGAACGGGCGTGAGAACCTTGAAGGAGGCTGCGTCAAGCACGCTCACGGTACCGGCGTTCTCGTTGGCGATGTACACCTTGTCAGCAGCGCTAGCCGCGCAGCCATAGGCAAGCAGGGCAACTGCTAGGAGAGTCTTGGGCATCGACATGGGTCTAATCCTTTTCGTAATGCACGGAGAAAGACTGATGACTCGCGTCCTCATGCGGCAGCCTCCTTTCCCTTGAAGGATGGAATGAACCGCGGAGCGCGCGCCGCCGAGTTCAGGCTGCCAGCGTTCAGCGTTCAGCGTCCAGGGCTTATAGGCGGAGGTGTCATCGGTCATGGTTGTTCTCCCGCGGTGGGGTTGAACCCGCCGGTGGGGTTTTGGCGCCGTGACGACTTACGTGACCGTGGCCGTGGGATCCCTGCCCGTTGTGCATGAACACGTGCATCAGCGGGCAAGCGAGAATCAGCAAAAGGGGCAGTGCACCGATAAAGTGGCCCCGGTGCTCGCTGGCCAACAGATATGCCGCGATGGCGCCCATGACAAGAAGGCCTACGGCATAGCGCGAGCGCCAGAATCCCGGAGCTTCAGACTGAGGCGGGTGACGATGGTCGGTCATCTGATTCTCCTGAAGATTGTGGTCAGCGCGTCAGCCAGTTGCGCAGCCAGCTGAAGAACGTTCCCGCAAGCAGCGCCCACGTGCTCGGCACAAGAAGCGCAGCAAGGAAACCCGCGACAGCGAAGGGTTGTGGACGAACCGTAGAGGTGAAGCGCATGCCCTATAACAGGTTGTTTGTCAGGCCCGGAAATGTCGCCGGTGCGAGTGTCCATGCCACTGTGCACAGGGCATAGAACCCGCCAGCGGTGGCGGCAGATGCGAGGCCTGTGCGCAGAAGTGACATTGCGTTCTGCCTACTTCGGTGGTGCCAATGGCAAGCGGTCCATCATCATTTGCATCGAAGCGCTCATCATTTCCATGCGCTTTTCCATTATTTGATGGTGTATGGGCATGTCGCCCTTCATGGACTTCATTCCACCGGCCGACATTCCATTCATCATGGTCATGCCGTCCTGCATCGCCTTCGTGTGTTCTGCCATTAGGGCGCTGCGTTCCTCTGGCGTCTTCGCGGCTACCATCTTTTGGTGCATCTCCTGCATCGCTTTGGTTTGTGCGTCCATCTTTGCCATGACCGGTCCGGGCCTAGGCGCCGCCTGTTTGGATGGTGGGTGATGGCCGGTGTGCTGGTCGGTCGGGGGCGCCGCCACCGCTGACGTGCCAAGAGAGCAAATTGCAAATGCGAGAGAAAGAAGGTGAACGCGGTTCATATAAAAGCCCTTGTCTGGATGTGGTGAAGAGAGGTGCAGGATCATGTATAGCGAACCCGCTCCGCAGAGCCGGTAGCCAAACGCCGCAATATGACTGCGGTCGACCTAGCAGAAGGCTAGAGCACCCACCGCGAGTAGACGACGCGCTCGGGGAGATCACTCAGCGAAGGCTGAGCTTCAAAGCCGCTCCAATGGCGCGCCACCAGGGGTGTGGCCTTGGTCCAGATGACTGCCGCCAAAAGCGCAGAACCCGGATCCACGGAGTCCATCCCCTTCTTGCCCTGTACGGCGTGCGACCCCTCGTCGCACGCTTTCAAACAGGGTGCGTTGGGGGTTTGTTGACTCTCATGCGCAGCCATTACAACGTGCGCACTAGTGAGAGAGCTCCCAGAGGAGGGCTGATCACCGCCGTGATTGTGCGCTTTCAACATGCAAGCATTAGCGAAACCAGAGGCCAGCACGAACATCCATACGGCCAGCATCAACGATGCGGCAGTGCGATTGGTTGTAGTGCGAAGGGGAAACATCATGGCGGGAAAACTTGTAGGTTCATGATAGGGGGCATTCACCGATGCCAATTGATTTAGATCAACAAAAGACCCGCTGCATTAATCAGCGCGCTTGCATGAAGGTACGTGCGTCAGGTTGCCGATTTTTGCGTAGGCGAATGGGCAAGAAGGTCGATGTGCCGGCGCATCAGCGCACCAAGCGGGACCTCAAGGCGCTGGATACCGGCTCGCCGCGCGACGTGCGGCGCCATGAACTACCGGTCAGTACGCCTGCCCCTGCTGCGGCGGCGGCCTGCGCCTGGCGGCCAAGCCGCCGCAGGTATCCCTGAGGGCCTGCCCAGCGAAGCGGCGCTGGCCTGGTGATCACGTCCAAGTACCCAGATGGTCTGCCGCTGTACCGGCAAGCAGTCCTGCCGGGCCGCTTCCTGGGTACGGAACGGTTGCGTAACACGCTGGCCGCCAGCGTCGTGCCGGTCGGCCAGGCGGTGCAGCCAGTGGTCAACCGGGTGCGACGCGCTGCTCGACTCGTTCATCCTGCACGGCGACGAGACCGAGGTGCTGGTACCCAAGGAGCCGGGTCAAGCGGCCCAGGCCAAGAGCTGGATGTGGGTGCAGATGACCGAAGCCGGCGGCGCAGACGGCACCGGTCCTCCCATCCGACTGTTCAGCTACTCGCCAAGCCGCAGCACGCAAGTGGCCAGGACACTGTAAAGGCGCGCGGCCCGGCGGCGTGTTGATGAGCGATGGCTACGAGCCGTACGGGGCGATTGCCGAGCAGCATCGACTCGTGCATCTTGGATGCTGGGCGCACTGCAGAAGGTACTTCAACGACGCACTGCAGGCGCTGCCTAAGAACAGGCGCGGACCCGAGCAGTTGCCGACGCGCTTCATCGAACTCATCGGCCAGCTGTAAAAGGTCGAAGCCGACGCTCGCTGCGACGGCCTTGACGCGGCGTCGCTCAGCAACAGCGAGCGCTGCACAGTGTGGAAGTGCACGAGCAGGTTGATGCCCTGCAACACCTACACGGCGTGTTGCTGGGCTGCCTGCTGGGCAAGCCAGAAGTTCCAACATGTGGAAACGGGTATGCCGCATGCGCCGGCGCGGGGCAATTTTGTTTGGCCGGGCGCGGCCAGGGAACCACTGCTACGCCATGAAGGTCCCAACGTTACGGGCTCGGCTGGCAACGGAAGTACGCGGCAGTCGAGACTTTGCCGCTAATTGCCTCAGGTCGTGTGGGGCAGATCCGGTCCGCCTCACGTGCAAAAGGGGGTGTTTTAGATTCCGGGAGAATTCCACCATCAATAAAACCATGCAAAAGGCCAACCCTTCAAGGTTGGCCTTTTTGCTTTGGCGAACAATGTACGGCATCGTGCGGAGTTCGCGTTTACTGTTAATTTGCCCTTCCTCGTGTGACGTCAGTCGTGAGATGGAATTTGTAACGCTGCTTGGATTGCAGACGCAGTCACCTGCAGATTTGACATTTCCAAATGCAGGGGTTCCCGACAGTGTGCATGAGCTGCTCGGTATCATTTGGGTATGTCAGTTCTTCCTTTTCGCCTTCCCGAACCCGCCAGCAGTGATCGATTTCGACTGCTGGTCGATGCGGTTCAAGATTACGGCATTTTCATGTTGGATACCGAGGGCGTCGTGGTGTCCTGGAACATCGGTGCCCAGCGCATGAAGCAGTACCGGCCTGAGGAAATCATCGGCCGGCATTTCTCCATGTTTTATCTGCCTGAAGCGGTGGCAGCGCAATGGCCGGCGGAGGAGTTGGTTCGCGCGGCACGCGATGGCCGCTTTGAAGAAGAGGGCTGGCGCTTGCGCAAGGACGGCACGCGTTTCTGGGCCAGTGTGGTGATCACAGCGCTGCGGGACGAAAACGGCACGCTTACCGGCTATGGCAAGGTCACACGCGACTTGAGTGAGCGCCGTATTGCGGAAGAGGCGGTGCGTGAAAGCGAGCAGCGCTTCAGGCTACTGGTTGAAAGCGTACGCGACTATGCCATCTTCATGTTGAGCCCGGAAGGCATCATCGAAAGCTGGAACAGCGGTGCCCAGCTGATCAAGGGCTATAGCGCAGCCCAGGTCATCGGCAAACATTTCAGCCTTTTCTACCGGCCTGAAGACCTGTCGGCGGGGTTGCCTGCGGCCGAACTGAAAACCGCGCTTGCCATTGGCCGTGCCGAGGAAGAAGGCTGGCGGGTACGGCGGGACGGCACGGTGTTTTGGGCCAACGTGGTGATAGCACCGGTATACGATGCGACCAGGCGGCTACGCGGCTTTGCCAAGGTGACGCGCGACATGAGCGAAAGGCGGCGTCTGCATGAGCTTGAAAAATCCAGCAAACGCATGAGCGAATTTCTGGCCATGCTGGCACACGAGCTGCGAAACCCGCTGGCGCCGATACGCAATGCCGTCACCATCCTGCAGCTGGAGCCATCACCCAGTCCCCTGGTGCGAAGCAGCCGGGACATGATTGACAGGCAGCTGTCTCATATGACGCGACTGGTGGACGACCTGCTTGACGTTGGCCGGCTGACCACCGGCAAGATTCGCTTCGTGGCCGAGCAGCTGTCGTATGCGCAGGTGGTGGCGCGTTCGATCGAGGCAGTGCGGCCTTTGCTGGACGCCCGTCGTCACCATCTCAAGCTGGACATGCCGGACAACGGCTTGTGGGTTCAGGGTGATGCCACGCGTTTGGCGCAGGTGCTGCAAAACCTGCTGACAAACGCCGCAAAGTTCACGCCCGAGGGCGGGCGCATCGAGTTGAAAGTCTGGCAGGACGGAACGCAGCTCTACACCTCGGTGCAGGACAACGGTGCCGGGCTCTCGCCACAGGCCACGCAACAGATATTCGAGTTGTTCTCGCAGGGCGATGCCCAGACGGCGGCGCGAGAAAGCGGCCTGGGCATCGGCCTGACGCTGGCACGCTCGCTGGTAGAGATGCATGGCGGCACGCTAAGTGCCGCTAGCGATGGGCCGGGCCTGGGCAGCACCTTCAGCTTTTTTCTTCCCAATGCCGGCACCAGCTCATTCCACCGCGGCGAAGTGACGCATGTTGCCTGCGCGCCGTTAGTGTTGGTTGTCGACGACAACCGTGATGCGGCCAACAGCCTGGCGGAAATCCTGCGCCTGATGGACTATCAGGTCAAGGTTGCTTATGACGGCCTGTCGGCGCTGGAGCTTGCTCGCGGCCACATGCCGCAGGTTGCGGTTCTGGACATCGGCATGCCGACCATGAATGGTTATGAGGTGCTGGACGCATTGCGCGCCATGCCGGGCGGCCCCAGCATCATGGCCGCTGCGCTTACCGGTTTTGGCACGGACGAGGACAAGAGTCGTGCCATCGCGGCGGGCTTCGACGTACACCTGACCAAGCCGCTGGATTTTGCCGAGTTGCAGGAATTCCTCAAGTCTGCCGGGGCACTGACCTGAGGCAGGGAACCGATGCGCTTCGGGCCCGGTCCCATCCTCGCTAGAAGCGGCAGGCAGCCACTTCAACTACCTGGTCAGGGCGTTGTCTTTTTCTCACCCTTGTTCTGCGATCCGGTAGGAGAGGAAGCGCTGGGCTTGTTCGACGCCTTGCCCGGTTTCTTGGCGCCGCTGGCATGGGTCTGCTTGACCGGATGGTTCTTTCCACCCGCGTTGTCCTTGGTGTTTTGAGGCATGTTGACTCCTGAAGTTGAAGCCGCAGACTACCCAAGCTTTGGCCTGGCAGATGTCAGCAGGCGTGACACGGGTTGTAGGCGAAATGCGCTGCTGGTGTGGTGCAGGCAGCCTGTCGACGCAGGCGGCAAGGGCTTGTGCAGGTAGCTGTCGCGGCTTGAACGTGCACCGTCACCGGGCGATTTGCGCTGTGCTTGAAATTGCGCCGTTGGCACTGATATGCGAAAGGTGCGTCCCGCCTGCTCCCATCATGTCACTTTTTGAGCCTTCGTTCATGGCTTGTGGTGTCACAGGGAAGCAGACGCTTAATCCAAGGAGTTTTCATGTCCCTGTCTTTACGCAGCACTGCTGTTGTCAGCGCATTGATGATCGCCGCGCTGGCTGCGCCCTCGTCGGTTTTTGCCAAACGTATGGGCGGTGGCGGCAGAACCGTGCCCCGTGCCAGCTTGAACAAGCCGCCTGTTGCGCCCAGAGCGCCAGTAGCGCCCGCAACGCCCCCTGCCGCCGCTGCAACGCCGGCACCCGCGGCAGCGCCTGCTGCCAGAGGCCCCGGCATGATGGGCACCATGGGTGCGGCTGCGGTAGGTGCGGTTGCCGGCACGATGGTCGGAAACGCCATGGCCGGCGGCTCATCGGCTGACCGGGAGGCCAAGGCCAAGGAAGCAAAGGCCGTGGCTGCCGAAAAGGAAGCGCAAGATTTGCAGCTTAAGGCCGACGAAGCCAAACGCAAGGCGGAAGCCGCTCGTGCCACCGTGCGCTAACAGCGTCGTGGTTCGCATTTCCCGCTGGTCTCCGTGCGCAGCGCTGGGCATTTAGGCTGCATGAGGCCGGTTTGAGCAGCAGACGTGCGGTAGCTCCCGGGGAAGCCTCTTCCTTGGCGGCAGTATTGGGCTCGCCGCCTGCCTGGCGGACGCCGCTGCGGCTGGACACGGCCAAATGTTTACCGCTGCACCATTACGCCTGCGTGCTATCGAACATGCAGCAAAAGGCCGTCTCGGCATGTGGATGATCGATACCGGAACCGGCCAGGAATACGGCTACCGTGCCGACGAGCGCTTCAAGATGCTGAGCTCTTTTCAAGCTGCTTGCGGCTGCCTGGGTGCTGAGCCGTGTTGACGCTGGCGATGCGTCGCTTGGCCGCCGCATCAGTTATTACCAAAGCCAGCTGGTGACCTGTTCACCGGTCACCGAAAAGCATGCAGATGACAAGGGGATGACGCTCGGGGGGCTGTGCGAGGCGACGCTGACCACCAGCGACAACACCGCTGCCAACCTGATCCTGGAGAGCTGCTGCGGGCCGGCGGCGTTGAGCAAATTTGCCAAATCACTGGGCGATGACGTTACCCCGCTGGACCGCATGGAAACTGCGTTGAACGTGAAGCAAGGCGAGGTTCTGCTTGACAGTACCTCGCCTCGCGCCATGGCCCGCACCATGCAGAAGGTCCTGGCGGGCGACGCCCTGTCTGCCGATTTCCGCCATACGCTGCAGCAGTGGCTGCTTGCCAACACCACGGGCGGCAAGCGCATCAAGGCCGGGCTGCCATCCCACTGACGAATCGGTGACAAGACAGGAACGAACGCAACCGATACGAACGATATAGGCGTTGTCTGGTCGCCTGACCAAGCACCATGGTTGGTGGCGGCATATCTGGCCGACAGCGAGGCCAGTAACCCGTCGCGCGAGGCCGCTTTGGCGCTGGCCAGCACACTGGTAGGTGATCTCGCCAGCTGACCATCATGGGTGGTCGCGACTCTCAGCCCACTTCAGCAGCCTATTTCAGCCACTTGTCAGAGGTCTGCTTCAGCAGCCCCCGGCTGTCCAGCAGCTCCCAGGTGAAGCCCATGACACGTGCGTAATCAGCATCGTCCGTTGGAATCATGAAACCAAGTTGGTTCTTGGGCGTCAGCGGTGTGTCGATGAAGGCGGCATGGAGACGCGGGTCTGCCTTGCTGTAGTGCAGGGCTTCGTAGGTTTCGGTGATCATCACGTCGCCCTTGCTTTCGGCAATCAGGCCTGGTATCTCGGCATTTTTGTCGTGGGTGCTGACCTGTGCGGTTTTCAGCTTTTCCAGCACAAAGGTCTCATTGGTGCCTCCAGGATTCTTGATGACGCGGACATCTGCCTTGTTCAGGTCTTCCAGAGTTTTGAATTTCGCTTTGTCAGCCGACCGCACCAGGGCAACCTTGCCGAAGGGTGCGTAGCCCGGGAGCATGTCGATGTACCGAATCCTCCCTACATTGCGCGTGATGCCGCCCACTGCCACATCAAACTTTCCGGCCTGAATATCCTTCATCAGGTTGGGCCATGACGTTGGCACATACTCGATCTTGATGCCCATTTCTTTGGCCATCATCTCGATGACATCAATGTCATGTCCGGCGTAACCTGAATCACTTTTAATCGCGAACGGGCGATAGTCTCCTGGTGTGCCCACGCGTATCACCTTGCTCTCCATGATCTTGTCCAGCCGGGGCCCTGCCTGCACCACCGGGTTGAACGACAAGCTCATCAAGACAGCGGCAAGCGCCACGGCCAGCGGGTTTCTTTTCATCATCACATCACTCCTGGGTTAAAAACATATACGACGGCATCTGGAAATGATGCGTTCAGTCCGGCAAAACAGCAGTCACTTCAATCTCTATACGGGCTCGGTCTTCGACCAGGCCCGCAACTTCCACGCAGGTCATCGCGGGGAAGTTCTTGCCCATCACCTCGCGGTAGACCGAGCCAAGCTCCTTCAAGCGCGCTGAATATTCCCCACGGTCCACCACATACCAGGTCATCCGCACCATGTGTTCGGGCCCTGCATCGGCAGCTTTCAGTACTGCCAGAACATTCAGCAGCGTTTGCCGCGTCTGGGCGATGAAATCGTCACTCTCAAAAACCTGGGCGCTGTTCCAGCCAATCTGCCCGCCGACAAAAATAAGCGCGCCGCGCGCTGCAACACCGTTGGCATAGCCACGCGGTTCAGGCCAGCCGGGCGGTTGAAGTTTCTTCATGGGGTCTCCAGTGCAATGGCTTCCAGATAGGGCTGCATGGCCTGGCGCAGGTTGTCGGGAATGCGCACCGGCTTCCCGTCCGGCAGCCGCGAATACACCACCACCGCCGTGGCCCGTAGCACTGTTTGATCTCCACGGTGAATGCGGTACGCCATGCCGATGCTGGCGTTGCCCACATGGGTCAACGCCAGCGAAATGCTCACCGTGTCGCCGTTGCGGCACATGCTGACAAACTGGGTCTTCATGTCGACAATCGGGACGCCGTAACCGGCTTCGATCATGTGGTGCTCAGCAAAACCTATATGCGCCAGAAAGTCCTCTTGCACCTCATGCAGCAACACATAGAACTGCGGATAAAAAACAATACCGGCCGGATCGCAATGGTGAAACCGTATCTGTTTGGTAACTGTAAACATCATGCACTGCGCAGCTTGAAGCGCTGTAGTTTGCCAGTCTCGGTTCGCGGCAGCTTTTCCAAAAATTCAATCTGGCGCGGGTATTTGAAAGGTGCAAGCGTGGACTTTACATGGTCCTGCAAGGCCTTGACCATATCGACATCGCTGCTGTAGCCCGGCTTCAGCACCACAAAAGCCTTGATGACCATGCCGCGCTCGTCATCGGGAAGCCCCACCACGCCGCATTCAAATACAGCCGCATGCTTGAGCAGCGCGTCCTCCACCTCAGGCCCGCCCACGTTGTAGCCCGCGGTGATGATCATGTCGTCCGCGCGCGCCTGGTAAAAAAAGTAGCCGTCTGCATCCTGCACAAAGGCATCGCCGGGGTAGTTCCAGCCACCCCGCACATAGTTGGACTGCCGCACATCGTCCAGGTAGCGGCAACCGGTGGGTCCCACTACCGCCAGCCTGCCAACCGTGCCACGCGGCACTTCCCGGCCCTCGTCATCGACCACCTTGGCAACATAACCCGGCACCACCTTGCCAATGGCCCCGCGCCGCACATCGCCGGGCAAGGTCGAGATGAAGATATGGAACATTTCCGTCGCGCCGATCCCGTCAATCATCTCGATGCCGGTGGCGTCTTTCCACAGCTGTCGCGTGGCATCGGGCAGAGCTTCTCCAGCACTGACACACAGCCGCAGGCTGGGCAAACCCTGTTGCCTGGCGAAGGGCGCCATCTGCCGGTAGAAGGTGGGTGCGGTGTAGCAGATGGTGGCGTGGACCTGCCCGATCAGATTGACCATCGCTTCGGGTGTGTAGGGAATGGACGGGAAATAAACCGATGCGCCCGCCCACATCGGAAACAGCAGCATGCCGCCCAGGCCAAAAGTAAAAGCCAGCGGCGGTGAGCCCATCACGATGTCATCGGGCTGTGCCTGCAGCACATGGCGCGGCCAGGTCTCGCACGCGGCCAATACATCGCGGTGGGTGTGCACGGCGGCCTTGGGTTTGCCTGTGGTGCCTGAGGTAAACGCCATCATGGCGATGTCATCGGCTGCCGTGAGGCAAGGTTCGAAAACGCCGTCCTTTTGTGCAGAAAGCACCGCCAGCGACCCTGGCTCATTCATCAGGTTGAAGGGAACAATCGCCCGCAGCGGCCCGCCGTTCGCATGGGCCGCCTGCAGCTCTTGCAGCAGCGCACCATCACACAGCGCCAGCGTCGGCTGGGCCTTGTCAATGATCTCTATCAGCTCCTTGGCCCGCAGCAGCGGCATGGTGGCCACTGCAATCAGCCCGGCCTTGACAACACCCAGCCACGCCAGCGCCATGCCAATCGAATTGCCGCCACGCAGCAGCACCCGGTTGCCGGGAACCAGCGCAAAGTCTTCGGTCAGCACCTGCGCGATACGGTTGATGCGTTCAGCCGCGTCGGCATAGCTCAGCGTGATGCGGTCAGAGCGCAGGAAGGCGCAGTCCTGCAGGCCGCGATCGGTGATGCGCGCCATCAGCGTATCGACCAGGTTCGCCTGGTCACTGATGTGCAGCTCAGGTACGTCATAACGCAGCGTGGGGCACTGCTCAGGCCGGGGCAGCCTGTCATGCACAAAGCGGTCTGTCTGTACCGAGGTCACCGTAGGCTGTGACGCTAGCCGCGAGGGGTTCATGATTGCAACGCCGCCTTTCCGATGATGAGTTGCTGGACTTCGGTTGCGCCCTCATAGATGCGCAGTGAACGTATGTCGCGGTACAGGCTTTCCATCTTGGTGCCGACCCTGACGCCCATGCCGCCATGCATCTGCAGTGCCATGTCGATGACACGCTGCGCATTTTCGGTCGCGGTCATCTTGGCCATGGCAGCCGCTACCGTGCGTTCGCGCCGACCGGCTGCCTCAGCGGCTGCGTCTGGGGCTTGCTTGCCCGCTTCGCTGGCGTCGCGCATCCAGGCAGCACGGTAGGTCAGCAGCGCGCCCGCATCCACCAGCGCCGCCATCTCGCCCAGCTTGGCCTGTGTCAGCTGAAAGTCCGCCAGCGTCTGGCCGAACATCTGGCGCTGGCGTGCGTAATGCACGGCTTCGGCCAGCGCGCGGCGTGCCATGCCCAGCGCTGCGCCGGCAACGGACGCGCGAAAGATGTCCAGTGTCTGCATCGCCAGCTTGAAGCCACCGTTCAGATCGCCCAGCTGCGCATGCCTCGGAAGCCGGCAATCGGTGAACTGCAGCGTAGCCAGCGGATGCGGTGACATTACCGTGATGTGCTCGCTGCAGTCGAGCCCTGGGTTCGTGGCGTCAATGATGAAAGCGGTGATGCCGCGCGTGCCGGCATCCGGCGCGGTCTTTGCGAACGTCACATAGAAGTCAGCAATGCCGCCGTTGCTGATCCAGGTCTTGTTTCCGGACATGGCCCAATCTTCACCGGTGCTGGTAGCTCTTGTTTTCATAGCGCCAGCATCTGAGCCGGCATCAGCCTCACTAAGGGCAAAGGCTGCAATCTGGCGGCCACTGGCAACGTCTGGCAGATAAGCGGCCTGCTGCGCTGCGCTGCCTGCCAGGGTAATGGCCCCACTGCCCAACCCCTGCATCGCAAAAGCAAAGTCGGCCAGCGGTGAATGAAAGGCCAGCGCCTCGCGCAGTACCACCAGTGCGCGTGAGTCCAGGCGCGGCAGCACCCCGCCGAGCTCACCACCATCGCCGGCAGGCACACAGTAGCGCAGCCAGCCGGCCTCGCCCAGCCTGGCTACCCATTCGCGGCACGCGGCCCTGTCGTCCTGCTCGTCAACCTGCTGCTGCGGTATCCAGCGCGCCAGCTGCTCGCCCAGCGTGCGGTGCACGTCATCAAAAAAAGGCAGGGTCAGGTGCGAGGTAGTGGGCGTCATGATCAATCGCCCTCGAAGACTGGCTGCTGCTTGGCGGCAAAGGCTTCGTAGGCCCGCGTGAAGTCCTGCGTCTGCATGCAGATCGCCTGCGCCTGGGCTTCCGCCTCGATGGCCTGGTCCAGCGTCATGGCCCATTCCTGATGCAGCATGGTCTTGGTCATGCCATGCGCAAACGTCGGGCCGTCAGCCAGCTGCCGGGCCAGCTGCGCGGCCTGCTTGCCCAGATCATCCGGCGCATGCAGTGCATTGAAGAACCCCCACAGCAGGCCTTCATCGGCCGTCATGGCACGGCCCGTAAACAGCAACTCCGAAGCCCGTCCCTGGCCGATCAGTCGCGGCAGCAGCGCGCAGGCACCCATGTCGGCACCGGCCAGACCAACCCGTGTGAAGAGGAAGGCGGTCTTGGCGCGGGGGGTGCCCAGTCGCATATCGGATGCCAGCGCCATCATCGCGCCTGCGCCCGCACAGATGCCGTCAACCGCCGCAATGATGGGTTGCGGGCACAGCCGCATCGCCTTGATCAGGTCGCCCGTCATGCGGGTGAACTCCAGCAGCTCGGGCATCGTCATCTGGGTCAGCGGCCCGATGATCTCGTGCACATCACCGCCCGAGCAAAAATTGCCCCCTGCGCCGGTCAGCACCACTGCTTTCACATCGGTCGCGGTGTTCAAGGCGCGAAACAGGTTGCGCAGCTCGGCGTACGAGTCAAAGGTCAGCGGGTTCTTTCGCTCCGGGCGGTTGAGAGTCACGGTGGCCACGCCCGCATCAAACGCATAGGCAAAGTGCTGCGCCTGGTACTGCGCCATGGCGTCAAAGCCTGCATGCATGGGGTTGCTGGTGCCGATGTAGTGCTTCATGCGTTTTCCATGTCCTGGGGTTTGTCGGTCGGTACGGTGTTATGTTGCTTGACCTTGCCCAGCAGCTTGTGCAACGACTCGAGTTCGCGCGCGCTCAGGCCTTCAAAAGCCGAGACGATCCACGCCTCATGCTGGCGCGCCATCTCGGCAAACAGCTTGCGGCCGCGTGTGGTCAGGCGTACCCGGTAGGCACGCCGGTCGCCTTCGACCTCGACCCGCTCGACGACTTCCTCGGCCACCAGCTGGTCGGTGATGCCGGTAATGTTGCCGCCAGTCACCATCATGCGGCGCGACAGCTGGTTCATCTTCAAACCCTCGGGGCTGCGCTCCAGCTGTGCCATCAGATCAAAACGCGGCAAGGTGGTGTCGAACTGCTCGCGCAACTGGGTGCGTACCTGCTTTTCAACCAGCTGGGTGCAGGTCAGCATGCGCAGCCACAGCCGCAGGGCTTCCGGATGTTCGCTATGGCCTCTGGCTTCCATGTCCATATGCAGCTCCTTTGTTGCTATGTATTTAATAGCTATCACTAGCCATATCTATTGGGCTACGGCTTGATTTTGCTTAAAAATCTCGCGATACAGCTGGTCCCGGCCGCTCAGGTAAGGCTGTGGCCAGCTGACGTGCCTGCTTTGCAGTTTGGCCGCCTCATGCAACGTCCAGGCCGGGTCTGCCAGATGCGGCCGTGCGATGGCACACAGGTCGGCGCGTCCCGCCGCGATGATGCTGTTGACATGGTCTACCTCGGATATCGCCCCGACGGCAATCGTCCGGATGCCCACTTCATTGCGGATGCGGTCGGCAAACGGCGTCTGGTACATGCGGCCATACACCGGCTTGGCAGCACGCGTGGTCTGGCCAGACGACACATCAATGAAATCGCATCCTGCAGCCTTGAAGAGCCGGGCAATCTCGACCGCGTCATCGGCCGTGTTGCCGCCCGGCACCCAGTCGTGTGCCGAAATCCTCACACTCATCGGCAGGTGCGCTGGCCAGACGGCGCGCATGGCGGTGAACACTTCCAGGGGATAGCGGCAGCGGTTTTCAAGGCTGCCGCCATAGTCATCGGTGCGCTGGTTCGTCAATGGCGTGATGAAGCTGGACAGCAAATAACCGTGTGCGCAGTGCAGCTCCAGCCAGTCGAAACCTGCCTCTGCCGCATAGCGGGTTGACTGCACGAAAGCGGTGGTGATGCGGTCCATGTCTGCGCGTGTCATGGCTTGCGGCAACTGGTTGGCAGGGCCGTAAGCCACAGCACTGGCGGCCAGCAGCGGCCAGTTGTTGGCAAGCAGCGGTTCGTCGGGTTGTTCCCAGCCCACCTGTGTCGAGCCTTTCGGTCCGCTGTGCCCCAATTGAAGGCCAATTTTTGCGCCTTCGCCTGAAGCATGAACAAACTTGACGATACGTGCCAACGCGCTGGACTGTTCGTCGTTCCAGAGGCCGGGGCAAGCCGGCGTGATGCGCCCTTCGGGTGTGGGCGAGGTCATCTCGACAAACACCAGCGCCGCACCCCCCAGCGCCCGCGCGCCTAAATGCACCAAATGAAAGTCCTGCACCACGCCGTCAACCGCGCTGTAAGTTGCCATGGGCGAGACAACGATGCGGTTTTTCAGCGTGATTTCGCGGGTTTTCAGCGGCAGCAGCATGGGAGGTGCTGGAGTTGCTGTTGAAGCTGCCGCCAGCGGCGCGGTGCTGCCATTCGCTGAGTTTGAAGTCTGGGCCTGGGCTAGCCATTGCTCATAGTTTCGAAGCCAGCCGGCATCGCGCACCCGCAGGTTCTCATGGCTGATGCGCTGCGACCGCGTCATCATCGAGTAAAAGAACTGCTCGGCTTCGAAGGCGCTGTAGCGGTCAACGTTTTCAAACCATTCGGTCGAGTTGCGCGCTGCGTTCTGTATCTTGAGCACCTCGACCGAGCGCAGCGCCTCATAGGCCTGCAATGCTTCATGCGGCGTGATGTGCTGCGCAAAACAGCGTGTCATCTCGATAGCGTCTTCAAGCGCCAGCTTGGTGCCGCTGCCGATCGAGAAATGTGCGGTATGTGCGGCGTCGCCCATCAACACGATAGGCACGTTTTTGCCATCTATCGCCTCCTGGTGCACCCAGCGCTCGCACACGACACGCGGAAAGCGAATCCAGATCGCCGAGCCGCGCACATGGGTGGCATTGTTCATCAGCGTATGGCCATCGAGGTACGCGGCAAACAGGCGCTCGCAAAAGGCGATGCCGTCCTCCTGGCGCATCTGGTCCAGGCCGTGCGCCTTCCACACCGCCTCGGGCGTTTCGACAATAAAGGTCGAGGTGCTGTCGTCAAACTGGTAGGCATGTGCCGCAAACCAGCCATGCTCGGTCTGCTCGAAGGCAAACGTGAAGGCGTCAAACGTCTTCTTGGTGCCCAGCCACACAAAGCGGCAGGCACGCAGTTCAACATCGGGCTTGAAGGTTTGCGCGTAGCGGCTGCGGATGCGGCTGTTCAGGCCGTCAGAGGCAATCACCAAATCAGCGCCGTATTGCCGCGCCACCGCCTGGTCGTCGGCTACGTCGGTCTCAAATTTCAGCTCGACACCCAATTCGAGACAACGCTCCTGCAGGATGTTGAGCAGCCGCTTGCGGCCGATACCGCAAAACCCGTGGCCACCCGAGCGCACCGAGCGGCCCTTGAAGAACATCTCGACATCGTCCCAGTGGTTGAAGGCATCGCCGATCAGCTGTGCGCTGACCGGGTCTGCCTGGCGCAGGTTGGCCAAGGTCTGGTCAGACAACACCACGCCCCAGCCAAAGGTGTCAAACGGGCGGTTGCGCTCAACCACGGTGACCTGATGCGCGGGTTGCTGCAGCTTCATCAGCAAGGCAAAGTAAAGGCCGGCGGGGCCACCACCCAGACAAAGAATGCGCATGTCGATGTGCTCTCTTGAAAACGTTACCTTAATTATTTAAGTTTAAAGTAAATTCGTCAAGCGGGTTGAATGCACGTGAAAGGGTTTGAAACTTCCGCCGCGCCGCTTTTGCTCTGTTTGCCAAGAAGGAAGAGACGGCCTTCTGGAGGGGCAGTGACTTGCTTCACGCAACCGCAGGCGCATCCTTCGATAACTCAGGACGAACGGACGCCCTCCGGGGGCAGGGCGCGACACGCTAGCTGAGCGACTGTGCGGGCTCTACTTCTGTTGAAAGCCTGCTGCGCGGTAGGTCAGCACCAGCGTGTCGCGAAATCCCGGCAGCGCTGATCCTTCCAGCGGCAGGATGGGCGTGGTTTCATGAATCACGCGCGCATCGTCCAGCAGCAGCGTGGTCAGCGGCTCCTGCATCAGAAAGCGCAGCCCGTGCGGCCCGTGCGCATCAAAAACGCGGGTCTCGCCGCCCTTGACGCCCTGGCGGCCCATCAGCATGACCACCACAAAGTCAACGCCATCGCGGTGCGCGCCTTCTGGCGTGGGCCGGCCCACACCGCCAGCCGTGTCGATACGAAACTGGTGCGCCTCAATATGCCAGCGCGGCACTGGCGACACGGCTGCGAACAGCTGGCCCAGGCCGGACAGCAAGGCCGTCCAGGCGGCATGCGCGGCCACTTCAGGCTCGACCGGCGCAAACCAGCGCTCTATGCCGCCGTGCAGCGCGTTGTAATCGGTAGGCTGCCAGTGCGGGCGATAAGCCGTCTGTTGCAGCGTGGCCGTTCCCAGCTCCTGGATAAAGCATGCGTGGCGGCGTTTCCGGTAATGGCCACCGTCCAGCAAATAGGCGTCATCTTCCAGCCGGTCCCACGACGCGCTCAAGCCTGCCCACTGCTGCTGCCACGGGCCGCCGTCCAGTGACAGGGTTCGGGCCAGTTCATCGGGCTGCAGCAGGCTTAGGCCGTCCTGGGAAAGGGCCTGCGCGGCAGGCTTGGGGGCGATGGCAATATTGAACATGGCGGTATTTTGCGCGAGCCAGGGAAGAGCTTGCGGCGGCGCGTCGGCGAGGCCGGACGGTTCGGGAAAGCGGACTACAGCTCTGGCGGCAGAAGTTTTTGATAATGGGTTTTTGAAACCGAGGTCATCACTTGCTGTACAAATTCAAATCCAAAAACGCCAGCGACGTCATCATGCTGGAACCCAACGCCCGGCATATCCTGGAAATCATCGGCAAAACGCCGGGCCCCAAGGGCATCATCGAGCCCGCCCAGATGACAGCGGCCATTGCGGCGCTGGAAGCCGCAGTTGCCGAAGAAGAAGAGGCGCACCGGCAGGCTGAAGTCCATCAGGATGCGCGTAATGAAGACAGCGGCATATCTGCCAACAACCCCGGCTTGCGACAGCGCGCAGTGCCCTTCATACAGATGCTGCAAGCCAACCTGAAGGCCGGCAGCAGCGTGATGTGGGGCGTGTAAGCGTTTTGCTGCAGCGGCTTTTGGCTTGATCGCGGCGGTGGAAGATCACGGGCCAGCAGGCGCGCCGGCAGTGATCAGGTCCGCGCCAGCTGGCGGCGTCAGTCGACCTTCGCGCCGGACACCTTCACCACCTGCGCCCATTTCTTGATTTCGCTGTCAATGAACGCAGCAAACTCTTGTGGCGTGTTGCCGCCGGGTATCGCGCCTTGTGCCAGTAGCTTTTCCTTGATGGCTGGCGAGCCCAGCGACTTGGCAACCTCCTGCTGAACCCGGCTGATCACATCAGGCGGCGTGCCGGCTGGCGCCAGCAGCCCGAACCAGCTGGTCGCGTCAAAGCCCTTCATCGCCGGGCCCCCTGCCTGCTCTACTGTCGGCACATCAGGCACGGCCGCTGAGCGCTGGGCGCTGGTAACCGCCAATGCCTTCAGCTTGCCTGCCTTGATGAGCTGCATGGACGATGGCAGGTTGTCGAACATCACATCCATGTCGCCACTTACCAGGCTGAGCAGCGCCGGGCCGGAGCCGCTGTAGGGGAAGTGGATCATGTAGGTGCCGCTCATGCTTTTGAAGAGCTCGCCGGCCAGATGGATGGAAGTGCCGTTGCCGCTGGAGGCCATGTTCAGCTTGCCGGTGTTGGCCTTGGCGTAGGCCATGAAATCCGCCACCGTGTTGATGCCGCGCGCCGAGGCTTTTTCGGCATTGACCACCATCACGTTGGGCACGCCGGCCACCAGCGTGATGGGCACAAAGTCTTTTTGCGGATCAAACGGCAACTTGCTGTACAGCGCCTTGTTGATGCCGTGCGTGCCGACGGTGCCCATCAGCAGGGTATAACCATCGGCTGGCGCCCGTGCCACCAGGTCGGCGCCGATATTGCCGCCAGCACCGGCGCGGTTTTCAACCACGAACGACTGGCCAAAGGCTTTTGCCAGCTCGGGCGCCATGGCGCGGGCCAGAATGTCGGTGGTGCCACCGGGTGCAAACGGCACGACGATGCGCACGGGCTTGGTCGGCCAGGTGCTCTGGGCAAGTGCTGGAGTTGCTATGAAACTAATAGCTGCAAGCCCCGATGATATAAGGGCTAAACGCCTGTTTGGTCTGAAATTTGTAGATGGGGGCATGCGCGGCAGGGATGTCAAGACGGCTCTCCGGTGAAGTGTTGCAGGCCTCGAAGATACCCCCCGGCCGACATGCCTTCAAGAGGGTTAACTCGGGCGTAAAAAAGCCGCCTGGCTGTGTAGGCCAAGGCGGCAGGGTGACAGCCCGGCGATGGTCGCCAGGCGGTCTGCTGCAGGTTTTAGTCGGCGTACTTGCCAGCAGCGTCAATCACCGGCTTGAGCTTGTTGATCTCATTGGTCACAAAGGTTTTGTGCGCTGCAGGCTCGACGCGCTTATCGGTCACGACCACGGCGCCCAGGCCTTCCTGCTTCTTGATGAACTCAGGATCCTTCAAAGCAGCCTTCATGGCAGTGTTGATTTGCGCAAGCACGGCTGGCGGGGTGCCCTTCGGTGCGTACAGACCATGCCAGATCGTCAGGTCAAAGCCCTTGAGACCCATTTCCTGAAGTGTGGGGTAGTCCTTGAGCAGTTTGTTGCTGCTAAGCGGCTTGGCCGTTGTAACGGCATAGGCCTTCACGCGGCCTGCCTCGATCTGGCCCACAGTGTTGGTGGTCTGGTCGCACATCATGTCAACCTGCCCGCCCACCAGCGCATTCATCGCCGGCGCCGTGCCGCCGAAAGGAATGGTCGTCATCGCTTCCTTGGCGTTGATGGACGATTGCCACATCAGGCCGCACAGGTGCGAGGCTGAACCCAGGCCTGCATGCGCAATGTTGAGCTTGCCGGAATTGGCCTTGATGTAGTTCTCCAGGTCGCGGTAGGTATTGGCAGCCAGCTGCGGCTTGCCGATGATGGTCATCGGCACTTCATTGATCATGCCCAGGTATTCAAAATCTTCCAGCGGCTTGTACGACAGCTTGCGGTACAGGCCGGGCGCTGCCGCCATGCCGATGTGGTGTAGCAGCAGCGTGTGGCCATCTGGCGCTGCCTTGGAGACTTTGGCCGCGCCGATCGTGCCGCCTGCGCCGTTGACGTTTTCAACCACGAAGTTCGCGCCATTTCCCATGGACTTGCGCATGGCTTCAGCCAGGTCGCGCGCCACACGGTCGGTGGGGCCGCCAGCGGCGAAAGGCACCACGAAGGTGATGGGCTTGGTACCCGGGAAAGAGGTTTGCGCCTGAGCAAAAAGGGCTGTCGCGGCAAGCGCCAGAACGAGTAAACGTTTCATCTTTTATCTCCGTTTGAAGTTGATACCTCAGTTTACGGCGCAAAAAACGCCTGCCTATCGCGGGAACTACGTAAGGGGAATATCGCATCTCCTCAAAAGTATTTCAGGTGATCGTGTAGCTGTTTTTAGCAAGCAAGAGCCGTGAAACCGGGGTCACCGGGCCACAGGCGCCAGCTGGGAGATGCAGCCCTTCTTCGTGCCGTCCAAGCCTGCATAGGCAGGCCGGAGCCGCGGGGGCTCTATCCTGTTCAAGCAGGGGCCGTGGAACCGGCTTTGCCGGGCCACAGGCGCAGCAGCCCCCCGGAGGGCTGGGCGCGACAGGCAGTGCGCAACCGTGGGGGCTCTATCTCACCGTGGGGGCCTATTTATAGCTACGGGCATCCTCGATGACCTTGCCGTCGTTCGGCAGGCTGCCGGGCGCCACCAGCTCTACCGTACCGCGCAGTTTGGTGACGTCGCGTATGGCCTGGCCGATGCGCTCGTCAAGGCCGTCGTTGCCGGGGTGAGCCTCTGCGCGAAAGGTCATGCTGTCGTTGGCCATCTCGCCGCTGACGACCAGCCTGGCCCGCAGCACCTCGGGAAAGCGCTGCGTAATCGCCGCCACCTGGCCCGGGTG
>JAQGNE010000087.1 GCA_028291985.1 Polaromonas sp. | reverse complement strand
GCCCGCGCAGCCTTTCCTGCATGGTCAACTTCCGGCATTCAGACGCGGGCCGACGCGCTTGACAAGATCGGCAGCGAAATCCTGGCTCGCCGTGAAGAGCTGGGAACCCTGCTGGCCCGTGAGGAGGGCAAGACTAAAGCCGAGGGTATCGGCGAGGCAAGCCGCGCCGGCAACATTTTCAAATTCTTTGCTGGCGAATGTCTGCGTCTGACAGGTGAGCTGGTGCCGTCCGTGCGTCCTGGCATCGGCGTCGAGATCACCCGTGAGCCGGTCGGCGTGATCGGCATCATTACGCCCTGGAACTTTCCGATAGCCATTCCCGCCTGGAAAATTGCGCCTGCTCTGGCCTATGGCAACTGCGTGGTGATGAAGCCAGCTGACCTGGTGCCCGGCTGCGCCTGGGCTTTGGCCGAGATCATCAGCCGCAGCGGCATTCCTGCTGGCGTTTTCAACCTGGTGATGGGGCGAGGCAGCGTGATCGGCGACCCGCTGGTCAACCATGCTGGAATAGACGCCATCAGCTTCACAGGTTCGCAGGCTGTGGGAGGCCGCATTGCCCAGCAATGCGCCCTCACCCTGAAGAAATTCCAGCTTGAAATGGGTGGCAAAAATCCGCAGGTCATTCTGGACGATGCCGACCTGACCCAGGCGGTCGAACTCAGCGTGCAAAGCGCTTTCTTCTCCACGGGTCAGCGCTGCACCGCTTCCAGCCGTCTCATCGTGACCGAAGGCATTTACCCCCAATTTGTTGACGCCATGAAATCACGCATGGCCGGCCTCAAGGTGGGCGATGCTTTGGCGCCCGGTATCGATATCGGCCCGGTTTCTTCCCGGGCCCAGCTCGATCAGAACATCAGCTATGTCGCCATTGGCAAGAAAGAGGGCGCGTTGCTGTTGGCTGGCGGGGAGCGACTGAAGCTTTCCACCGACGGTTTTTTCATGGCGCCGGCACTGCTTACCGACACGACGGCCGACATGCGCATCAACCGTGAGGAAGTATTCGGCCCGGTCGCCAGCATCATCCGGGTCAAGGGCTACGACGAAGCCCTGTTCGAAGCCAACAACACACCGTTTGGCCTGGCAGCTGGCGTTGCCACCACCAGCCTGAAACATGCGACGCATTTCAAGCGGCACAGCCAGGCGGGCATGGTCATGGTGAATTTGCCGACGGCTGGCGTGGACTACCACGTGCCCTTCGGCGGACGCAAAGGTTCGAGCTATGGACCCCGTGAGCAGGGTCGGTATGCGCAGGAGTTTTTCACCACTGTCAAGACAGCCTACACGCTGGCCTGACGGCCAGACTGGCGCGCACCCTGGTCCAAACCTTGGACCAGGAAGATTCCAGAGCCAACCAACACCCACTCAAAAAGAGATTGCCATGTCAGATGCCATGCCGTACCAGTCATTTCCCAACACGTTCAAGCGTGACCTATTGGCCGGCAAGCGATTGATCGGCTGCTGGTCGTCCCTGGCAAATCCGATCACGACCGAGATACTGGGGGTGGCAGGATTCGACTGGATCTTGCTGGACGGCGAGCATTCGCCCAACGATGTCATCACGTTTATCCCACAGCTCATGGCGCTGAAGGACAGCCGCAGCGCTCCGGTGGTCAGGCTCACCAGCAACAACACGGTGGAATTCAAAAGGCTGCTGGACGCCGGTTTCTACAATTTTCTGGTGCCGTTTGTTGAAAGCGCCGAAGAGGCGATACGGGCGGTTGAGGCCACACGTTACCCACCCGCGGGCGTCCGAGGTGTTTCGGTATCGCAGCGCAGCAACCGCTACGGATCCGTTCCGAATTACTTCAGCGACATCAACAACCACATCAGTGTGATCGTGCAAATCGAGAGCCGTGCCGGCGTCGCGGCAGCCCAGGCCATATCGGAAGTCGAGGGTGTCGATTGCGTATTCGTAGGCCCTTCCGACCTGGCGGCGGGGCTGGGCTACCTCGGTAACGCGGCGCATCCTGAAGTCCAGAAGGCGATTTCGGAAGTGTTCGAGGCAGCCAGGTCATGCGGCAAACCCACGGGCATTCTGGCGCCGGTCGAGGCCGACGCGCGGCGCTACCTTGAAATGGGCGCAACCTTCGTGGCGGTGGGCAGCGATCTTGGCATCTTCAGGTCAGCAACGCAGGCTCTGTGCGACCGGTATCGGAGTTGAGTCAGTGGCAACGTCCACGCGGCGAGCCAGCCAGACCGAGCCCGGACTTTTACGCGCCGGCTTTGCTGGTCAGAGGAATCGGCGTGCTGGCTTACGAAGTTCATTGCCACTATGAACGGTTCAGTTTTAATGAAAGGGTCACCGCTATGAGTAAGTTAGGTTTCATCGGGCTCGGCATCATGGGTGCGCCCATGGCAGGGCATTTAATCGCGGCAGGGCACGAGGTGTTCCTCAACACCCGCAGCAAGGTCCCCGACGCCCTGCTCACGGGGAAGGCATTGGCATGCGCAACCGTGCAGGAAGTGGCACAGAAGGCAGACATCATTTTCATGATGTTGCCCGACACCCCTGACGTTGCGCATGTGCTGTTTGCCGAGGGCGGTGTCGCAGCGGGCCTGAGCAAGGGTAAGACGGTGGTGGACATGAGTTCCATTTCGCCTATGGACACCAAGCAGTTCGCAAAGAAGGTCAACGCCCTAGGTTGCGATTACCTCGATGCGCCCGTATCAGGCGGTGAGGTAGGGGCCAAAGCAGGCAGCCTCACCATCATGATCGGCGGGCCGGATGCAGCCTTCGAACGCGTCAAACCGCTGTTTGAACTGATGGGAAAAAACATCACGCTGGTTGGTGGCAATGGAGACGGGCAGACCTGCAAGGTAGCTAACCAGATCATCGTTGCGCTCAATATTGCGGCCGTCGGTGAAGCACTCCTGTTCGCCAGCAAGGCAGGTGCTGATCCGGCAAAAGTGCGGCAAGCCCTGATGGGCGGTTTTGCTGCTTCCAGAATTCTGGAGGTGCATGGCGAGCGCATGATCAAGCGGACATTCAACCCTGGTTTTCGCATTGGACTGCACCAGAAGGACCTGGGGCTTGCTCTGGCAGGTGCCCGTACGCTCGGAGTGGCGTTACCACAAACGGCCAGTGCGGCTCAGCTTATGCAGGTTTGCAGCGCCAACGGCATGCAGGACCTGGACCACTCTGCGCTGGTTCGCGCGCTGGAACTGATGGGCGGCCACGAGGTGGCGAAGACGTGAGCTTCATTCCCTGCTTCCTTCAACTCACTCAAGGAGGTCGAATATGACCATGAACCGTCGCAAGGCTATTGCTTCTACCATGGCGCTCGGGCTCGCCGCTGCACCCGGCCTGCAGGCGCAATCCTCTGCCTGGCCGTCAAAACCGATCCGCCTGATCGTGCCTTACCCGCCCGGTGGCTCGTCGGACATTATTGGCCGGTCTATCAGCCAGGCCCTTTCGGAAGCTCTCAAACAGCCCGTCATCGTTGAAAACCGTGCTGGCGCCAACGGGAACCTGGGCGCTGACCTGGTAGCCAAATCCGCGCCCGACGGCTACACGCTGCTGTTGTGCGACACCGGTGCGCTGGCGATCAGCCCGTCGGTCTATACCAAGCTGCAGTTCGACCCTAGCAAGGACTTGCGCGGCGTGACGATGCTGGCGTATTCCCCGCACCTGCTGGTAGTGCACCCGTCAGTGCCCGCCAATGACCTGAAGGAACTGGTAGCGCTGTCGCAAAAGACACCGCTTAACTTTGCTGTCACCGCGATGGGCAGCGCGCCGCATCTTGCAGGCGTTGCAGTCGAGCGTGCCAGCCAAGCAAAATGGCAATACATTCCTTACAAGGGCGGATCACAAGCGGTCAATGACACGGTTGGCGGCCAGACCCAGGTGCTGATGAACGGCATGCTGGCCACACTACCTTTCGTGCAGAGCGGGCAGCTCAAGATTCTCGGGGTTTCCAAGGCTAGCCGCATGCCGTTGATCGGCAATGTACCTACCCTGCAAGAGCAGGGCGTTGCAGGCTTTGAGTCAGGTACATGGCAGGGTGTGTTGGTAGCCGCCGGCACGCCTCAGCCCATCGTTAACCGGCTGAACACGGAACTGATCAAAATCATCCGCAGTCCGGAGATCCGGGCCCGCCTGAGCGGCCAGGGGGCTGAAGTGGCAACCATGTCACCGGCCGAACAAGACCAGTTTTTTAACCAGGAGCGCAAGCGTTGGGCGGAAGTAGTGGCCCAGGCCGGTATCAAGCTCGACTGAGCGTGGTATCGGGCATGCGCTGAGCTTTCGCGCGGCTGTGAGTTCACCTGTCGTTGCAAATCAGTGCCGCTGTTCGTGCTGCGCAGGTAAGCGGATAGCTATGATTTCTGCATGAAGAGCAGCAGCCCAAACTATCCGGCCATCCTGAACCCCCAAAAATTTGAGAAAACCGTCGACGGGGTGGCCGGCGGTCTTTACCTGCTGCGTAATTCGTCGGGCATGCTGGTGGCAATTACCAACTATGGCGCCAAGATTGAGCAGGTCATCGTTCCCGATCGCCATGGCAGGCTGGACGATGTCGTGCTGGGCTACGACAGCATCGAAGGCGCAGTCGGGGGCGCTTTTGCCATTGGCGCATTTGTGGGCCGCTACGCCGGGCGCATCGAGAACGCCCGGTTCGTGCTGGCCGGCCAGGCGCATCACCTAAGCGCCAACGACGGCCCGCATTGCCTGCACGGCGGCACGCGCGGAACACCTTACCGCATGTTCAATGTGCAGCAAAACAGCGCCAGCAGCGTGAATATGCTCTATGAATTTGCCGATGGCGAGGAAGGCTTTCCCGGTCGTATGCGTCTGCTGGTCAACTACACCGTTACCGAGGCTAACGAGCTCGAGGTGGCGTACGAGGCCAAGGCCCTGGACCGACCCACGGTCGCAAGCTTCACCACGCACGCTTTTTTCAATCTCAACGGTGAATCAAGTGGCAGTGCGCTCAACCATGAAGTGATGGTTTGCGCAGACCACTACTTTGGCATGACGCCCGATCTCATTGCGACAGGCGAGTTGATACCGGTCGAAAACACCGCTTTTGACCTGCGGGAACCTGTTCTGCTGATGACCCGAGTGCGTGGGGCGGGCCGTGCCAACGACGCCGATCAGAATAACGATAAAGCCGTGTCGAATGACAGCATGCTGGATGGCTATGACGACTGTTTTCTTCTCAGGCGCACGCCGCACCAAGGCCTGCAGTTATGCGCCCGCCTGGATGCCCCCCGCAGTGGCCGACGCATGGAGGTCTGGTCAACCGAGCCTGCCATGCAGTTTTATTCTGGCGTCCGCCCCCATGAACCCATGCCCGGCGGCCCTGGCAAGAGCGGCCGGCCTTACCTGCAGCAGATGGGTTTTTGCTTTGAGCCCCAAAGCTACCCGAATGCGCCCAACCGTCCGGGCTTTCCGTCATCAGTCTATGAGCCCGGCCAAACACGGCGGGGCGCCACGGTCTATCGCTTCAGCACGGCAGCGGTTTCACGAGGACCCAGCAGCCGCACAGGCGATAACGCGCTGCCGCCTAGCGTTCTGGCGACGGATGATGTGACGTATTAATTTCAGACCGGAAACAAAGCAGCCCTGCACTGAGCACGACAGTTGCAGGGCCTCTTGGGGGCTGATACCGCACGGGTTTAGCGCGGGGTCAGTCTATCGGCCTAGCAAGCCTGTGGATTCCAGAAGTAGGTGCTGACCGTTGGCTTATAGCCGGGGTTGGCTGAGGTCGCGACATACAGCCTGCCATTGGTATAGCGCACGATGTTGCCTGCAGCGTACTGCCTGCCTTCGACCCAGTTTGGCTGGGTGCACGACACCTTCGTAGGCGCTGGTGCAGGTGCAGCGCCACCAGAACAGTAGTAGTTTGACCAGAAATAGGGGCTCTTCACCGGGTTGTAGCCTGGGTTGGCGACATCTGCCCGGTATTGCCTTCCGGCGTAGGTCACGGTGCTTCCGGACGCATAGTATTTGCCTTCAACCCATGTTGGCGCGGTGCACGACCCACCTGCGACCGGGGGCGTAGGGGTTGGTGATGCGACCGGTGGCAATGGCGCAGAAACTGGCGGCACATAGCCACCTGCCGACTTGAAGATGCGGTGGTACTGGAAGTCCGATTGCGCAACCCCGCTGTAAGAACCCAGGTTGGTATTGCCGGCGTATGCCTGGGCCCGGTCGCGATGGAAAGACCAGTAGGAGATCATGCCCAGGTTGTTGGCCTGCGCGAAGTTGGCAACCGTCTGCGCATCTGCCAGCGTGAAGGTTGTGCCGTCATCATTCTTGCCGACCATCGGCGTCACGCCCATCATGGCATGCAGCTGCGCCGGCGTCTTGTTGCGGAAAAGTGTGCTCATCTGGTTGGCGGCAGCGCGGAAGGTCATCACGGTGGCCTGCCCGACAGTTGCCGGCACCACCATGGTCCGGATGTTGTTGGCACCGAAGCTCTGAGCCATCACATTAATCATGTCGAGCTGGACGCCCGCGGCGATGGTGGTGTTGAGCAGCTTCATCGTTTCGCCGCTGAACCCATGCAACCAGCCTGGAAGCGAGAAGGAAATGTAGATGTCAGGGTACTTCGCCTGCAGACGGGCCAGCACACGTGCACGGCGCGCATTGGCTTCTGAATTGAGCAACTGATGGCCCTCGATGTCAAAGTCCAGCCGACGGGTTCCAGCTTGCTGCATGACATTTTCGATCATCGCGAAGAGCTTGTTGTCGTCCTTGCAGGCAATTTCGGCAAACACGCCATCCGCGCCACCAAAAGACAAAAGCAGCCGGCCGCCGCTGGCCACGTACGCGCGGGCTTCTGGGAGTTTGCTCATGAATCCAGGTTCAAGCACGCATGAGCCGCGTGTGACAGCAAACGAGAAGATGGCGCTGCTCATGCCTGCATTGCGTTTCGCGTCGCTTAGCGAGGTGCCCCATGAATGAAAGTAGGGTGCTACTTCCACAGCGCTTGCTGCCTGGCCAAGGCAGAGTGCCAAAGCGCCAGCAATAGCGCTTCGAATCAGGTTTGTTTTCGGGCGGGAGAGATTCATGGGGTTCCTAAAAAAGTTTAGGGAAAAAAACTGGCTGCCGATTCAGGAGCCAGGCGAGAAGGCCATTGCGGGGCAGGCTGGAAGCAAAACACCCCAAGGCCGAGCGATTTTCCAAAGCCAGCACAAGAGCTGATGCATGGAAAGCGGCGAGTTTGTCTGTCAAAACCAGTAGGGTCAACGGCGGTCGAGTAACACCCGGTGTATGAGGAAAGCGTAGGTAAAACAGCCAAAACGCTGTCTAAACGTCCAGAGTAGGTGTAAGACGTGTCCTACCTCCTACTTACATTTACGGTTAATGGTGCAGAACCTCCGGTAGGCGCAGGACCAGAGTTCGTTGATTTAGATAGTCTTTTTCAGGCGCCAAAACGCTGTGATCACCTCTGGGGACAGCCAGATCGTCGAGGCGTAAGCGCAGGGGCGTGTCAGCTCTTCAGTAAGAAAAATACGCAATTCAATCGGGGGCAATCTAATTGCGGAGTACAAACCCGCGTCTGGGGTTCGGGCGACCGGACCGGTGCATGCCAGCCGTTTGTAGGGCGTGATTCGCTACGGTTTGAAGCAGGTTCGTTCAGATAGCGGTCGCCGCCTCGCATTTTTCGACGCCAAAGCAGATGGTGAGCGACCGGTTGTTTGCGAAGGTCGTGACAGCGCTATTCTGATGACGACAGGGGCCATGGGCTTGCAGCTGTACGTCAAAAGTGTGCGTGGCTTGGCAGATTCCTGCCCCGGTGCCGCTGCAGGAGCGGGCTGGTATATCTTCACTGCCGTCAACAAAAACAGGCGATCTGACATAAAGGCCCACTGCGCAGGGCGTTCATACGCGGAGAAAGCGCGTGCTTTCCCTTCACAATTGCTGATCAGAATGAGGACCTTTGACGTCCGATTCGGCAAAAAAACGGCGCCTTGGAGAAGGCGCCGTTTGCATGGATGAGTTTGCTGCAGCAGCAGGTCAGAGCGTGTCGATAAAGCTGCGCAGCTTGTCCGAACGCGAGGGATGCTTGAGCTTGCGCAAGGCCTTGGCTTCTATCTGACGAATCCGCTCACGCGTCACGTCAAACTGCTTGCCAACTTCCTCCAGTGTGTGGTCGGTCGACATCTCGATACCGAAGCGCATGCGCAGCACCTTGGCTTCGCGAGGCGTCAGACTGTCCAGGATGTCCTTGACCACATCACGAAGGCCAGCCTGCATCGCCGCCTCCAGCGGTGCAGTGTTGGCACCGTCTTCAATAAAGTCGCCCAGGTGCGAATCGTCGTCGTCACCGATCGGCGTTTCCATTGAGATCGGTTCTTTCGCAATCTTCATGATCTTGCGGATCTTGTCCTCGGGAATCTCCATTTTCTCGGCCAGAATGCTGGCGTCCGGCTCAAAGCCGAACTCCTGCAGGTGCTGGCGCGACAGGCGGTTCATCTTGTTGATCGTCTCGATCATGTGAACCGGTATGCGGATCGTGCGTGCCTGGTCCGCAATCGAGCGGGTGATAGCCTGGCGAATCCACCAAGTGGCATAGGTCGAGAATTTGTAGCCGCGACGGTATTCAAACTTGTCGACCGCCTTCATCAGGCCAATGTTGCCCTCCTGGATCAGATCCAGGAACTGCAGGCCGCGGTTGGTGTACTTCTTGGCAATCGAGATCACCAGGCGCAGGTTGGCCTCGATCATCTCTTTCTTGGCGTCGCGCGAGTTGGACTCGCCTTCGTTCATGCGCTTGTTAATGTCCTTCAGGTGGCTCAGCGGCACAACAACGCGCGACTGCAAATCAGCCAGCTTTTGCTGCAGTTCCTGAATCGGCGGAATATTGCGGGCCATCACGACGGACCAGGGCTTGTTGGCTGCAACCTGTTTTTCTACCCACTTCAGGTTGAGCAGGTTGGGCGGGAAGTCCTTGACAAAGGTTTCCTGGGGCATGCCGCATTTCTCGACGATGATCTTGCGCAGTTCACGCTCTTTCTTGCGCACATCCAGCACCTGGCCGCGCAGCAGATCGCACAGCTTTTCAATGGACTTGGCGGTAAAGCGCACCGTCATCAGCTCATCACTGAGTGCTTTTTGCGCCTTCATATAGGTAGGCGTGCCGTAGCCTTCCTTGTCGTAGGTCTTGTGCACTTTCTCGAAGTGCACAGCTATCTGGTCAAAACGGACCAGTGCTTCTTTTTTCAGCTCTTCAAGTTTCTTTGTAAGCGCTTTCGAGCCGCCTTTGCCGTCATCATCATCCTCTTCGTCGAATTCATCGAAGTCTTCCTCGGCCACATAGTCGTCGGCCTCGTTGGCGATGGTGAAGCCGTCCACGACAGTCGAGATAACGACCTTGCCTTCACGAATTTCTTCAGCGAGACGCAGGATTTCGGCAATCGTTGCGGGGCTCTCGGAGATCGCTTCCATCATCCGCATGAGGCCGCCCTCGATACGCTTGGCGATCTCGATTTCGCCCTCACGCGTCAACAGCTCGACAGTTCCCATTTCGCGCATGTACATGCGAACCGGGTCAGTCGTGCGTCCGAACTCGCTGTCCACCGTCGACAGGGCGGCTTCAGCGGCTTCTTCTGCCTCTTCTTCAGTCGAGCCCGCCGGTGCGTTGGCAGTGATCAGCAGCGTCTCGGCGTCAGGTGTCTGCTCATATACCGCCACGCCCAGATCATTCAGCGTGATGATCACCGCGTCCAGCGTCTCGGCGTCGATCAGCTTGTCGGGCAGGTGATCGGAAATTTCGCCGTGCGTGAGATAGCCACGGGTCTTGCCGAGCTTGATCAGCGCTTTCAGGCGTGCGCGCCGTTTGGCCATGTCTTCTTCGGACAGCACGGTCTCGTCGAGACCAAACTCCTTCATCAAGGCGCGTTCCTTGGCCTTGCTGATCTTCATGCGCAGCGGCTTGACCTTTTCAGCCGTTGCGGCTGTGTCAGCAACTGGCTCTTCTGCAAACTCGGTTTCGATGTCTGACAGGTCTTCTTCCACATCGCCGGCCAGTGCGGTCTTGGGCTTTTTGCCCTTTTTTGCAGCAGCGGCCTCAGGCGCAGCTGCTTCAGCCGCACCCTTGGGCGGGCGACCGGCTTTCTTTTTGCTGGGTACGGCAGCAGCGAGCAGTGCGTCTGCTGCTTCAGTCAGTTTGGCTTGGCTGGATTTGGTCGGCACGGTGGTGGACTTTCTACAAATGCGATCGCGGCGCCGGGCGCTGGCGACTAACGAACAGTGGTGCAAACAACGATTTAAGGCAGAGCCGGAGCCTCAAGGGTTCTTCTTGCTCTGATCTGTTGGCTGATCGTTATATGGCGGGTCAACAGGGTTTTTCAACCGCTGTGGAAAGGGTAAACGGGCGCCGGCGGCTCACAAGGCATGGACAAAAAACTGCCCAGGCCTGTTGAGCGGGGCGTGAGGGGCAAGCTGTCTGGGCGAACATTTGGTGTGCAGTCCTTGCGGAGGGTTGCCAGCTCTGAAAGAGCGTTTTCCGCGTTGCGGAAGGCCGGTACCGGAGGTGCTGCTGTCGCGCTTGCCGCGTCTGAAAGTCGGATTATACCGTATTGCCTGAAAATTAGGCAGCAAAAATCGGCAAAATATTTATCGGAATTTGATTTTTGCCTCGAGCGCCAGGTAGCGCTGCCGCGCATCGGGGTCTTTCAGGATGTCGGCACCACGGGCGACCAGCGCGTCCTGCTCGCGCTTCCACTGAATCCTGAGCAGCACATCCAGAATGCGCCGCACTTCGGTCCAGTCGCTTTCGATGCCCTCTGGAATCTGCGATATCTGCGCAATGGCATGGTTTTCATGGTCATGGCCACGCAGCCCCTCGCGCAGCGATGCCCAGGGTCGCGGGCCGTGCTCATGCAATTGGCTTTCCAGCCACGCGAACAGCGGGCCGTGTGGCGCGGGCAGGGCGGTCAGCAGTTGATGCTCCTCATTCGTGAGCCGGTCCCAGGTTTTCGGCTCGGTCAGCAACAGCCGCAGCACACGGTCTTCCCGGCCGGCGGGCATTCTGCGGCCGGCGGCGCGGCGCGGGACGCGGCTGCCGAACGATGGCGCCGCTGAAAAATACGGCTCCACCATGGGATAGCCTTGCGCGGGCGGCATGTCGGGAGGCGCTGCCAGCTGATCCGGGAAATACTCGCCGCTATAGTGTGCATCGCCAATATCCGGATATTGGAATGATTCAGGCCCCTGGCCCTTTGTGTGCCTGCTCTGGTTGCTATTCTTTTGATAGTTTCTGCCGGTATCTCCCCGGCCTTTCGGTTTGTACGGCGAATGAGCCGGTTGCCACAGATCCAGCAGATCGCGGCTGTCGAGCAAGGCCCGCTCGGCCAGCTCGTCCAGTAACTGGCGCTTGAGTGCGCCGTCCGGCAGCAGGCTCCACAGCGGCCTGGCAGTGCTGGCCATGCGTGCGCGCCCTTCGGCCGTGTCCAGATCGCAGCCTTCTGCTGCAGCTTCAAGCATGAACTTACTGAGCGGCACGGCCTTGCCGACGTAAGCAGCGAAGCCTTCCTGCCCGTGCTCCCGTATGAAGCTGTCCGGATCATGCTGGGCTGGTAAAAACAAAAATTTCACCGTACGCACATCGGTTGCAAAGGGCAGCGCGGCGTCCAGCGCCTTGCGCGCCGCCCGCCGACCTGCGCTGTCGCCATCAAAGCTGAAAACCACCGTGTCCGTAAAGCGGAACAGCTTTTGAACATGCTCTGCCGTGCAGGCCGTGCCCAGGGTTGCCACCGCATTGGCAAAACCCAGCTGGGCCAGTGCCACCACGTCCATATAGCCTTCGGTCACCAGCGCATAACCGTGCTGGCGCAAGGCGGTACGGGCCTCAAACAGGCCGTAAAGCTCGCGGCCCTTGCTGAACACCGGCGTCTCGGGCGAGTTCAGGTATTTGGGCTTCTCGTCACCCAGAACACGGCCACCAAAGCCGATGCATTCCCCCTTGACATTGCGGATCGGAAACATCACCCGGTCGCGAAAGCGGTCGTAGCGCTTGGCTTCGCCGCCGCTGTTGGCGTCGGCTGCGTCGGCACTGATGACCAGCCCGCTGTCGACCAGAAGCGGATCGTTGTAATCCGCGAAGACGCTCGCCAGGCTGCGCCAGCCTTCAGGGGCGTAGCCCAGGCCAAAGGTTTTTGCGATCTCACCCGACACGCCGCGCGCCTTGAAATAGCTGATGGCTTTTTCCGAACCGCGCAGATGCTTCATGTATGCCATGCCGGCTTTTTCAAGCACCGTCGTCAAGGTTGCCTGCTGGGTGCGCATCTGCGCCGCACGGGCTCGGTCCTGCGGCGAAACATCGTCTTCCGGCACCTGCAGCCCGTACTGCTGCGCCAGGTCCTGCACAGCCTCGGCGAAGCTCATGGCAGCATGATTCATCAGGAAACTGATCGCATTGCCGTTCTTGCCGCAGCCAAAGCAGTGGTAGAACTGCTTGGCCGGGCTTACGCTGAAAGAAGGTGACTTTTCGGCATGGAAAGGGCACAGGCCGGTGAAGTTGGCACCGCCTTTTTTCAGCTGCACATACTTGCCCACAATGTCCACCACATCGGTGCGGGACAGCAGTTCCTGGATAAACGATTGGGGTATGGACATGGTCTCGATCAGCGAACTGGCCATTATTGACTACCGGCGGCTGACCACGCGCGCACGCTATCCTCCCTGCCACCCGTGCCGTGACGGCAAAGCAGCGGCTCACATAATCCGTAAATGACAACCGTATCGCCTGCCAGCTATGTGCTCAGCCATCCTGGAAGCTTCGCGCTTCGGGTTCTAAGGGGGTTTCGAGCCAACCAGGGGCTGTTGCTGGCTGGCGCGGTGGCCTATTACGCGCTGCTGTCGATAGTGCCGCTGCTCATCCTGATGGCTATTGCGCTATCCCATGTCATCGACCAGGCTGCGCTGCTCGCGGCTGTCGGCCGGTACATCGGCTGGCTGGCGCCAGGGCAGTCGAGCTTCATCGTCGGTGAACTGACCAACTTTTTAGCGCACCGTGAACTGATGGGCTGGGTCTTGCTCGCCACCATGCTTTTTTTCAGCTCACTGGCCTTTACCGTGCTGGAAAACGCGATGTCGGTGATTTTTTTGCACCGGGTGGCGATCCGTCGGCGGCATTTTCTGGTGTCGGCGGTGCTGCCTTATATCTATATCCTGTGCCTGGGCATCGGGCTGCTGCTGGTCACCCTGGTCTCGGGCAGCCTGCAGGCGCTGGGCGAAAAAAGCATAGTGCTGCCGGGGCTGAGCTGGTCACTCAGTGGTTTTTCTGGCCTGCTGCTGTACCTGGTGGGGCTGGCGGGCGAGGTTTTTTTGCTAACGTCGGTTTACCTGGTGATGCCGGTAGGCCGCCTGTCACTGCGCCATGCCCTGATCGGCGGTGCGACCGCGGCATTCTTCTGGGAGCTCACCCGCCATATGTTGATCTGGTACTTTGCGACGCTGTCGCAAGTCGGCGTGGTGTACGGGTCGCTCACCACAGCCATTGTGGTGCTGCTCAGCCTGGAGATTGCTGCAACGCTGCTGTTGCTGGGCGCGCAGGTGATCTCCGAATACGAGCGTCTGGGAACAGCTGAGCAGAATGCGGCGCCCCGGCCTTTGCGCACCGATTGAGTTGCACCGGGGGTCGGCGCTCATCGGGCCGCGTTCAAGCGCAAGTCGATGCGTCAGGCGCCTTTGCTGCACCTATGATAGCTAGAGGACCTTATATGTATTGGGCCACAGGCCTATTTCGCTAAAAAAAGAAATCCGGCGCCGCTAGGCTCATGTCTGGCGGCGTGCATCTAATACGGCTACTTTCACGAGCGGCAATCGGTCGCTGCCAAAGTACATGTCGTCACCGACAAAGAAAGTAGGTGAGCCGAAAGCCCCGCGTTCAATCGCCTCATCGGTGTTGGCTTTGAGCTGCGCCTTGATGTCGGGCTGTGCGATGCCGGCCATGAAGCCGGCCACATCAATGCCTGTCTTGCCACAGATCGCAGCCAGCACGCCGTCTTGAGATATGTCTTCCTCGTTCAAAAAATAGGCGGCAAAGGTTTCCTCAACATAGGCCAGGTAGCGGCTCTTCGCCTGCGCGTCCTGTGCTATCCACAGGCAACCTCGCATCGCCTTGACGCTGTTGACGGGAAACACCTTGGGCGGGAAGCGGATGACCAGGCCGGCTTCGCGCGCACTGTCCTTGACGTCCTTGAGCATGTAGCGGTTTTTGGCCGAGTTCATGTCGCTGCGCGCGGCATAGACGCCCGGATTGACGCTGTTGAAAATGCCGCCCACCAGCATCGGGCGCCAGCTGAGGGCAACCTGCAACTCATCGGCCAGGGCCTGCACCTTGCGAAAGGCAATGTAGGTCCAGGGGCTTGAACAATCGAAGAAAAATTCGATGGCGATGTCATCGCCCGCAGGGCCGGTTTTGAAATGGCTCATGGTGTCACGCTGCCTTGTGCTGGCCGGCGCGCACGCTTTGGGCAGTTTGTCCGAACAGCGCCTTGCGCGCCTCGTCGGTCAGGGCAGGCGCCCGCAAGTCCTTGCCCAGGTCCAGACCGCGCCGCAGGGCTGGCCGCTCGCATAGCAACTGGTACCAGCGCTCAATGTACGCAAACTGCTTCAAATTGATGTTTTGTGCCTTGTGGGTGCGGATCCACGGCAGGATCGCCATGTCGGCGATCGAATAGCCCGATGCAGCTACGTAGCCGCCCGTGCGCTGAAGCTGCGCATCCAGCACCCCGTAAAGACGATCAACCTCCCTGCCATAGCGTTCGATGGCATAGGGAACCTGTTCAGGTGCGTACAGGAGGAAGTGCCCGTTCTGCCCTGCCATGGGCCCGAGACCGCCCATCTGCCACATCAACCACTGCAGTACCTCGTGGCGCTCGCGGATTGCTGCCGGCAAGAAGAGGCCGGTTTTTTCAGCCAGGTACTGCAGGATGGCGCCGCTCTCGAACACCGCCAATGGCTTGCCACCGTCCACCGGTTCGTGGTCAACAATGGCCGGCATGCGGTTGTTGGGGCTGATCGCCAGGAAGTCCGGCTTGAACTGCTCGCCCTTGCCGATGTTGACCGGAATGAAGCGGTAGGGCAACCCGCACTCCTCCAGCATGATGGAGATTTTCCAGCCGTTGGGCGTCGGCCAGTAGTAGAGATCAATCATGTGCACGTGATATGTTGGGTCAAGCGTGATTGCCAGGCGCGTCTGAACTTTCCGATGGACGCGAAAGGCAGTCTATAGCAAGCCTGCGGGCGCCGTGCCTCGCGGTTTGCTGCACTTGCATTATTTGCGCCAGCCTGCATGTGCCGGGGCCCGCAAACACATGCCCGGGCCTTGCCAGGCACCCGCTTGCAGTACGGCTATTCCAGATCCTGCATGGCCAGCAGCTGATAACGCTGGGCATACGAAAAGTCGGCCTTACGGGCGAGCTGCATCAGGCTTTCGGTTTCATCGTCCGAGTCGACTTTCACCATCAGGCCGTGGTGCCCACGTCGCGCCAGCTCTACATACTTGCGCACCGTTGCGCCCTCGGTGCCGACCGACGGCAATTGAACATCCGAATCGTCCTTGACCTTGCCGATGTCGCGCAGGATGGTTTGCGGGTCGAGCAGCATCGCATGGCCGGCCGCCTGGGCCTTGCCTTCAAGGTCGCGCGCAACCTGACCGGCCTGGTCGGCAGACGGAAACATGACCAGCGCATACCCCTTGGGGTAGAAAACCCCGCCCATGGTCTGCATGTCCGATGTGAGTTCAAAATTTTTCATCGTGAGCCTTTCAGTGTGCAACAACCCCTGCATTTAAGTCGCGCTGGTACAAGCTGTTCCGTCAGTGATGACTTTCAGGCTGTGTAAGACTCGGACGCGGATGCGTAGCTTTGCGGGCAGCGTGCAGAGCCGACACCGGTTTGCCTCGGCCGGCACTGGTCAGGGGAGCTCTTCGATGCGGATGCTGGGCGGCGCCATCACCCGCACGGTGCTGGCCAGATCGGTGAGCAGCGCATTCGCGAAAAAGCTGCTGGGCGAATCAGGCTCCAGCGCGGCAACCACCAGGTTGCCAAGCGGCTGGTTCAGCGGCACGTAATACCCGCCGCGCGCCACGTCCACCAGGCCACGGGACAAGACCACCTCGATCAGCGTCACCGGGCGTGCGCCTGCAGCTTCTGTGCCCGTGTCGCGGCGCGGCGACTGCCGGCGTGAAAGCTCACGGTAACGGTCGCCCAGCATGGCGCCAGGCTCGGCAACGCGCTGTACTTGCACGCCCTGCAGGCGCAGGCGTTCCACCGCGGTTGTTGAGGCCTCGGTCAGCAGATACCCACAAGGACGGGTGCGTGCCTTGACCTTGCGCAGTGCCAGTGATGAATCCCAGTCCACCGTTACCGTTTTGTCGGCGCCCGTCACCGGGTCGAGCATCACCAGCGCGTACTGCGCCGGCGTGGGCTGCGCCTCGACCACCGCTTCGCCGGTACAGGACATCGCGCTGACTTCCTTGTCGATGTACGGTAGCAACTGGGCCAACTCACTGGTGCGCTGCGCGGTGCTGGCCAGCACACTGGACATCGCCGTGACCTGGGCATGCACCCTGCGCTGAAGGTCCAGCCTGCCGATGCCGACACCACGCGTTTGCACCACAAAGCTCACCGCATTCCTGAGCCCGCCGACATTGCGGATGGCATCCGCGCTGGTGCCGCCCATCGCCACCTTTTTGTCTGCCGGGTCATCGCTGATGGTGTGATACCACTCGGTGCTGAGGTTCTGCATTTTCAGGGCCGAGAGCAAAGGTCGGCGATACCACTCTTCGGAAGCCTTGGTCAAAAACTCCGGCAGGTTGGCGGCCGTTGCGTATTGCAGTAAGGCATCGTGTCGGGGCAGGGCGCCGAACTTGTCCAGAAAGCGGCCGACGGCAGCGTACTCCTGCGCATCCACCACCACAGCCGGCCGGTAGTCGCGCGTTAATTGGGCCAGCGCCCGTGTCTCCGGCGTGTTGAGCAACAAATGATCAAGGCTCATGTCCTGACCGCTTGCCGTCAGGCGCTGGCCAGCTTCTGCGCCGTCCGGATTCGCCCGGGCGACGATCACCACATTGATGTTGTCCAGCAGGTGGCGAAGCAGCCCTTGCGACAGCTCGCGCGCGACCACCAGCAGGGCTTCGCTGCCGGCGGGCTCGTTCCCATGCTGCTGGCCGACCATCAACACCGTCGGGCGTGCGGTCGCCAACACCGATGTCGGATCGGTTCCCGCGCCGCGCGTGAGGATCAGCGCCTCGATTTCTTCACCTCGTTGTGACCGGCCGATCGACACGACCGCCGCGCGCGTGCCCGGGCTGCGCAGCGCTGCTGCTGCCTGTTCGCGCAGCCAGCTTCGGATCTCGGGCTGAGACGTAAAACCAGCGCGTTCGCGCTGCAAGCCCGGCGTGCTGTAGGCCACAGGTGGCGCAGGAAAGCGCGCCGCTACCGCAGCGCTGTATGGCGGCGCAAGCGGTGCCGCAACGGCTGGCGGCACACCCGGCACAGGCACTGGTGTGACCAGCACGCCTGAAGGCTGTGTCACCACGGCTGACGCAGTCGCCGCGCCTGCTGGAGACACGGCAACCGGCGCGGGCCGCGGTGATGAGCCGGGAACCCAGGGCGGCAGCGGCATCGAGGTACATCCCGCCAGCACCGCAACGGTTGCAGCCAAACCCGCCGTGCGCGCGAGCTGCGCTGATTGCCGGGCAAACCGTCGCGCGGATCGTTGGGCAAATCGCTGCACGTGACTCTGGTTGGACGGAGTTGCCATGGTGTCGATCCTTGGGTTGGGCATTTTTTTCTGGAGGCATGGTGTGCCGCAAGTGCAGCCTGCCTCGCATCAAAGAGAGCAGAACTCCTTACAGCCTGTCTGGGACGGTGCACATCACCATGCGGTGGCATATTACCTGCGGCGCTGGCGCACCTGCACGGCGGTTTCCCTCAAGGCGTTGCCGGGCATTGCCTACAGTTGTGCTCGGGCCAGCCCGCGCCTGCTGTGCCCAGCGACCCGACCTTTCATTTCGCCGCGTGTTCCTCTGTTGCGCTCTTGCCTACGTCGGTCGCCTCATTGTGGCGCCGATGATGAATCCTGGCGCTTAGGTAACAGCGGTGCGAGTTACCGGCTTACGTGTGCACTACTTGTGCAATGGGTGCAGAAGAACCGAGCCCCACAACGTCTGCTGGCTTCATAAGGCGTCACGAACACTCTGCACCAAGCTGCCGCTTGATTACTGCGACTCCTCAGCCAGTTCGAAAGCCGGAACGGCGTCCAGCGCTGTTCCCAGCTGGATGATGATCGAACGGTTGGACGTGAGCTTGATGTTGGCCGGGTCACCCTGGAAACGGCGTAAATTTCCGCCGTCCCTGATATATACAACAACAGGCGTGCGGCTGATGCCGGCAACGTTTTCACGCGTGAGGGGCTGCCCCCAGATATTGAAAAATTGCCCTAACGTCATGGTATTGCTGTTCGTGGGCTCGATATGGATCGTTCCCGTGAAGTCATGGCTGTGCAGCGCATATGAGCATGTGCTGGTGGGTACGTTGTCCTGTCCGACAATGCCGATCCGTTGTGGGATTGCCAGGCGAACGCCGTCCCTGTAAATCGCCAGATGAGCATGCGCATGATAGATGTATTCGAACGGGGTTTGATTCAAAGACCCTGCACAAGCGAGACCGTCAACGACACCACCCTGCCCACCGCGCCCATTGGTCTGGTTGCCCTCCAGCCCCGGATTGCCGTTAAACGCCTCGCCACCCATCGTGTGCCTGACCAAAGTTGGCGTAGCCGCCAACGGCGGTGGGTTGCTCCATTCAAAATTTGGGATCTGCGTGAGTGATGTGCCTATTTGCAGAGTGACTTCTTGATTGGAAATCAATGGCAGTGCGCCGAGGTCGCCGGTATATTCTGTAAGAGTGGTTCCGTTCTTGATAAACGCCTTGACTGGTTTGCCGCTATAGCCAGCCGTGTTGCTGGCCGAAAGGGGGACTCCCCAAACAGCAAAGAATTGCCCCAGGGTATACGGGCTGGCATTACCAGGGCGGATACGTATCTTGCCGCTACTGTCGGTTGTCAATAAGGGGTAAAAGCAGCCGACTTGGCGTATCAAAGGGTTAGCAATGCGTTGGCTTCCCTGGGGCACGATGCCAATATTGTCAGGGACCGACACTTGCTGGCCATCCACCACGATATTGAGATGGGTGTAGGTAAATGCTGACGACGAACGGCCTGCGGGCGCGCAGTCGAGTCCCTGAACCGGTTGACCATTGCCGCCTTCGGATGCGGCTCCGACGGTAAAGGTAGTAGCTCCAACCTGCGTGCCGTCATCCAGCGTGACAAGTGCTGCCAAGGCGGGAAGAGATGATTGTGTCGCGCCTACCTCGGCTACCACGCCAGAAGTGCTGCCGCCACCGCCGCCGCAGGCATAAAGACCTGCAACGCACATTGCGACTAATGCAATCTTGAAGAACGGTTGTTCGGTTTGAAACATCGCTTACCTTTCGAGTGGATTTCTGCGAGTTTCTTGCAATTCCAGCTGTCAAATACCAGCTTGAGCTTCAGTCCTACAGTGGAGCCGCTAGACCGTTTGGCCTCTTGACATAGCGACCGAAACACAATCTTCCCACAGCCGTCGACGTGAAGCGGTAGACCGCCAAAAACTGTTGCTCGCTGGCTGTACGGCAAGCGACCCTTCAAACCGAGATTGCCCTGAGGCGGTTACCTCATCTGCAAGTACAGGCGGCAACGGAAATGCATCGGTTTTTCGGTCCGCTGGCGTTCACCGACCTTTCCGGTAGCCTGATCGTTAAAGGTGCGGCCACCATCAAGAATCTGTTTCCTGATAGGAATCTGGACACGAGCTGCATGTGAATGAAAGTTCAGTCAGAACCAGGCTTCGACCTATCGGCGCGTTTGTAAAAAACGCTGACAGTCCTGATCTGCCACCGTTTCAGATCCCTATATCTTGGCCTCGCTATCCCGAACCTATACTGACTGCTCGAAAAAGTGGCTTTGACAGGGGGCGCGGCTTGGAAAATGCTCGATCGAGTTTTCTCCTAAAGTCAGTGCCGATGGTGATCGTGCGGCAACTATAGATTTACGAGATCTGCTTCGTTTTTTGACCATCCACAACCGCTATTTCCTGCTCAGCCAAATCGACCTAATACTGGCTCGAATCAGCTGCAAAGGTTTGTGAGCATGCTCGGTGCCAAGTAGCCGTTCTATCGAATGGCCTTAATTGCCTGGTATACGTTCATGGCGCGAGCGTGGAGCAACGGTGCGCAGATCGGCAAAATGTTGACGCTTATCGACCGGCAACAATCAAGGCTGAGCGTGGCAAGTAGTAAAGCGCTTTCCAATAGGTCATGCAGCTGTTATTGACTCATATCCCATTGCCGCAAGCACTCGGCTCGTGGTTCAACCGGTGAGCGCCAAGCCTCTGCAGGAAGCTGCGCCATCAATGATGGGCTAATGCACCGCAGTGTTAGTAAAACGTGCCGAAATCCCTGATTTGATCGTTTTGTGTATGAAAAATACTGATAAAAATCAACAGCTTTATGCGGGTCGCATCAGTGTGGCACCCATGATGGACTGGACAGACCGGCATTGCCGTTTCTTTCATCGCCTGCTTACCAAGGAGGCATTGCTCTATACCGAAATGGTGACGACTGGCGCGCTCATCCATGGCGACGTAGAACGGCACCTGCGTTTTCATGAGGAAGAGCATCCAGTGGCCCTGCAACTGGGCGGCAGCGAGCCGGCCGATCTGGCGCAGTGTGCGAAGCTGGGTGAGCAGTGGGGCTATGACGAGATCAATCTCAACTGCGGATGCCCGAGCGAGCGGGTGCAGCGGGGCGCATTTGGTGCCTGCCTGATGGCCGAGCCGCAACTGGTTGCCGACGGTGTGAAGGCCATGCTGGAAGTGGTGGGCATTCCGGTTACCGTGAAGCACCGTATTGGCATCGACAAGACCGAAGACTATGGCTTTGTGCGCGATTTTGTCGGTGCCGTCAGCGACGCCGGCTGCAAGGTGTTCATCGTGCATGCCCGTAACGCCTGGCTCAAGGGACTCTCGCCGAAGGAAAACCGCGAAGTACCGCCGCTGCGCCATGAACTGGTGCACCGGCTCAAGCGCGACTTTTCGCACCTGACGATTGCGGTCAACGGCGGCATCAACAACGGCCCACAGGTGGCAGCGCAGTTGGCCCATGTCGATGGCGTCATGATCGGCCGGGAGGCCTACCACAACCCCTGGTGGCTGGCCTCCTGGGATGCAGATTACCTTGGCGCCGCGCCCTCGGCCCTGACACGCGATGACATCGAAGCACAGATGGTGGTCTACATGGCGCGCGAGATGCGGTTGCACGGCACGCCCTGGAGCGCCATCGCCCGGCACATGCTGGGCTTGCGGCATGGCCAGCCAGGCTCACGGCGCTGGCGCCAGATCTGGAGCGACCACCGGCTCAAACATGAAAGCCCTGCCCATGTCATGGCTCTGGCGCATGCCGAACTTGCGCCTGGCGCGGCAGAGCGGAGCGCACAGCTTGTCGATGCCTGAGGCCGACCGCACGCGCCTGGCGATGGCTGCGGTATGGGCAGTGCCGCTGCTCTGGAGCATCAATTACCTGGTAGCGCGCAGTGCGCCTGGCGTCATCGGCCCATACCTGCTGGCGCTGGGGCGCTGGGCGGTGGCCGCGGCGGTGCTGATAGCGCTGTCACGCGGCGAACTCTGGCAACAGCGCTGCCAGATCGTGCGCGCCTGGCGGCAATACCTGGTGCTGGGCACGCTTGGCATGCTGATATGCGGTGCCTGGGTCTATGAGGGCGCGCGTTCCACAGGCACCATGAACATAGCATTGATCTATGCCGCATCGCCGGTGCTGATCAGCCTGGGCGCTGCGCGCTGGCTGGGCGAGCGCTTTGGCTGGCGTCAGGGCATGGGCCTGCTGCTCGCGCTGGCGGGCGTGCTGCATGTGGTGGTCAAGGGCCAGTGGCAAGCACTGGGCGATGTGCAGTTCGTGGCCGGTGATGCCTGGATCGTGGCGGCAACCATCGCCTGGGCTGGCTATGCCTTGCTGCAAAAAGCATGGCCCAGCACGCTCGGTTCAACCGCGCGGCTGGCCGTCATCTGTGTGAGCGGCGTGGCGGTTCTGGTGCCGTTTGCGGTGTGGGAGGCCGGCCAGCCCGGACTGACGCAGTGGGGCGCAAAGGCATTCGGGCTGGTGGTGGTGGCGGGCCTGGTTCCGGGCATTGGCGCCTACTGGATCTACGGTTGGGCGCAAAAAATACTCAGCGCCAGCCGGGTTGCCGTCGCGCTTTACCTCGGGCCGCTCTATGCCGGCATCGTTGCCTGGATGGCGCTGGGAGAAGTGCCCGGCTGGCATCACCTAGCCGGCGCACTGATGATTTTGCCCGGTGTTTTTCTGGTGACGCGGGCGCCGCGTGAAACCGTCCGGGTGGCCGCTGCGTAAAGCCAGGGGGGAAGGCATGCCGGTTTATTTGCCTAAAAAGGGCTTTACCCTGGCAGGTATTGTGCTGGTAGCTATGAAAAAGTAGTACCGGAGAAAATCGCCACACGGTTGTCCGATGTGGCGATGATTTCTCTCGCCATTTGCCGCTGCCCCCTGTATGTGATCACTGGAGATGTTTGATGTTCTCTTTTCTTGTCCGCTTCTGTCTGCTTGCCGCACTGGTCGGCCAGTTGCCCTTGAAGGCGCATGAGTTCTGGCTGGCTCCGGTACAAGCGCCCTTGGTAGCGGGCGAGCAGGCCAGCCTCAGCCTGCAGGTGGGCGAGTACTTTACTGGTGACCTTGTCGGCTTTTCGGCGCCGCAAACCGCATCATTTTCCCGCTATACCGCTGCGGGCCGGCAAAACCTGGCAGCAATGCTGCCGCCGACACCGGTTGCAGCCCTGCAGCTGCCCCTGATGGCGGCCGGCACACAACTGGTGGCCTTCGACAGCCAGCCGCACACCATCAGCCTGTCAGCCGACAGCTTTCATGGCTACCTGCATGACGAAGGCCTGGACTTCATCAAGGCACGGCGCGAGGCGAACGGCACAGCCACGCAACCGGGCCGCGAGCGCTACCGCCGGTATGTGAAAACGCTGCTGCATGTTGACAATGCGGCAGCCGGACCGGCCACCGTTGGCAACGGCGTCAGCAGCAAGCTCGACATGACGTACGCAACCGTTGTCGGCCAGCGGCTGGAGCTGTTGCCGCTGAATGACCCGCTGGCCCTGGGCGCTGGCGGCGGGCTGGGGCTTCAGGTGCTGTTTGAAGGCAAGCCGCTGGCGGGTGCCTTGCTCAAAGCCTGGCACAAGCGTGGCAGGCAGACGGTGATGGTGCGCGCCACCACCGGGGGAGACGGTCAGACGATGTTTGATCTGCCTTACGCCGGGGCGTGGATGGTCAGCGTGGTGCACATGGTCCCGGCTGTCGGGGCGCAGGATGCCGATTGGGAAAGCCTCTGGGGCAGCATCACCTTCACATTGGCGGCACGCGGCAAGCCCTGAAGCACGGAACGCGCGTGACCGGGCGCCAGGCAGTCAAGCGGCTGCTTCCAGCCCATTGCTGAAATGCCGGCGCATCGCTTCGGCAGCGCCATGCGCATCATGTGCCGCCAGCGCCTGCATCAAGATGCTGTGCTCCGCCAGCGATTCTTCAATTCGGCCTGATTTGAGGAGCGAGTTGTGGCGGTTCAGCTTCATGACCTTGCGCAGGTCGCCCACTACCTGGTCGCGCCAGCGGTTGTCTGCGATGGCCAGCAGCAGGGTATGAAACTCCTCATTGATCTGGAAAAAGCGCTCACGGTTGCCGGTTGACTTTTCAAGCTGCCGGTGCAGGTCTTGCAGTTGCCGGATCTGCTCGCTACTCGCCTTTTCAGCCACGACAGCCGCGGCATCGCTTTCAAGCAGGCTGAGCAGGTGGTAGACATCGGTGAGGTCTTTTTCGTTGACGTCGGTCACATAGGCGCCGCGCCGTACCTTCATGGTGACCAGGCCTTCGGTGGCCAGTACCTTTAAAGCCTCTCGTAGCGGCGTGCGGCTGATGCCGTATTGCTCGGCCAGCTTGAGCTCGTCTATCCAGCTGCCGGGTGAAAGCTCCCTATCGAAAATTCGCTGGCGCAGCAGTTCGGCCACTTCTTCGTAAAGTGCCCGAGGGGTCAGTGAAACTGCGGCCATGGGAGGATGGTTCAAACTGGAGAAATGTCTGGCATGAAGGTATGGGCAAAAGCGATGCCCTGCATCTATAAACCGGCGCGCTTGCGAAACAGAACGATCAGGATTCTAACGAGAACGTCAATTTTGCATCAATAATTATAAATAATGTAAACTGACCGCATGATGAATCCGTGTCGGCGCTGCGCCTGCCATGTCCTGTCGCACGGTCCTCCAGAGGCCTGCTGGGGGCCGCCTGGCGCCGCGAATCACTTACACAGTCTGTGGTCAAACGCCACCCTCACATGAATCCAAAACACACTGAATTCACCCCAGCCACACCTGAGGCCTGGCAACAGGCCGCTGCCAAATCGGCACCCGGCGGCAACATTGACGCATTGAACTGGCAAACGCCCGACGGCATCAGTGTCAAGCCGCTTTACACCGCAGACGACACCAAAGACCTGCCGTACACCGACACCTTGCCTGGTTTTGAGCCGTTCATCCGTGGCCCGCAGGCCACCATGTACGCGGTGCGCCCGTGGACGATTCGGCAGTACGCGGGGTTTTCAACCGCTGAAGAATCGAATGCGTTCTACCGCAAGGCCCTTAATGCTGGCGGTCAGGGCGTGTCGGTCGCGTTCGACCTGGCAACCCACCGCGGGTACGACAGCGACCATCCGCGCGTGACTGGCGACGTCGGCAAAGCTGGCGTGGCGATCGATTCGGTCGAAGACATGAAGATCCTCTTCGACCAGATTCCGCTGGACAAGGTGAGCGTTTCCATGACCATGAACGGCGCGGTGCTGCCGGTGCTGGCCGGCTACATCGTAGCCGGCGAAGAGCAGGGCGTGAGCCAGGATCAGTTGAGCGGAACCATTCAGAACGACATCCTCAAGGAGTTCATGGTCCGCAACACCTACATCTACCCGCCGGCACCCAGCATCCGCATCATTGGCGACATCATCGAGTACACGGCCCGGCACATGCCCAAGTTCAACTCGATCAGCATCTCGGGCTACCACATGCAGGAAGCCGGCGCCAACCAGGCGCTGGAGCTGGCCTTTACCCTGGCTGACGGCAAGGAATATGTGAAGACCGCGATTGCCAAGGGCCTGGACGTCGACGGCTTTGCCGGGCGCTTAAGCTTTTTCTGGGCTATCGGCATGAACTTCTACCTTGAGGTGGCCAAGATGCGCGCTGCCCGCTTGCTGTGGTGCCGCATCATGAAGGGCTTCGACGCCAAGAGTCCCAAGAGCCTGATGCTGCGCACCCATTGCCAGACCAGCGGCTGGAGCCTGACCGAGCAGGACCCGTACAACAACATCGTGCGCACCACCATCGAGGCGATGGCCGCGGTGTTTGGCGGCACACAGAGTCTGCACACCAACAGCTTTGACGAGGCCATTGCGCTGCCGACAGAGTTTTCGTCCCGCATTGCCCGCAACACGCAGCTCATCATCCAGGAAGAAACTCACATCACCAGCGTGATCGACCCCTGGGCCGGCAGCTATATGATGGAAAAGCTCACACAGGACATGGCCGATGCGGCCTGGGCGATCATTGAGGAGGTTGAAGCCCTCGGCGGCATGGTCAAAGCCGTGGACAGCGGCTGGGCCAAGCTGAAAATTGAGGCGGCAGCCGCCGACAAGCAGGCACGTATCGACTCGGGCCGCGACGTCATCGTCGGTGTGAACAAGTACAAGCTCAAAACCGAAGACGCCATTGAATCGCGTGACATCGACAACGTGGCCGTTCGAGACGGCCAGATCGCACGTCTGAAAAAAATCAGGTCAAAACGTGACCAGGCCCAAGTGGAGGCCGCACTTGCTGCTATCACTTCTGCGGCAGAAAGCGAATCCGGCAACCTGCTCGACCTGTCGATCAAGGCCATACGCCTGCGCGCCACGGTCGGCGAAGTCAGCGATGCGCTTGAAAAAGTCTATGGCCGCCACCGCGCCGACACGCAAAAGGTGACTGGCGTATATGCAGCAGCCTATGACTCGGCCGAGGGCTGGGAAACCCTGAAATCCGAGATCAACGCGTTTGCCGAGGCTGAAGGGCGTCGGCCCCGCGTGATGATCTCCAAACTCGGCCAGGACGGCCACGACCGCGGTGCCAAAGTGGTGGCTACTGCCTTTGCCGACCTGGGCTTTGACGTTGACATGGGACCGCTGTTCCAGACGCCCGAGGAATGCGCCCGCCAGGCCATTGAAAACGATGTGCATGCGGTCGGTGTGTCCACGCTTGCCGCAGGGCACAAGACGCTGGTGCCAGCCATCATTGCTGAGCTAAAAAAGCAGGGCGCTGACGACATCATCGTGTTTGTCGGCGGCGTGATTCCGCGGCAGGATTACGAGATGCTGTACGAGGCCGGGGTGAAGGGTATTTATGGCCCGGGTACGCCAATACCGGCGAGTGCGAAGGATGTGCTGGAGCAGATTCGCAAGTCGCTGGCCGGTATGGCGTCGTAAATTGCCACTTTCTTGACTGCCCAGCCCGTGAAGCCATTTTTCGTTTATCTGCTGCGGTGCGCCGATGGGTCCTATTACTGCGGGCATGCCGAGGACATGGAGAGCCGTCTGTTGCAGCACAACGAGAGCCCGGTGGGTTATACATCCACGCGCAAACCGGTAGAGCTTATCTGGCAGGGTGAATTTGACACGCGGGCCGGGGCGATTGCCTTTGAGCAGCAGATCAAGGGATGGTCACGTGCCAAGAAGGAGGCGTTGGTGCGCGGCGACTGGGCGGCGATGCAGAAGCATGCCCGGGAGACACGGAACCCATTGCCTGCGCATTTGATTGATGGTGCCGTTTTGACGGCTGATCAGTGCCCTTCGATACCTCTGGGCGAACGGGGAGGGGCGGGCGACGGTGTTCCTGCCCGAGCTACCGTTCCAGCTTTGGCCACCGTTCCCATTCCCTCTCCCGTTTACCCTGAGGTATCGAAGGGTTCCGTGCATCCTGAGCCCGTTGGAGGACCCGGGGTATCGAAGCGCCTGGGCGCCAACAGCAACGCCCCAACGCAGTCACCGGTGCCCGTGTTCCAAACCCTGCTTGAGCGTCTTTTGGGACATGACCCCCAGTCCCGGCGCCGCGCCATCGCAAAAGCCATTACTCTGCTCGAGTCGACCCGCGCCGACCATCGCGCCCAGGCCGATGAGTTGCTTACCGCCTTGCTGCCCCACACCGGAAAATCCTTTCGACTCGGCATCAGCGGCGTGCCCGGCGTCGGCAAATCCACGTTCATCGAGGTTCTGGGCCTATACCTTATAGCCAAGGGTCACCGGGTTGCGGTGCTCACCATCGACCCATCCTCCACTGTGTCGGGCGGCTCCATATTGGGCGACAAGACACGTATGGAAAAGCTCTCGGTGCATGACAAGGCTTATATACGGCCCAGCCCGTCAAGCGGTACCCTGGGCGGCGTCGCCGAAAAAACCCGCGAGGCCATGCTGGTCTGCGAGGCTGCCGGGCATGACGTGGTGATTGTCGAGACAGTGGGCGTCGGCCAGAGCGAAACGGCTGTTGCCAGTATGACCGACATGTTCGTGCTGATGCAGCTACCCAATGCGGGCGACGACCTGCAGGCCATCAAGAAGGGCGTGATGGAGCTTGCTGACCTGGTGATCATCAACAAGGCTGATATCGACGCCGATGCGGCGATGCGGGCGCAGGCGCAAATCACCTCAGCCATGCGGCTGTTTGGCCTGGTCAACAATGCCATGAACCAGCATCAGGCCGCCGCCTATGACAGCAATTGGCACCCGCAGGTGCTGCAGCTCAGTGCGTTGCACAACAGGGGCGTCGACATGTTCTGGCAGGCCGTGACGCAATTCCGGCAGCTGCAGGATGCCAACGGAAAATTGCTTGCACGCCGGCAACAACAGGCGCTGTCGTGGATGTGGGAGCGCATCGATGCCGGACTGAAGCAGGCCTTCAGGCAACACCCGACCGTCAGCGCCATGCTGCCGGCCGTGGTTGCCGATGTCAGCAGCGGGCGGCTTCCAGCCTCGACTGCAGCACGAAATATGCTTGCGGCCCAGACCCGGCAAGGGCTATCAGCTCCCAATAAATAGCGTAAAGACCAGTAAGGAAAGCCACAAACACCATGCAGGACATTCTTGAACAACTTCAAAAAAAACGAGCTGCCGCTCGCCTGGGCGGCGGTCAGAAGCGTATCGATGCGCAGCATGGCAAAGGCAAGCTGACCGCACGCGAGCGGCTGGACGTACTGCTGGACGAAGGCACCTTTGAAGAATGGGATATGTTCGTCGAGCACCGTTGCACCGACTTTGGCATGCAGGACAACAAGGTTCCGGGTGACGGCGTCGTCACCGGCTACGGCATGATCAATGGCCGGCTGGTGTTCGTCTTCAGCCAGGATTTCACCGTATTTGGCGGCGCGCTCAGCGAGGCGCATGCCGAGAAAATCTGCAAGGTGATGGACCAGGCCATGAAGGTGGGCGCGCCAGTCATCGGCCTCAATGATTCAGGCGGTGCGCGCATCCAGGAGGGCGTGGCATCGCTGGGCGGTTATGCGGACGTTTTTCAGCGCAATGTGATGGCCTCCGGCGTAGTGCCGCAGATCAGTATGGTGATGGGTCCGTGCGCTGGCGGCGCGGTGTATTCGCCGGCCATGACGGACTTCATCTTCATGGTCAAGGACAGCTCGTACATGTTCGTGACGGGGCCTGAGGTGGTCAAAACCGTGACGCATGAAGAAGTGACCGCAGAGGAACTGGGCGGCGCCACGACCCACACCACCCGCAGCGGCGTGGCCGACCTGGCGTTTGAAAACGATGTCGAAGCACTCTTGATGCTGCGCCGGCTGTACAACTACCTGCCGCTGAACAACCGTGAAAAGGCGCCGGTGCGCCCGAGCGCCGACCCGGCCGGCCGCATGGACCGCAGCCTGGACACGCTGGTGCCCGAGAGCCCGAACAAGGCCTACGACATGAAGGAACTCATCACCAAGACGGTCGATGACGGCGATTTCTTCGAAATCCAGCCCGAATACGCCAAGAACATCATCATCGGCTTTGGCCGCATGGAAGGCCAGTCGGTCGGCATCGTGGCCAACCAGCCCCTGGTGCTGGCCGGCTGCCTGGACATCAAAAGCTCGATCAAGGCGGCGCGCTTTGTGCGGTTTTGCGATGCCTTCAACATTCCGGTCATCACCTTCGTCGATGTGCCCGGCTTCATGCCCGGCACGGCGCAGGAGTACGGCGGCATCATCAAGCACGGCGCCAAGCTGCTCTACGCCTATGCCGAATGCACGGTGCCGAAAATCACCGTCATCACCCGCAAGGCCTACGGCGGCGCGTACGACGTGATGAGCTCCAAGCACCTGCGCGGCGATGTGAACTTTGCCTGGCCCAATGCCGAGATTGCCGTGATGGGTGCCAAGGGCGCGGTGGAAATCATCTTCCGCGAGGACAAGGGCGATCCGGCCAAGCTGGCCGCGAAGGAAGCCGAGTACAAGGCCCGCTTTGCCAACCCGTTCGTGGCCGGCGCGCGCGGCTTCATCGACGACGTGATCCTGCCGCACGAAACCCGCAAGCGCATCTGCCGCAGTCTGGTGATGCTCAAGGACAAGAAACTTGAAAATCCGTGGCGCAAGCACGGCAACATTCCACTTTAAGCGCCGAGGAAAAAAGAACCATGTTTACCAAAATCCTGATCGCCAACCGGGGCGAAATCGCCTGCCGCGTCATTCTCACGGCCCGCAAGATGGGCATCCGGACGGTCGCTGTGTATTCCGACGCCGACAAGGACGCGCGCCATGTCGAACTGGCCGACGAGGCCGTCAACATCGGCCCCGCGCCCAGCCGCGACAGCTACCTGCAGGCCGAGAAAATCATTGCTGCCTGCAAGCAGACCGGGGCGCAGGCGGTGCATCCCGGATATGGCTTCCTGAGCGAGAACTCGGGCTTTGCCAAGCGTGTGGAAGAAGAGGGCATCGTCTTCATCGGCCCCAAGCACTATTCCATTGCCGCGATGGGCGACAAGATCGAGTCCAAGAAACTGGCCGGTGCGGCGGGCGTCAACTGCATTCCGGGCGTGAACGATGCGATTGAAACGGCCGAAAGGGCGGTGGAAATCGCCAAGGACATCGGCTACCCGGTGATGATCAAGGCCAGCGCCGGCGGCGGCGGCAAGGGTCTGCGCGTCGCTTTCAGCGACAAGGAAGCGTTTGAAGGCTTCACCAGTTGCCGCAACGAGGCGCGCAACAGCTTTGGCGACGACCGGGTGTTCATCGAGAAGTTTGTCGAGGAGCCGCGCCATATCGAGATCCAGCTGATCGGCGACAGCCACGGCAATGTAATCTACCTGAATGAGCGTGAGTGCTCGATCCAGCGCCGCCACCAGAAGGTCATCGAGGAAGCGCCTTCCCCCTTCATCAGCGACGAAACGCGCAAGGCCATGGGCGAGCAGGCGGTGCAACTGGCCAAGGCCGTGAAGTACCAAAGCGCCGGCACGGTGGAGTTCGTGGTCGGCAAGGACCAGAGCTTTTATTTCCTGGAAATGAACACGCGCCTGCAGGTCGAGCATCCGGTGACCGAATGCATCACCGGGCTGGACC
>JAQGNE010000074.1 GCA_028291985.1 Polaromonas sp. | reverse complement strand
CCGCAGGCATCGCGCCGCGGCCCTGGCGGGTGCAGGTCGGCAGCATCGCGGTGCGGTCGGGCCGGGTGAACTGGTTGGACGATTCGCTGCCGTCGCCCGCCCGCATCGGCCTGACCGGGCTGACCCTGAATGCCTCATCCATCGCTTATCCGTTTGCGGCGGGCGCACCGCTTGCCTTCCAGGGTTCGGTGGCTCCTGCGCCAGCAGAGCTGCCCGGCCCAGCCGCGCCCGCTGCGGATGATGCCAACAAGGCCTTGCTCGCGTTCAGCGGAACCGCCACCGACCAGACAGCGCGCCTGACGGCCACCGTGGCTTCATGGCCGCTCGGCATGGGCGCTGCTTATATTGCGCAGTTTCTACAACCCGACCTGAGCGGCCGGCTTGACGGCCAGCTGGCACTTGACTGGCGTGCGGCTGGCAACGGCCAACCCCAGGGCTTGGAGGTTGACGCCTCACGCCTGTCGCTGGCGGCGCTGCAGCTGGCCGATGGCAAGGCAAGCCTGGCGTCCGCCAGGCAGCTGGCGCTGTCCGGCGTCCATGTCGATGTGACGCGGCGGTCCTTGAAAATTGCAAAAGTGGAGCTGAGCGAGCCTAAGGGCCGAATCGAACGGGATGCGGACGGCCGCTGGATGTCGGAGCGCTGGCTGCCCGCCCGCGCCGACGCATCGGCAACGCCCCGGACACCGGACGCTGCGACACAAGGCCGCCCGCCGGCCACAGCATCGCGATGGGCGGTATCGCTGGGCGAACTGACGCTGGATGGCGGCGCGGTGTCATTTTCAGACAAGGCTGCAGGCCCGACGCCGGTAGCGTTTGAGTTGAGCGCAGTCAATGCCCAGCTGAGCGGCCTGAACCTGGGTGGGCAGCCGGCCACATCTTCACCGCCAGTACCGACGAAGCTCATGCCGCTCAGCGTCTCGCTGCGTCTGGCTGCCGGTCGACGGGAGCCCGGCAAGCTGGAGTTCAAGGGTGGTGTAGGGCTGACGCCACTACAAACCGAGGGGCAATTAACAGCTGAGCGCCTGCCGGTGCACGCTTTTGAGCCGTACGTTGCAGGTGCCGTCAATATTGACGTGCTGCGCGCTGACGCCAGCTTCAAAGGGCAGGTGACCATGCGCAGTACGCCCGCTGGACTGGTGGCGCAGGCTTCGGGTGATGCGGGTCTGGATGCGTTTCGCGCCAACACCCGCGCGCCACGCGAGGACTTGCTGGCGTGGAAGGCGCTTGCGCTGCGCGGCCTGAAGGTCGGGTTGGATCCGGGCAGGCCGACCCAGGTGGATGTCAGTGAAACCGTGCTGACCGATTTTTTTGCGCGCGTTATCGTGACGCCGGAAGGCCGCATAAACCTGCAGGACCTGCTCAAGCCGCCGCCGGTTGCAGCAGCGGCCTCCGGCCCGGATGCTACTGAAACAGTAGCTACAACCCAGGGTATTACAAGGGCTGCAGCATCAAATAGCTTGAATTCAGGAGCAACGCCAAACGCAGGTCCCGTTGCGGCGGGCGCTTCCGCTGCGGGGCCGGTCTTGGCAGCGGCTTCCGCTGCGGGGCCGGTCTTGGCAGCCGCCGCGCCAGCCCGCATCACGATTGGCCCTATCAGGCTGGTCAATGGCAAGGTGCTGTTTTCAGACCGCTTCGTCAGGCCCAATTACTCGGCAGATCTGACTGAGCTGAACGGCAGGCTCGGCGCTTTTTCGTCGTTGCCCAGCGCTGGCAGCCCCAGCATGGCAGACCTGGAACTGCGCGGCCGTGCGGAAGGCACTGCCTCACTGGACGTGGCGGGCAAGCTCAACCCGCTGGCCCAGCCGCTGGCGCTGGACATTTCCGGCAAGGTGCGAGACCTGGAGTTGCCGCCGCTGTCGCCCTACGCCATCAAATATGCCGGCTACGGCATCAACCGCGGCAAGCTCAGCGTCGATGTGAACTACCGTGTGCTGCCCAACGGCCAGCTCACGGCCAACAACAAGGTGGTGCTCAACCAGCTCAGCTTTGGCGACAAGGTGGAAGGCTCGACGGCCAGCCTGCCGGTCAAGCTGGCGGTGGCCCTGCTGGCTGACCGAAACGGCGTGATCGATCTCGACTTGCCGATCAGTGGCTCGCTCAATGACCCGCAGTTTGCGCTGGGCGCGGTCATCGGAAAGGTGGTTTTGAATGTCATTGTCAAGGCGATCACCGCGCCCTTCAGCCTGCTGGCCAACGCCTTTGGCGGCGGTGCGTCCGAGCTCAGCACTGTCGACTTTGCACCAGGTAGTGCGCAGCTGACGCCGGACGCCCGGTTGTCGCTGGACAAAGTGGCCCAGGTGCTGACCGACCGGCCATCGCTGCGGCTGACGGTGGCTGGAAGCAGCAGCCTGGAGGCCGAGCGCGATGGCCTGCGGCGTGAACGCCTGAATGAGCGGGTTCGCGCGGAAAAGCGGCGCCAGATACGCAACGCGGGCGCAGCCGGCGCTTCCACCGCACCCGATGCGGTCAGCGTCAGCACCGAGGACTACCCGGCACTGCTGGCCGAGGTCTACCGGCGTGCGGACATCACCAAGCCGCGCAATGCTATCGGCATCACTAGAAGCCTGCCGGTTGCCGAGATGGAGCAACTGCTGCTGGCCAGCATGGCGGTCGATGAAGAGGCCGCACGCGCACTTGCGCAGCAGCGCGGCATGGCGGTAAAGGATTATCTGGCCACGCGCCAGCTGCCGCCCGACAGGCTCTTTCTCGGCGCATCGAAAACCGTGCCCGGTGATGGCAAATGGCCGCCGCGTGCAGAACTCAGTCTGGCCGTCCCCTAAATCAGCGAAAATACGCGATTGCGCCGTTCGCGGTGCCTTGCAATTGCTGTCTATCGCCGCTCACTGCCACTTACCGTGTTTTCCCGTACAGCCTTCTTGTACGCGCCGGCACCGCCCTCATGTGGCAGGCCAGGCGGTCGGTGACGAACCCCTTGTTTTCCTCTTCCTAAGCTGCGCTCTTCGCTATCCAACATGTTCAAATCATCCAAACCCGATTCCACGCCCAGCCCGGCAGCCAAGCCTGGTGCATCCAAATCCGCTGATGCGCATCCGCTGGACGGTGTAACCGGTGGCGCGTTTTCGGCCGCCACATCAGGTGAGCGTGCATCGCGCATCCGAACCTGGCTGGCCACTGAGCCCAGCGCCGAGCGGATGGCCGAGGTCTACAAGGAACTGGCCAACCGTGACAAGGGCGCTGCCAAGCCCCTGAAGGAAAAACTCGACGAGCTCAAGCGCAGCAAGGGGCAAGAGTTGGCAGCCGCCGAGTGGAGCGAAAAGGCCAAAACCCTGCTGGCCCTGCCCAAGCTCAACCTGGCTGACGCCATGGCCTGGCAGCGCGATGCCGCCAAGGCTGGCGCGCCCTTGTCCAAAGAACCGCTGGCCGGCTTCAAGGTGCAGCTGGCCGAACGTGTCAGGACCATTGAAGACCTGCAGCACCGCACCCAGGTGCAGCGCGAGGCTGCGGTGCTTATTGCGCAGCGCATCGAAGTGCTGTCCATCAAGCCCTGGCGAGATGCCGAAGCGGCGCTGGACACCTTGCGCACCGATGTGGCGCACTGGCAGGCGCAGGCCGACGAGATCACGCAGGACGCCAACTGGGCCAGCGTCGACGCCAGGTTTCCGCCCTTGCTGGACGCCTCACGCGGCCAGTTGCTGGCGGTGTGGGACGCTTTCACCAGCGCCATAACGGTGGCGATCAAGGCTGCTGACGATGCCGCAGCGCCATTGCCGGCAGTACCGGTGTGGGCTGACGAGCTGCGCGCCGCGCGCGGCGTGCCGACGGCAGCAGCGGCATCGGCCGAGCCAGGTGCTCGTGGACCGAAGGCCAAGCTCGATCCGGCCGTGCTGAAGGATATGCGCGAAAAGGCCGCCGCCACCGTGCAGGCCGCACTGGCCCGTCTCGAGCATGAAGTTACCGAAGGCCACGGCAAGGCCACGCCCAAGGTTGCGGCCGAACTGCGCCAGGCATTGAAGGACAACATCCGCCACATCGACAGCAAGCTGGAAGCCGCGGCGCACGCGGCGCTGACGGCAGCTGGCGAGCTGGAAGGCTGGCAGCGCTGGCGTGCCGACCAGATACGGGAAGAGCTGGTGGTGAAAGCCGAGGCGCTGGTGGCCAAGCCGATGGGCGGGCGCAAGCAGCAGGACGCGCTTCGCCATATGCGCGAACAGTGGAAAACCTCCGACCAGGGCGGCACGCCCAACCACGCGCTGTGGAAGCGATTTGACGATGCCTGCAACGAAGCCCACAAGGTGGTCGAGGTCTGGCTGGAAACCGTCAAGGAGCAGACCGAAGCGACGCGCGCCCAGCGCAAGCTGCTGATCGACGAGGTGCTGGCATGGGCCGAGTCGAACAAGGGCAACACCGACTGGAAGATGCATATCCGCAGCCTGAACGGTTTCGTCGAGAAATGGCGCGAAGCCGGCCATTTGAGCGAAAAGGCGTTTGCCGAAATCCAGCCGCAGTGGAAAGCCGCCATGGACGCCGCCGATGCGCCACTGACAACGGCCCGCAACGACAGCCTGGCGCGCCGTCGGGCCATGATTGAAGAAGCCCAGGTGCTGGGCGCCGAGCCGGTGCTGCGCATCGATGCGGTCAAGCATCTGCAGCAACGCTGGCAGCATGAGGCGCAGAGTGTGCCGATCGAGCGCAAGCAGGAGCAAAAGCTCTGGGACGCTTTCAGAAAGCCGATTGACGACGCCTTTCAGCGCAAGACCCAGGAGCGTGAAAAAGCCGCCGCTGCGCTGGGCGAGTTCGACCGCATGGTGCTGGAGGCATCCAAAGCCGTGGAAGCCGCCACCGCCAGCGGCGATGCGCAGCAGATTCATGCGGCAGCCAAGGCGCTGGAGGCGATTGTCAGCGGCAAGGTGCCGGTCGCAGCGCCAGCGGCTCCGGCCGCATCTGCTGCGGCGGTTGCCGATCATTCAGAGCCAAACAAGGCTCCTGACCAGGAAGTATCGGGGCAGGGTGCTACCGAAAACGCGGCAGAAGTAAATTTCACCAGTGACGAAAGCGCACCTGTGGCGAACGCCGGTGCTGCTGCCGCAGCTGATGACGCCGGCGCCACGCCTGCCGCCGAAAACGCAGAGGCCGCACCAGCGCCTGCCCCGGCCGAGCCACCCAAACCGCAGCCCAAACCGGTGGTGGCGATGCGCGGTGACGACCGCCCTGGCATGCGCAAGGCCGAGCCCGTGCCCGCCGGGCGCGGTGGAAAATTTGGTGATCGCAAGGACGCCCGCAGTGGCCCTGGCGGCAAGCCGGGCGGCGCACGCCAGAGCACCGACAACAAGTTCGAGCCTTACCGCGAAGAAAGAGGCCCGCGCGGTGATGACCGTGGCGCCCGTTTCAACGAGCGCCCGGCGTTTGAAGACCGTGGCCCGCGGCTGGGCGATGCCGCTTTCCGTGCGCAGCGTGAAGCTTTTGACGCGGCCAACATGGCGCTGAAAAAGCTCGCCATGCAGGCTCACGGCGAGGTGCTGACGCATTTGCTGACCGCATGGGAAAAGCGTGACCCGGACCTGGTGCCCGCGGCGCAGGAACTGGGCAAGCTGGTCGCGCCTGCCGTGCGCGGCAGCTGGGTTCAGGCGCTGGCCAAGCCCGCTGCAGCGGCTGCGCCGGAAGCCTTGCTGCGACTGGAAATCGCGGCCGAGGTGCCGACGCCTGCCGAGCACATCACCGCGCGGCGCATGCTGCAGTTGCAATTGCTCACCCGCCGCAACGCGGCAGCGCCGGCTGAGACCTGGGGCGAGGACGCCGCCAAGCTGTTCGCCGGCGAGTTCGACAGCGCCAACGCGCGCCGTGCGCAAAACGCGCTGAAGGCGTTGCTCAAGCGTTAAACCCAGGCGGGCCTGCGGCACCATGGCTTCATCGACCTTGCCCTCAGGCCGGCGCCAAGCGCCGCATCGGCGGCAGACCACCGGCGAAGAAATCGCCAACAGCATCAGCCATGGGCTGGTGCTGTTGCTGGCTTTGGCTGCGGCACCGTTTCTGGTGCTGACTGCCGTGCGTGAAGGCGATACGCTGGACATCGCAGCCTTCAGCCTTTTTGCGCTGACGCTGGTGCTGCTGTATGGCGCGTCAACGCTGTACCACGCGATGCCGGGCGGCACCGGAGCCACCCCGCGCCGTGCCAAGCGGGTTTTTCAGGTGCTGGACCACAGCGCCATTTACCTGCTGATAGCCGGCACCTACACGCCGTTTGCCCTGGGCGTGCTGCGCGGGCCCTGGGGCTGGACGCTGTTTGCGCTGGTCTGGACAATGGCTGTAGCGGGCGTTGCCACCAAGATCGTCGCCGGTATCCGCTGGCCGCGCCTGTCCACCTTTTTGTACCTTGGCATGGGCTGGCTGGCGGTAATTGCCATCAAGCCGATGTGGGATCTCATTCCTGCCTGGGGACTTTTCTGGCTGGTGGCGGGCGGTCTGGCTTATACGATGGGTGTTGCGTTTTTTGCCACTGACCACCGGCTGCGCTATGGTCATTTCGTGTGGCACCTCTTTGTGGCGGCCGGCACCGCCTGCCATGTGGTCGCGGTGCTCAACTACGCCATTTGAAGCGGTGACCGGCGTGTGCCATGGCGCTGGCATCGCCGGATGCGGGTTCAAAAGAATCCCTGTCGGCACAGGTGTGTGCTACCGAATCAATAGCTGCCATCCGTTGTATCTACTGGGCTAGGGGAACCTTTTGCCAAAAAAAGCATCAAACAGCTGCGCGACGTCGGAAAAATCCTGCTCGAAGCGCTGCCGGCTCACGAAGTAGGCTTCGGCCGCTACGGCGAAAAATTCAACCGGCGATTGCGCACCGTAGCTGTTCAGCCAGGGCGGCTCGGCGCCGAAGCGCTCTGCCATCACCACCTGCTCGCGAAAGCGCTCAAAGGCCGGCGCCATGATGGCTTGCCAGCCCTGCCGCCTGGCACGTGAGCCCAGCGGCGGGCAGCCGTTGGCGCCACCATCGCGCATGTCCATCTTGTGTACGAATTCGTGGATCACCACGTTGTTCCCGCTGCCGGCGCTATGGTTTGACGCCACGACATCTTCCCAGCTCAAGGTAACAGGCCCGCGGTCCATCGCCTCGCCAGACAGGACTTCATGGTAGTGGTGCACCACCCCGGCAGCATCGGTACGCTGGCGCCTGGCCAGCATCGCGCCTGGATGCACCACGATGCCTTTGAAGTCGTCGTACAGCTTCAGCGCCTTGTCGCCCATATGGAGCAAGGGCAGGCAGGCCTGCGCGGCGATGGCAACCGCCATGGCATCGGTGATGACCAGCCCGGCTGCGCCGCTGAATTCCTTGCTGTGCAGAAAGGCGGTGGCCAGCAGGCGAAGGCGCTGCTGGTTTGCTGCCGGCAATTCGGCCAGGAAAGGATAGTGGCGAATCGTGTCCAGCCAGATGGCATCGGGAATCGGTTGTGGACGCAGCCCGGCCAACCATTGAAGCGGGCGAAACCAGTCAAACATCGTCAGGGTCCGGCATATGAAAAAAGGGCGGCGGGAAAGCTGCCAGCGTCGTATATTTTTTTCACATGAGGTTGCCAGGCATGGAATGCAACAGCTGCAGAGGTTGACAGCACGCAAAGCTTTCAGACGGCTGTGGGTGCTTCGAAGCTTGAGCAAGGCAGGGTACACAAGGCCACCGCTGCCTTCTGCTGCGCTTACAGTCCGTGCGCCCGCAAGCTGATTACCGCGCAAACAGATCGACGCGCTGCAGGCCGTGCGCAGTCAGACGCAGCACCTGGGCACGCGGCGGCGCTGCCAGCGCCTCCCAGTCGCTGAGCACCACGCGGCTGAGGCCATCGTCCAGCAGGTGCGCTGAAGGCCGGTGGGTATGGCCGTGAATCAGCGTGTGCGCGTCAGCTGCCTGCAGCCAGTGGCAGGCCAGCGCTGTGTCGACATCGGCATAGCTGGCGCCGCTTTGCTTGCGGCTTTTGCTTTGCTCGCGCAGGCTCCGCGCAATCGCCTGGCGCTCGGTCAGCGGTCTGGCCAGAAAAGCCTTCTGCCACTCGGGCGTGCGCACCTGGCGGCGAAACTGCATGTAGTCGACATCGTCAATGCACAGCTCATCGCCGTGCGACAGCAGCCAGCGCTGCGTGCCAAACACCAGCAGCGTGGGGTCTGCAAGCAGCGTGGCGCTGCAGGCGTCCATCAGCGCCTGTCCGGCCAGAAAGTCACGGTTGCCGTGCATGAAGAACACCGGCGTCGCGTCGGCGCGCGACCGTATGACGCGCACGGCTTCAGCTTCGAAACCGCCGCTCGTGCACTGCAGGATATCGTCGCCCACCCAGACCTCGAACAGGTCACCCAGGATGAACACCGCATCTGCAGTGGTGGTCGACATGTAGCCTTGCCATGCGTCAAAAGTGGCACGGTCACTTGCCTGCAAATGCAGGTCTGAAATGAAATCGACCGTGCGCCAGGCTGGCGGAGCGATCAGCTCCGCTGCCTGGGGCACGGCCGTTTGTGCTGACAACAGCGGCTTTGCGTTAGCGGCTGGAAGACTTACAGCGCGACAGCTTTTTCGATGATGACATCGGCTTGCGGCACATCGCTATGGCCGCCCTTGTTGCCGGTCTTGACAGCCTCGATCTTGTCGACCACATCGCTGCCAGCCACGACCTTTCCGAACACCGCGTAACCCCAGCCCGAGCCGCTAGGCGAGGTGTGGTTCAAAAAGTTATTGTTGGACGCGTTGATGAAAAACTGCGAGCTGGCAGAGTGCGGGGCATTGGTACGCGCCATCGCCACCGTGTACTTGTCGTTCTTCAGGCCGTTGGTGGCCTCGTTCTCGATTTCGCCGTCGGTGGGCTTTTGCTTCATGCCGACTTCAAAACCGCCGCCCTGGACCATGAATCCCGGAATCACGCGGTGAAAAATCGTGTTGCTGTAGTGGCCCTTGTTGACGTAGCTCAAAAAGTTGGCAACGGTCTTGGGTGCCTTGGCGGCGTCAAGCTCCAGGGTGATGACCCCGTGGTCCTTGATGTGAAGCTCTACCTTGGGATTGCTCATGTGAATTCCTTTGATGAAGTGGCTGGAGGATGAAACGTGTTGCAGGTGATCTTCAGATCAATCTTTGCATGTTGAAGCAGGCATGCCGCGCTGATCGGCAGCTGCCCGCCTTTGCCTGCCTGCACATGCCGGCAAGGCAACTCTTGTAGCGGCTGGGTCACGGCCTGAGCAGGCTGGCTGACCTGATCAGCACCTGTGTCTTGGGCACATCGCTGGGGAAAGGGCCGCCTGCGCCGGTGGGCATGGCCTTGATCCTGTTGACCACATCCATGCCGCTGACCACCTTGCCAAACACGGTGTAGCCATACAGCTGCGGAGCGGTCTCAAGTTGGGCGCGTGGCACGTTGGTGTAGGTCTGGCCCTGATACTCGAACTTTGCCACCGGGTCGCCCGCGGGAATCGGCGTCGGGTTCAGGAAGTCGTTGTCCTTGACGTTGATGAAAAATTGCGATGACGCAGAGTTGGGGTCGTTGGTGCGGGCCATGGCCAGTGTGCCGACCACGTTTTTTGGCCCGCCCTTGGCGAGCGCCTGCCGACCTTCATGTGCGACAGGTGGGCGGGTCGGTTTCTGCGTGTAGCTGGCATCAAAGCCGCCGCCCTGCACCATGAAGCTCTCGATCACCCGGTGAAACACGGTGCCGTCATAGTGCTTGTCCCTGACGTACTGCAAAAAGTTATCAACGGTCTTGGGTGCCTTGTCGGGGTAGACCTCGACCACGAAATCCCCGGCGCTGGTGACGAACTTTACCTGCGGTGCGGCACTGCCCGACTGTGCCAGAGCAGGCGCTGCGACGCCAAGTGAAGCCAGCACCGCAAAAGCCGAAGCGGCCAGCAGAAGACGTCGGCTGGCGCTGGCCGCTTCGGCTGTGTCGGAGCGTGTTGTCAACCCGGAAAAAACGCGAGAGGCCACTAGATTGTCCCTTCAAAAAATATTTTCCACTGACTGCCTTCGCGGCTCCAGTACTGTCTCTTGGTGCGTCCTACCCGGGCGCCCTGGACGAGCTCGCCAAAGGTTACCACCATGGTGTCGTCGCTGTCCGTCCAGCGCAGGTAGGACACATCCTTGAGCTCTACGCCGTTTCCGCCGGCCTGCTTGAGCTCGGCCTGCAGCGCCGGTGCCCACGTGGTCAGTGTCTTGCCGTAGCTGGTGAAGTCTGGCGCGTACCAGTCCATCACACGGCTGATGTCGCCGCTTGACTTGGCCGCATGCCAGCCCTTCAGGGCGTCTTCAAACGACTTGCTGTCAGCCCTGGCTGACTGCGGAGCCACCCACTTCAGGCTGTTCGCAATGACCACCGGCGTAGTGCGAATCTCAACCGTTTTGACAATGCGTTCCAGGTCCGGGTTGGCCAGCACCACGCAACCATCGGTTGACAGCGGCGCGCGCGAAAACTGCGCAGGCGGGGTGCCATGCAGCCAGATGCCGCTACCGGTCTTGCCGCGCTTCACGTCAAGCTGGTTCGGGTAATTGATGGGCAGCGCCCCCGAGCCATAAAAATCCTTGAGCGACTTCGGGTCGAGGTTGCCGGTGACAAAGTACACCCCAACCGGCGTGCGCAGATCACCCTCCAGCGTTTTTTCAATGCCGGACTTGCCTACCGATATGTAGTAGTCGGTCAGCAGCTTCATGCCCTCCGGTCCGTTTTCAAACAAATAAAGCCGCGAGCGGGACGCATCCACCGCAATCGCATGCCTGACCTTGGGCGACAGCGCCAGAAACTGGGACGGCAGCATGCCCGGCGTGGGCCTTTCGCGCAAGGCGCGCAGGCGTTGCAAAGATTCCTGGCGCAATTCAGCCAGCTGGGTTGCCGCCTGCCTGGCCGTAGCGTCAGGTACGTCACCGGGCGTCAATACCGGGCGGGTACGGCCGGCCAGCAGGTCGCCATAGACGAGCTGCGCGAGTTGGAAATTCGGGTGGTCCTTCACCAGCTTTTCGGCCTTGGCCAGGGCGACCCGTGTACTCGCCTGGCCTATCAGGCGGTAAATCTCGATCAGCCGGGCCTCGGTTTCGCCGTCGCGGTGCGCGGGAGCTGGTTTTACGTACTGCCGCGCCGGGGCGGAAACCTTCACCAGGTTTTTGGCGGGCTTGACGGCTTTTTGAACCACCGGCTTGGTCACCCGGGGCGGCTTTCTCGGGTTGTTTTCGGCTGCCTGCAGCGGCGACAGGAGGCACATGCCGACCGCTATTGAAAGTATAGCTGCTACCCCTTTGGTAATAAGGGCCAGTGCCTTGAAACGCTTGAAAACCAGGCGGGTAGACCATGTTGCACCGCATCCGCCTCGCAAAGCCTGGGCAGCAAGGTCGCCCTTGGTGGTGGCCGCCTGCCAGTCCGCCGCGGCCAGGCCACATCCAGTAACCCCATCGGGCGAACCATGCCGTCCGTCAGGGGCGCACTGCTCGGTACGTTCCAGGGTCATCAGGTTCCCGTCGATTCCTTGACGATCACCCACCGGTCACCGGCTTTCACCAGACCGAGCGTTTTGCGGCTGGAGACATTCAGCGAGTCCGCGCTGTAATCCTGCTTGAATTTGGCGGTGGCCGATGAGCCCTTGATGTTGACCGACACATTGGAAAGCTTCACGCTGATTTTTGACTTGCCGACGATGCGGGAACGGCGTTCCGCTTCCCAGGCCGGGCGCGTCTGGTTGCCGGGCGTGTCGAAGTTGGACGCGTAGCTGCCCAGATAGACCGCCATGTCCTTGGCAGCCCATGCATTGGCCCACGCCTGCACCGCGCTTTCCACAGCTTTTTCGTCGCCATTGCCTGGAGCCGTTGCGGGCGCCGCCGCAGCCGCCGGAGCGGGCTTGGCCGAGGGCGCCGGGCTGGCAGCAGGCGCAGCCGCAACTGCTGCTGGCGCTGGTGCAGCGGCTGCAGGACCAGGCCTGGTAGGCGGTGCGGCTGCAACAGCTGCAGCAGGCGCGGCGGCGGGTTTCTGCGCCTTGACATCAGGTGCAAAAAGCGTGCGTATCAATGCCAGTTTGGGCTGCACGCCTGCATTGCCGCCATCGAGCTGCAAGGCCTTGCTGTAAGCCTGGCTGGCCAGCTTTGCATAGACATCGCCCAGGTTCTCATGCGCGGTGGCATAGCTGGGGTTGGTGCGGATCGCCATTTCCAGGGCGGCGCGCGCCTTGTCGAACTGGCTCTGGCCCGCATACAGGACGGCCAGGTTGTTGTACGGCTCTGGCAGTTCCGGGTAGTCTTCCGTGATCTTGGTAAACGTTGCAATCGCATCTACCGGCTTGCCTGCTTCGGTCTGAATCACGCCCTTGATGAAACGCATCTGTGGATCGCGCGGTTTGCCGGCCAGGTAATGGTCGGCCTTGGTCATGGCTTCCGCCAGCTGACCCGCCTTGGCCAGGCGGTTCACGTCCGCATAGTCATCAGCATGTGCTGCTACTCCGCAAACGGCGCTGACGGCAAACGAAATCTTCAGGGCAAGCTTCAAGGCCATCGCAAGTGGTGACTGCGCAAGCGGGCGCGATGCCTTGCCTGAAGCCAGGTTGCCCGTTGCGGTCGATGCAGGATTTGACTTGAACATAAAGGCCCCTGGTTTTTAACGCTTGTCATGCAGAAATAGAAAGTCAAATCTCGCGGGCCGGCAACCCTGGCAAGTGCTGCATGGGCGGCTGATTTGCAGACGCTGCAGGCATTGCTTGCGGTGTGCTGCCCGGCGCTTTTGAAGGCACTTTACGCCCGGCTGGCTATACTGAAAGATTGTAGCTGAGGGGTATAGTTCAACCGCCCTGGCGTGGTGGCCCGCCGGCAACGGCGGCGCACCAAACCTTCACGATTTCACGGTTTTTTTTGGCTTCGCGCTGTTTGTTGACATCTTTGCCCGCTGGCTCCGGCCGCGCTCTCGTGCTTTTTCCTGATCCCTTATGAGCCTTCGTATTCACAACACGCTGTCGCGCGCCGTTGAAGCTTTCTCGCCGCTGGAGCCGGGGCATGTGCGCATGTACGTGTGCGGCATGACTATTTATGACCTGTGCCATATCGGGCATGCGCGCATGATGATGGCCTTTGATGTGATGCAGCGCTGGCTGAAGACCAGTGGGTACCGGGTGACTTATGTGCGCAACATCACCGATATTGACGACAAGATCATCCGGCGCGCGCTTGAGCGGGGCATCACCATACGGGCCCTGACCGACGAGATGATCGCAGCCATGCAGGCCGACATCGGCGCACTCGGCATCGAGCCACCCACGCTGGAGCCGCGTGCAACCGACTATGTGCCGCAGATGCTGGCCATGATTGCCAGGCTGGAAGGCAAGGGCCTGGCCTACCGCTCGGAAAGCGGCGATGTGAACTACGCGGTACGCAAGTTCGACGGCTACGGCAAGTTGTCGGGCAAGTCGCTTGACGAGCTGCGCGCCGGCGAGCGGGTTGCCGTACAGGACGGCAAGGAAGACCCGCTCGATTTTGTGTTGTGGAAGTCCGCCAAGGCGTCCGAGCCTGACGATGCCAAATGGCCCAGCGCCTATGGGCCCGGAAGGCCCGGCTGGCATATCGAATGCTCGGCCATGAGCTGCCAGACGCTGGGTGAGACCTTCGACATCCACGGCGGCGGTGCCGACCTTCAGTTTCCGCACCATGAGAACGAAATCGCGCAGAGCGAAGCCGCCAATGGCAAGCCGCTGGCGCGCTTTTGGGTGCACAACGGTTTTGTCCGGGTGGACAACGAGAAGATGTCCAAAAGCCTGGGCAACTTCTTCACCATCCGTGAGGTGCTGGCCAGCTACGACCCGGAAACCGTGCGGTTTTTCATCGTGCGGGCGCACTACCGCAGCGCGCTCAACTACAGCGATGCCCATCTGGACGACGCGCGGCTGTCGCTCAAGCGGCTGTACACCGCGCTTGCGCTGGTGCCCGCCGAGCCGTGCGCAGCGACTGACTGGACAGAGCCTTTCGCGGCGCGCTTCAAGGCCGCCATGGATGAGGATTTCGGAACACCGGAAGCCATTGCGGTGCTGTTTGACCTGGCCAGCGAGATCAACCGGACCCGCTCCGGCAGGCTGGCCGGACTGCTCAAGTACCTGGGCGGATGCCTGGGCCTGCTTCAAATCGAGCCTGCAACCTACCTGCAGGCAGGTGCCGGGCTGGACGATGCCAGCATCCAGCAACTGATCACCGAACGCGCCAACGCCAAACATGCCAAAGACTTTGCAACCGCAGACCGCATACGCCAGAGCCTGGCTGCACGGGGCATCGTGCTGAAAGACTCGGCCGCGGGCACCCGCTGGGAGGTAAAGTCCTGATGTTGACAAGCGTTTCAGGGCTCAAGCCCAATGACTATAAGGGCTTTTCGCTATGAAAAATATAGTAAAGCCTGAGCTTGGAACACCCGCTGAGCCCGATATCATCCAGGTGATTCCGCCATACTGGGCAGAAGCCTGCAAGCACCTGGTCAAGAAAGATCGGGTCATGAAGCGGCTGATTCCGCAATTTGGCGATGCCTGCCTGCAGTCGCGTGGCGACGCCTTCAGCACACTGGCGCGCAGCATTGTGGGTCAGCAGATTTCGGTCAAGGCCGCGCAAACCGTATGGCATCGCTTCGAGGCCTTGCTGTCCAGCATGAAACCGGCCAATGTGCTGAAGCTCAAGGTGGACGACATGCGGGCAGCAGGCCTGAGCGCCCGCAAGGTCGAGTACCTGGTCGACCTTGCGATTCACTTTGACAAGGGTTCGGTGCATGTCAAGGACTGGGCCGCGATGGACGACGAGGCCATCATTGCAGAGCTGATTGCCATCCGCGGCATTGGCCGCTGGACGGCCGAGATGTTCCTGATCTTTTACCTCATGCGGCCCAATGTGCTGCCGCTGGACGATGTGGGCCTGATCAACGGCATCGCCAAAAATTATTTCTCGGGCGAGTCGGTCAGCCGCAGCGATGCGCGCGAGGTCGCTGCCGCCTGGGCACCCTATTGCAGCGTGGCGACTTGGTATATTTGGCGCTCGCTGGACCCGGTGCCTGTGCCAGGTGCGGACGCCAGCTAGTCACAAAAAGCTAGAAGCCTTTCAGGAGCAAGACATGGCCAAAAAGACCTTCCTTGACTTTGAGCATCCGATTGCGGAGCTAGAAGGAAAAATAGAAGAGCTGCGTTATGTGCAGACCGAATCTGCGGTGGATATCTCAGAAGAAATCGACCAGCTTGCCAAGAAAAGCCAGCAGCTCACCAAAGACATTTATAGCGACCTGACACCCTGGCAGATCACCAAGATTGCGCGGCACCCGGAGCGCCCCTACACGCTGGATTACATCCACAGCATCTTCACCGACTTCGTCGAGATGCATGGCGACCGTCACTTTTCGGATGACCTGTCCATCGTCGGCGGCCTGGCCCGCTTCAACGGCACGGCCTGCATGGTGCTGGGTCATCAAAAAGGGCGCGACACCAAGGAGCGCGGACTGCGCAACTTCGGCATGACCAAGCCCGAGGGTTATCGCAAGGCCCTGCGGCTGATGAAGACGGCAGAAAAGTTCGGGCTGCCGGTGTTCACCTTTGTCGACACGCCCGGCGCCTATCCGGGCATTGATGCCGAAGAGCGCGGCCAGTCCGAGGCTATCGGCCGCAATATTTTCGAGATGGCCCAGCTTGAGGTACCCATCATCACCACCATCATCGGAGAAGGCGGCTCGGGCGGCGCGCTGGCGATCTCGGTAGCTGACCAGGTGGTGATGCTGCAGTACTCGATCTATTCGGTCATCAGTCCTGAGGGCTGCGCCTCGATCCTGTGGAAAACCTCTGAAAAGGCCGAGGTTGCAGCTGAAGCCCTGGGCATCACCGCGCACCGGCTCAAGGCTCTGGGCGTGATCGACAAGATCGTCAGTGAGCCGGTAGGGGGCGCGCACCGCGACCACAAGCAGATGGCGGCGTTTTTGAAGCGCGCGCTCAACGATGCCTTTCGCCAGGTAAGCGACTTGAAGGTCCCCGAACTGCTTGACCGCCGGTACGAGCGCCTGCAAAGCTACGGGCGGTTTACCGATACCAAAGCGGACGCGCGTTGAGGTCGGGTAGAGGAGATCGAGCATGATCGAGAAAGTTGTTTTTAAAACTACTTTCAAGGATCAGCCAAGCGACCTTGATTTCTGGCTTTCGCGTTCGATGCAGGAGCGTTTTGCCGCCCTCGAATTTTTGCGTCAACAGTACATGGTGACCTTGCCTCATGCTCAACAAAGACTTCAAAGAGTTTGTACAGTTACTCAACGCCAACGAGGTTGAGTATCTGGTTGTTGGCGGGTATGCGTTGATGGCGCATGGTCATCCACGTTATACAGGCGACATAGATTTCTGGGTCTCCCCGACGCCGCAAAACATTGCAAAGCTCTTGAGTTCACTTGAGCAGTTTGGGTTTGCCTCGCTGGGCTTGGCGGTTGCCGACTTTGAGGCTCCGGACACAATTATTCAATTGGGTTTTCCGCCGGCCAGAATCGACCTGATGGTGTCAGCCAGCGGGGTTGAATTTTCGAGCGCTTACGCTGCTCGATTGAAGGTTGATCTGAACGACGTTTGCATCAATGTCATTAATCGCGAAGACTTTATTCGCAACAAGCAAGCAACTGGACGCGAAAAGGATTTTCTCGATTTGAAGGAACTCGGCGTGCAGCCTAGCAGGCCTGACGCGTCAAAGTGAGTTTCGCCGTTGCCTACAGCGGTGGTGCAGACTCCACCGCGCTGCTGCTCATGCTGGCCCGCAAGTACCCCGGCCAGGTTCAGGCCATCCACATCCATCACGGCTTGCAGGCTGCTGCCGATGATTTCGCAGCCCATTGCACCGCCTTTTGCACGGCCCTTGGCGTGCCGGTGCATGTGGTGCATGTGGACGCTCGCGCGCTGCCGGGCAAAAGCCCCGAAGAGGCAGCGCGGCACGCCCGTTACGCCGCACTGGGTAGAAAGGTTTTTGAACTGAATACCGCCTCAGGCCAATTAAGCTCAGGCGGTGAAGCTATTAAAACAGTGGCAACCGCACAACATGCGGATGACCAGGTCGAGACGCTCCTCCTGGCGCTGAGCCGCGGCGCAGGACTGCCGGGTCTGTCGGCGATGCCGGCCGCCTGGCAACGGGACGGCCTGCAATATGTGCGTCCACTGCTTCACCTGAGCGCGTCCAGCATTCGCGACTGGCTGGCATCTGAAGGCCTTTCGGCGCGGCAGCCTGGCACCGGCAGCGTGGGGCAGGGCTGGGTGGAAGACCCTAGCAACCTGGACGTTCGCTTTACCCGCAACCGAATTCGTCACCAATTGATGCCAGTGCTTGAAGCAGCATTCCCGCATTTCCGCGAAACCTTTACGCGGTCAGCCCGGCATGCGGCAGAGGCGCAGCGCCTGCTGGTGGAGGTCGCGGCGCAAGACCTGCTTGCAGCCGGCATCGAACCGCGCATCCATAGCTTGCAGACTTTGAGCCAGGCGCGGCAGGCCAACCTGCTTCGCCACTGGCTCAGGATTACGCACGGCGTCAGCCCCAGTGCAGTGCAGCTTCAGGAACTGCAAAAGCAGATCGCGCATTGCACCGACCGGGGCAAGCGCATACACATTCGCGTGGCCAGCGGCTTTGTGCAGCGCCAGAACGACGTGCTGGTGTATCTGCCCTGATCTCATCAGGGCGCTGGCTATAATTTGAGGCTTTGCTTTTGCAGCATGCGCCTGTAAAAGCGCTGCGCAACTTCCGAAACGCAACCTCACAACAAACATGGCTTTGATCGTTCACAAATACGGCGGCACTTCGATGGGCTCGACAGAGCGCATCCGCAATGTTGCCAGGCGTGTCGCCAAATGGGCCAGAGCCGGGCATCAGATGGTGGTGGTGCCCAGCGCCATGAGCGGTGAGACCAACCGCCTGCTGGGTCTGGCCAAGGAGCTGGCGCCCGCGCGGCCTGACGAAGCTTATGGCCGGGAGCTTGACGCGCTGGCCGCCACCGGCGAGCAGGCATCCAGCGCCCTGCTGGCGATTGCGCTGCAGGCCGAAGGCATGAGCTCGGTCAGCTACGCGGGCTGGCAGGTCACCATCAAAACCAACAGTGCCTTCACCAAGGCACGCATCGAGTCGATTGATGACAAGAAAGTAAGGGCTGACCTGGCGGCTGGCCGCGTCGTCATCATCACCGGCTTTCAGGGGGTGGACGATGGCGGCAACGTCACCACCCTAGGCCGTGGCGGCTCTGACACCTCGGCAGTGGCCATCGCCGCTGCATTGAAGGCGCATGAATGCCTGATCTACACCGACGTCGATGGCGTGTACACGACGGACCCCCGTGTGGTGCCGGAAGCGCGCCGGCTCTCGACGGTGAGTTTCGAGGAGATGTTAGAGATGGCATCCATGGGATCGAAGGTGCTGCAAATCCGTTCAGTCGAATTTGCGGGCAAATACAAGGTTCCACTCCGAGTGTTGTCCAGCTTTACCGACTGGGACATCGACATAGATGAAGAAGCCAAATCGGGCACGTTGATCAGCTTTGAGGAAGATGAAAACATGGAACAAGCCATCGTATCGGGCATCGCTTTCAACCGCGACGAAGCCAAGGTTTCTGTACTCGGCGTGCCAGACACCCCGGGCATTGCGTACCAGATTCTGGGCGCTGTAGCCGATGCCAATATCGAAGTGGATGTGATCATTCAAAACATCAGCAAGGGCGGGTTGACGGACTTCAGTTTCACCGTTCACCGCAACGACTACGCCAAGACCATCGACCTGCTCAAGTCAGCCGTGCTGCCCAAACTGGGCGCGCAAGAGGTCACGGGCGACGCCAAGATCTGCAAGGTCAGCATCGTCGGTATCGGCATGCGCAGCCATGTCGGCATTGCGAGCAAGATGTTTCGCGTGCTGAGCGAGGAAGGCATCAATATCCAGATGATTTCCACCAGCGAGATCAAGACCTCTGTCGTGATCGACGAGAAGTACATGGAGCTTGCGGTCCGAGCCCTTCACAAGGCGTTTGATCTCGACCAGCCAGCAGCTGACCTTGGCATGGCGGCCGCAAAGTCGTGACATAATCAGAGAACTGGAAACGTGACCGAGTGGCCGAAGGTGCTCCCCTGCTAAGGGAGTATGGGGTGTAGAGCCTCATCGAGGGTTCGAATCCCTCCGTTTCCGCCA
>JAQGNE010000060.1 GCA_028291985.1 Polaromonas sp. | reverse complement strand
GCTGGCGGCGAAATGGCTGGCTTTTCGTATCGACTAGCCGGCCCACAACTTCATACAGGCCGTCAGAGCGGCCGTAAAAACGCAGATCTACTTGGCGGTGATGGATCTCTTCGCGTGCAACTTCTTGGGCCATAGCGTTTTCCAGAAAAAGTTAACTAGCGATTGTCGCCGGGCAGAAGAGCAGCATTCGGGCGGAGGCTGCAAGACCATCGGTGTGCCTAATCGAATGCTTTGTTGCCCGCCGACGCTTTTTTTTCACGAGGCGAGGGCGGCTGGAACTGTTCTTACCGCTACCCCAACGTGTGGTGGTCTATTTAAATTAGACCACCACAGGCATGCGATTTTTTTTTGAGTGTGAAAAGAGCGACACGCCATATCTAAGCATCCTGCCTGCTTGGCTAAGCGCACTCTTTCTGCAGGCCCAAGTTTTTAACAGCAAACCTGGGCAGGTGGTGGCGTCATGGGCATCCCGTGGGGTCGATTGCATCGTAGACCTGCGGGCAATAACGTCGCAATTTTCTAGAACACAAACGCAAAGGCCTACTACTTAGTGATTCATGACTAGCAGCGGATCAAGTTCGTCCAGAGCGAACTTACGTACATGAGAAATGAACGAGTCCACCAGTTTTGGGGGCATACGTTGCATGGGAGTGAGCACTGAAAATTCAAGCGGGACCGCCGGCTCGAAGCGGATGAAGCGCAGGTCTTTGCCCAGGTATTCCATTGCCGTGATGGCATCGACCAGTGAAACACCCAGGCCTGCGCTTACCATTGAGCACAGAGTGGCTGATACCTGGGTCTCAACTTGCGCAGGTTTGTACTTAACGCCATGCGCTGCAAACATGGTATCGATCAGTAGCCGCGTACTGCCGTTATTGGGCTGGGAGATGAACACTTCGCCTTCCAGGTCTGCCGGCACAACGAGATCCTTGACTGCCAGCGGGTGATTGACCGGCACTGCGCACACATGAGCAGTTGACAGCAAGCTGTCGCCATGCGTTCCGGTGTGACTGATTGATAGGTTCACGATACCGACATCGCAGCGCTGCCCGATCACCATATCCACAATGCTGCGCGAGTCGTAGACACCTAACATGATCTTGATCTCGGCGTGGTCTTTCAAAAATTGCGCAATGGCGCGCGGCAAGAAAGACAGCGCGATTGAGGGGGGCGCCGCCACATGCATGGCGCCGCGCTGTTGGGTTTTGATGGCATAGGCTGTGCGCGCGATGCGCTCCACGCCAACCAGCGAGCGGTTGACTTCTTCGTACAGCAGGTGCGCCTCTGCTGTCGGGTGAAGGCGCCCGCGCGCGCGCTCGAACAGCGGGAAGCCCGCGCTCGCTTCCAAGTCCGCGAGTAACCGCGTCACCGCAGGCTGCGAAATGAAAAGCATGTCTGCCGCGCGCGTGACTGTCTGGCACAACATGATCGCGCGAAAAGCTTCAAGTTGCCTAAGTCGCATAGTTTTTCAAAAATAAATATCTATAACGTAATGTTATGAACGAAGAAAATAATGATATTTGTTATGCGCCAAACGAATGCTTACTATTAGTTTTCAGGCGGTACGGCAGGTTATAGGGTAAATACTAACCCATAACCTGATGTGTGATATTAGTGCATGAAATGCCCTAACTTGGGTGGTGTGCACCATTTGGAGAACCCATGAAAGCAAAATTTTTGTTCGCGCCGGTGACAGCGGCCCTTGCGGTGTTAGGTGCTGCTGCTGTGCAGGCACAAACTGTTCCCACGCTCTATGTGGGTTCTTACGGAGGATCCAGCGAAAAACTGTTCAAGGAAAGAATTATTCCGGCTTTTGAAGCGGCGAACAAAGTCAAGATCGTTTATGTTGCCGGAAACTCTACCGATACCCTGGCCAAGCTACAGGCCCAAAAAGACAAACAGGAATTGGATCTGGTATTGCTCGACGATGGTCCGATGCAACAGGCTGTCCAGTTCGGTTTCTGCGACAAGATCAAGGATGCGGCCATTTACAAAGACCTATACCCCCTGGCCCGCATCGATGACCGCTCGGTTGCTGTCGGCGCTGTCGCCACAGGGTTGGCTTACAACACTGAAGCGTTCAAAAAGGCGGGCCTACCTAAGCCAGACTCCTGGGAAATTCTCACCGATAAGAAGTTCAAGCAGAAAATCGCAGTGCCCCCGATTTCTAACACCTACGGCCTGCAGACGCTGATCATGTATTCAAAAATGCGCGGTGGCAGTGAAAACGCCATTGACCCCGGCTTTACTGCCATGACCAAGGAAGTCGCGCCCAATGTGCTGGCTTGGGAGCCGTCGCCCGGCAAGATGACCGAGTTGTTTCAAAACGGCGACATCTCTCTTGCCGTCTGGGGCAGCGGCCGTGTCGAGTCCTTTAAGGCCACGGGTTTCCCCATCGAATTCGTGTATCCAAAAGAAGGCGCAATGGCCCTTCTGATTGCTGCCTGCCCCGTGGTGCAGAGCGATGTGTCCGACCAGGCACAGGCCCTGCTGCAATACCTGATGACGCCTGAAGTCCAAGCCTGGCAGGCAGACACCCAGGGCTGGGGGCCCGTCAACAGCAAAGTCAAGCTTGAGCCAGCCGTCGCTGCCAAGGTGCCATACGGTCCTGCACAGATCGGCAAGCTGATACCCACCAATTGGAAGGTGGTCAATGAAAAGCGTGGCGAGTGGACCAACCGCTGGAACCGTACCATTGAACGCTAAATAAAGACCGCCGGCGCATTACTCGCGCCGGCTTCGTTGGACCCCGCCAGCGCCGCGCGAGCCTTTATTTTTGCTGACAGCAACCGGTTTTCCCCATGCCCTTTCTTAGTCTAGCCCAGCTCACCAAGCATTTCGACGATTTCGTCGCAGTCCAGTCGATGGACCTGGACATTGAGCGAGGTGAGTTCATCTCGCTGCTCGGTCCCTCGGGGTGCGGCAAGACCACCACGCTTCAGATGATTGCCGGCTTTGTGACCCCAACAGCCGGCAAGATCGTGCTCGAAGGCCAGGATATCACCCGCCTGCGGCCCGAAAAGCGCGGCATGGGTGTCGTTTTTCAGAGCTATGCCCTGTTTCCTCACATGACGGTGGCTGACAACATTGGCTTTGGCCTAGAGATGGGCGGCATGTCGCGTAGCGAGCGCGCCACGCGTGTCGGGGAGACGCTCGAGCTGGTGCGCCTGGGCGGCCTGGGAGGCCGGATGACGCGTGAACTGTCGGGTGGCCAGCGCCAGCGTGTGGCCATCGCTCGCGCGTTGGCCATTCGTCCGCAACTGCTGCTGCTGGACGAGCCCATGTCCAACCTTGACGCCCAGTTGCGTGAGGACATGCACATCGAGTTGCGCAATATTCAGCGTCACCTCGGCATCACCACGCTGCTGGTCACGCATGACCAGGTCGAAGCCATGACCATGAGTGACCGCATCGCTGTTATGCACGGTGGAAAAATCGTGCAGCTTGCCATGCCGTTTGAGGCCTATGAGCGCCCTGATTCGCCGTTTGCCTCAGCCTTCCTCGGCAAGACCAATTCGCTGCGCGGCCGCGTCGTCAGCAACAACGCCCGTTGCACCATTGTCAGCGTTAATGAGCACACACTTCACATTCCGCATGGTGGCCGAGAATCGACTGGCGACGTGCATGTCTTCGTACGGCCCGAAAAGCTCCGCCTGGGCGATGCTGGCATTGGTTTGCCGGGTCAGGTGAAAACGCGGCTTTTCCTGGGCAACCACTGGATGCTGGAAGTCCAGACCAGCTTTGGTCTGATGCGGGTCAGCTTCCCCAATATAGGCGAAGTGCCGCCGCCCGAGTACAGCCAGGTTGGTGTTACTTGGTCGGACGATGACCTGCGCGTGCTGCCGCTGGAGGTTTCTCATGGCTGAAGCGCACGGCGCAACGGTGCCTTCCACGGGACCGGTCACAAAAAATCCAAGCAAATTACGCAAGGCGGGTGACGACAAGGCCGGCTTTGCGCCTTGGCTGCTGTCTTCGCCCGCGCTGCTGCTCTTTATCGGCCTGCTTCTGGTTCCGCTGCTGCTGACGGTGCTGCTGTCTTTTCATGCTTTCGATGGCACGCGCGGTGTGCTGCCCGACTACACCTGGAAGAATTACCTCGAAGTCTTCTCGGACGGCTATTACCATGAGATTTTCCTGCGCACTGGTGGGCTGGCACTGGGCGTGACGGTGCTGTGCGTGGTCTTTGGCGTGCCCGAGACGCTGATCCTTGCGCGCATGAAAAGCCCTTGGCGCGCGCTGTTCCTGATCGTTATCCTGGGCCCGCTGCTGATCTCGGTGGTGGTCCGAACGCTCGGCTGGGCCATCCTCTTTGGCAACAACGGGCTGATTAACAGCGTGTTGCTGCAACTGGGCATTGTTAGCGAACCAGTGCGCCTGCTGTTCAGCATGACCGGCGTGGCAATTGCGCTTACCCATGTACTGATCCCCTTCATGGTCATCTCGGTCTGGGCCAATTTGCAAAAGCTCGACCCGCAGATCGAAAGCGCGGGCCTGTCGTTGGGTGCTTCGCCGTTGAAAGTGTTCTGGCGCATCATGCTGCCGCAACTGCTGCCGGGCATTTTGTCGGGCTGCATCATCGTCTTTGCACTGGCCGCTTCTGCATTCGCCACGCCGTCACTGTTGGGTGGGCGCAAGCTCAAGGTCGTGGCCACTGCAGCCTACGACGAGTTCCTCAACACGCTGAACTGGCCGCTGGGCGCCACCATCGCCATGCTGCTGCTGCTGGCCAACGTGGTCATCATCCTGGGCGCCAACCGCTGGGTCGAGCGCCGCTTCAAGCAGGTGTTCGACGCGTGAATCCGCCCATCAACGAAAGCTGACCATGCGCAAGAACGGTTTTTTCTCGCTGCTGTACCACGCCCTTTTCATTGGCTTCATCATCGCGCCGCTGGTCATCGTGATGCTTGTGTCCTTCACGGCCAAGGGCTACATCTCAATGCCCTTCACTGAAGGCTTTTCGCTGCGCTGGTTCCGCGCCATTCTCAATTCGACCGAGATCATCCGCGCCTTCTGGTTCTCGCTGTGGCTGGGACTGGCATCGGCCACCGTGGCGATCTTGCTCGCGGTGCCCGGCGCGCTGGCGCTGACGCGCTACAAGTTTGCCGGACGCGGTGTGTTGATGGGTTTCTTTCTGTCACCGCTGATGGTTCCACATGTCGTGCTGGGCGTTGCCTTTCTTCGGTTTTTCACCACGCTCAACGTCAGTGGTTCATTTGTCTGGCTGGCTGCCACGCACGTTGTGGTGATCATCCCGTATGCGCTGCGGCTGGTGCTGGCGTCAGCTACAGGACTAGACCGCGATGCCGAGCGCGCGGCCCTTTCGCTGGGCGCATCGCGCTTTACGGCCTTTCGCCGCGTCGTGCTGCCGATGATTATTCCAGGCGTCGCTGGAGGTTGGATTTTGGCCTTCATTCAGAGTTTTGATGAGCTGACGATGACGGTCTTCGTTGCCACGCCAGGCACTACAACACTGCCAGTGGCCATGTACAACCAGATCGCGCAGACCATCGACCCACTGGTCGCCGCCGTGGCCACAGTCCTCATCGTTGGCACGCTGGTCGTGATGGTCGTGATGGACCGCATCATTGGCCTCGACCGCGTACTGATCGGCAAGCAATGACATCGAACCTTTCTATGAAAAACAGCGACCTCATCGTCATTGGCGGCGGCTTGGTCGGCAGCGCCGTGGCCTATGGCGCCGCCCGCCAGGGCGCCAGCGTCACCTTGCTCGACGAAGGCGACCAAGCTTTCCGCGCTTCCCGTGGCAACTTCGGCTTGGTATGGGTACAAGGCAAAGGCTTCGGCATGACGCCATATGCGCGCTGGACGCGCTCGTCGGCGTCGCTGTGGCCCAAGCTCGCTGCCGCGCTGCTGGAAGAAACCGGTGTCGATGTCCACCTGCAGCAACCAGGCGGGTTTAGCTTTTACTTTTCCGACGAAGAGCTGCAAGAGCGCCGCCAGCGTCTGCAAGCCATCCAGGACGAACTGCATGGTGATTACCCCTTCGAGATGATGACACGTCACGAAGTGCTTGACAGGGTGCCTGCCGTCGGCCCCGAGGTGGTTGGTGCCAGCTACACACCTATGGATGGCCACGCCAACCCGCTTAAGCTGCTGCGTGCGCTGCATGCGGCCAACCTGAAGCACGGGGTTCACTATGTTAGTGGCCAAGCAGCCCGCCAGGTTACGTCCCAAGGGCAGGGCAATGAGCGCCGCTTCACTGTCGATGGTCGCTGGCATGCCCCGCGCGTCGTGCTGGCGGCCGGCTTAGGGAATCGCGATCTGGCCGGGCAGCTCGGCATTCACGCGCCGGTTGTGCCTAATCGCGGTCAAGTGCTGGTCGGCGAGCGCACTGCGAGGTTCCTCGACTACCCGACGCTTAACGTCCGGCAGACCGACGAAGGCACTATCCAACTTGGCGACTCGATGGAGGAGGTCGGCTTCAACGACAGCGTGACCACAGGCGTGCTGGCCAACATTGCGCAGCGCGGCGTGCGGACCTTTCCCCTCCTGGCCAGCCTGCGCCTGGTGCGGGCCTGGGGCGCGCTGCGCGTGATGAGCCCTGACGGTTTTCCAATCTACCAAGAGTCGGTCAAACACCCGGGCGCTTTCGTCACCACCTGCCACAGCGGCGTCACGCTGGCAGCCGCCCACACCTTCCATATCGCGCCCTGGGTCACCAGCACAACCGGCAAACCGCAGGAGATCGAAGTTTTTTCCGGCGACCGCTTCCTGAACCCTAACTACTGCCCCAGCCATGCCCACTGAATCCTTGTTCCAACCTCTGAAAGACCAGCCTGGTGTCACTACCGTTGCGGTCACGTTTAACGGCGAGCCGCTGCACGTGCCGGCCACCACCAGCGTCGCTGCCGCGCTGCTGGCTGCGGGCGTGCGACGCTTTCGCAATTCGCCGGTGTCCGGTGATGCGCGTGCGCCTTACTGCATGATGGGTGTGTGCTTCGAATGCCTGCTGGAGATCGACGGCATGCCCAACCGCCAGGGCTGCCTCGTCACGCTGCGCGAAGGCATGGACATCCGCACACAGGACGGGATGCGCGACCTGATGGCCGAACGCACATTGACAGAGGCGACCCATGGTCAATGACATGCCCAAATTCGTGGAGTCCGTGGATATCGCCATCATCGGGGCCGGTCCCGCTGGCATGGCCGCTGCAGTGACCGCCCGCAAGCACAGCGCCAGCGTGGTCGTGCTCGATGAACAACTCGCTGTTGGTGGCCAGATCTACCGCGGCATTACCGATGCGCCAAAGCAGCGGCTGGACATCCTTGGCCCGGACTACAGTGCCGGCGCGGACATTGCCCGGGGCTTTGCCGCCAGCGGCGCCCGGCACATCAGCGGCGCTGCCGTCTGGCAAGTGACGGCCGAGCGCCTGGTGCATTACCTGCAGGATGGCCAGGTCAAATCGCTGCAGGCCAAAGCGGTGCTGCTGTGCACTGGCGCGTTGGAGCGGCCCTTTCCTATCCCTGGCTGGACGCTGCCCGGCGTGCTCACGGCAGGCGCAGCGCAAATCATGCTCAAAAGCGCCGGAATGGCTCCAACGAAACCCGTGGTGCTGGCAGGGTGCGGTCCACTGCTGTACCTTTTGGGATGGCAGTATGTACGTGCTGGCGTGCCGATTGCTGCGATCGTCGACACGACCGATGGGAGTGATTACCGGCGCGCAATCCGCTATGCGGGCGGCGCGCTGGCCGGCTGGCGTTATCTCAAGAAGGGCCTGGCGCTGATGGCCACCCTAAAAAAGGCAGGCGTTCCTTTTTTCAAAGGCGCGACCGACCTGCATGTCTTGGGTAGCGGCGAAGCCAGCGGCCTTGGCTTTTCCAGCGGCGGAGCGAAGCACAATGTCGACAGCCCGCTGGTGCTTCTTCACCAGGGCGTGGTGCCCAATACCCAGTTTTCCTGGTCTGTGCGGGCAAAGCATGAATGGGACAGCGCGCAACTGTGCTGGACACCTGTTACCGATGCCTGGGGCGCGCTTGACGTTCCCGGCATTTTCGTCGCGGGTGACGGCGGCGGTATTGGCGGCGCACGGGTCGCAGCCTTGCAAGGGGAAGTAGCTGGATTGGCCGCTGCAGCGTATTGCGGCAAGCTTGACAATGTCAAGCGTGACAACCTTGGGCAAGCCTTGCGCGCCGGGATGCGGGAGCACCTTTTCATCCGGCCCTTCCTCGATGCCCTTTACCGGCCCAAGGCGGCCAACCGCATCCCGGCTGACGAGGTCATCGTCTGCCGCTGCGAAGAGGTGACGGCCGGCGACATCCGCAGTTACGTCAAGCTCGGATGCACCGGTCCGAACCAGGCCAAGAGTTTTGGCCGCTGCGGCATGGGCCCGTGCCAGGGCCGGCAATGCGGACTGACGGTAACCGAAGTCATCGCCGAGGCGCGGGGCCTGCCACCAGCCGAGATCGGCTACTTCCGCATCCGCCCCCCCATCAAGCCCATCACGCTTGGGGAACTCGCGCGTGAAGCCTGAGGTTCGTGACCAGGAGAACGGCGCCGACGTCATTGTCATTGGCGGCGGTTTCCACGGCACATCGAGTGCCTTTCATCTTGCGCGGCGTGGCGTGAAAGTCACCCTGCTCGAAGCCGAGTATTGCGCACGCCATGCCTCGGGTGTCAATGCCGGCGGCGTGCGTACGCTGGGCCGGCACTATGCCGAGGTACCGTTGGCTCGCGCGTCGTTGGATTTGTGGCACAGGCTGACCGAACTGCTGGGCGAAGACGGATCCTTTGTGTCCAGCGGTCAGTTGCAGATCGCCGAAACACCGCCGGAGTTGGAAAAGCTCAAACGCCGCGTCGCCGACCTGAACGCGCTCGGCTTCACCCACGAAGTCATTGTCGATGCAAAGACGGTGCATGAGATTGCACCGGCACTCACGCCGAATCTTGTCGGCGGCATCTGGGTGAAAGACGACGGCCATGCCGTGCCTTACCGCGCGGTGACAGCCTTTCGCCATGCAGCTCAACGCCTAGGCGCGACTTTCTGCGAAACCACGCCCGCACAAACGGTCGAGCGTATTGGCGATCGCTGGCGGGTCACTACGCCACAAGGTGTTTTCAGTGCGCCCTGGCTGGTCAATGCCGCCGGTGCGTGGGCGGGTGACTTTGCCGCGCAGGTTGGCGAGCCTGTACCTATGAAGCCTGGCGGCCTGATGCTGATGATCACCCAGCGTTTACCGCACTTTATCGACCCGGTACTAGGTGCAACTGGCCGGCCCCTGTCTTTCAAGCAGTTCGCCAACGGTACCGTGCTGATTGGCGGCGGACTGCGCTGCAACGCCGATGTGTTTGCGCGGCATGGCGAGGTGGATTTCATGAAACTTTCGACCAGCGCGCAGACCGTGACCGACTTGTTTCCTCACCTTAAGGACGTCGGCATCAACAGGGCCTGGGCCGGCGTCGAGGCCTTTATGCCTGATGAGATTCCCATCATCAGCCTGAGCAAAAAAGCACCGAACCTGGTGCATGCCTTCGGATTTTCAGCCCACGGCTTCGAACTCGGCCCGATAGGCGGGCAGATCGTGTCAGAACTCGTGCTCGATGGGCGAAGCACACAGCCGATTGCGCCTTTTGCGGTAGATAGGTTTGGTGCTGTAGCCACAGTTGAGTACGAAAATCCGAACGCAAAAGGCGCCAAATTTTTTGAAAGCATGCAATAGGAATACACAAAACCAATGAACTTTTAAAAGCTACTTCTACTTTTTGCTCATCTTCTCTCCAGCTTTGAGCTTTTTGCATTCGACTGTCTAAATCTTCGACCATTTCTTCAACTTTAAGAAAATCAATACTCATGTCTAACATCCAACGCCTCGAATCCACCCCTCGTCTGTCGCGCACTGTCGTTCACAACGGCGTTGTTTATCTGGCCGGTATCACCTCAGCCGTGCGCGAGGGGAGCATTGCCACGCAGACCCAGAGTGTGCTCGACACCATTGATGCCCGCTTGGCCAGCGTCGGCAGCAGCAAGGAAAAAATTCTCAGTGCGCAGATTTGGCTTAAAGACATCAATACCGATTTCGTACCCATGAATGCAGTGTGGGAAGCATGGGTACCGGCCAGCGGCAGTCCGGCGCGCGCGACGTGCGAGGCCAAGCTGGCGGCCCCCGAACTGCTGATCGAGATCATCGTCATCGCAGCGGTCTAAAGCCTTTTGAGGTTATTACTCATGAGTGGTCAAGCGACTTGCTAAGCATTTGACCAAAACTGTTAAACGCGTTTAAAGTTATCTTGAGGAAAAGAGTTGACTTAGTGATTAGGGAGGCCGTTCAAACTCACGCTATAAAGGGAGTAATGGCATTAATTGGAAAATGTCCGATTGCTTGAAGTAGGCGCGCATGGGCTAATGTGGTGGTCTAATTTAAATAGACACAACGATAGGTTTTTTAAAACCTGGATGGCAACAGACGTGAACAAGCAGAAATCCCGAAGTGAATCGCCCCGTATTGGAACTGACCCCCAGAAGTTGGACAAACTTCAAAGGGTTTCATGGAAAAGTACAAAACAGAGTTCAAGCTCAAAGTCGTAAAGAGTTTTATGGCCTCCGCCGGCGGAATGTAGCCGATGGGTTCGAGCAGGCGATGGTGGTTAAACGAGGACACCCATGCGAGCGTGGCCAGTTCCACCGATTCCTTGGTTTTCCAAGGCGCCCGGCGGTGAATCAGTT
>JAQGNE010000051.1 GCA_028291985.1 Polaromonas sp. | reverse complement strand
CACCGGAGGCGCGCCCCAGGCGAGCAACCAGCCCATGCGCCACAAGGCGCTCATTGGCGCGCCGCTGGTCAAGAACGGGCGCTTTGCCGCGCTGTTGTTTGTGCTCAATGCCCAGCCGCGCGTTTGGGCGGACAGCGAGCAGGCACTGGTCGAGGAGGTGGCCGAGCGGACCTGGGTTGCCCTGCAGCGGCTGCAGGCCGAACGCGACCTGCGCCTGGCGCACGAGTTGCTGGACCACCGAACGACCGAGCTGCTGCATTCGGAAAACGCGCTGCGGCAGTCGCAAAAGCTCGAGGCGCTGGGCCAGCTCACCGGCGGGGTGGCGCATGACGTCAACAACTTGCTGGCGGTGATCAGCTCTTCGGCCGAGCTGCTGCGCAGCCCGCGCCTTCCCGACGGCCAGCGAAGCCATTACCTGGACCGGATCTTCGACACGGTCGGGCGCGCGGCCAGGCTCACCGGCCAGCTGCTCGCGTTTGCCCGGCAGCAGCCGCTTCACCCCGAAGTGTTTGACGTGAACCAGCAGGTCAAAAGCATGGCCGATCTGGTGTGCCCGCTGATGGGCCGGCAGGTCCTTATCCATTTTGAGGCCAGCGAAGAACTGTGCTTGGCCAAGGCGGACATCAACCAGTTTGAAACCGCGCTGGTCAACCTGGCCGTGAACGCGCGCGACGCGATGGATGCCCAGGGGCAAATCACGGTTCACGTCCAACCGGTCGATCGCATCCCGGCTGGCTCGGGCCGAGATGCTCAACTAAGCGATCGGCCAGGCGATTTCGTGGCCATCTCGGTCCGTGACACCGGTTGCGGCATGGCCGCCGACCAGCTCGATGCGATTTTCGAGCCCTTCTACACGACCAAAGCGGTGGGCCAGGGCACCGGCCTGGGCCTGAGCCAGGTGCTGGGCTTTGCCAGGCACTCCGGTGGCGACATTGGAGTGACAAGCCAGCCGGGCAGCGGATCGGTCTTTACCCTGTACCTGCCCAGAGCCGATGGCGCGACCTTGCCTGCGGCTTTGCCAGTACAGCTCGATGCGCACAGCAATGGCCTGGCCTCGGAGATGAGCGTGCTGGTGGTGGAAGACAACGACATCTTGGGAGAAATGACCTGCGAGATCCTGGCGGCACAGGGTTACCGGGCGGTCTGGGCCGCCAGCGCCGCGGCCGCGCTCGAGCTGCTGGCCCAGGGGAAAGAGGCGTTTGACCTGGTGTTTTCCGACGTGGTCATGCCCGGCATGAATGGCATTGAATTGGGCGAGCAGGTGCGCTTGCGCTACCCCGGTCTGCCGGTGGTGCTCACCAGCGGCTACAACGCAGTCATGGCCCAGGAAGGGCAGCACGGCTTTGAGCTGATCGTCAAACCCTACACCGCCGATACCTTGGTGCGTGTTTTTCACCAAGCCACGGCAGGGCAGGCAAGCAAGTAGTGACGCCGCCATAAATTGGCGTTCATTTTTCGGCCGCCGATAAGGCAGCGATTTAGGCATGCGCATTCCTCGCAGGCTGGAGCACGAGAAGTCATGGCTGGTTAACCCAGTCCACGCACTTGAGGTGATTACGATGCGGGCAAGCTGGGCCTGTGTTCGTCCTGCGGCGCAGCAGACGCAGCAGGCACAGCGGGTGAGCACTTGTCGAGCTGATAGGCCTTAATGCAATCCGATACCCGGCCCAGTTCTTCAACAATTTCTTTCACCACATCGATGAAGGGATTGGCGCACTTCCATTGCTTTTGCTCGGCAGGTGCCAAGTTTTTGGGCAGTCGGTCGTGCCATCGAATCACGGCCAAACTCCGAACACCCAGCGCCAGCAGCAATTCTTCTGTGGTGTTGTTCATACGCGTCTCCTGGAATAGTTTTTGTGGTGCGCCAACGCTATGGGGCATCGGCTGTCGAGTTTGCGGTGCGGCTTTCGAGCATCGGACTTATACCGGTGACGCAGAGCGGGACGCGTGATGTCTGCACGATAGGCGCTGCCTGTTGAGCACTTGCCCAGCGTTGACAACAGGCGTGCCGGCTCTGATCAATCACTTGGCTGCTGATCAGGTGCCGCTTGTCCTTTTGCCAACTTGACTTCGTCGAGCCGCTGCTGCTCAAAGCTGTGCCATTCCAGTAGATCCGCAACCGATAAAGGCATGCCGCCCGGCTGCTGGCTGGCATGGTGCCTTTGCACGATGTCTTCATAATGCCGAAGGCGCCGCGCTGCCTGGGCTTTTTCAGCTTCAATGGCTTCTTGGAGATTTTTTCGTGCAGCGGAATTTGGCATGGGGCAGGCTGTTCGTGAAAAGAGGAGATTGCCAGCAATTTCACAGCCATTGCAGCCCTGAGGTAAACCGTTCAGATGCTGCATGATCACTTCGCTGGCCTGGCGCGCTCGCCATGCAATACCTACGGCAGCGCGGCAAGAGCTATACGTCAGGATTTATTGGGTCTGGGTCTGGGTTTGGGTCTACGGCTTGGCCGAAAAAAATTTCACTACGCCGCGTCGATCCAAATCCGAAATCCTGAGCGCTGTCACCTGCACGGCTTTCGGCAGAGGTGGCGCCGGTACCGGGAGCGCCCTAGCTACCATGCGTGCATCCTGCAGCGTGGAGGTCGCCCAGCCGGCAAGGTGGGCCGGCACCAGCGCGCAAGCGGCCAGCCACAGCATCAAGAGGCTACTGGTTCGGAGCATGGCCTTGGTCCTCGTGAAGTTTTAAAAGCATTGAACGCCTGGATGACGGCGTTGGTTTTGGCGGCTCCAGCGGCCGAAAGGCGCCGGCGTAAAGTCGCACGGGCTTGGAACAGGCTGAACGCCGCACCATTCCCATCGAAGTTCCCGGTCAGGGGAAAAGCAGGGTTTCGGTTGACAACGGCTGATGCTGCGGCGCTGACCCACAGCTGGCGGGCGTTCATCCAAGCGCGCGGTAAGGCCCCTTGAAAACTGCATTTCACCGGTTGGTGTCGGCTGCAGCGCACTTGGATGAAGGCGTCCGAACTGGGCAAGGTACGCATTACTTGTTGTTTCTTTTAAATGCAATAGTTAGATTAATGTTACTGAATTTTGCTAGTTGAGTCTTGAGAAGTTTGGGTTTTCTATCAAATTCATGGGTTTCGGTGTTGCTGGGCGGATAAACACCGCGGTGCCGGTTCGGTGGCTGGAACTGAAACGGTGATTTACCGCCCTGGCAAGGGGCAAGGCAGCCAAGGCGGTGGGCGGAGCCGCAAGCGGGAAGGCATCCCCAATCCCATAACCCGATCATTTGCCTACCGTGCTGCACCGTCATGAAAACATTTACGGCATGTTCCCTATTGAGGCAGAAGATGTTTAGATGCCATGGCGCGCTTGGCCTTGGTTCCGATCAAATCAATCCGAACCAGCAGGCGCGCTGCACGGCCGCGAGCTTGTTGTCGGCATGGAGCTTGTCCATGGCATTGGCCAGGTGAAAGTTGACGGTGCGCTCGGTGCACGCCAACGTCTCGCTGGTTTTGCGCGCCGTCAGGCCCTCAAAAGCCAGCCCCAGGCATTCGAGTTCTCGCTCGCTCAAGGGGTTGCGGGCCTGGGCCAGCGAGCGCTTGAGCACAGGCCAGATGTTGAATGTCGACCAGGCGACTTGCATCGGCTCGGTGCAGTCAAGCCAGTGGTGAAGACTGAACAGGTAGCATTCAAAAGCACGCGCCGCCGGGAGTGCAAAAGCAACTCGCACGACGCTTTGAAAGCCCTGGGCCTGCCACCGTTGGCGCCACGGGCTCGTGTCCCCTGAAGCCGATCTGGAAATGTCCTGCCAGGCGACCAGGGGCGCATCGGAGTTTTGCCAGGGCGCGCCAAACTCCTTGCTGGCTGCCAGCGCCAGGGCGGCATTGTGCAGG
>JAQGNE010000040.1 GCA_028291985.1 Polaromonas sp. | reverse complement strand
GCCACGCCATGAATCACGCGGTGGCCGTCGCCCAGGGATCTAGCGAGTTGCTCTTGCTGCAGGTCCATCACGCGCATGATGTCGGGCAAGTCGGCGTCAACATCGCTGTCGTTGAAGAGGGCGCCTTGCGTCTCTACCCGCACTTGTGGAAACAGAATCCAGCGCACGCGCTCCAGTTGAGGCATCGACATCAAGCCGCGCATGCCATAAGGGAACATATCCCACAGGCGGCTCTGCAGCTCTTCGGCATCGATGGCTTCGAGCATTTCGTCCTGGCAAATGACACGGTGTTTTTCGATGGCCTGCCCAAGCCCGGCCTCAAGAAACTGTTTGCGGCTGATGTTGCTAAACACCACGCCGTAGCTCCACGGAAAAGCAAGCTTGCCTTTGTGGTGGCCGTCAGCCTGCACCAGTGGCGCGTCGCGTTCTAACGCATTGACCACCTGGTGGGCGTATTGGCGCGCTTGCTCCAGTGGATTGGAGACGGTTTTCGGTACGCCCTCTGCAAGGATTTGCCAGTTTTGTTTATCAACCTGCTGAATGGTGGCCAGCCGCCAGTCCTTGACTTCCAGCACCAGAATGCCGCGCCGGGGGTGCATGACCACAAAGTCGGGATGCAGGTTTTTAGGACCGATGGGTACGTCGTACCAAAGGAGGTAGTCGTCATCGAGCTTTTGCTCCAGCCGCTCGGCCAGGCGTCGCTCGCCACCGGTCATGCGTGAAACGCAGGTTCCGATTGCCGGAATAAGAGTCGCCATCTGCCGGTACCGCCTTTACTGCCTTTGGGTCTGCCAGATACTTTCGCAGTGCCGATCATGCAGGTAAAGTCGCGTTTCATGGTGAGTTTATTGACGGGGTGCGGGCTCGTGTTGCAACGCTGCCAACTCTCAGGAAGTCGTGCTGAAGGGTACACGCGTCGATGATGAAAATGCTATCCAATTAATAGCGGTTAGCCCACGTACTACCTGTGCCAGGGCCCTAAAACACTTAAAAATAGAGCGTAAGGCCGTCAGCCGCCTCTTTTGCCCAGCCCTGTCGCCGCGCTGGCCGTCAGGTGCCCCAGCGGCAACGCACTGCTGGCCTTGACCTCGCCCAGCGAAAAGCTGGTGTGCAGGTCTTTCACGTTCGGCAGGTTGATCAGGTTTTGCAGCGCAAATTTGCTGAAGGCGTCCAGGTCTTGTGCCACCACCTGCAGCTCAAAGGTGCCGGTGCCGCTGATGTAGTGGCAGGACACGATTTCGGGCAGCTTTTTGATGGCTTCTTCCAGCAGGCGGGTGGCGTCGCCGCTGTTGCGCTCGGCATCGAGCCGCACAAAGGCCAGCACGCCCAGGCCGATCTTGTGGCGGTTGATCTCGGCGCGGTAGCCGGTGATGTAGCCTGACTCTTCCAGCGCCCGCACGCGCCGCCAGCACGGCGCGGCTGACAGGCCCACGCGGGTCGCCAGTTCAGCATTGGTGAGGCGGGCATCGGTTTGCAGGTGCTGAAGGATGGCGATGTCAAACTTGTCCAGTTTTTCCATATGTGGCATTTTGCAGCAAGATCCTTTCTCAAAGTGGCTAAAAGAGGGCAAACTAAGCAATGATTTATCTGGGCTGTCGGCCTACACTTTGCGGGCGATTGCCAAAATTTAGCTGTGTTCAAAACTGCGGTAACCACCCAGCCCGACCAGCAGACGCCGGCCCACAAGGCTGGCCCACCCCATAGACGGAGACAAGACATGAACGCCCCCCTGCCCGAACACATCCGCAAGTCACTCGAGACGGTGACGCTAGACGACAAATACAGCCTGGACTACGGCTATGCCTTCATGAGCGGGGTGCAGGCGCTGGTTAAGCTGCCGATGCTGCAGCGGCTGCGTGATACGCAAATTGGCAAAAACACGGCGGGTTTCATCTCTGGCTATCGCGGCTCGCCGCTCGGCGGTTATGACCAGGCGCTGTGGAAAGCGGCCAAGTACCTGAAGGCGCAAAACATCGTCTTTCAGCCCGGCGTGAATGAAGAACTGGCCGCAACGGCCGTATGGGGCACGCAGCAGCTGGGTTTTGCGCCGCCCGGCACCAATAAATATGACGGCGTTTTTGGCATGTGGTACGGCAAGGGGCCAGGTGTTGACCGCACATCGGATGTATTCAAGCACGCCAACATGGCCGGCACCACGCCCTGGGGCGGCGTGATTGCGGTGGCGGGCGACGACCACATTTCAAAAAGCTCGACGGCGGCGCACCAGAGCGACCACATCTTCAAGGCATGCGGCCTGCCGGTGTTTTTCCCGGCCAGCGTGCAGGAGATTCTGGACCTGGGCCTGCATGCGTTTGCGCTCAGCCGCTACTCGGGGGTGTGGGCCGGCATGAAGACGATTCAGGAGATCGTTGAATCGTCTGCCAGCACCATGATTGACCCGGAGCGGGTGCAGATCAAGCTCCCGACCGACTTTGAAATGCCGGCGGGCGGCGTGCACATCCGGTGGCCTGACGCGCCGCTGGAGCAGGAGGCGCGTTTGTTTGACTACAAGTGGTACGCCGCGCTGGCCTATATCCGTGCCAATCGCCTGAACTACAACGCGATTGAAAGCAAGAACGACCGCTTCGGCATGATCGCCAGCGGCAAGGCTTACAACGACACGCGGCAGGCCCTGATGGACCTGGGCCTGGACGATGACACCTGCCGCCAGCTGGGCATTCGTCTGCACAAGGTCGGTGTGGTGTGGCCGCTTGAGGCGCAATTGACGCGTGAATTTGCGACCGGCCTGCAAGAGATTCTGGTGGTCGAAGAAAAACGACAGGTCATTGAATACCAGCTGAAGGAAGAGCTCTACAACTGGCGCGCCGATGTGCGGCCCAATATCGTGGGCAAGTTCAATGAGGTCGAAGGCGACTTCAGCGGCGGCGAATGGAGCATGCCGAATCCGTCGGCCAACACGCTCCTGAGAGCGAATGCCGATTTGTCGCCAGCGCTGATTGCCAAGGCACTGGCCGCCCGCGTCAAAAAGCTCGGCGTTGACAGCGACATGCTGGCGCGCATCGAATCGCGCCTGGCGATCATCCAGGCCAAAGAGCAGTCAATGACCACGCTGGTGGTGGACAGCGAGCGCACACCGTGGTTCTGCTCGGGCTGCCCGCACAACACCTCGACCAAAGTGCCCGAAGGGTCGCGCGCCATGGCCGGCATTGGTTGCCACTACATGACGCTCTGGATGGACCGCAGCACGCTGGGCTTTACCCAGATGGGCGGCGAGGGCGTGCCCTGGGTGGGGCAGCAACCGTTTACAACCGACACGCACATCTTTGCCAATTTGGGTGACGGCACGTACTTTCACAGTGGGCTATTGGCGATTCGCCAGAGCATCGCGGCGGGCGTCAACATCACCTACAAAATTTTGTACAACGATGCCGTCGCCATGACGGGCGGCCAGCAGGTTGGCGAGCGGCCGGAAGGTCACTCGGTTCTGCAGATAGCCCAATCCATGCGGGCGGAGGGTGCTACTAAAACCATAGTGGTTACCGACGAACCCGAAAAATACGATGGTGTAACGCTGGCAGACGGCGTGACCGTTCATCATCGCGATGAACTGGACGATTTGCAGCGGCAGTTTCGCGAGATCAAGGGCTGCACCGTCATCATTTACGACCAGACCTGCGCAACCGAAAAGCGCCGCCGCCGCAAGCGCGGCACCCTGGTGGACCCGGCGGCGCGCGTCGTCATCAACGAGCTGGTGTGTGAGGGCTGCGGCGACTGCAGCGTGCAGTCCAACTGCATGAGCGTGGAGCCGCTGGAAACTGAATTCGGCCGCAAGCGGCAGATCAACCAGAGCACCTGCAACAAGGATTTTTCATGTGTGAAGGGCTTTTGCCCGAGCTTTGTGACGGTCGAGGGTGGTCAGCTCAAGAAGAAATCAAGGGCCGACAAAAAGCTCAACCCGTTTGAAGGGGGTGACCTTCCCGAGCCGGCAGTGCCGATGCTTGGCGTTGACCACCCGGTTTGGGGCATCGTCGTTGCTGGCGTCGGCGGCACGGGTGTCATCACCATCGGCCAGTTGCTGGGAATGGCGGCGCATATTGAAGGCAAGGGCATCGTCACCCAGGACGCTGCGGGTCTGGCGCAAAAAGGCGGCAGCACCTGGAGCCATGTGCTGATCAGCGCCCGGCCTGGCGACATCTGTACCACCCGCGTGGGCACGGCCAGCGCCGACCTGATCATTGGCTGCGACCCGATCGTTACCGCCAACAAGGAGACCATGCTGCGGATGCGACATGGCAAGACCCACGTGGCGCTCAATGCCCACAGCGCGCCAACAG
>JAQGNE010000003.1 GCA_028291985.1 Polaromonas sp. | reverse complement strand
GGCACCACAATCTCCGCACCCAGCCCTTCGATCACGTCCAAAGTCTCTCCCACCTGCCCGAACGCATCTTTACCTTCCAACTCCGGGAAAACTACCCCAAATCCGTTCTGCCATAGAGCATCTGCTGATATCAAGATTTTTTTGACTGGCTCGAAGAAGATGACGGAATGGGGGTCGTGGCCAGCCGCCGCATGCACTTGCCAATCCCTCTTGCCGAAGCGAATCGATTGTCCGGGCTTAAGGGTTTCAGTAAAACCGAACCGAGGACACTGCTGACCTGTCGGCAGGTAAGTCAAGGCTTGAGCATCCCATTCATCAACTAACGCTGCCTGCCCGGGAGGAATCAAGGTTTGAAGCCCCGGATACCTTTCTTGCAGGGCCGCGTTACCGCCACAGTGGTCGCTGTGCAAATGGGTATTGGCAACAATATCAAGATGCCGACTTCCCAATGCAGATTCGACCAATGAGACGGTTTGCTTTGCATGTGTGCAATACCCGGTATCAACCAAAACGGTTTGGTCGCCAGCGGTGAACAAAATGTTGTTGGCAGAAAGCCAGCCGCGTTCGAAAACCAGCATGTCATCTGGAAGCGCTACGGGAGCGTTGCGATGTTCGACTGTCACGGGGAAACGCTAGGTACGAAGCTCGCGTCTGAGGATTTTTCCAACATTGGTCTTTGGTAGGTCATCACGAAATTCTATGTACTTCGGACGTTTGTAGCCTGTCAGATGTTGTTTGCAATATGCACCGACGTCTTCTTCGGTCAAGGTCGAGTTTCCTCTGACCACAAAAACCTTGATGGCTTCGCCCTGCTTTTCATCGGCTATGCCGATTGCGGCGCACTCGATAACGCCTGGGCAAAGTGAAATCACATTTTCAAGCTCGTTCGGAAAAACATTAAAGCCCGACACGATGATCATGTCCTTCTTGCGATCAATGATTTTGGTATACCCCTGCGCGTCCATGATGCCGATATCCCCGGTGCGCAAGAATCCGTCGTGCGTGAAGGCTTTTTCGTTCTCATCGGGCTGCTGGTAATAGCCCGTCATCACTTGAGGTCCCTTGATGCAGATTTCGCCGGCCTGGCCTACAGGCAATGAACGGCTATCGTCGTCCTTGATCGCAATCTCGATGCTGGGCAAGGGAAGGCCAATCGTGCCGGTGAATGTTTGGTTTGTGACCGGGTTGTTGGTGCCAATCGCGCATGTTTCGCTCATGCCCCAGCCCTCGATCATGGCGCAGCCGGTAACCTGCGCCCAATGTCTGGCGGTGCCTTCGGAAGCTGCCATGCCGCCCGCCTGTGACACGCACAAACTGGAAAAGTCGACGGTCTTGAACTGCGGGTGTTGAAGCAGCGCATTGAACAGGGTGTTGACCGCTGGCAGCATATGGAACGGGCGTTTCTTCAACACCTCAATAAATTTGCCAAAGTCCCTGGGGTTGGGGATCAACGTCATGTAGGCGCCCCACCTGACCGTCAACAAACACAAGGTCAAGGCAAAGATGTGATACAGCGGAAGTGCCGCAATGTTGTTGGTCTTGCTGACATCGCCGATTCTTCTTAAGGCCGGCGTAAACCATTCCTCTGCCTGCAAGATGGCTGCAACGATGTTGCGGTGCGTCAGCACTGCGCCTTTGGACAATCCGGTGGTGCCCCCGGTGTATTGCAAGAAAGCGATGGAGTCGAGCGAGGTTTGCGACTTTTTGAGGCTGAGGGCGGTGCCTTTTGCGATCGCCTGGTTAAAGGTGGTGACCGTTCGCCCGCCTGACAACGGCAGTTGGTAGGCCGGCACCATTTTGGCCAGGTGCCGGACCGCAAAGGTGATCCAGTTGCCATACCAGAAGCCTAACAGGTCGCCCATGGACGCCATCACCACATGTTTGATACCGGTCTGCTCGACTACTTCTGCCAGCGTTTCAGCGAAATTTTCGAGTATGACAATGACTTCGGCGCCGGAATCCTTCAGCTGGTGCTCCAGCTCGCGTGCGGTGTACAAGGGATTGACGTTGACGCAGGTGTAACCCGCTCTCAAGACGGCAGTCATGGTGACGGCAAACTGCGGTACGTTGGGCAGCATGATCGCAACCCGGGCCCCTGGTTCGAGTCCCAGGCTTTGCAACCACGCACCGAGGGCCGACGACAACTCGTCGAGTTGGCCGTAGGACATCCAGCGGTCCATGCACACGGAAAACGGACGCGCCGCGTTCTTTTTGAAAGATTGTTCCAGCAATTGGTCGAGCGACCGGAACTGCTCCGTATCGATGTCGTGTGCCACGCCTTCGGGGTAACTGTTTAGCCAATGCCTGTTCATACATGCTCCTTCGGCGCGATTGTCAGGGAGCCGCTTTCAAAGCTTCATGGGGCTTGTCCTAGTGAAGACCCCTTAGCTTGGTGTCTGGGCGATCAATTCGGCAAGTTTCGTCTCGCAGGCGACAGCATCGCTGTCGAACAGTTCCCCCATCCATTCGGTCTCCCGTTGCTTGACCCGGCCCAAAAACTCGTCTGCGCCGCCCATCGCGGCAAACGCGTCAAAGCCAGCCCCCAGAAACCGCTGCAGCGAGCTCAACCCTGCTGCACCTGCCGGGCGGCGCATCATTTTTAGCAGCCCGCGCAAGCCGGGCTTTCTTATTAGCCGGTCCAGTTCACCGCCGAGATGCAACACCAATTGAAGCTGTCGGGTTCGTTTTGCCCGGTCGGTGGCTGTGCGCCAGCAATGGATATACAGCGCACAAGCGGCGCGCAGATCGTGCGGCGTTTCATGGGTCATCCACTCGGAAGCCACGCGGTCGTCCAACTCCTCTGTCAAGGCATGCACGTCGGCCAGTGCAGCGGCCGTGTCGACGACCGGTTGCGGGAAAAGCTTGGAGATCGTGCTGGCAATCCGGGCGAATTGCTGATCACGCTGCGAATAATCCTTATCGCTATACAGCTCGTTCAAAAAAAAATGGGCGGTGGTCTGGTAGCGCGGGTCATGCAGAAAATCTGCGTAGGTGGCCTTGAAGCGGTCAGCCTGAAAGCGTTTGACCTGTACGCTTGCCGCTGCCAGGTCCGGGTCCAGCATGCGGCGCTGCCTGAACTGCTCCACCTGCTGCAGCGCTTCATGTATGTCGGAGGTGGATCGGTCCATGCCACTCCAGTTTATCCGCGGCATGCAGGTCTTTCCTCTAGGTGGGGAGCTCTATAGAAACAGAATCACGCATGCGAAACTCGCCCGATGCAACGAAGAAGTCTGTTCAAGCTCGGTCTGGCGTCTGCTGCGGTGCTGGCCGTCGCGGGTGGTGCATCGGCCTGGTGGAAGCCCGGATTTGATGGAAAGGTGCTTACGCCCAGCGGGCGCGAGATATTTACCGCAGTCGGCGTTGCCGTACTTGACAAGACGCTGCCCGCCTCGGGTGCCGAAAGACTGGCCGCGATTGCAGCGCTGCTGCATCGTGTTGAAGTACTGGTGATAGCTTTGCCCCCGCACGCACAGTCAGAGTTGTCGCAGCTGCTGTCGCTTCTGGCCAGCCCCCCAGGCAGGCTGGCGCTTGCCGGCTTGAGCCAGGCCTGGACAGCCGCGAGTATCGAAGAGGTGCAAATCGCGCTGGGCTCCATGCGACTTTCTCGCTCGGTATTGCGGCAGCAGGCCTATGCGGCTCTGCACGAGATATCGGTGGGCGCTTATTTTTCCGACCCGTCGAGCTGGACTGTTTTGGGCTATCCCGGCCCGGTCAAGATTTAAGATACCAACACACATGAGCCAATTAAAGGACCCGATCCGCGAAGGTCTTCAGCGCGGCTGGAAGGTATCAGGCGGGCCCTTTTCGCTGGCACCGGCAAGTATCGTTTGCGACGTCGTCATCATCGGCACCGGCGCAGGTGCCGGCATCACGGCCGAGCTGCTTTCCAAAGCGGGTCTGCAGGTGGTCATGATTGAGGAAGGGCCGCTCAAGAGCAGCAGTGACTTCAGGCAACAGGAATCAGAAGCTTACCCATCCCTTTACCAGGAAAGCGCTGCGCGCAAAACAGCCGACAAGGCTATCAACATTCTGCAAGGCCGATGCGTTGGCGGCTCGACCACAGTCAACTGGACGTCTTCGTTTCGCACACCGGCGCCAACGCTGCAGTATTGGCAGTCCCGCTTTGGATTGGCGGATTACAGCGTTCAGGCGCTGGCATCCTATTTCGAACAGGCCGAAAAGCGCCTGAGTATCTCGCCTTGGCTGGCCGCGCCCAACGAGAACAATGACCTGCTCCGCCGCGGTGCGGCAAAACTGGGCATTCCGGCGTCGGCCATCTCGCGCAACGTCATAGGCTGCTGGAACATTGGCTCTTGCGGCCTGGGCTGTCCGACCAACGCCAAGCAGTCCATGCTGGTGACCACTGTTCCCGCAGCGCTGGACAGCGGCGCACAGTTGCTGGTGGAAACCCGGGCTGAAAAATTCGAGTTTGCAAACGGGCGGGTCACCGCACTGATTTGCCGAAATATTGAGTCAAATGGTGCTACAGCCCAGCGTTCATCTGGACGAGAAGCTATAAAAATAGTAGCAAATCATTATGTTCTGGCAGGTGGTGCGATCAACTCGCCCGCGGTGCTGCTGCGATCCGGCGCGCCTGATCCCCACGGGCACCTCGGCAAGCGCACGTTTTTGCATCCGGTGGTGATGTCTTCTGCCGTGTTTGACCATGAAGTGGCGGCCTGGAGCGGCGCGCCGCAGTCGATCTACACCGATCACTTTCTGGAAGCCCAGGCCATCGATGGGCCGATGGGCTACAAGCTTGAAGCGCCGCCGCTGCACCCGGTGATTTTTGCCTCCACAGTGCCCGGCGTCGGTCAGGCACAGCATGACCTGCTGAAAACCTTCCCCAACAACCACACGCTGCTGGCCTTGTTGCGCGACGGCTTTCATGAGGCGTCTCCCGGCGGGCAGGTTGAACTGCGTTCTGACGGCTCGCCAGTGCTGGACTATCCTTTGACCGATTTTGTGATGGAAGGCGGTCGACGGGCGTTGCTGTCCATGATGGAAATACAGTTTGCCGCAGGCGCGCTGCAAGTGTTGCCCCTGCATGAGATGGCCAGGTCCTACACCTCGTGGTCCGAGGCCCGGGACGCTGTCAACAGGTTGCCGATGAAGCCCATGCTGACCAAGGTGGTGAGCGCACATGTGATGGGCGGCTGCAGTTTGTCCTCAACCGAAAACCGTGGCGTGACGCGGGCGGATGGCGTGCACTGGCAGATCGAAAACCTGTCGGTTCACGACGGTTCGCTTTTTCCCACCAGCATCGGCGCCAACCCGCAGCTGTCGGTTTACGGTGTGGTCAATCGGCTGGCGCAGGGCCTGGCCAAAAAATTGACGGGCAAAGAGGTTGTTCTTGCCTGACGTCAGCGCTTTCAAGGCTTTCTTCTTGCTGCTGATGCAGCGCTGACACTCGACAGGAAGCCGCCCATGCTGGCCAGACTTCAGCAATTTCTCACCTTGGCACTGCTGGCCGCAGCTACTGCCTGGTTCGCTTTTTTTGTCGGTGATTCGCCGGCGGTGGCGATAGCCGGCGTGCTGGTGATCATGTTTGCCTACAGCGGCTTGTTTGCGCTGGAACTTCTGCTGGCCGGTATCGTCAACTGGCATGATCCCGCACCCCGTCCAACCGTTCGACAGCTGGCGCAGGCATGGTGGGGCGAAAGCGTGACGTCACCGCAGGTTTTCTTCTGGCGCCAGCCGTTTCGCGCTGCTGCCATCCCAGACCAGCTGTCGCCCATCGCAGACTTGACCGGACGGCGCGGGGTTGTGTTTGTGCATGGTTTTCTTTGCAACCGCGGTTTTTGGAATCCCTGGCTGCGGCGCCTGCAGCGCCATAGGCATGCTTTTGTGGCCGTCAACCTGGAGCCTGTATTTGCGTCGATCGACGATTACGCGCCGCAGATCGAGGCGGCCATCCGACAGGTGACCGTTGTCACCGGCCTGCCGCCCTTGGTGGTGTGTCACAGCATGGGCGGGCTCGCGGTACGGTCCTGGCTCAAGCAGGGCAGATCAGAGGCAAAAGTTCATCACATCGTCACCATCGGCACGCCGCATCGTGGTACCTGGCTGGCACGCTTCGGCTTCGGCAAGAACGGCCCGCAAATGCGGCTGCTGTCAGAGTGGCACGGCCAGCTGGATATCGACATGCCCGCGCATCGACACACGCTGTTTACCTGCTGGTATTCCAGTGCCGACAACATTGTTTTCCCCACCTCGACTGCCACGCTGCCGGACGCCGATAACCGGCTGGTGCGCGGTGCAGGCCATGTGCAGATGGCGTTCCTGCCAGTGATCATGAAAACCACGCTGGCACACCTCGACGGAGGATTTTGATATGTACAGCCATGTAACTTGTGTAAGCTCTTGAGCTAGGCCTCAGGGCGCGTCAGAGGGAATCCAGCAAGTGCCCGCAGCGGCAAGACTGGACGGAGCAGGACTCAACACATAGCCGCTGGACAAGGGCGTTGCAGCTTGCTGTCACCTGCCGTGCCACCGACGCCTAAGTTGTCGATACACCTCCTACGCTTGTGCTGGAATCCAAAATGCCCCTGATAGTGCTGATTGAGGATGATGCTGCCAACCGCATACTGGTTGCATCGGTATTGAAGAAGGAAGGCCACCAGGTTTTGTCCGCGGATAACGGGCTTGACGGACTGGCGCTGGTTCGCCTGCACCACCCCGACCTCGTCATCAGCGATGTGCAGATGCCGCAGATGACCGGTCTTGAAGTTCTGGCGGCGCTCAGGCGGGATGCGGTTGTCTCCTCAACGCCGGTCATTCTGCTCACATTTCTGGATGAGCGTGCCGACATGCGCATGGCGATGGTTGCGGGTGCCGACGACTACATCACCAAGCCGTTTCGTCCCAAAGAACTGGTGGAAGCGGTTGACGCGCAAATGAATCGCCGCCAGATGCAGCGCACCTTGCAGCGTATGGAGGTTGACGCCGCTGTCGAAAACGCAGTAGCCCAGCAGACCGATGTCCTGATGGGGCTTTACGAGCGACGGCTTGCCAATGAACTGAGCGAGCGCTGGCCCACCGCAGTGGCCGGTGCCGGCGACGAGGTGCTGGCTAACGCGACGGTGCTTTTCGTGGATATCCACAACTATGCGGCACTGGCCGAAGTCATGGCGAGCGAAGAGATGGGCAGCATGATCAAGAGCTTTTACATCAACGCCAGCGATACCGTGCACCTGTTTGGCGCCCAGCATATGCAGTTTGTAGGTGACGGGCTGATGGTGATTTTTTCAGATGGTGCGGACACCCATTCGGTCACGCATGGCCTGCGCGCCTGCCGTGCGGCCGTCGGTCTGGTCGATGCCGCCCGCAGGGTGCAGAACTTCATGCTGGGCCAGTACCCCAACCGGTCCCTGCCGCCCTTTGGCGTTGGGGTTGCCTTGCATACCGGCACGGTCTCGCTGGTGCGCCTGCAAGACCCGCTGCATGGCGTCGGCTTGCCACCCCTTCCGGTTGGCGATGCCGTCAGCGCCACACTCTTGCTGCAAAAACAGGCGCGAACCCTGGGCTGGAAGATCGCCGCCAGCCTGACGATGCTGCGCGGTGTGACCGGCGCCGTCAAGACCGGCGGCCGGGCCTTGGTGGCGCTGCCTGGCCGCAGCGCACCCATGGATGCGGTTGAAGTGCTGGGGCTCGCCCTTTGACGGCGGCGAGGCCTGCTTCCAGGCGAGAGTTTTCGCTGTCCGTCCTGCTGGGGGCAAGCCTGCTGTTGCTGGTCATGCTGCCGGCTGCATGGCTGGCCGCCTCTATCTTGAGGCCAAGCCTTCAGGACACGCAGGATCTGGCCAGCCGTTCGCTGAACCGCATCGCGGCCCAGGTGCAATCCGGTATAGACAATCACTTGTTGCAGGCGCACCGCGTGCTTGACGGCCTGATGCCCCCCAATGCCAGCCCGGGCAATGCGACCCAGGCAGCGGCCTGGGTCAGCGACCCGGCCCTTTTTGCGCCCATGGCGATTGCCCTCACACGCTCCTCGAAAGACCTGCGGTTTGTGTATTTCCGCAGCGAAAACGGAAGCGTGCACGGGGTTGAAAACGCAGCCGACGGCTTGCGGTTCAGCGACCGCAGTGCGGTTGACAATGGCGCCCGGTCGGCGCTGGTGATTGCGTCCAACGCACCCTTGAAGTCTCTCAGTGGCGTTGGCGAGAGCCCTGATCCGCGCGGCCAGCCGTGGTGGGATGCCGCCATCAACAGCGACCAGCGGAGCTTTTCCCCACCGCTGGTTTATCCGGTCAGCAAGCAGCTGGTTGTCACGCTGTCGCAACGCGTGGTGGGCCCCACGGGTCTGGTAACCGGCTTGCTGGGCGCAGACCTGAGCCTGCAGGCCGTGCCTGCGTTGCTGAAGGCGCAATCCGCAAGTCCCGGCAGCGTTGCTTTTCTGATCGACGACAGAGGCTTGTTGCTGGCCAGTACCGCAGACCCGGTGGCCGCAGACGGCCAAAGTGCGCAGTGGCTCTTGCGCAGCCCGCGCGACAGCAGCAGTCAGGTCGTACGAGCCGCCTTCGCGGGTCTTGAGGCCCGATGGTCTGCTGCACCTGGGTCAAAAATAGCAGCTGCACCCCGGGCGTTGCACCTGCCGACGCGAGAAGGCATGCTTTTCGCTTCCTATCTTCCGGTGGGGCAAAACCCGGGTCTGCAATGGACGCTGGTTGTTGCTGCGCCCGAAGCCGATTTTTATCCGCCCGTCAGCTGGTCTTCAAATCTTGTGCTGGCTGCGCTGGCCATTCTGGTATTGGGATCAACCGCCCTGGTGCTGTGGGGCGGCCACCTGACCAGGGGCTACCTGGCGTGGCTGCACCGCACCATCGACCGGCTGCAAGAAGGCGTCATCCCGCCTTCGGCACGGCTGACGTCGGTTCGTGAACTCAATGCAGTTGACAGCAGCCTGCACCGACTTGCTGTCAAGATGAACAAGGATCGATCTGACGTTTTTGCCGAGGCGCTGGTAGTTGCCGATGGCAGCGAAGATGGCGCGAAAGACTTGCACGCCTTGCAGGCCAGGCTTGCTGAACGCAGCAGCGAGCTGGCCGCCGCACGGGACAAGGTCCAGGTGGCCGTGCGCAGCAAGACCGCTTTTCTGGCAGTCGTCAGCCACGAGTTGCGCACGCCGCTCAATGGTGTGGTGGGCATGAGCGCGCTGCTGGCCGACACGCCGCTTAATGCCGAGCAGCGCGACTATCTGAAAAGTCTTGGCATTGCCTGCAGCCAGCTGCAAAAGCTGATCGACAATATTCTGGAGTACGCCCGCATCGAGTCCGGCGAGATACTGCTTCAAAACACCGCTTTTGATGTGCGTGCGCTGGTGCAGCAAGCCTGCAGCGTACCGGCCAAGGCAGCGCAAGCCAAGGGCCTGCAGCTCGTCATCGACGTACCGGGTGCGGTGCCGCGTGGCGAAGAGCCGGAAGCCCCGTGGGTAATTCAGGGCGACCCTGAGCGGCTGGCCCAGGTCATTGGTGAGCTGGCGGTCAACGCGGTGAAATTTACCGACAGCGGCAGCGTCATCGTTCAGGTTCGACCGGTACACCAGACGGACCCCAACGACGTGCCCATGCTGGAAACCCGCGTGATAGACACCGGACCGGGCTTTTCGCCTGAGGATATTTCAAGTCTGTTTGCTGCTTTCACCACGGGTGATTCGTCCATCAGCCGGCGCCATGGGGGCCCCGGACTGGGCCTGGCCACTTGCAAGCGGCTGGTGGAGCTGATGGGCGGAGAACTGTCTGTTGACACCGCAACAGGCAGCGGCTCTACCTTCCGCTTTACCGTGCTGGCACCCTGGGCCGAAGCCCATGCCCTGCAGTCGGCCTGGGTTGCCCAGGAGATGCAGCATGCGGTCAACCCCGCCGACATCGAACCCGACAAAACCAGCATCCTGGTGGTGGATGACAACCCGATCAACCTGAAGGTAGCGTGCGCCATGCTGCTTCGGCTGAACTACCGCGTTCTAACCGCAGAAGGCGGCGCTGAAGCTGTCACCATCGTCGCGGATTCGCTGGCGTCCGGCAGGCCGCTGGCCGCTGTGGTGATGGACGTGCATATGCCCGGTGTGGACGGGATACAGGCCACCCGTACGATACGGGCATCTCATGGCGCCATGGCCCCGCCCATCATTGCCCTGACGGCAGCTTCGTCGGCAGACGACTGCCAGGGCTGCCATGAAGCAGGCATGGTCGAGTACCTGACCAAGCCGCTGCAGATATCAGCCTTGACAAAAGCGCTGGAGAAATGGGCGCCACCGCCCGCCGGGCCATCGACAGCGCTTACGCCCGTGCCCTTATTGGCTGCGCAAGCGCCGCACACCGGACCGGCGCAGGTGGCTGCACCGCCGCGGGCTTCACCGTCCACGCCACCGCCTGCGCCCGCTCCACGGGCGGCTATCTCATCCACCGGTACCGACGAGCTGGTGCGCGTCCTGCAGGACGCTTTTGACGAGCGCGATCGGGTGTCGGCACCGGTACCGCTTTTCGAGCGTTTCAGCGAAGCGGACATCTCAATGCCGATGGAGCTGGTCGACTTTGGCCGCCTCAATGACTTCAAGGAGTTTGATGATTCCCAGCTCAGCATGACGCGGGAAGTCATCGGCTTGCTGTTCAACGAGGTGCCGCTTCAACTGGCGGCCATCGAGCGCGCGATCTCGAAGGATGATGCAGCCGGCCTCAGTTCGGCAGCGCATTCCCTGCGTGGTGCGGCCAGCAACGTGGGCGCCGTCACGGTGCAGCACCTGTGCAGTGTGCTGGAGCGCAGCACGCTGGAGCTTCAAGCCGTGCCCGGTGACGCTGGCGGTTGCCTGGTGGCTTTGCGCATTGCCTGGAACCGCACCCGCCCCTTGCTGGAAAACTGGTGCTAGACGGGGCCGTCCGGCTGCTTTTGCAAGCAGGCTGCTGTCGCTGAGGCCGCGGCCAACTTTCGTTCAGCGCCTGGCCCCACAGGCTGAATACGCGTTAAATGCTACTAAAAAAGTAGCTAAAAACCCTTGTAAATAAAGGGCTACAGGCTTGTTTTGCTTAAATTTTATGATGGCGTTCGCCAAGCACGGCTCGATCCATCAACCGCGCTTTACCACAACATCTGCCGCCTGCACGGTATCGGGCGTGAGTTCTTCCGCTTTGCGCACCTGCTCGTACAGCGGCGTGAAATCTGGTGTGGTCAGGTCAAACAGTTGCTTGAAGCTGTTGATGACGAAATAGGTCTGCTGGTAGCTGTCAATCTTGTAGCGGGTGCGCATGGCGCGCAACACATCCAGCGCCAGGCGGTGCGGTGCGTCGCTCGTCACTGCATGCACCAGTTCACCGGACGAGCTCAGGATGCCGGCGCCATAGGCCCTCAAGCCCGGGTTGGCGCCGTCTGTCTGCTGCATCAGCCCGAACTCGATGGTGTACCAGTACAGCCGTGCCAGCTGTTCGCAGGCGCCCAGCCGGTGCGCTTTCAGGCCGCCCGCACCATAGGCCTGCATGTGGTCGGCAAACACCGGGTTAAAGAGCAGTGGCACATGGCCGAACAGGTCGTGAAACACATCAGGCTCGACGATGTACTCGTATTCCTCGGGCTTGCGAATCCAGTCGGTCACTGGAAACTTGCGATTGGCCAGCAGCGTGAAAAACGGAACTTCCGGAATCAGTCCCGGTACGGCAACCACCTGCCACCCGGTCGCCGGGAAAAGCCGGTCGTTGATTTCCTCAAAGCGTGGGATGCGATCCTTGACGCCCAGCAGCGGCAGGGCGTCGATGAATTCGTCACAGGCCAGCCCGGTCAGCAGCGCCGACTGGCGCTCGTACAGGCGCCGGTAGGTTTCGTGGTCGCTGGCGGTATAGGCTGCATAGTCCTGCGGGCAGGTGTAGTCCGCTCGCACCTCGCCTCCGCGCGAATAATCGCCGCGTGGCGGGCGGTCAGACTGCCCGTAAACCGCGGGGCTGGGCGATTCGCCGGTAACTGTCGGTCCCTGTGTCATATCTGCCTTGTCAATGTCGGTCCAGAGACAGCCGACGCCAGGGCGCAGGGTGGTTTGCGCTGGCGCTCCCTACGACTGGGTCGGGACTGGCTTCAGCCGGTGCCAAAGACTGCACTTTACGTCCCGTGCGTCTCAGGTTTGCGGCAAATTCGGTCTGGCCAGTGGATGCCATGCAGGAATAGTGCGCAACCCGGCCGGCAGGCGAGGGCTGCAGTGTGTTTCTGGTGCCTAGCGCGGCGGAGATGCTGTTACCGGCATTGGGGCAGCCGCAACGCGCGAAGCCAGTGCTGCTTCGATGCGCAGTTGCTCCTGCTCGGTAAACAGTTGCGCCCGCAATTGCTGAAGCTGCTCGGGGCGACCACCCGCCACCTGCGCGGCGGCATAGGTGCCAAGGCGTGACTGCCAGTCTCCTTCTTCGCGGTCAAGCTGGGCCAACTGGCTGGCCGCCGTTTCACCGTACTGGCTGCGCCGCTGGGCGTAGCGGTCGGCGTCGCTGACGCCGGCAGCGTCAAACGCTGATGTCTGGGCGGCCACGGCCATGTGCTCGACAGCCTGCGCCCGCTGCTGGCGCTGCTTGTCACCCAGCTCGTTTTCTGCTGCCTTCAGGGCTGACTGCTTTTGCGTTGGCGTCAGCTGCAGGTTCTGTTCGATTTCCAGGCGCGCCAGGGTGTAGCGGTCCAGACGCGCGTCGACCCCAAAGAGCGCTTGGTCTTCTTCTGCAGTGAAATATTGCTCCCTCACCTTCTGGCGCGCGTCTAGCGCCGCGCGCAGCTCGCCAGCTTCGCCCGGGTTGGCCGGCGGCGTCAGTTTGCCGAGCGCGACCCGGTAGTCGACATAACGCTCGACCAGTGCGCCAGCCCGGGTGGCAAATTCGGCCGGAAAGTGGCGTGAAATCAACGCCATCAGGCTTTTTTTCAGCAATGCCGCGTCGCCCATCTCATTGCCCCCCAGCGCCTCCAGCAGCATCGCCTCGATCGTCTGGCGTATTTCCGGCGTGAGAAAGGGGTCGACAGGCGCGCTGGCATCTTGCGGCGCTGCCAGTGGCAAGGGCGCGGCGGCTGGCAGCAGGCTGGCAGACCCGGGTAGCGCAACAAGCAAGCCCGCGTCTACGGCGCCGGTTTCCCCGGTATTCCCGCTAGCCAGCCACCAGAAAGCGGCCAGCGCGAGCAAACCGCTTGCCACCAGCACCGCTGGCCAGACACGCCGAGTCACGGGTTTTACAGACCGGTTTGCTTGAGCCGATTGGCGTGCTGGCGGTACAGCGTTACCGGGTCCACCGAGAACCAGTCACGCAGGCCCACCACCTGATTGACTTCATCCAGGTGGTTCTGGCGGTAGTCGCCCAGATGCCGGCCCAGCCGGGACGAGCAGGCTGACACCAGACCGTCATTGGATTCGCCGAATACAAGGCTCATGATCCCCAGCGCGCCATCGCTGACATCCAGCACATTGGTGATGGGCAGGGTGCCGGTCCAGGAGTAGTACCGCACGCCGTTGACCAGCTCCGCGCCACTGCCGCAGCCCGCAGGAATTGCTTGCGGAAAGCGGCGGTTGAAGGCCGTCGAGCCTGCTGTGGTGAGCGAATTCAGCGCTGCTGTTGGCGTTTGCGGAAGCGATGTGCCGCCCGAGCCCAGGTTGATCAGGGCAACAAACGCCTTGGCGGCATTGTTGACCAGCGATTCTGACAAGGTGCCTGCCGGGACCACGCCGCGCAGGATGTCGGCCACACGCGAACCCCGGTTCACGCCGCCTATCGAAGTGACGGATGCCACCAGTTGCGGTGCCACGCCGGCCACATAGCGAATCGTGGGGCCACCATGCGAATGCCCGATCAGATTGACCTTGCTTGCCCCCGTCATGGCCATGATGTTCCTGACCTGCGCCAGCAACTGCTCGCCACGCACCTCCGTGCTGCTGGCAGCTGACACCTGTGCCACATAGACACGCGCGCCGTCGCGGCTCAGGGCGCCGGGAATGCCGTAAAAATAATCCACACCGAGAAACGAGTCAAAGCCGAAAAGCCCGTGCACCAGAACGATCGGATAACGGGTTTGCGCGTAGCCAGACTGCGCGTGCGCCTGGGCGCCCAGCAGCAAGGTCATGGCGCCGGCAGCCAGCACCCAGCGGCGTAGCAGCATGCTGAAAAGCTCGCGCAGATGCGCTCGGGAGTGAGCACCGGGCGAGAGGCCCGCTGTGCGGCGGGAAAGGAAAGTCTTCATCAATTTGTCTCCTGCTGTTTTTGGTTTTAAAACGAACGGTCGTGCTTTTTATTTTTAATGATTCTTTCAGCGAGCTGGTTTTTCGGATATAGGGGCAATCCCGAGCCGCCGCTTTCTCAGGCAGGAGTGCGGTGCACCACCTCAGCATTGACGGCTTGTGAACCCTGAACCGCAGATAACGCGCAGTGATCGCTTGTCCGAAGGCCTGCATGCCATGCGGGCCCGGCGGTCATCCGGCGCACCACTGGTCCGGGCCGCCAGGGCCTGTCCTGTACGTAACACGCTGACTCGCCAGCGTCGCCCGGGATTCGGAGCTGCCTAAAATGCGGCATGCCCGCCATAACCGCACTCGACAAGCTGGATCGCGCCATTCTTCACAGCCTGCAGCGAAACGGCCGGGAAACCTACGATGTGGTTGGCGCGCAGGTGGGCTTGTCGCCCAGCGCGGTGCTACGCCGCGTCAAACGCCTGGAAGAAGCCGGCGTCATTGACTGCTATGTCGCGCTGGTCAAACCCGAAGCAGTGGGCCTGGGGTTGACGGCCTACCTGAACGTGCGGCTTGAAAAGCACCTTGAGGTCCACAAGCGCAACCCGATGGATGTTTTTCGCGCCAGCGTACAAGCCTGGCCCGAAGTGGTCGAATGCGTGTCGCTGACTGGCGAAATGGATTATTTGCTGCGCGTGGTGGTGGCGGACATGGCGCACTACAGCCGTTTCATCATGGACACGCTGCTCAAGCACCCCAGCGTGGAAGACTGCAAGACCAGCTTTGTGCTGGACCGCGTAAAAGCCACCACGGCCCTGCCGGTGTGACGCGGTGCGTTGGCGCTATTGAATCAGTAGCTACAAGCCCTTCAAGGTAAAGGGCTACATGCCTTTTTTGTTGCTAGTTTGAGTTTTTACCGGTGGTTGATGCGACGCGCGGAAGGAACGGTTTCAACACCCGTCGATCCAAAGGCGATTTCAGCAAATTCCCTTGCATGATTGACCTTGCCTCAGCCATGGCAAAGCCCGCTAGAGTTGTTTGCCTAGGGAATACCCGTATATTGCAGGCATGGTTACACCCAGCACACTCATCAAGGCGACCTTTGACAGCAGCAAGGCGTTTTTCGGGCCAAGCGTCACGCCCAACCCCACGGCCAACCCCGGACAGC
>JAQGNE010000080.1 GCA_028291985.1 Polaromonas sp. | reverse complement strand
CGCACCATCTCCAGCAGATTTGTCTGCCGTCTTTCGCCATTGGCCGCCTGTTGACCTTGGGTCAGCGTGTTCTGGCACCCCGTTTCCCCCCGCGACATTAGCCTGCGCTAGAGTCACAGTGCCGCTTGCGTGATCACGTCATCGGAAGGCTGGGTTCTTTTGCGCTTCTGTGTCTGCTGTCCTACGCTTGCGCGCGTGAATTCTGCGCTTTTGAAGTTGCCTGTTCTGGGTAGCTTGATGTTTTGTCGCATGGCATCGGTGTGTGCGTATCAATGCGCGTGACCTTGCCTACGGGTTGTCAACCAAGGACGCCGCATGAATGATCTTCCAGAATTCGACGCAAACACCAACAAACCCGCACAGCAGATAGACCTTGCGAGCGAGTCAGTCGCTGGCGAAGAAGATCCCGGTGCCTCCATGGACATGGCCGGCTCATCTCCTGGCGCCCATAGCGCAGGGGGCGGTGGCGTGCAGCCATTTGAGCCGGCAGGGGAGCTCCATCCGGGTGATGAAGCGCCGCCAGGCACACCCGGCAGTGGCGAAAACATATGCCGGGAATGTGGTGGTTCGGGCCAGCTGGCGGCAGAGCCTTGCCCGGCTTGTGGCGGCACCGGCAAGGTCATCGTCGGCATGGGCGGTGGCTAGCCAAGCCATCAGTCGCCTGACGTCAAGCGTCGTGTGACGCTCCCGCAAATTTCATCTTCACCATGAAAGCTTGAACATCCCATGAACTCCACGCTGCTTTCCATCGCACCAAACGCCACCAACATGATCCGGCTGGACCACACCCATGCGCTAGCCACCTTCCATCAATACAAAACCACCAGTCGCCCGCAGATCAAACGCGGTCTGGTGAATACCACCTGCCTGGCGCTCGAGATTCATGCCCAACTGGAGGAAGAAATTTTTTATCCGGCGCTGCGCGAGGTGAGCAGCCACGAGGCTCTGCAGAAGAGTGTGCCGGAACACGCTGAAATGAAGCGCCTGATCGCGTTGCTGCGGCAGATGGAGCCTGAGGACGCCCGCTACGACGATACCTATATGGAGCTGATGCGCGATGTCATCCACCATGTGGCCGATGAAGAAACCATTTTGCTGCCGGAAGCCGAGCGCCTGCTGCAAGATCAGCTGGGCGAGCTGGGCATGAAGATGACGAAGCGGCGGGTCGAACTGGTGGTACCAAAAACCAAGGACATTGCGGTCAACATGGCCCGCGCTACCTCTGGTACATCGATGGCCTTGCTTGCAGGCCTGATGCTCGGCGGCGTTCTCTTGGGCAAACGCCTGTCACGTGACTGATCAGGTTTTCTAAATCCTTTGCGCCATCACTCAAGCGTCGAAACCGCAACTCCTGCGCATGGCATGGTTTTGTTGACCCGACATCGCCTGAATCAGTTCTGTGGCAAGTTGCGGGTTGCTGCTGCGGCTGCAGATGGCTGCGGTGTACACGGTTGCAAGCTCGAACTCGACCGGCAGATTTGCGATCAGGCTGACGCCTGGCGTGTAGAGAATTTCGGTCACCTGGGTACACCCGATCAGACCTGCACCAGGCGCTTCGGCCATCGCCTTCATCGCGGTTGCGCCGTTGGGAAAGGGCTTGAGCCGGCTGGCCAGTTCGTCCTGCAAGCCCAGCTTTTGTAACACTGACATGAAGTGAATGCCAGCGGTGGCTTTGACCGGATCTGGGAAGTAAATCCCAGTTGCGGCCTGCAGCGCTGTCCTGAGCGCTGCAGGTGTGCTTACATCGGGCGTGGCTTCGCCGTGTTTGACAGCTACGCCAGTCTTCACCGTGCCCAAAGCACGGGCTGTACCTGCAACCAGTTCTCCGCTGGCTGTCAACTGCTCGATCAGCGCCTGGGTGAGTATGAGGACATCACACGGCGCGCCGGTCAGCAGCCGGTCTTTCATCATGCCGACAGCGCCAAAATTAGCTTCCACGCGGCAGTGATGTGCAGCCTCGAAAGCTTCGATTACCCGCATGAAAAGACCCTGCGCTGCGCCGCCGCTTAAAAGGTGTATGGCCGTCATTTAATTGCAATCATGGTGACTCGGCAGCCGGTACGGGCCGCCCGAAAAATGGAATGGAAACGGTCAGTCAAGCTTTATATTGGCCGTCTTGATGACCTTTTCCCACTTGGCAATGTCTTCACGGGCGTACTTGTCAAAAGCTTCCGGGGTCATGACCAGCGGGGCTGCGCCTTGCCTGGCCCAGGACTGGCGTGTTTCGGGCGCTGCCGTTACCTTCGATACAGCGTCGTTGAGTTTGTCAACCACCGCCTTGGGCGTGCCCTTGGGTGCCATCAGGCCGAGCCAGATGGTTGCCTCATAGCCTGGCACGCCTGCCTCGTGGAGTGTCGGCACATCCGGCAGCACCGAAGACCGGTTTTTGCCGGTGGTCGCCAGCGCCTTCACGCGGCCCGCCTTCACCTGCTCCGACATGGTCGTCACTGCGTCAAACATCACGTCAACCTGTCCCCCGATGACGTCGGTCCGCGCGCCAGAACTGCCCCGGTAGGGAATATGCACCAGGTAAACCGAGGCCATGCTTTTGAAGAGTTCGCCCGCCATGTGGTACGGCGTGCCCGGCCCCGACGATGCGTAATTAAGCTTGCCTGGCTTGGCCTTGGCCTGCGCAATCAACTCTTTCAGGTTCGCCGCTTGCAATGATGGGTTGGCCACCAGCACCAGGTCTGAATAGTTGATGGGGGCAACCGCTACAAAATCGCGCATCAGCTGAAAGGGCTTGGTGGGGATCAATGACTCGTTGACCGTGTGCGCGTTGGACATCAAGAGTAGCGTGTAGCCGTCCGCTGGCGATTTTGCCGCCAGGTCGGTCCCTATGACCGAGCCAGCACCCGGCTTGTTGTCCACCACGAAGGACTGCCCCAGGGCCTCCTGAAGCTTCTGCGCAATAAAGCGCGCATACACATCTGCCGGCCCGCCAACCGCAAACGGCACAACGATTTTTACCGCACGGTTAGGGTAGTCCTGTGCCTGAGACGGTGAGTTGAACATCAGTGAAGCAACACCGCCAGCTGCCAATGCCAGCAATACCCGGCGGGTCGATGTGAAAGCATGCATATATGTCTGTCCTGTTCGTTGTGGCGCGGTCTGCCAAAATCCGCGACGGTTGCCAGGCCTGGGCCTGATGAGAGAAAGATGCAAGGGGGTTTGACGCTGACGGGTCAGGCTTTCAATCGACCTTGCCCATGCGCTTGACCACTTCAGCCATGCGCATTGCGTCGGCCTGCACATAGGTTTTGAAATCCGGCGCGTCCTGGTACAGCACCGGGCTTCCGGCGTTGAGGATGACATCCTTGACCTTGACATCTTGCGCGGCAACGCGGGCAGCCGCACGCAGGCGCTGCGCCACCGGCTCGGGCGTGTCCCTGGGCACAAAGAGGCCTGACCATTGTGCGTATTCGGCGTTATAGCCTGCGTCCTTAAGACTTGGCACATCGGGCAGCGCATTGAGTTTGCCGGCGCCCCAGTGTGCAATCACCCGCAGCTTGCCCGCCTTGACCTGCTGCAACACTGTTGCCGGACCAGATGACACTGCATCAATCTGCCCGCCCAGCAGCGCCACCACGGCCGGACCTGCGCCGGTAAACGGAATATGGGTGAGCTTGACGCCTGCAGTCTGCGCCAGTATCTCCATCGGCACATGCATGGTGCCGTAGTTGCCGGATGAGCCATAGTTGATGGCACCAGGGCGTTTTTTCGCATCCTCGACGAAATCACGCGCGGTTTTCCAGGGCGAGTCCACGCGTACCGCCAGCACGGTAGGGTCCGCCGTAAACCGTGCGATAGGCCTCAGGTCATCCAGCGCAAACATCGCTGGCCGGCCCAAAATCTGGTCGGCTTCCGGCAGCACGGTCAGCGAGGACAGCGCCATCAGTACTGTGTAGCCATCAGGCCGGGCTTTTGCTGCTGCAGCCATGCCGATGCCACCGCCCGCGCCAGCGCGGTTTTCAATGACGACCGGCTGGCCCAGTTCGCGCGACATGGCCTCGGCCACTGGGCGTGCCACCAGGTCAGCCAGGCCGCCCGGCGGGAAAGGCACGATCATGGTGATGGGTTTGCCGGGCCAGTCTGACTGCGCGGCACACAAGCCGGCAGCCGAGAAAATCATGCTGCCCAGCAGCAGGGAACGACGTTGCATAGGATTTGTCTCCGTATACGGAGCGCCAGTCCAAAGCTGGCGCAGCCATGCCATATGCTAAGTGAACTTAGCTTTTGCCGTCTCATCGCAATCCCTAGCTGCGCTGCAAGCCTCTGCAGGCAGCTCACGCCAGCAGTGGCGCTTCCTGCATGGCCTCGGTCTGTTCTTCCAGCATGTCGACCTGGCCTTTCCAGTAATCGCTGGAACCAAACCACGGAAAGTTAATGGGAAAGATCGGGTCGTGCCAGCGCTGCGCGAGCCAGGCGCTGTAATGGATGAGCCGCAGTGTGCGTAGCGGCTCTATCAATGCCAGTTCGCGGCGGTCGAATTCGCGAAACTCTTCATAGCCGTCAACGATGGCGCCCAGCTGACGCAGGCACTGCGGCCGGTCGCCTGACAGCAGCATCCACAAGTCTTGCACGGCAGGGCCGGTGCGGGCGTCGTCCAGGTCCACAAAATGGGGTCCTGCGCCCGGCCTGCCTTCCGGCGTCCACAGGATGTTGCCAGGGTGGCAGTCACCATGCAGGCGAATCTGCCTGATCTGGCCAGCGCTTTCAAACACTGCTTGCGCGGTTTGCATGGCCTCCTCAAAAGCCTTGCGCCAGCGCGACTCCATGTCCAGCGGCAGGTGGTTTCCAGCCAGCAGCACATCGCGCGAGGCGTAGCCAAACGTCTGCAGGTCAAGCGCTGGACGATGCGCAAAAGTGCGTGCCCCGCCAACACCATGAATGCGACCCAGAAAGCGGCCAATCCACGCCAGCACTTCGAAGCTCTCCAGCTCCGGGCGGCGCCCGCCGCGGCTGGGTGAGACGCTGAAGCTGAAGCCGCCGTGCGGGTTCAAGGTGCTGTTGTTCAGCATCAGCGGCCCGACAACCGGAATCTCGGCCGACATCAGCTCGGCGGCAAACGCATGTTCTTCCAGAATTTGTGCGTCGCTCCAGCGGCCCGGCCGGTAAAACTTGACGACGACGATGTCTCCAGCCAGATCGTCCTGGCCTGCTGGGCTTTCCAGATGAACCTGGTACACCCGGTTCTCATAGCTCGACAGCGCCATGAGCCGGCCGTCGCCCATCAGGCCGACGCTGGCCAGTGCATCGAGCACCACATCAGGCGTGAGGTGCTCGTAAGCGTGCAAGGGTTGCGCCCCTTCAGGGGGTGCGTTGTCAGGTGTCATGAAATGCATGCCCGATTGTCGTTGAGGCATGTGATGCGCAATAAACCGAATCAGCGCCCTGACTTGTATTTATGCAAGAAAACAGCCTATAGCCCAATGTCTATAAAGGCTCATAGCTATTTTTTAAATAGCAAAAGTTCTTAAGATGCCCGATGGAGAGCGGTGGCGACCAGCTGAACAAAGCCCGCCTGCACGCAGCAGACGGGCCAGGAGCCGGGACCGGATTACTTGAGCGTGATCGTCACGTCAATGTTGCCGCGGGTGGCGTTGGAGTACGGGCACACCTGATGCGCCGCATCGACCAGCGCCTGGGCGGCGGCGCGGTCCATGCCGGGCAGGTTGACATCCAGGCGTGCAGCAATGCCGTAGCCCTGGCCGGCTTTGCCAAGGTCAACGCTGGCATCGATAGACAGGTCATCGGGCAGGGTGATTTTCTGCATGCCGGCAACCGCTTTCATGGCGCCAATGAAGCAGGCTGAGTAGCCGGCCGCAAACAGCTGCTCGGGGTTGGTGCCTGTACCTGATGTGCCGGGTGAGCTGAGCTTGACATCCAGTCGGCCGTCATCGGTTTTTGACTGGCCGTCACGCCCGCCAGTGGTGTGGGTGTGGGCGGTGTAAAGAACTTTTTCGAGCTGGGTTGTCATGCTGCTTCCTTTGGAAATTGCCCGGATGGGCTGTTGAAAAATCGTTGAGGCGGCAGTAAACCGGTCTGCCGAAGGTCGGGGCTAGGCGACCAGCTTCTGCCTGAGCGCCTGCACCTGCTGGGTCAGCGACAGGAGTTCGGGTATGGAGCACTGACTGGCGCTCAATACGCAGCCCGGAATGTAGGCCGCCTTGTTTTTCAACGCGCGGCCAACGGCCGTCAGGGTGACATGAACACGCCGCTCATCTTCAACGGCGCGGATGCGGCATACCAGGCCAGAAACTTCCAGGCGCTTGAGCAGCGGCGTCAATGTGCCTGAGTCCAGGTACAGCTTGTTGCCAAGTTCGGACACCATCAGGCCATCCTGCTCCCACAGCACCAGCATGACCAGATACTGCGGGTAGGTCAGCCCAAGCTTGTCCAGCAAAGGTTTGTAGACCCGCGTCATGGCCAGTGACGTGGAATAAAGCGCAAAACACAGCTGGTTGTCCAGCTGGAGCATGGCGTCGGGTGAAAGCTGTTTGCGCGGCATGTCTGTATTGTATCGTGCAATTGTATTGTGCGCAATGTAATGAAGTTTGACAGTTGTAGAGAGTGTAAGAAAGAAGGTTAGACCGTGCGCCCTTGGCCCAAGCGCAAGACGGCCACTAAACTCAGGCCCCATGCAAAAAACCAGGCCATCCGCGTCGAAACGCCGTCCCTTGGGACCCATGCCTTTACAAGGGCAAGTCATTGAAGAGTTGCGTGCGGGGCAGTCGATAGAGCTGCTCAAGGAGCTGCATATCCTGACCCGCGAAGGCAAGCTCAACCAGGACACGCGGCGCAAGCTCAAGCAGGTCTACCACCTGTACCAGTTCATTGAGCCGTTGCTGGAGGCTGTGTCAGCAAAAAGCGCAACACCTACGCTGGCCGATCACGGTGCCGGCAAATCGTATCTGGGGTTCATTCTTTATGACCTGTTCTACCGGGTCGCCCACCCGGATTCGACAACAGGGCATATCTACGGCATCGAGACACGCGCCGAACTGGTTCAAAAATCACGCGCTCTGGCCGCCCGCCTCGGCTTTGCGCGCATGTCGTTTCTGAACCTGTCGGTGCAGGAAGCCACCGCATCAGCAGAGCTGCCGGTGCAGATCGACATCGTCACGGCGCTGCATGCCTGCGACACCGCAACCGACGACGCGATTGCCTTCGGGCTTTCCAGGCAGGCCAGCCATATGGTGCTGGTGCCCTGCTGCCAGGCAGAAGTGGCTGGCGTGCTCAAAAAGAGCAGGGCACTGTCATTGAACAGAACGCCGCTGGCTGAACTCTGGCGCCACCCGCTGCATACCCGCGAATTCGGCAGCCAGATCACCAACGTGCTGCGCTGCCTGCAACTGGAGGCCAACGGCTATAACGTCACCGTGACCGAACTGGTGGGGTGGGAGCACTCGATGAAGAATGAGTTGATTCTGGCCAGTCGGCCGTCTGCGCTGAACCACGCGAAAACGCAGGCTGCGCAGGAGCGGTTACAGGAGGTGCTACACGCGGTGGGCCTCGCGGACTTAGGTACACGTTTTGCGATAGCGGCGCCACCAGGGATTACAGGTCGCCCGCCGAGTTTGCCTTAGACGCCCGCATGAACGCCGACTACTACATCACCGGATATGTGTATTTCATTCAGGCAGGCGCCGACCGGGCTGTGAAGGTGGGACGCACGGTCGAGCTAGAGAAGCGTTTTTTCGCGCTTCAGACTTCAAATCGTCGAAAGTTGCGACTGATAGGAGCAACTGAGCTGCGCAAGTCCGGTTGCTTTGGGGAACTCAACAGAGTCAAGTATGGGCACATCACAAGGCAGAAGGACGTTGAAATACACCAGCGGTTTGCACAGGACCGCATTCATGGTGACTGGTTCAAGCTGACCACCGGCCTGGCCGCTTTCATTTCCGGGGTCTCGAATATCGATGCAGTTGCCTGACCAGTCAGGCGAACGGGCGACTTGATGAGCAGGCCCAACTTCACCCTAGCTGGTCGTTCCCGTAGAAGGCAGAGAACAGAGCGTCGAGCAACGCCATGAGCTATTGCTTCGAATCTGAAGCAACCGTGGCACAAAACTTGAGATGTGCTTTCCTGCGCTCCGCAACCAGTGACCGGACAGCAGCGATCAATGCTCGCTGAGGCTCGCTTGCGACCATGTCTGCCCTGAGCGTCAGCCCAACAAACTCGTCAGTTGCAGTCATATTGACGGGCAGCTGCACCAGCGCCCGGGCCTCCAGATCAGGCCCAACAGCACCCAGCGGCGACACCCATACCGCATCGCTCTGCAAGGTGTAGCCACGCGCGGTAGAGACCGACAGCGTCTCCATCATGCGGGCCGGCACCGGCAGGCCTCGCGTCATGAAAAAACTGTCAGCGGTCTGGCGTATGGCGGTGCCGGGAGTCGGCAGCACGATGGTGAAAGTTTGCAATCCTGCAAGCAGGTCCATGTCGCGCGTTGCTTGGACCAACAAGGGATGGCCCGGTCGCACGACCAGCACCAGGGGGTCGGCATACAGATGCTCGAAGGTCAATCCCGCCATAAGCACCGGTTCGGCAAAGCGGCCTATCACCACGTCGAGCTGGCGTTGCCGCAGTTTGGACAACAGCTCGGGGTTGGAGCCGGTTTCAATACGCAGGCTGATGCGCGCCGTTTCGCCTGGCCTTGCAGAAACTTCGTCCAGCCGCAGCAGCAACTGCGGCATCAGCCAGGGCGCTACGGTGGGTAGCACGCCAATGGCGATGCTGGCATGGCCCTGTCGCCGGGTCCGGCCGACGCTGGCAACGGCTTCGCGCAGCGCACTCACGCTGGCGCCGGCGTGTCGCATGAAGGCTTCGCCCTCTCGCGTGGGCACTGCGCCCTTGCGGCCACGCTCGAAAAGTCTGACGCCGAGCAGCGCTTCCAGCTCTTTCAAAGATTTGGAAACGGCCGGCTGGGTGATGGACAGAACATCGGCGGCTTTCTGCAGACTGCCGTGCTGCGCCACCGCCAGAAAACACTGAAGGTGCCTGAACTTGATGTGGTCGTCCGTCATGTTTCGACTATACGAGTGGTTATGGATATTGGTATCAAAACTCAATATACATAACCGGTCGTGCCGGTTAGAGTGAGGCAAACCAACCTATCTACGGAGCTAACATGTCCGCATCCCCGCTTGCCGCCTCCAACCCGGACAACACCTGCCTGTCGCCGCGCGACTGGTCTGCCCATCCGCCGCACATCTACCCGTTTTACAAATCCACCGCCCTGCGTGGCCCGACGCAGCCACTGGTGCCGATCCGGCAGGCGCTGAGCGAGCTCACAGCACCGGTTTATGGGCATGACGAGCTGGGCCCGCACGACCATGACCTGACGAAAAACGCCGTCGTGAACGGGCAGCCGCTGGGCGAACGCATCATCGTCACCGGACGTGTGGAGGACGAAGACGGCCGGCCGGTGCGCCATACGCTGGTCGAGGTGTGGCAGGCCAATGCGGCTGGGCGCTATGTGCACAAGGTTGACCAGCACAGCGCGCCGCTGGACCCTAACTTTCTGGGCGCCGGCCGTTGCATGACCGATGACGATGGCAACTACCGCTTTATGACGATCAAGCCCGGTGCCTACCCGTGGGGCAACCATACCAACGCCTGGCGGCCGCAGCATATTCATTTTTCGCTGTTCGGCGAATACTTTCCCAGCCGGCTTGTCACACAGATGTACTTTCCGGGCGACCCGCTGTTTGCTTTTGACCCGATGTACCAGGGCGTGCCCGAGCATTTGCGTGAGCTGATGGTGGCCCGTTTCAGCCTGGACGTGACCCAGGCCGACTTCGCACTGGGCTATGTGTTTGACATCGTGCTGCGCGGCCCCCGGGCCACCCGGTTCGAGGCATGACAGAAAGCGCGGCAATCCCCATGACGAAACGCACGCAAACCCCCTCGCAAACCGTCGGCCCCTTTTTCGCCTACGGCCTTGTACCGTCGCAATACGGTTACGACCTCAAAAGTTTGTTTACCCCGGTGCTGGCTCAGGCGCATGCGGCCGGCGAACATATCCGTATCGCCGGCCAGGTGTTTGACGGGGCCGGCCAGCCCGTTGTTGACGCGCTGGTCGAAATCAGCCATGCAGACGCAGGCGGTCAGCCGGTTAGATCGCCAGCCCAGGCCAAGGCCAGCGGATTCAGCGGTTTCGGCCGCTGTGGCACCGGCACACTGAGCCAGGCTTTCTATGCTTTTGACACCATCAAGCCTGGCGGCACTGCCTCGGGTCAGGCACCTTTCATCAACGTCTGCCTCACCATGCGCGGGCTGCTGGTGCATACCTTTACGCGTATCTATTTTGCTGACGACGCAAGTGCCAATGCCCAGGACAGTGTGCTTTGCAGCGTGCCCGAAAGCCGGCGGCACACCTTGGTCGCGCAGCGAAGCATGCAGGGCGGCAAGCCGGTTTACCGCTTCGACATTCATATGCAAGGCGGCCAGGAGACCGTGTTTTTCGATCTCTAGGACCCTGAGTGTCATCTCAGCCGCAGAGCCGCTGCTGCTGCAGCCACCCCGCCACTACATCACCCGATCTGGGTCAAGCTCCCTGACGCGGTGATCCACGTAGTAGCCGCCGTATTCGGTATAGCGAAGCAGCACCTTGCTGCAGCGGCTGCAGGCATGCACCTCGCTGAGGTTGTAGGGGAAAAAATCAACCGCAACCGGCGCATCTTCAGACGCGTACCGCGTGCCCTGCGGATGGTGCTCCGCCGTTGTCGGCTCATACACTGCCGGGTCGCGCAGCGTGCCCAGTAACGTCATCTGATCGCGCGGCCAGCGGTCTTCGGTAAAGCTCTCCCAGTTCCGGCAGGGCCGAAGCGCGCAGGCGCAGGGGCCTGCGGCATGTTGCCGCCCCACGGCTCTGAGGGTTTGGGCGTCTAGTTTTTGCATGGGCAAATGGCGATGAAAAAGATGAATCGACCGTATGTGATGGCAAAGAGAGATCCTGCACGCACCCCACAGCTGCACCAAACCGCAGCCGCATTGTCTGGCATTTTATGCCTATAGCTCAAGCATCAAAAGAGCATGAAGCTATAAAAAAAGTAGCAAATGTGCGCCTGTCTGCTGACTTTGCCAGACCCCCGCAGCTCAACAGGTTCTGCAACGTGCATGGCATCATCGAGCTTTTGGAGCCGTTCATGCTCTCTGTCCTGCTGACAATCTGGATTCTTCATGCAGCTGCTCTGGTCAGTCCCGGCGTGAACGTGCTGCTGATAGCGCAGATGGCCGCCAGCGATGACGGCCGCGGCGCACGATTCGCGGCGCTTGGCGTTGCAGCCGGTGCGGCTTTATGGGCGACTTCTGCGGTGCTCGGTATCAACCTTATCTTTCAGGCATTTCCCGGCGTGCGGCTGGCGCTGCAGTTTGCAGGCGGCGCCTATCTGCTGTTTGTCGCTTGCCGGCTCTGGCGCTCCAGCAACCCGCACCTGGCCAGAAAACAATTGCTGCCACTTTCGCCTTCGGCTGCGTTCCGGCTGGGCTTGCTGACCAACATGACAAACCCCAAGTCAGCACTGTTTTTTGGCAGTGTATTCGCAGCCTCGTTTCCGCCAGAAGCTGGAGGGGTACTGCAGATGTGCGCGGTGGCGATGATGGTTTGTAACGCCCTGGGCTGGCACTTGCTGTTGGCACACCTGTTCTCGCGGCCACGGGTGCGCATGGCCTACGCCCGTGCGGGAACCGCAGTTCAACGTCTGTCTTCCGTCGTTGTAGGTGGTCTGGGTTTGGGGCTGCTGTTGACATCGGCGCGCCAGGTAAGAGCGGCCTGATACGGCCCTCGCCCTCGAAATTCAAGCAATAATGCCTCTAGCCCATTCCTTATAAAGGCTGGTAGCTATGGAATGCATAGCAAAATGTAAGGCGTTACGTGTGCCGTTGGCCTGGGCTGCGGCAGCACCGCTTCAGCTGAGAAACCGCTTGCGCGTCAAGGCCAGCGCAAGCCAGAAACCGGCCACCGCGTAAAACAGCAGCAGTGCCAGATAGCGCAAACCGTTTGCCGGTAACTGGCCCAGGAACAGCGGGCGAACCAGCTCAACCGCCGCTGTCAATGGAAGCCAGTCTGACAGCAGCCGCATGAAACCCGGCAACTGGTCGCGCGGGAAGAACACACCGCTCAAAAACATGGTGGGCGTCAGGAACAGGGTGAAGTAGTAGGTGAAAAAATCGTAGCCTTTGGCCAGCGCATTGAAGATCAATGCAATGCTCGAAAAGGTGATGCCGACCAGCCCCAGCAGGGGCAGGGCCAGCAGCAGCAAGGGGCTGGAACTGATGCCCAGGCCCAGCATCACCAGCAGGATGATGGTGGCGGTAAAAAGCGCCTTGAAGGCAGCCCACAGCATTTCGGCAAACACCACATCGTCCAGCCGAACCGGCGCGTTCATGATGCCGTCCCAGGTGCGTTGAACATGCATGCGTGAAAAAGCCGAATACAGGGCTTCGAATGACGCCGCATTCATCGCGCTCATGCAGATGGAGCCGCTCGCGAGAAAAAGAATGTAGGGCACCGCTGCGCCGCTCAGTTGCACCTGGCCGACCAGCGCGCCCAGACCATAGCCAAACGCCACCAGCGTGATCAGCGGCTCGGCAATGTTGCCGACCAGGCTGGGTATGGCGAGCTTGCGCCACACCAGCAGGTTGCGCCGAAAAACCGGCAGCCAGCGCAGGCTGATCTGCGGCGGGCGCATGAGTGCAGCCCAGTTGCTCTGTTTGGCGGGTGTCATGCATCCTCCCTGATCTGGCGGCCCGTCAGCTTCAAAAACAGGTCTTCCAGGTTGGCGGGGCGGTGCAGGGTGCGCAGCTGCGGATGGTCAGCCAGCGCTGCCAGCAGAGGTTTGGCATCCTGCGTGTAGAAAAACACGGTTTCGCCACTGACCTCGGTGCGTACCGCCAGCGCCTTGAGGCTGGAGTGCACCAACGCCAGAGCGCCCGCACCGTAAACCTCGACGACATCCGGCTCCAGGTGGTCGGCTATCAATTGGCGGGGTGTGCCTTCGGTCATTTTTTTACCGTGGTCGAGCACCAGCAGCCGGTTGCACAGCCGCTCGGCTTCATCCATGAAGTGGGTAGTCAGCAAAATGGACTTTCCCTGTTGCACCAGCCGCTGCAGCCGCTCCCACATCAGGTGCCTCGCCTGGGGGTCCAGGCCGGTTGTGGGCTCATCCAGCAGCAACAGCTGTGGGTCGTTGACCAGCGCGCGCGCCAGGCTCAGGCGGCGCTTCATCCCGCCCGAAAGCTCGCTCAGCTTGGCATTGGCCTTGTTCGTCAGCGCGGCAAATTCCAGCAGCATCGGTATGCGCTTCTTGATGAGTTCATCCTTCAAGCCGAAGTAGCGGCCAAACACCAGCAGGTTCTCGGCGCATGAAAAGTCAGGGTCCAGGCTGTCAAACTGGCTGACGATGCCCAGCTTTTCCTTGATGGCAAGTGCATCGCGCGGCATGGTCAGCGGCGGTGTGCCGCGGGCGCCTCCAAAAAAAGAAATATGGCCAGTGTCGGGCGCCGTCAGCCCCAGGCACATCCGGATGGTGGTGGTCTTGCCTGCGCCGTTCGGGCCGATCACGCCCAGACACTCGCCCGGCGCAATCCTGAATGACAAACGGTCAACGACGGTTGCTTCGCCGTAGCGCTTGCTCAGATCGCTTACTTCAAAAAGGGGCTCGGGCATCCAGGGATTGTGCCCAAGGCTCAATCGTCTTCGCCGTAATCGTGGTCCGGGTGGTTGGCCGTCGCCAGCTTCCAGTAACCCCGGCCCACAATGCGGCTGCGCTCTACCGCGAGCTCGGTGGTCAGCAGGCTCCGTAGGCGGCGCATGGCCGCTGCCTCGCAGGCCAGGTAGATGCGCGTACCCGGTGGTATCGGTCCCCGGGCGCGTAGCGCTGCTTCCAGTGCCCGGCCGGCCTGGGTGTTGTCCGGGCCGCGAACCACCCATTGCACATGGCTTGCCCCTGCCAAAGGCCGTTCTTCATCAGCGCTGGTCACTTCCACCAACAGCTGTGCCTGGACCGCGTCAGGCAGTGCAGCCAGCACGGTCTCAAAAGCGGGCAAGGCGCTGTCGTCGCCGATCATCAGTAGCGCAGCTGCGGCTTGATCCAGCTTGTAACCCGGGCCAGGCCCCATCAGAAATATCTTTTGCCCCAGCGCCGCTTGCGCCGCCCAGGTGGACGCAGGGCCTTCGCCGTGCAGCACAAAGTCGACATCGACCTCATGAAGTGCAGGGCGTAGGGCCAGCGGCGTATAGGTGCGCATGCTTTTGGCACGTGGCCCATCGGGTAGCGGCCGGTCGGGCTCAAGCTGGCCAGGCTCCGGAAAAATGAGCTTGATGTAGCTGGCGGGGTCATGCACCTCGAAGCCTTCAAGCTCTGCGCCTCGGAGCGTGATGCGGCGCATGGTCGGGCTCAACATGTGTACCCGTGTAACCTCGACAAGCCGTGGCGGCCGGCGTTTGCGTGGGGCTGCCTCGGGAGCTGCAGGGTTTGGTGCAGCGGTTGGCTGAGGCGTGGTCGCGGGCTCGGTCATGGCAGCTTTCGGTTGATGTGCGGCCACGGCGGTGGCGGTTGAAATGATTATCAAACACAGCGCGCGCCAACAGTTGGCAGGACCTGCCAGTGCTGGTGCTGACTGCGCCGGCTCGCCGTGCTGGAGGCGTGAAGTAAAGTAGCGCGCATTCTCAGGCAGGCAGCCATTCCGGTTTGCCGAAAAACCTTTCGTCACCTTTTCTTCAAGCTGCACACATGACCACCATCGGCTCGCCTTTGTCTCCTCACGCCACCAAAGTCATGCTACTCGGCTCGGGTGAGCTGGGAAAGGAAGTGCTGATTGCCTTGCAAAGGCTGGGCGTTGAGACGATAGCGGTTGACCGCTATGACAACGCTCCCGGCCAGCAGGTGGCGCACCATGCGCGCACCATCACCATGAGTGATCCAGTGCAGCTCAAAGCGCTGATCGAGCGGGAGCGCCCGCACCTGGTGGTGCCGGAAATTGAAGCCATTGCCACGCCGATGCTGGAAGAACTGGAAGCCGCCGGCACGGTTCGGGTCATACCGACAGCGCGTGCAGCGCGGCTGACCATGGACCGCGAAGGCATTCGCCGTCTCGCCGCCGAAACCCTGGGCCTGCCCACCAGCCCCTATGTGTTTTGTGATTCGCTGGCCGAGTTGCAGGCCGCGATTGACACCCGCGTCGGCTACCCATGCATCGTCAAGCCGGTGATGAGCTCATCCGGCAAGGGCCAGAGCAAGATCGCCACGGCGGCAGATGTCAAGACCGCCTGGGATTACGCCATGGCCGGCGGCCGCATCCAGGGCGGCCGGGTGATTGTTGAAGGCTTCATCGACTTTGACTACGAGATCACCCAGCTCACCGTGCGCTCCGTCGGTTCAGACGGCGCTATTGAAACCAGTTTTTGCGAGCCGATCGGCCATGTGCAGGTCAATGGCGACTATGTGGAAAGCTGGCAACCCCAACCCATGCAGCCTGCCGCACTGCAAAAAAGCCGCGACATCGCCAAAGCTGTGACCGACAACCTGCAGGGCCAGGGCGTTTTCGGCGTGGAACTGTTCGTCAAGGGTGACGATGTCTGGTTCAGTGAGGTCAGCCCGCGTCCGCATGACACCGGCATGGTGACGATGTGCAGCCAGGTGCAGAGCCAGTTCGAACTGCATGCCAGAGCGATCTTGGGTTTGCCGGTTGATACGGCGTTGCGTTCGCCCGGTGCAAGCGCCGTGATTTATGGCGGCGTCGATGCACACGGCATTGTGTTCGATGGCGTGGATAAGGCGCTGCGGGTGCCGAACAGTGACATTCGTTTATTTGGCAAGCCGGAGAGTTTTTTGAAGCGGCGCATGGGTGTGGCACTGGCGTTTGCTGATGATGTGGAGATGGCTCGGGCCCATGCGAAGAAGGCGGCGGGTTGGGTGACGCCTCGGGCGGTTTGAGTGGTGGCTTGTCGAACTTGATCCAGCGCTTGTGTGCCTGTTGCGGTGGCAGCTAGTGAAAGCGTAGCGTTTGCGTCGTCCTGATGTGATTGCAATTTTTGATGCTGCTGACCGGGGGCCGGCGGCAAGTCACTATCTTTTTCTGGACCATAAAAAAGTAAGCCAAGTTAACGTCGACCCGCAGTTGGGAGCCCTGCAGGCAACCTGCGCTGCAACCTGTCGAAGCGTCCGCCTAAAGCGTGATCAGGTCAAAGTCTTTCGCCCCCGGCAACTGGTAGTGCCACCACTCCTTCGGGTGGTGCACGAAGCCTGCCTCCAGCATCACCGTCAGCAACTTCGCGCGGTTGATTTGCACGGCGGCTGAATGGTTGAGGCAAAAGTGATGGGAGTCCGTCGTCATGGTGTCAACCGGGGTACCCATGTCCAGTTCGTTGCCGGTGGCCTCCAGCAGGGTCAAGTCGACCGCTACGCCTCGGGTGTGGTTGGAGCCTTTGGCGGGGTCGGCGATGTAGTCCGGATTGGGGGCAAATGCCCACAAGGCTTCCTGCGCGGCTTGCGGGCGGAAGGCGTCGAAGATCTTGACCTGTAACTTCAGGTGCGCGGCGCCGTCGATGGCGCGGCGCAGCGCTGCCTCTGCCTTGGGGTGCAAAAAACACAGCTTGCTGCTGTAGATAACTTTTCCGGTGAAGTTGTCTGCGCGGGCATACATCATGTCGATGACGACGCCGTGCTCAGCCTCGGTGATAGGTACCAGCGGCGCCAGCGGCATGAGGGGAGACTGGGAGGCGAACATGGGAGCAACCATCGTTGTCATGAGTAAAAAATGGCTCTAGTCCAATAGAATAGAAGGTAAGTAGCTATAAAACACATAGCACGAGACCCCGGGCGATGCGTGCCGCTGACCGGTCCGGATACTGCTTTCCCAGACCACTGGCATGTTTACTGAAAGGCAACTTCCGCAAAGCTGCGCAGTTTGCGGCTGTGCAGCTGCTCGGTGCCCTCGGCGCGCAGCAGTTCAATCGTGCGCATGCCGATGCGCAGGTGCTGGTCAACCCGCTCGCGGTAGAAATGGTTGGCCATGCCCGGCAGCTTGATCTCGCCATGCAGCGGTTTGTCGCTCACGCACAGCAGCGTGCCGTAGGGCACCCGGAAACGAAAGCCGTTGGCGGCAATCGTGGCGCTTTCCATGTCCAGTGCCACTGCACGGCTTTGGCTGAAGCGGCGCTGCGGCTGGTTGCCGGGCAGCAGCTCCCAGTTGCGGTTGTCGGTTGAGGCCACTGTGCCGGTGCGCATGATGCTTTTGAGCGCCGGGCCCTGCAGGCCGGTCACGTCCTGCACCGCCCGCTCCAGCGCTTTTTGAATTTCAGCCAGTGCCGGAATCGGCACCCACAGCGGCAGCTCTTCGTCGAGTACGTGGTCCTCCCGCACGTAGCCGTGGGCTAGCACATAGTCACCCAGTTGCTGGCTGTTGCGCAGGCCCGCGCAGTGGCCCAGCATGATCCAGGCGTAGGGGCGCAGCACCGCGATATGGTCGGTGATGTTCTTGGCGTTGGCCGGGCCGACGCCGATGTTGACCATGGTGATGCCGCTGCGGTCACTTCGCATCAGGTGGTAGGCCGGCATCTGCGGCAGACGCGGCGGTGGAAGGCCCAGGGCATCGGCAGGTTCTGCAGCCAGGCCGGTGCGCCGGGTGATCATGTTGCCGGGCTCTACAAAGCAGATGTATTCACTGTCGGCATCGGCCATCGCCTCATGGCCCAGCCGCACAAACTCGTCAATATAAAACTGGTAGTTGGTGAACAGCACGAAGTTCTGAAAGAAGTGGGGCGACGTACCGGTGTAGTGGCGTAGCCGCTGCAGTGAATAGTCAACCCGCGCCGCCGTAAACAGCGACAGCGGTTGCGGCTCGCCCGGCCGTGCTTCGTAAGTGCCGTTGGCAATGCCGTCGTCCATCGCGGCGAGGTCGGGCAGGTCAAACACGTCGCGCATCAGGTTGCGGCGCGCGGCCGTCATGTTGCCTTCAATATGATCATGCTCGGCAAATGAAAAGTGCACCGGAATCGGCTGCGTACTGGTGCCGATTTCAAGCTCCACACCATGGTTTTCGAGCAGCAGGCGGAACTGCTCCAGGTAGTAGTTGCCATACAGGTCGGGCCGCGTCAGCGTGGTTTCGAACCGGCCGGCGCCTGCCACAAAGCCATAGCTCAGGGGCGACACATCCACCGCGTCCAGCGTAGCCCGCGACACGGTGTCAGTCTGGATACGAACAAACGGGTAGCAGGCGCGCACATGGCCGGGCAGCGTCTCCCCCGCTACAAAGCGCTGCATCGCATCGCGCAGATGGCTGATCTGCTGGTTGTAGATCTTCTGGACTTGGGCCAATGCCAGAGCCGGGTCCTGGTAGCGGGAAGGCGCGATGAAAGGGGGTAGGTAAGGCATGGCTTATTGTGCACGCCGCCATGCCGGTCATGCCTTGGGCAGTCTGCAGCGCGGCTGCCGTTCAAGGCCTGAAAACTGACATCAAAACCCACATGGCACGATGTGCTGTCGAGCTTGCCGCAGTTGACTTTTTGTGCAGCGAGGCGCCGCTGGCGGGAGCTTACGCTGAGCTGCGCGCGATCTGCGATCTGCGATCCGGATCCGGCTCAGCGGCTAGGGTTTGAACGGGTCACGCATCGTCACAAACTCTTCCGCCATGGTGGGGTGAATGCCGATGGTGCTGTCAAAGACCGCCTTGGTCGCGCCTGCCTTCATGGCCACTGCAAAGCCCTGCACGATCTCGCCCGCATCTGCGCCGACGATGTGCAGGCCCACCACGCGGTCTGTTGCGTCCTCGACGATCAGCTTCATGAAGGTGCGTTCAGTGCTGCCGCTCAGGGTGTGCTTGAGCGCCTTGAAATTGCTTTTGTAAATCGTGATCTTGCCCAGCTTGTCGGCCGCATCGGCTTCTGAATAGCCGACCGTTCCGATGTTGGGATGGGTAAAAACTGCCGTCGGAATGAAGTCATAGCTCATGCCGCGCGGTTGCTTGCCTGGTGGAGGGCCAAAGAGGTCGTCCACTACCGCCATGGCTTCCGCCAGGGCCACCGGCGTCAGCTGCACCCGTGCGGTGACATCGCCAACCGCATAAATCGATGGCACCGAGGTCTGGTAGCGCTCGTTGACCTCGATCGCGCCGGCGGCGTTTTGCTTCACGCCCGCCGTATCCAGGCCCAGGCCCTCAACCAGCGGAACGCGGCCGGTGGCAAAGAGCACGGTATCAACGGTGGTGTGGCTGCCGTCAATCAGCTGCACCCGCAGCCCATCGCCGCGCTGCTCAATGGCGGCGACATCGGTGTTCAGCCGGATGTTGACGCCGCTTTTTTCCAGTTCGCCAGCGATGAAGGCGCGCACATCCTCATCGAATCCGCGCAGCACCTGATGGCCGCGGTAGAGCTGCGTCACGCTGGAGCCGAGTCCATTGAAAATGGAGGCGAATTCGCAGGCGATATAGCCGCCGCCCACCACCAGCAGGCGCTTCGGAAAAGGCGACAGGTCGAACATGGCGTTGGAGCTGACCGCATGTTCAATCCCGGGCAAGTCGGGCAGGCTGGGCTTGCCGCCGGTTGCGACCAGAATATGCTTGGCGCTGTAGCGCTGGCCATCCACCTCAACCGTCTGCGCATCAACCAGCCGCGCCCAGCCGTTGATGATCTTCACGCCCGCGCTTTTGAGCAACTGCACATAGATGCCGTTGAGGCGGGCAATCTCGCGTGCGCGGTTGGACTTGAGCATGTCCCAGTTCAAGGTGGGCGCCTCGCCGACCCAGCCAAAGCCGTGCGACTCTTCAAAGCTTTCCGAAAAATGGGCTGCGTAGCTGTAGAGCTTTTTGGGAATGCAACCCAGGTTGACGCAGGTTCCGCCCATGTCTGACACCTCGGCCAGGCCCACCTTCGCGCCGCGCTGCGCCGACATGCGGGCCGCCCGAACGCCGCCGCTGCCGCCGCCAATGACGAAGAGGTCGAAGTCGAAAGTGTGCATGGGTGTGTCCTGGTTCTGATGGCTTTTGAGGGGTTACGTTAACACCGGGAGCCGACAAGCGTCTGTGCTCAATATCAGTTGCGATTGCGATTGCGATTGCGAATGAGGATGCACCTGACCGGTCAAGGGTCTGTCTGAACCACGTGCGTCTTTTGCCTGCGAGCTTTGCCACACCCGTGGAGAAGAGTTCACGACAAGGCGTTTCAAGCCGGTTCGAAACCTGTTGCCTACTGCAGCATTCGCCGCTGCCGCCAGAGCACCAGCTCCACAGCAACGATACACATCACCAGCCAGGTCGCCCCGGAAGCAAAACCCGCCAGCACATCGCTGGCAAAGTGAACCTGCAAAAACACCCGGCTGCAACCCACCGAGTAGGCAAGCGCCGTGGCTGCCAGTACCACCGGCAGGCGTGCCGCCGACCAGCGCGCAGGCAGCAGCTTTACCAGTACATAGGCCAGCATGCCGTACACCACCACCGAGCCGGATGAATGGCCGCTGGGAAAGCTGTAGCCGGTGGCATGCGCCAGGCCGTTCTCATGCACCGGCCGGGCGCGGGCAAAAATGATTTTCAGGGTGGGGTTCAGCAGGGCGTTGCCACCGGCGGCCAACGCCCATGCTGCGCACAGCAGGTAGTGGCGCTGCCAGATCAATACCAGCGCCACCACGGCGCCGCAGATGCCCAGCACCAGTGGGTCGCCCAGGCGCGTCAGCATTGCAAAAACCTGCAGCGTGGCCTGGGACACATGAGCTGCAACCGTGTTGGAAAAAACCAGGTCCAGCTGGCCGAGCTTGCTGCCGTCGCCCACGTTTTCGGCTACCTCTGCAAACAGGGAGGCTGCTGCTGTCATGAGTGCAAAGCCCGACGCCAGGTAAGCGATCAGATAGGCCAGCGGTGGAAAGGCGCTGGTCTCGTGATGCACGCCGTAGCGCCGCGTCAGCAGCCAGAGGGTGGCTACGCAAAGCAAGAGCAGCACCAGCATGGCGCCGAACACCGGCAGGGCGTGCGTAGCCGCCCAGATGGTGGCGCTCAGGACGTTGGGAGAGTCAGGTTCCAGCATGGACAGGTGTTCCACTTTGAAGTCAAAAAGGCTTACAGCCCAATATAGGCGAGGGGATTCAGCTATATATTAAATAGCAATTTGAAGGCGGGGCGCGTGAGGTTTGAAACCAGCCAGCTTAGCGTGCGTGCAGGCTGCTCGCCAACAAGGCCCTGAAAGTGTTGGGGTCACGATAATCCGGGCATGACCATCGCATCCAACGCTTCCCCGACAGACTTCAGCGCCCTGCAGCTACCGCCCCATGTGCTGGCCAACCTGACCCAGCTGGGCTATACCAGCATGACACCCATCCAGGCCGCCAGCTTGCCGGTGGCTTTGCTCGGCAAGGACCTGATTGCCCAGGCCAAGACCGGCAGCGGCAAGACCGCCGCTTTCGGCATTGCCTTGCTGGCCAATCTGAATGCGCGGCGCTTCGCGGTGCAAGCCATGGTGCTGTGCCCCACCCGCGAGCTGGCTGACCAGGTGGCGACTGAAATACGCCGGCTGGCGCGGGCCGAAGAAAATGTGAAGGTGGTGGTGCTGTGTGGCGGTGTGCCCCTGCGCAACCAGACCGCCAGCCTGGAAAACGGCGCCCACATCATCGTCGGCACGCCGGGTCGCATCATGGACCACCTGGCGCGCGGCAACCTGCAGCTGGACGCCATGAACACCCTGGTGCTGGACGAGGCCGACCGCATGCTCGACATGGGGTTTTTCGACGACATCGCCACTGTTGCCAAGCAGTGCCCCAAAGAGCGCCAGACGCTGCTCTTTTCAGCCACTTACCCGGAAGGCATCGCCAAGATCAGCAACCAGTTCATGAAAGCGCCGCAAACGATTAGCGTGCAGGCGCAGCATGAAAAAAGCAAGATCCGCCAGCGCTGGTATGAGGTGCCTGACAGCGACCATGATGAGGCCCGCCTCGACGCAGTGGCACAGGTTCTGCGCCACTACCGGCCCGCCAGCACGCTGGCGTTTTGCAACACCAAGTCCCAATGTCGGGCGCTGGTGGCTTACCTCAAGTCCCAGGGCTTCAGTGCGCTGGCGCTGTTTGGCGAGCTGGAGCAGCGCGAGCGCGACCAGGTGCTGGTGCAGTTTTCCAACCGCAGCTGCTCGGTGCTGGTGGCCACCGATGTAGCGGCGCGCGGGCTGGACATCAACCAGCTGGAGATGGTGATCAATGTCGATGTAACGCCCGATGCCGAGGTGCATATCCACCGCATTGGCCGCACCGGCCGCGCCGATGAAGAAGGCTGGGCCATCAGCCTGGCCAGCATGGACGAGATGGGCAACGTCGGCAAGATCGAGCAGCTGCAAAAGGCCGAGTCTGAATGGCACAAGCTGACCGAGCTGACGCCGGCCAGCAAAGAGCCTTTGCTGCCGCCCATGGTGACGCTGCAGATCGTCGGCGGACGCAAGGAAAAGATCCGTGCCGGCGATGTGCTGGGCGCGCTGACCGGCGACGCCGGCAATGTGCCGCCCTTCACCCGTGAGCAGGTGGGCAAGATCAACGTGAACGAGTTTTCAACCTATGTGGCGATCGACCGCACGCTGGCCAGCCAGGCGCAGCAAAAGCTGGCCAATGGCGGCGTCAAGGGAAAAAGCGTCAAGGTACGGTTCATGGATGAGGCGTGACCGGTGGCCGCCTCCTTGGGCAAGGCATGACTGACGGGGGCTGAGCGCTGGTCTTGCCGTGGTGGCGGGTGCAGGCGGCGGCCTGGGGCACGCGCTGCTGGCACAGTTTGCGCAGCAGGGCGCCTACGCTCGTGTGCTGGGCCTGGGGCGGCACAGCGACATGCACCTGGATTACCGGATTACCTGGATGCACAGAGCATCTCAGCCGCCGCGCAGGGCGTAGCAGCGTTGTGCAGCGCCGAAAACTGCAGCTTCGTGCCCTGATCGTGGCCAGCGGCTTTCTGCACGGCCCGCAAGGCCAGCCCGAGCGAAGCCTGGCGAATCTGGACGCAGACTACCTGCAGCATGTGTTCGCCATCAACACGATAGGCCCGGCGCTGGTGATGAAGCATTTTTTGCCCCTGCTGGCCAAAACAGGGCCGTGCAAGACGCTGCCGTATTGAGCCGGCTGCCGGCCGGTGTCAGGCTGGCGCCGCGGCAACCGGCGGGGAGCAATATTCAAGTATTTTAGGGCTATAGACCTTGTATATAAAGGACTGGCAGCTATCGAATAAATAGCATCGGGTGCAGTCCGTCCGGCGCGTGGAGGCGACTGGCCTCCTGCACAAACGGGTCGACGTCCCTGTCCTTGTCCCATTGACGTAAATCGCGCCGCTCGATGCCGCAGCCCGCCGCGCAATACCATGCAGACGCCGTGAACGCCGCGTCATCAGCCAGCTGAAGGGCACGAAGAAAAACGGGCAATTGCCGACGTTTCCGGCCGGCATGATGATCACGGTGTCAGCCAGCTGGCGGGCCAGTTGCAAGGACTGCTCGACCTGCGTCTGCAGCTCGCTCACCGGCGTCATGCGTATCACATCGTTGCGGCCTCCCAGAATCAGCACCATATCAAAGCGCAGCCTGCGGCTGATCCAGCTGCCTCAACACATCGGCAAAACGGACGCCGTTGTGCGCACGGTTGTCGATGGCCACATCAGGATGGCGCCGCGCGATCAGGCCGGCAATGCTGGCTGCGGGCGATGTAGCGCCCGTGCCGACCGCCGTGCTGTCGCCCACCACCAGCAGGCGGGCGGTGGCATGCGGCGGGTTGGCCTCAAATACCCTGCTGCCGGCACACAGCCTGATCGCTTGCCGGATGCGCCAGGCCGCACAGGCGCCCGCGCCCATCACCAGCAGTGCAGCCAGCCCCACCATACCGGCGGCGCCTGCGCCGTCGCTCGAGCGATGCGGCTGTGCGCCCTGCAAACCGTGCCGGGCGAGGGCGGTGAAGGGCTTATGGCGGGCAGGTAGGGCTTCTGATTTCATCGGCTTAACTTAAAGCCTGGCAGCTGGTGCCTTGCGCAGCAGGGTCGCAAGGCGCTGTCGGCACATATCGACCGGCTGTGTCGCCCGGCGTGTCACGGGCCGTGGGTTTTCTGGCGTGCCTGGCTGGCGGACCTGGCGCATGACAGCAGCGGCCGGGCGTCGGGAAAGCTTCAAAAACCGGGCCAATTGCTGGCTGTCGGCAGGTTTCGGCATCCGGACAGACGCCCGGACAGGAAAAAGCCAAAAAATTTGCCCTCAGGTGCATCCAAACTGGCAGCTCTTGTGTAGTACCTGCAGCAGCTGTTCAAACCGTGTCCTGACGCTGTCCTGTTTTCAAGCAACTTTTAACTCTTCTTTGGAGAAGCCCATGGTTTTCAAACGCCTTTCCCTCATTGCCGTCGCCTCTGCCGCAGCCCTGCTCGGCGCCTGCAGCTCGATGGCGCCGGCAACGCCGATGTTTGTGCAGGACAGCCTGCCCGACACCATCAAGGTTCCGGCAGGCAACCGGGTGGCGCTGGAAACCGTCGGTGTGGGCGAGATCACCTATGAGTGCCGCGACAAGGCTAATTCGCCGGGCATCACCGAGTGGGTGTTTGTCGGCCCCAACGCCGCGCTCAATGACCGCAGCGGCAAGCAGGTCGGCAAATACTACGGTCCACCAGCCACCTGGGAAGCCATGGACGGCTCCAAGATCACCGCCACGCAACTGGCAGTTGCGCCATCCGGCACCGGCAACCTGCCGTTTCAGCTGGTCAAGGCCAACCCCGCCGTTGGCACCGGCGCCATGTCCGGCGTGAGCTATATCCAGCGCGTGGCCCTGAAGGGCGGCGTTGCACCTGCCACGGCCTGCACCGCCAGCAACAAGGGCGCCAAGGAAATCGTCAAGTACCAGGCCGACTACATCTTCTGGAAAGCCGCCTGACCAGCCGCTGGGGGCCACGGTCAATCCTGACCGTTTCCTCTGAAGCCCTACCGCAGCAGCTGTTTGGTGGTGGGTGGGTAATGGCCGGCACCGTGCAACAGGGCGGCAAGTTGCTCACTGCATCCGCAAGCCGTGCGCGAGCTTGTGGCGCAGACGCTGGCAGCGGGCTGATGATGCAGAGGCCTGGGCTGTGCGGTTGCGGCAGCCTGGCGTCGTATAACATCCGAAGCAGCAGGGCCCGGGGCGTCCTCGACAGGCGATCCGGGCTTTTTGTGAGCCTGTGCCGGTGTGTCCGGTGCCCATGTTGGAGCCGCCTTTGATACCTGCAACTGTTGCTGCGCCAGACTTCGACTACGAGCAGGCCCTGCGGGACTGCGCCGACGGCGATCAGCGCGCCCTGCAGCGGCTCTATCTTCAGGAGAGCCGGCATCTTCTGGGCGTGGCCCTGCGCATCGTGCGCCAGCGCCAGCAGGCCGAAGATGTGTTGCACGACGCCTTCATGAATATCTGGACCAAAGCCGGCACATTCGACGCAGGCCGTGGCTCCGGCCGTGGCTGGATCTACAGCGTGGTGCGAAACTTGGCCCTGAATGCGGTGCGCGACGGTGCGCGCGAAGTCGGCGTCGATGAAGAAACCGCCGAAGCGCTGGACGCACAGCACGCGATGGACGCCCATGCCGGTCTGGTGGAAGCCTTCGAGTCGCGCGCCAGCTTTGGCCGTTTGCATGATTGCCTGTCGCGGCTCGAGCCAGCGCGCCGCAATTGCATCTTGTATGCCTATGTGGACGGCTGCTCTCATGGTGAGATAGCCCAGCGCACGCAAACCCCGCTCGGTACTGTCAAGGCCTGGATCAAGCGCGGCATGGGTACGCTCAAGGAGTGCATGGCATGACCGGCAGCACCGCACCCGAGGGCGACAGCCTGGACGATCTCGCCACAGAATACGTGCTGGGCACCTTGCCCGTGGCCCGCCGGCGCGAGGTTGAGCTGCGCCTGTCAGGCGACGAGGCTTTGCGCACGGCGGTGCATGAATGGCAGGATCGCCTGCTGCCGCTGACAGCACTGGCCGACCCGGTCGAGCCTTCGGAGCTGTTGTGGCAACGTATCGAAGGCAGCCTGGTGCAGGCGATGCCAGCATCAGCTGCAGCGTCGGCGCCCGCAACCGACGGCCCGCCCGCTCGCGCCCGCACGAGCAGCGCAGCTTCGCCGGATGGCCGACGCAAGATCGCCGCAACACCGGCTGTCGGCTGGTGGGACAACCTCAAGCTGTGGCGCGGTCTGGCTGGTGGCGGATTTGCAGCCGCCTGTGTGCTGGCTGCCGTGCTGGTCACGCGCGTGGCCGCTCCGCCGCTGCCGCAATATGTGGTGGTGCTGGTAGCGCCCCAGGATAAGGCGCCCGGCTGGGTGGTGCAGGCCAGCGGTGCCAGGGATATCAACCTGATTCCGCTGGCCACCACCGCGGTGCCGGCAGAAAAGTCGCTGCAGTTCTGGACCAAGGGTGACAACTGGAACGGGCCGGTTTCGCTCGGCCTCGTCAAACCCGGCGAGACGGTAAGAATTCCGCTGGACAAGCTGCCGCCGCTGCAGCCCAACCAGCTGTTTGAGCTGACGCTGGAGCCGCTCAATGGATCTCCGCTGAACCGGCCCACGGGCCCGATCCAGTTCATCGGGCGGGCTGTCAAGATCACCTGACCCTTACGCTGGAGGGCAGGCTGTGTTTAAGCATAAAAAGCGCTGCAGCCCAATGCCATCGAGTGGTATGCGCTGCAATAACCGTAGCAAACGGCATTGCTGCGGCGCTGCTGTAGGCCCTTGCACGCCGGCTGCGTCAGCGCTTTTCGCGAAGTCGCTTCAGGACTATTCGCCAGCCTTTGGCCCACGACGGATTTGCTGGCCCAATCAGGGCTGACGCTCACCGCACCGGGTCTGCCTGCGGGGCAACCGCCCCATGCTGACCGCTGCCGCCTGCAACCTCTTGCCTGGCGCACCCGGCAGGGCTCATCCCACCCGCACGAAAGCATTCCATGGTCAGGCTTGAATTTTCCACACAACTGGACTACGAGGTTGCCGCACCCGGCGCAGACTTCATCTTCAACATACAGGCTGCCCGCACCAGCCGGCAGACAGTGGTCAGCGAGTCGCTGGACATCAGCCAGGATGTGCCGAAAACCGAATACACCGATCCAGCAACCCAAGGCCGCACGCTGCGCCTGCGTGCAGCGGGCGGCCATCTGCGTGTGCGCTATGCGGCAACGGTAGACCTGATCCACTTCGAGGCTCAACCTGCGCAACTGGGCGAGTTGGGTCCGCTGGCGGTGCCCGGCCCGGTTCTGCCTTATCTGTATCCCAGCCGCTATTGCCAGTCAGACCGGCTGCTGACCCTGGCCAGCCGGCAGTTCGGGCATTTACCGATGGGTTACAGCCGCGCCAGAGCGGTGTGCGACTGGGTGCAGGAGCATGTCAGCTTTCAGAGCAACACCAGCACCAGCACTACCTCTGCGCTGGACACCCTGATCGAGCGAACGGGCGTCTGCCGGGACTTTGCCCATGTGATGACCGCACTGTGCCGCGCCTCCAACCTGCCGGCTCGCATGGCCAGCGGCATGGATTACGGCGCCGACCCGGCATTGGGACCACCTGACTATCACGCCTACGTCGAGGTTTTTCTGGGCGACCGCTGGTATCTGTTCGACCCGTCCGGCACAGCGATTCCGATGGGATTTGTGCGTTTTGCCACCGGCCGTGACGCGGCCGATATCGCCTTTGCCACGATGTACGGCGGGGTGACTTCTGGGCAACCTGTCATCCACATCAGGGCTGTTCCCAATGCCAGAGGGCAATTGGTGATACCGCAGCATGTCAGCCATGCGCTGTCGACAGACGGGCCTTAGCGTCTTCCGGGCGGCCCGTTAAGCCGCGATCTCAGGCAGGCGTTTTCGGCACTGGGAGCGGCTCGTTCGCCAGGCACTTCGCCAGTGTGGCCAGCAGCTCGCTCAACAGTTCTTGCAGTGTTTGCAGCAACAACGCGATGTCCCCGGCAGATGCCTTACCATCTCCCAGCGCTTCTTCCAATGCGGCAGCAGCCTGCTGCACCTCATGGGCGCCCAGTGTGCCAGCGACGCCCTTCAGGGTATGGGCCAGCCGCACAGCAGTAGCAAGGTCGCTCGCTGAAAGCGCAGCAGAAATCTGTACCGGCGTATGGGTCTGCCCGGCCACAAAGCGGCGCAGCATGGCCACATAAAGCGCTTTCTTGCCCGACATGCGACTCATCCCGGTTTCAATGTCCAGGCCCTTGACGCCGTCAAAAAGGTTTGTGGCAGCCTTGGCGCCAGATGCCGCATCCGGTCCATCGAAATTGAGTTCGATCATCGGTGCCACGGCCGCCGGTGTTATCCAGCGCAGCAGCATGTCGCGCAGGTCGTCCGGGTTGATCGGCTTGGTCAAAAAATCATTCATGCCCGCCTGCAGGCATTTGATGCGGTCCTGCTGCATGGCATTGGCTGTCATGGCGATGATCGGCATGCCGACAAGGCCGGGCAGCCTGCGAATCTCGCGGGTCGCAGTCACGCCGTCCATCACCGGCATCTGCATGTCCATCAGCACCAGGTCATAGCGCTGCTGCTGCACTTGCTCAAGGGCCTTCTGGCCGTCTTCCGCAATGTCCACCTCCAAGCCGAAGTCCTGCAGGATTTCCGTCGCGACGATCTGGTTGATGTCGTTGTCCTCAACAACCAGCACACGCTGGCCCTTGATGGCGGCCAGGCGTTGGTCCGGCGCTTCGGGCTCAACCGCTGCCCGGCGCTGCCCCGGTTGACCTGCCCTGTTGCGGTCCAGCACCTGGATGCTGGTATCGAACAGCGTGGAAGGACTGATCGGCTTGAGCAGCACATTGGCAAGGCCGATGCCTTCGGTCTGGCGCACCATTTCCTCGCGGCCATGGGCAGTTACCATCACCAGCGCGGGCGAGGGTGTCACCGCCATTTGCTTGATGCGGCGCACGGTTTCCACGCCGTCCATGCCGGGCATGCGCCAGTCGATGTAGACGATTTCATAAGGCTCGCTTGCGTCTGCGGCGCGCTGTATCTCGGTGATCGCCCGCGAGCCCGACGACACCCGGGCTACCTTGAAGGTCATGCCTTCTAGCATGTCGCCGATGACGGTTCGGGCATGGTCGTTGTCATCCACCACCAATGCGCGCCGGCCGCGAAGGTCGGCAACCGGTATCAACTCGCGCCGGGTCTGCTGGCTCACACCCAGCCGCGCGGTGAACCAGAAGGTACTGCCCAGGCCGGGCGTGCTGACCACGCCGACCTCGCCGTGCATCAGCTCTGCGAGCTTTTTCGAGATGGCAAGCCCCAGACCGGTGCCTCCGAAACGCCGCGTGGTGGAGGTGTCGGCCTGCTGGAAGCTCTGGAACAGGCGCGGTATCTGTGCCTCGGTCAGCCCGATACCGGTGTCGATGACCGAAAACCGCAGCACGACTTCGCCTGCCGCTGCGGGATGCTCCAGTCTCACCGAAATGATGATCTCGCCCTCATTGGTGAACTTCACCGAATTGCTGCCGAAATTCATCAGGATCTGGCCCAGCCGCAATGAGTCGCCGACCAGGTGGCGCGGCACATCGCTGGCCACATCAAAAATAAGTTCCAGTCCCTTGCCAGCACTTTTTTCCGTCAGCACATCGGCAACGTTGGCCAGCACTTTCTCAAGCTCGAAGTCAGCCTGCTCGATGGTGAGCTTGCCGGCTTCCACCTTGGAAAAGTCCAGGATATCGTTGACCACTCCCAGCAGGTGCTGGCCTGCGCCCTGCACCTTGCTGATGTACTCACGCTGGCGCGGTGTCAGGTCGGTCTTGAGCGCAAGGTGAGACATGCCGATGATGGCATTCATCGGCGTGCGTATCTCGTGGCTCATGTTAGCCAGAAAGTCAGACTTCAGCTTGGTTGCTTCTTCGGCCATGTCCTTGGCACGGCGAATACCCTCAGCAGCCTTCTTCTGCTGCGTGATGTCCTTGAAGGTGATGATGTTGAAAGAGTGCTTGTCACTGCGCGTGAAATAGGCGGTGATTTCCAGGTCAACAAAGGTGCCGTCCTTGCGGCGATTACAGCTTTCAACCGTGACCGGCTTGCCGGTAGTACGCATCGTATTGATCAGGCGCCGCGACATGGCGGGCGTGAACTCGGGGCTGATCTGGGCGATGTCGCTGCCTACCAGTTCATCTGCGGTGTAGCCCAGGTGCTCACATACCGCCTTGTTGACATAGACGATGGTGCCGGTGCCCGGGTCTACCCAGAACATCGGCCCCGCGTTTTCGACCACCAGATGGTTGAACATCATTTTTTCCTCGAACCGCTTTTGCTCGGTGATGTCACGGAAATTGATGACAACGCCCAGATTTTCGCCATCCAGCCACTGTGGAATGACGTGCCGCTCGAAGGTGCGCCCGTCCACCATGTCGATCTCGTCGAAAGACTCTTCCTGTGGGTTGAGTTGCAGCTGCGCTGTCTTTGCAGCGTATTCGGCAGGGTTCTTGACCCGGCTGTTGCGCATCGCACGGAGTTCCTGTTCGCGGCCGGGCTCGGCGAGTTCGCGCGGAATGTTCCACATCTCCAAAAAGCGCTCGTTGCGAAAAATAACGCCGGCAGAAAACTGGTCCACCAGTACCCCGTCGGTGATGGAATTGAGCGTGGACTCCAGCAAGCGCAGCCGGGTGCGCAAGCCCTGAAGCTCGCACTCGACTTTTCCCTGGCCTGCCTTCGTCATGGTGATTCCGTTGAATTCAAAGAGGACCAGCCACAACGGGGCGAAGCGGTACCGGGAGCGTGCAGCAGGCCAACGACCGGATAGGCCACCAGCGCCTCGGAAAAGCCTTTTGCTTCCACCGCGATGGCAGGGCGCACCTCGATTCCGCCTTTGACAAGCGCGTGTGTGGCGGCAGAAATAAGGATGCCGCCGGTGCAGGTGGCTTGCTCCAGCCGTGCGGCCAGGTTCACCTCGGGCCCGATGATGGTGTAGTCCATGCGGTAGTCACTGCCGAAGTTGCCGACATCGCAGTATCCGGTGTTGATGCCGATTCTGATGTCAAACGATTTGTCCAGGCCCATGTCCTGCCAGACCTCATGCAGGTGGCCCATGCGCTGCTGCATCGCAATCGCCATCTTCACGCACTGCAGCGCGTCATGCCTGACGCCGCCCGAGTGTGGGTCTCCAAAGAAAACCACCATGCCATCTCCGATGAACTTGTCGAGTGTTCCGCCAAACTGCGCAACCACTTTTGACATCTCCGAAAAATAACTGTTGAGTAAAAAGGTGATGTCTTCGGGCTGCCATTTGGCCGTCGATCGGGTGAAGTCCTTGATGTCGGAGAAAAATACCGAAAGCTTTTTGCGCTGGGTCTTGATTTCAGCCGCACGCGAGCCGTCAAAAATGGACTGGTAAATAGGCGGCGCCAGGTAACGCGACAACTGCTCCGACAGGCTGGCCAGGCGGCGCATGCTGGCATGGCGCTCCAGGTGCGCCTTGACCCGGGCCACCACCAGCGGCGGGCTGATGGGCTTGGAAATATAGTCCACCGCGCCGAGATCAAGTCCGTACTGCTCTTCCTTCACGCTGCTCAAGGCGGTTAGAAAAATCACCGGAATGCCCGCGGCAACCGGGTCAAGCCGAAGCCGCCGCAACACCTCGTAACCGTCCATGTCCGGCATCATGATGTCCAATAGGATCAGGTCGGGCGGTGTGGTCGACATGGCGATTTCGAGGGCAGCCGCACCGGAAGGTGCAACACAAGGCTCGCAAAACTCGGACAGGATGTCCGTCATCAGGAAGAGGTTGTCCTCGGTATCGTCGACGACGAGGACACGTGAAAGTCGTCTTGGAGCGAGGGCCGGGACGGATGGCCTGGCCTGAGGTGCATCAGCGCCTGCGGCGTCTTTTCGGTGGCTACGGTCTGGCATATGAATCATGTTACGCGCTTGTGGTCAACCGGACTCATGGGGACCAGCGCAAAAGGGGGCTGCACCACGAAATCTTTGATACCGGCAAGCGGTGGTTGCGGTGTCGATGCGGACGCTGCGCAGGCATGGCCAAGGTCATGGCGGCCCTGCTGGCAACGTCCGCTACAACATCCCTTGCTGTCGAGGCCCTCAGGCTGCCTGACTGGCCGCGTTTCGCCGGCGGTCGCGCCAAGCTTGCAATTCGCCGACCACACCTTTTCGGAAGGCCAGAACGCACATGACAAAAATTACGCCAATGATCACAGTGACCCACGAGCCGACCTTGTCGGCCAGCAGGTTCTGCAGCGCGATGACAATACCCGAGCCCATCACCGGACCGAAGAATGTGCCCACACCACCGAGCAAGGTCATCAGGATGACCTCGCCGGACATTGACCAGTGGACATCCGACAAGGTGGCAAAACCCATGACCAGTGTTTTCAGTGACCCCGCCAGGCCTGCCAGCGCGGCTGACAGCACAAACGCCAACAGCTTGTAGCGGTCGACTTGGTAACCCAGCGAGACGGCGCGTGGCTCGTTTTCCCGGATCATCTTGAGCACCTGGCCAAATGGCGAGTTGACGATGCGCGAGATGAACAGAAACGATGCGACAAACACCGCCACCACCAGGTAGTACATCGCCGTGTCGGACTCCAGCGAAAACATACCCAGCAGCTTGCCGCGCTGCACGCCCTGCAGGCCGTCTTCACCCCCGGTAAATGGCGCTTGCAGGCAGACGAAATAGACCATCTGCGCAATCGCCAGTGTGATCATCGCAAAATAGATGCCCTGCCGGCGTATCGCCACCAGGCCTACCAGAAGACCGATCAGGCCGGCGGCACCGGCGCCTGCGAGAAGCGCCAGTTCAGGCGTCCATTGTTGGGACTTCACAAACCAGCCGGTGACATAAGCCGCCGAGCCGAAGAATGCAGCATGGCCGAATGACAGAAGCCCGGTAAAGCCCAGCAGGAGATTGAAGGCACACGCAAAAAGCGCAAAGCACAACAGCTTCATCACGAAGACAGGGTAGAGGCCGAGGAAAGGCGCGGCCAGTGCCAGTGCAAGCAGCACGACATAGGTGATGCGAGTGACCTTGGCCGAACCCGCCAAAAGGGTAGTTTGCTTGCTGCGGGCGGCGCTGGGCGCCGTGGCGCCGGGGGAGGTTGAGACGGTGGTGGTCATGTTTAGTGCTCCTTGCCAAAAAGTCCGGCCGGCTTGACCATGAGGACAATAACCATGATGACAAAGACAACGATATTGGATGCCTCGGGATAGAAAACCCGCGTGAGGCCTTCCACGATGCCCAGGCCAAGCCCGGTGATGACAGAGCCGAGGATAGAGCCCATGCCGCCAATCACCACCACGGCAAACACCACAATGATGAGGTTGGATCCCATCAGGGGATTCACCTGGATGATGGGGGCGGCCAGCACGCCCGCCAGCGCGGCAAGTCCTGCGCCAGCACCATAGGTCAGCATGACCATCAGGGGCACGTTGACACCGAAAGCCTGCACCAGGGGTGCATTCTCAGTGCCGGCCCGAAGGTAGGCGCCGAGCCGGGTGCGTTCGATAAGGTACCAGGTGCCCACGCACACGACCAGCGATGCCAGCACGACCCAGGCCCGATAGTTTGGCAGCACCATGAAGCCGAGGTTGGTGGCACCCGACAGCAGCTCGGGCACGTTGTAGTTCTGGCCCGAAACGCCATACAGCTCGCGGAACACGCCTTCAAGAATGAGCGACAGGCCGAAGGTCAGCAGCAGCCCGTACAGCGGATCAAGCTTGTACAGATGCTTGAGAAAAAGCCGCTCAATCACCACGCCCAGCGAGCCAACCACCAGGGGGGCAAGAATCAGGGCAGCCCAGTAATTGATGCCGAACTTGTCGAGCATGATCCAGGCGGCAAACGCACCCAGCATGTAGAGGGCGCCATGCGCGAAATTGACAATGCCCAGCAGGCCAAATATCACCGCCAGCCCCAGGCTCAACATCGCATAAAACGCGCCATTGACCAAGCCCAGCATGAGCTGACCCATGAACGCTTGCAAAGGGATGCCAAAAATTTCCATGAGAGCCTAGCTGGTCGCCAAAAATAGAACGCTGATAAACGTGTGGCAACAGCGGCACCCTGGGCAGATCGGAAATGCCGGCATTCGTCGTCCGAACGGCCAGCAGACCCGGTCTGCGCTTGCTGCGGTTGCTGTCTCGTCTTTACCGGACGCGGGTTATCACTTCTTGATAAAAGAGCACTTCGACTCGGCAATCGTGGTGAAAGCCTGATCACCCGGAATCTTGGCGACTGTCTTGTAGTAGTCCCATGGCGTGGTCGACTCTTTTGCACCCTTGACTTCGAACAGGTACATATCGTGGATCATGCGGCCATCGGCGCGGATCTGACCCTTGTTGTAGAAATCGTCCACCTTCATGCTCTTCATGGTGCTCATGACCTTGTCGGCATCGGTGGTGCCAGCGGCTTGTACCGCTTTCAGGTAGGTCATGGTGGCAGAGTAGTCAGCTGCGTGCAGGCTTGATGGCATGCGCTTGTACTTGTCGAAGAATCGTTTTGCGAAGGCGCGCGATGCGTCATCCTGGTTCCAGTACCAACTGTCGGCCAACTGCAGACCTTCGGTGTTGGCTAGGCCCAGGCTGTGCACGTCGTTGATGAACACCAGCAATCCAGCGACTTTCATCGTCTTGCCGATGCCAAATTCTTTGGCGGCCTTCATGGCGTTGGTGAAGTCACCGCCAGCATTGGCCAGGCCCAGAATCTGTGCCTTGGATGACTGTGCCTGCAGCAGGAAAGACGAGAAGTCTGAGGCATTGAGCGGATGGCGCACCGTGCCGGCAACGGTTCCGCCATTGGCCTTGACAACATTGGATGCATCGCCTTCCAGCGAATAGCCGAAGGCATAGTCAGCGGTCAAAAAGAACCAGTTCTTGTTGCCGGCCTTGACCAACGCTGTACCGGCCACTTTTGCCAGTGCCACGGTGTCGTAAGCGTAATGGACGATATACGGCGAGCAGTCTTCATTCGTCAGGCGGGCAGATCCAGGGCCGATGGCGATGAAGGGGCGTTTCTTTTCAGTGGTGACCTTGGACATCGCCAGTGCTGTGCCGGAATTGGTGCCGCCGATTAGCATCTGCAGGCCGTCCTTGTCAATCCACTCGCGTGCTTTCGAGGATGCGACGTCAGCTTTGTTCTGGTGGTCGGCGCTCAGCACTTCGATGGGACGGTTCAGCACCTTGCCGCCGAAATCCTGTGCAGCCCAGCGCAGCATTTCCGCGCCAGCAGGTCCGTCGATGTCAGCGTACAGGCTGGACATGTCGGTGATGATGCCGATCTTGACCGGGCCAGTGTTTTGCGCCATGACGGGCATGGTGGCTGCGGCCACAAGGCCAATGGTCATCGCGAGTGCCAGTTTTTTGAGTTTCATGAAGTGTTTCCGGTTAATGGTAGGTAGCGAAAATAGCGTTACCTGGTGCCGTCAGACGCCCAGGTATTCCTGCAGCATGCCCATATTGGCTTGCAGTTCGCCCTGGGCAAAATGCTTGACGATACGGCCATGCTCCATGACATAAAAACGGTCGGCCAGTGGCGCCGCAAAGCGGAAGTTCTGCTCGACCAGTACGATGGTGTATCCCTTGGCCTTGAGCGTCAGGATCATTGCTGCAAGCTTTTGCACGATGACGGGCGCCAGGCCTTCCGAGATTTCGTCCAGCAGCAGCAGTCGGGCGCCGGTGCGCAGGATGCGCGCCACGGCGAGCATCTGCTGCTCGCCGCCCGACAGCCGGGTTCCCGGGCTGGCGGCGCGTTCCTTCAGGTTAGGAAACATCGTGTAGATCTCGTCGATGCCCATGCCGCCCGGCCCGACGGTGGGCGGCAGCATCAGGTTTTCTTCAGCGCTTAGGCTTGCAAAAATGCCGCGCTCTTCGGGGCAATACCCCAGCCCGAGCCGCGCCACCTTGTGCGGCGCCAGCTTGATTGCCTCCTCGCCGCGGATCTTGATCGAACCCTTGCGGGCGCCGGTCATGCCGACGATGGCCCGCATGGTGGTGGTACGGCCCGCGCCATTGCGGCCCAGCAGCGTGACGACTTCGCCCTCGTTGACGACCAGGTTGACGCCGTGCAGGATATGCGATTCGCCATACCACGCGTGCAGGTCGTCCAGCCTCAGGAGTTCCCTTGACATCAGTGGGCTCCCTGGAGTTCGGTGTTGGCTGTTCCCATGTAGGCCTCGATCACCAGCGGGTTCCTCGCGACCTCGGCATACGGTCCGTCAGCGATGATGGCGCCGCGTTGCAGGACCGTGATGCGGTCGGCAATCGAAGAGACCACATTCATGTTGTGCTCGACCATCAGGATGGTGCGACCCGCAGAAACTTTCTTGATCAGCTGCGTCACCCGGTCAACGTCTTCATGGCCCATGCCCTGCGTAGGTTCGTCCAGCAGCATCAGCTCGGGCTCGAGCGCGAGCGTGGTGGCGAGCTCCAGTGCTCTTTTACGGCCGTAAGGCAGGTTGACGGTCATTTCATCGGCAAAGCTGCTGAGGTCTACCGCGGCCAGCAATTCGCGCGCCCGGTCATGCAGGTGGTGCAGCGTGGCTTCTGATTTCCAGAAATGAAACGAAGTACCCTTGTTGCGCTGCAGCGCGGCGCGAACATTCTCCAGCACCGTCATGTGCGGAAACACGGCAGAGATCTGGAACGACCGGACAATGCCGCGGCGGGCCGTCTGTGCCGGTTTTTCAAAGGTGATGTCGGTGCCATTGAAGGTAATGCTGCCGCGGGTGGGCGGCAGGAATTTCGTCAACAGGTTGAAGAATGTGGTTTTGCCAGCGCCGTTGGGTCCGATCAGAGCGTGTATGTGCCCGCGTTGAACCTTCAGGTCCACCTCGTTGACGGCGACAAATCCCTTGAACTCTTTGGTCAGTCCGCGGGTTTCAAGAATGAACTCAACTGGCAAATGACTCTCCGGCGGGTTGAGGGAGGTGGACCTGCAGCGTGACGACTGACATACCGTCGGGCAGGTACGAACAGCCCACGTTTGACAGCTGCCGATCGTAGCCAGCGCACTGGTATAGCGCTACCGGGTAATACCATTAGGTAGTTTTGCGTGACGGCCCGGCGCCTTGAAAAGGCCCGCAAGCAGGCGGTGGCAAGCCCTTGCCGTTGACCGACAGCCGTGCCGCACACACCGGTTTTCAAAGCGCGCCTATGCGTGATCCTGGCCGATTGCCGGCGCTGCTTTGTATAGAAAAAATGATCATTTAGGCTTCAAGCCCTTGTTGAGAAAGGGTTGTTAGCTATTGCAAATATAGCAAGCTCTAAAGTTTGACAGCCGAGCTTGTCGCGACCGGAACTGACCTGTTCACCGCAGGGCTGGACCCGAGCAGCATGCTGGGTCGATGTGTTCAGACCGGCTCGCTAACCAGGCGGGGGCTGATGACGCAGTTGCTACCCGGCGTGCCAGCTGTGCGACCATAGGTTATGCATAACGTAACACCTGCTTCCGCCTCGCCTGTACTAACAACAGCGGCCCCGGGCCACATGAAATGGCTTGCACCGTCGGATGAGTTCTGGAGAGCTTTTCTGGCGCGCCCCGAGCTTGCGCCAGTGGCCGAGTCATGCAGCGCCGAGTTGGCCCTGCATGCTGCGCTGCTGGCTACGCCATTCCAGATCGTTCCATCGCACGAGCTGGCTGCGCTGCGGGATGAAGATGCACGGGACAGCTACACCTTGTTTTTGCGCTTCAGGGACAGCGTACTGGCAGCGGGCACGCTTGAAGCCTATTACCTCAGCCTGTTCCCTAAAGACGGCGGCGGACAGGTTGATGTGCCGATGCTGTTCATCGAGCTCGTCGTCGAGGCGATCCTGGCAAACCTGATGACGGTTCAACCAGGCCTCTCAGCGGCGGATGCTGATACGGTCTCTGCCGCAAACTGGACAGCGTGGGACGTCCGGGCCGCGCAGATGCTGTACCGCAACCAGCGCATCAGCACCGACAATGGACAGGTGCTCAGCGGGGACCTGCAGACCCTGGACATGCTCAGCGTCACCGGTGGCGTGGGCGACATGGGTCGGTTTTTGGCGGAGGCCGGCGCCCCACTGCCGGTGGTGAACATGCAGGTGCTCGTCCCGGAAAACGCCGAGACATTCCTGCAGGCTGTCGAGCAAGGCCGGTCAAGCGCAGCACGCCGCTTTCTACTCGACCTTCGCCATGAGGTGAGCAATGACCTGAGCCATGGCCTGGTGTTGACGATGGCACGCGCTCATTCGGGGCTCAAGGCTCTGGCTCGCGTGCTGCAGGCCTGGGTCGGGCACTTTCTGGGTGTCGAGGTTCGCATCAGGCCGCTTCAAAAAATTGATGACCAGGCATGGCGCTGGCACATTGGTCTGGATGCCGAGGCCATGGCGCTGCTCAATGACCTGTATGCCGGTGCCGAGGTGGAGCAGTCCCGCCTGCAGCGCCTGCTGAGTCTTTTCAGGCTCGACTTTGTCGACCAGCGGGAGATGCAGCCCGGTGTTGCGGGCAAACCGGTGTATCTCGGGATGATGATGAATGCGGCCGGTGTGCTGCAACTCAAACCGCAAAACCTGCTGCAGAACCTGCCGCTGCGTACCACCCATTAAGCCGCAATCAGCTGTGCGCCGCAGCAGACAAGTCAGTTGTAATCAAGGCTTTGACCGCCTGCAGCCACGGAAGCGGTCTTGCTCAAAGCATCGGCCATGATGTCCGCTGAACACGGCTTTGGCAGCACCTGAAAACCCAGCTGCGAGATGGTGTCGAGCTGCTCGGTGTAACCCGTCATCAGGATGATCCTGAGCAGGGGGAAATGCTCCCGAGCGTATTTGGCCAGCGCAAGGCCGTCCATGGGGCCGGGCATCACGACATCGGTAAGCAGAATATCGGGCAAGCCGGCACCTCCACCGGCAGCGCTTGAAAATGCCCGGTCCAGCCAGTCGCGCGCTGCCGCGCCCCGGTTGACATGCGTTACCGTACAGCCCAGCGTTTGCAGCACCGGCTTCAATGCGGCGGCCACTTCCTCGTTGTCTTCCACCAGCAGAACTGTCTTTTTCAGATCTCGATGTACAGCCGGAACAGCATCGGGCCGGCCGGGTTCGGCACCCGGGCGCGCCGGGAAAAAGAGGCTGACGGTGGTTCCGGTGGCCAACTCGCTGCGGATGGTTGCAAGCCCCCCTGCACGCTGGCACAGCCCATAAATCTGGCTCAGGCCCAGGCCTGTTCCCTGGCCCACCGGCTTGGTGGTGAAAAACGGCTCGAAAACCTTGCTGAGCACAGCCGGATCGATTCCGCTGCCGGTGTCGGTGGCTTCGATCACCACCATCGGCTGCTTCAGGAGCGGCGGCAGATCCGGTCCGGCATTGCGCGCCTGGATGCGAAAACTGCCACCCGAAGGCATAGCGTCCCTTGCGTTGATGGCGAGATTGATCAGTGCAAGCTCGAATTCCGCTGAATCCACGGTGATCGGCTGGGTGTCGGGCGCTATGTCCAGCGAAAACACGACCTGGCTGCCGAGTACGGGGCCCAGCAGGTCTTTCAGTGTGGGCAGCTTGTCTTGCAGGCGTATGCACTCCGAGACCATGGCCTGGCGCCGTGAAAACGCCAGCAGCTGGCGCGTCAGCTTGGTGGCCGACTCTATCGCCCGGCTAATCGACTCCAATTGGGGGCCGTCGGCAACCGGGTGCTTGCGCTTGAGCAAAAAAACATTGTTGCTGATGACCATCAGCGCATTGTTGAAGTCATGCGCCACGCCGCCGGTCAGCCGCCCTAGAGCTTCCAGCTTTTGCGCCTGCAACAGCGCTTCTTCCACCCGCTGGCGGGCATCGATTTCATCATGCAGTTGCTGCGCGGCCTGCAGCGCCTCCCGGGTGCGCTGCAAGGCCAGGTAGGCCGCAAGCAGCAGGCCTATCAGGGGCGGCACACCAAAAGCGGCAAGCCAGCCCATTTCCTGCAGCCACCGGGACCGGATCTCGTCGACATCCATGCCGGTACCCAGAAAAACCGGGTATTCGCCTATCTTGCTGAAGGTCAGGAGCCGTTCGCGCCCATCCACCGAAGACACCCCGTTGGCGTTGCCATACCGATGTCCGGCGTTGATCTTGCTCATGACCGGGCTGTTCGGCGACAGGCTTTTGGGTGTAGAGGGCAGCAACGGCCAGCGCGAAAAAATAATGCCGTCTTCTCTCAGCATGGTGATGGCAAGGCCTGGCTCGTCAGCAACCAGGTCGCTGTGAATGGTCTCGAAGTAGGTGGGCGACAGGCTGATGGATACCAGGCCTTCAAAATTGCCATCGGCAGCGTAGCGGCCGCGGCTCATCGCAAAAAACTTGCTGTCGGTAACGCTGTCGGACAGCACCTGCGAGATGTAAGCCCGGTCCCGATCTGTTTCCGAAGGGTTCTGGTGCTGGGCGAAGTAGGGCAGGTCTGCCACGCTGGCGGTAGCCGGCGCCGGATAGACGCGGTCGCTGGCCAGCAATTGCCCGTCAGGGCCATGTACCGCTATCGACATGATCTGCGGCTTGTTCCATGAGATGCCGCGCAGCTGTTCATTCAGCGCTTTTTCGCGCTTATGGATGCCGCTGGCTTTATCGGTGCCAAGTGCATCCATCACGCGCGCCAGTACCAGCTCGTTGGTGTCGAAAATCTTGAGCGCGTGTTCCTGAGCAATACGCAGCGCACGGTCAAGCCGCACTTCGGTCTCGGAACGGATTTGCTGGTAGCGGTAAAAGCCGACCAGCCCATAAACCAGCAGCGGCAGGACGATGCACAGCAAGACCAGCACGCGCAGCGACAGCAGCGGTGTCCGCCCCATGTCCGCCCCGGCGCGGACATGGGCTTGCCGGGCCGTCTGGGTCGGTACAACAATCGGGCTCACGTCATGTCTCTTTCTTCTGACTTCATGGTCATGCCGTACCTGCCAGCCCTGGGGAGCTGCTGTCAGCGCCGCATTTTATCGGCGCCGCTGCCGGGCTGCGCTCATTCAAAAGCACGCATGTTGCCAGCAGCAGCTTCTCCCAGCATAGCTTCCAGCAGCGCAAGGTCAACCGGCTTGGTCAGATGCCGGTCAAATCCTGCCTCAAGCGCCAGCTTCTTGTCATTTTCACTTCCCCAGCCGGTAATTGCCACCAGCAGCGTACGGCTGAAACGGGGATCCGCGCGCAGTTTTCGCGCCACTTCATAGCCATTCATTCCCGGCAAGCCAATGTCCAGCAGCACGACGTCAGGGCTGCAGAGTTCCGCTGCGGCAAGTACCGACGGGCCGTCAAACACTGCGCTGACGCTATGGCCGTCCATTCGCAACACTGCCAGCAGTGTTTCCGCTGCGTCAACGTTGTCGTCCACCACCAGCACGCTCAGCGGCGCAGCCTCCTGTACGGGCGCGTCATCAACGCTGTACGCCGCCGGTGGTGTGGGGCTGGCTAGCAGGCATGGAATGCGCAGGGTGAAGGTGCTTCCCTTGTTGAAACCCGCACTGGCGGCCGTGATGCTGCCACCATGCAGCTCCACCAGGCTTCGCACCAGATAAAGCCCAATGCCCAGGCCACCCTGTGACCGGTCCAGCGTACGGGTTACCTGGGTGAAGATCGTAAAAATGTTCTCCAGCATGCCGGACGGAATGCCGACCCCGCTGTCGCTGATTTCAATGATGGCGGTGCCGGATTCCTGCCACGCCTTCAGGTGAATCTGGCCGCCCTCGGGCGTGTATTTGCCTGCGTTATTGAGCAGGTTGCCCAGCGCCTGCGCCAGGCGAGTGCCGTCGGCCATCAGTTCGATATCCAGGGCCGGCAGGTCCAGCGTCAGCTTATGGTCTTTGCCGGCAATCACGGGCCTGCTGATCTCGACCGCGGTCTCGATGGCGCCAGCCAGCCGGATGCGGCTGCGTTCGATGCTGATCTTGCCGCTGTTGATGCGCGATATGTCCAGCAGGTCGTCAATCAGGCGCACCATGTGCGCCAGCTGCCGCTCCATCACTTCGCGTGCATGTTCGGAAGCAGCCCCGTTGTTGGCGTCTTTTTTGAGAATTTGCAGGCAGGTTCTGATCGGGGCGAGCGGATTGCGCAGCTCATGGGCCAGCGTGGCCAGGAATTCGTCTTTGGCGCGGTTGGCATCCTGCAGTATCTGCTCGGCCTCCTTGCGCTCGGTCACTTCAATCACGGAGCCAGCCATGCGGAAAGCCTTGCCCATCGCATCTTTTTCCGCCATGCCAGCAATCAGAAACCAGCGCCATTCGCCGCTTTTGAGGCGCAGCCTGCATTCCACCTGATAGGGCTTGTCCTGGCTCAGGTGTTCGCGCAAGGCGTCGCGCACCGCAATTCGATCATCGGTGTGGAGGACCTGTGCCAGCGACTCCGGCAGGTCTGGAAATTCTTCATGGGTGTAGCCGAGCAGGGCCTTGAAGCGGGGTGAATAAAAAGTAGTGCCGGCCACCATGTCCCAGTCCCACAAGCCGGCGCTGGAGCCGCGCACGGCAAGCTGGTAGCGGTCGTCACTGCTGCGCAGCGCGTTGTTGGCGCGCATGAGAATCCGGGCGCGGTGCCCCAGTTCGTCCAGCATCGAATTGAACAGGTCGACCAGTGTGCCGATTTCGTCGTCGCTCTTTTTCGGCGCACGCAGGGAAAAATCATTGGTCTCGAGAATTTTTCGCGCCACACCGCTGATGGCCAGCAGTGGTGTGGTCAATGTTGTCTGCATCCGGTTGGCCAGCATCAGCGCTGCAAAAAGGCTGCTGCCCAGCACCACGATCAGGACGCCAACATATTCCAAGAGCCGCTGCAGCAGGTTGTGGCGCACCTGCAGATAGACCATGCCCACCGTCTCGTTCTGCGAGGTGACTGTGACCCAGGCTTGCATCCACCGGGTGTCGGTCCAGATGCCGGCACCATCACGGCGGTTTGCGGGTGGCACGACAGCCTGGCTGTCCGGCGACGTGAATGCTGCAAAAAGTTTGCCCTGCGCGTCATACAGGGCGGCCACCTCGACATTGTTGTTGGCGCGCATCATGCTCAGGTTTTCCATGGCGACCTTTGGATCGTCAAAACTGAGCGCGGGTATGTTGGCCAGGCCCAGGATATTGGCCTGGGTGAGCAGATCCTCCTGCAGAGTCTGGAGCCGGCTGCGCATGTCCAGCGCCAGCAGGGCTATTCCGGCCATGAGCAGCGCGAGGAAAGTCGTGATCGTCAGTGTCCGTTTCAGCTTTTGCCGGATGGACCGTGTCCCTTCGGGAAGGGGCAGCGGAGGCAGCGTTGACGCTGGGCCAGCCGCCTTCAACGGGACCGCCCTTCCACGTTTTTGGCCACCGCCAGCAGGCGTGCGCTCAACTTGAGCGACCGGGCTTCCGCCGCTGGCAGGGACACCGCAAAGCGAACCCTTCCCTGGTCCATCGACAAATTGATGACGCTTCCTTGCGTCAGTCCCATGTCCTGCTCGGTGACGACAAGTACCGGCCCGAGCAACACGGCCAGCTGATCGCGCAATTTGCTATCACGCTGGTTCCCGATGAAGAGGATGTGCGCGCTGGTGTCGCGACCCAGTTCCCGGATGCGTCTGGCCACTACCGGCCGCCCGTCGACCATCCGGCCGGCCACGATTTTCTCAAGCTCCGTCGCCACCTCATCGTTACCGTACACACCGATGATGAAGGAAGGCTCGGACGCATCGAATGCTGCAGTGGGCCATTCGGCAAAACTGCTGAACCTGTATAAAAAAGCGGCCTTCACCGCATTTTCTGAAGGGGCTGCAGCGACCTGCGCTGCGGCTGCGGTGGCAATCAGCAACACATGCGCAAGGGCGCAGCAGCACACCGTGCGAAGCATCCACAGGAAAACCCCTGACATGCCCGCAACTGGCGGTGAGAGATTCAAAGCTGCCATATCGCTTTAAGGAATATGCGGCGCTCGATCTGGCTGGCCATGCCGATGGCATTGAACTCGATATGCCGCCTGTCGAATATGTTCTGCGCCAGCAGAGACAGCTCCAGAACAGGGGTGACGTGCCAAGCCAGGCGTGCATCGACGGCGGTGTATGCGGCAACCTGCGGCGACGGCAGGGCGCCAACCCGGCGCACCATCACATTGAGCTCGCTGCGCTCAGACAGATCGAGGTGTGAATTCAGACTCAGCTGATAGCGAGGATCGTTGCCCAGTGCGGCAAGGCCATTCACATCGCGACTGCCGTCAGTGAGCTGCAGATGCTTGCGCAGCGCCAGGAAGCCGCCGCCCAGTCGCCAGTTGCTGGCGGCCTGCCAGCTGGCCCAACCTTCAACGCCATTGACCACGCCCTTGATCTGGTTGGCCAACACCGCGGCGCCGCTTGCGCCCGGTGCAATGCTGCGAAGTTTGTCGTAACGCTGCTGAAAGGCGGAAACCGAATACGACACCGCCTGACCCGCAAAGCCGCGGTGACCTACCTCCAGAACATGGGCAATTTCCGAATCAAATGCCGGCCCGCCATTGACGACAAATGGCGGCGTACTGGGAGAGACAAGCTCCTTGTCAAGCCGCGCTGGCGCCCTGACGGCCCTGGAGGCAGCAGCCCAGCTGGTGTCATCGGCTGAATGGCGCCAGGAAAGCCGCGCATTGGGCAAAAATTCCCAACCGGTGTACACATTACGCTCGGCCTTGGCGCCAATCGTCAGCTGAAGCGCATCATGGAGCTTGAGGTCCTGCTGGGCAAACACATTGGCCCAGTTCAGATCACGCGCGGCAGGAGCAAAGGCGGCCAGCGGGCTGTTGTCGTTTTCGTCACGGGTATGCCGGTAGCCAACACCCCATAAGAGCTTATGCCCGTTGGGCACCGCCACTTCATGGCTGAACTGGATATCAGCTGTAGCCGCCTTGTTGCGAAAGGCGGTGACATCGTCGCGCTGGCTCTGGTCGATGTAGGCCTGCAATTTGTAAGGTGACCCGTTGGCAAACCTGCTGCTCCAGCGGGCCAGCAGGTTGGCGCCCGACATCTTGGGCGCCAGGTTATTGGCTGGATACTGCCCGCCCTGGTAGGCATCACCCTGAAGCGTCAGCCCTTCCGCCGCAGTGCCCAGGTCGACCCGGAAACCGAGTTGCTGCTTGAAGGAGGCATCGGGCCGCCGGAAACCATCGGCGCGTGAGGTATTGTCATGGTCGCTGAGCATCGCGTACAGCCGGTAATGGCTGTCCGGCGACAGAATGCCGCCAGTGCGGCCCATTTCATACCCGCCATCGCCCGACCGCACGACTGACAGCCGCGTACCCTGCGTCTGCGCCGCCGAACGGGTGATGACGTTGATGACGCCATTGACCGCATTGGCACCCCAGAGTGTTCCGCCGGGGCCGCTGACTACTTCTATCCGTTCCACGTCCTCCAGCACGACATCATTCGCGTCCCATAAAACACCTGAAAACAAGGACGAATAAATAGTGCGGCCATCGATCAATACCAGGAGCTTGTTGCCAATGGCGTTGTTAAAGCCGCGGGCACTGATGGCATATTGCGCGGCATTTAGCTGGGCTACCTGTAAATTGGGCGCCAGCCGCAAGGCCTCTGGCAAGCTGGTGGCAGCGGAACGCCGAATGTCTTCGCCGGTGATGACATAGACCGACGCTGCGGCATCGCTCAGGCTTTCAGGCCGCCCGGACACCGACGTAACTGAAATATTACTCAGCTGCTCCAGGCTCAGGTCTGCCAGCCCGGCTACCTGAACAGCGCTCGAAGCCCATGCGCCGGCGGGAAACATGGCAACAAGTGCTGCAGCCGTGAGGGGCCTCAGATCCCGAAAACCGAGTTTCTTGTTCATATCTTCGTTTGCGCAGGAATCGTAGGCCCAGAACCCGTGGAGGCGGGAAAGGTTGAACAGTGTTGCATCTTACAGATGCGGTTCAACAGGCCCTGAATTAAAACCCAAATCCGGCATCAGCGTCATCAGTTCGTCACCCGTAAGCAACAGGATCTGTTGGCGTTTAAACGCGACTTCACCGGCTGGCTCCGCTGCCACTGATGACAGGGTTTTCCGGCAGCCAAAAGTGCAGGCATGCGCCAGCTAAAATAGACGGTCTTGCCATTTTTAACCGGAGCCCTCCATGCCTAAAAGAATCAGAGTCGAAGCCGACATCTGCGCCCCCAAACCCGTTCCACCAAAGGGCTATGCCCCAGGCGCTGGCCACGGCCAGAAAGTCAGCCTTGAGCGCGGCACGTCGACCCGCAGCAAAAAGAACCCGGGCAAGCGTCCTAAGAAGGGCGGCTGAGCACATCGGCAGACCTGCGGGTCAGCAGCCGTGCCTCTTACCGGCTTGGCAATAAAAAAGCGCCATGAGGCGCTTTTTTATTGCCAAAACAGGCTCTTGCCCAGTACCGTTGAAGGGTTGTAGCTATAGAAAGGAGAGCATATCGTGTGCATTAACAACCAGCTGCTGCTAGCGCTTGCCGGTCAGCCTGCCATCCCCCGCTGACTGTCACCACGCAGTGCATGCTTTCTGGCCACATCAGCAGATGGGATGCGCCCATATGACTTGAGTATCTTGCGGACATGTTGGTCAATAGCCCACCCAGAGCCTGAACAGGCAGTTGCAGAAGGTGCATAAGCCAAGAGCTTCGCGCGAAGACCACGCTGCTTTGCTGAATTTCCAGGTGGGGAATGGCTGCTTACATGTTGCGGCGGTATTGCCCACCCACCTCGAAAAGAGCATGGGTAATCTGCCCCAGCGAACAGACGCGCACGGCGTCCATCAGTACCTCGAAAACATTGAGGTTTTCGATCACTGCCTGCTGAAGCCGTTTGAGCATGGCGGGCGCCTCTTCAGCGTGCCGTTTGTGGAAGTCGTTCAGCCGCTTGAGCTGGCTCTGTTTTTCTTCTTCAGTTGAGCGAGCCAGTTCCAGCTTGTCCTGCACTACTTCACCATGCGGGTTGCGAAAAGTGTTGACGCCGATGATCGGCAGCTCGCCGGTGTGCTTGAGCATCTCGTAATGCATCGACTCGTCCTGGATGCGCCCGCGTTGGTAGCCGGTTTCCATAGCGCCCAGCACGCCGCCGCGATCGGCAATGCGCTCGAACTCTCCCAACACCGCTTCTTCCAGCAATTCGGTCAACTCCTCGATGATGAAAGCGCCCTGTGACGGGTTCTCGTTTTTGGCCAGACCCCATTCACGGTTGATGATGAGCTGTATCGCCATGGCGCGGCGCACCGATTCTTCGGTCGGCGTGGTGATGGCTTCATCAAATGCGTTGGTGTGCAGGGAGTTGCAGTTGTCGTAAATCGCAATCAACGCCTGCAAGGTGGTTCGGATGTCGTTGAACTGGATCTCCTGGGCATGCAGGCTGCGACCCGACGTCTGAATGTGGTACTTCAGTTTTTGGCTACGCTCGTTGGCACCGTATTTCTCCTTCATGGCCACCGCCCAGATGCGGCGCGCCACACGGCCCATCACCGTGTATTCCGGGTCCATGCCGTTACTGAAAAAGAAGGACAGATTGGGCGCGAAGTCGTCGATGTGCATGCCGCGCGCCAGGTAGGCTTCGACAAAGGTAAAGCCGTTTGACAGCGTGAAAGCCAGTTGGGATATCGGATTGGCACCGGCTTCGGCAATGTGATAGCCGCTGATCGACACGCTGTAGAAATTACGCACCTTGTTGTGCACAAAATACTGGGCGATGTCGCCCATGACCTTCAGGCTGAACTCGGTCGAGAAGATGCAGGTGTTCTGTCCCTGGTCCTCTTTCAGAATGTCGGCCTGCACCGTGCCGCGCACGTTTTCCTGTACCCATTCGCGAATTTTTTCAGTTTCAGTCGGCGTGGGGTCGCGGCCGTTGTCAGCCCTGAATTTGTCCAGGTTTTGGTCAATAGCGGTGTTCATGAACATCGCCAGAATCGTCGGTGCCGGCCCGTTGATCGTCATGCTGACGGAGGTACTCGGGTTGCACAGGTCAAAGCCGTCGTACAGCACCTTCATGTCGTCCAGCGTGGCAATCGACACGCCGGAATTGCCGACCTTGCCGTAGATGTCGGGCCTGAGGCCGGGGTCGTTGCCGTACAGCGTGACCGAATCAAAAGCGGTTGACAGCCGCTTGGCGGCCATGCCCGCGCTGAGCAGCTTGAAGCGGGTGTTGGTTCGGAAAGGATCGCCCTCACCGGCAAACATGCGGGTCGGGTCTTCACCCTCCCGCTTGAAGGCAAAAGTGCCGGCGGTGTAAGGGTAGCTGCCGGGCACGTTGTCCAGCATCAGCCATTTCAATACCTCGCCGTGGTCTTCGTACTGCGGAAGTGCCACCTTGCGTATGGTGGTGCCTGACAGCGACTTGCTTGTGAGCGCGGTGCGGATTTCCTTATCCCTGATTTTCACCACGTACTCGTCACCGGCATAGGCCTTTTGCATATCGGGCCATTGCGACAGCAACGCGCGCGCATCGCCGTCCATACGGGCTCTGCGCTTTCCTGCCAGATCAAGCGCAGCTTCAGCTGCGGGTGCACGGTCGGGTTTGTCTATCTTCAGCATCTCGGCTGCGGCTTTGAGTTGCTGCACCTCACGCGCCAACCGGGCCTGTTCCCGTGCGCGCTGCTTGTAGCCCCGCACCGTATCGCTGATTTCCGCCAGGTAGCGGGTGCGCCCGGCAGGCACCACCGGTGTCTGGTTGGTGCTGTGCCGCACATCGACCAGCGGCAATGCGCCGTCCTTCAGGTCAAGCCCCAGTCTGGTCAGACGCCCTTTGAGCGCCTGGTACAGCGCTGTCACGCCGTCGTCGTTGAACCGCGCGGCCATGGTTCCGAAAACTGGCATCTTGTCAGCTGGAGCCGTCCAGGCTTCCTTGTTGCGCTGTACCTGTTTGGACACATCACGCAGGGCGTCTAGCGAGCCCTTGCGGTCAAACTTGTTGATGGCAACGAACTCTGCGAAATCCAGCATGTCGATTTTCTCGAGCTGGCTGGCAGCGCCGAACTCGGGCGTCATCACATACAAAGGCACATCCACATGCGGCACGATGGCGGCGTCTCCCTGGCCAATGCCGGAGGTTTCGACAATCACCAGGTCAAAGCCAGCGCACTTGCATGCCGCAATCACATCGGGGAGCGCCTTGCTGATTTCGCTGCCGAATTCGCGGGTGGCTAGCGAGCGCATAAAGACCCGAGTCCCCACGCTCGTCACTGCGTGTGCTTCAGAGCCCTCCTCCGGGGAAACTGCGCGTTTGCCGTCCGGCGAAGCCGTTCCGGCAGTTGGCACTCGCAGCGAGGTCGTGGTCCAGGGATTGATCGCGTTCATGCGGATACGGTCGCCCAGCAAGGCACCACCGCTCTTGCGGCGCGAGGGGTCGATGCTGATCACCGCCATGCGCAAGCGGTCATCCTGGTCCAGGCGAAAACGACGGATCAGCTCATCCGTGAGCGACGACTTGCCGGCGCCGCCGGTACCGGTAATGCCCAGCACCGGTATTTTTTTAATAGCACCACTGCGCCGTATGTCCTGGACCAAAGCTGGATTTGCCTTGTCATTTTCAAGCGCGGTGATGAGCTGGGCCAGGGCTCGCCAGCTGGCGTCGGTGTGGCCCTTAACTGCCTGGATGTCACCGGGCGCAGAGCCGCTCAGGTCCTTGTCGCAACGCATGACCATCTCGCCAATCATGCCGGCAAGGCCCATCTTCTGACCATCTTCAGGGCTGAAGATACGTGCCACACCGTAGGCATGCAGCTCACGAATCTCCGGCGGCACAATAACGCCGCCACCGCCACCAAACACCTGTATATGCTCGCCGCCCCGGCTTTTGAGCAGGTCGACCATGTACTTGAAATACTCGACATGACCGCCCTGGTAAGAGCTGATCGCAATGCCCTGCGCATCTTCCTGCAGCGCGGCGGTAACGACTTCTTCAACGCTGCGGTTGTGACCGAGGTGAATCACTTCGGCGCCCATGCTCTGCAAGATACGGCGCATGATGTTGATGGCCGCGTCATGCCCGTCAAACAGGGAAGCAGCGGTTACAAACCGTACCTTGTGGGTGGGGCGGTAATTGGCAAGCGCCTGGTATTCGGCTGAGAGGTCGGTCATGGGCTTCCTCGGCAAAGGCTGTTGATGCGTCCGGTCGGTGTCCCTGATGATATTACGTTTACGTAAACGTAAACCACCAGCCTGACGCGTTTGACTTCTTGCGCGCGAGCCCATTGGGAGCGCTGCAGCAGGCCTGACAACGACGCGCGGCTGACGCCCTAATACCCGTCCGCCGCCGATCTGCGCCTCAGGCAAAGGTGTGCGGCTGTCCCACGATCATCCGTGCCAACTCGTCAAGCATCTGCGTCTGCACCTGATCAACGCCAGCGACCGGTTGACGATGGAAAAACCGCTTGCCGCAGCTATGCGAAATGCAAGGTTCGCGTTTTCATGGTCCGCAACCAACTTGACGCTGCCCCCGGCTTGCGTCACTGTCCCATTGCCAGGTGTTCGCCACCATCAATAGAGGCAATGCGGCATATGGCGTCAGGGTGCCGCCGATCGACATGTTCACGAACCACACGCCAAGCGCCAAGCGCCAGGTACTTGACGGCTTCCGGCCACCTGCGGTCTGAAGATCTGCGGCGCAACCATCAGGGCAGCAATCGTCATCGCGGCTGGCTCGCTGATGAGCGAGCCCAGCAGTGGCACAGCGGAAAGACCCAGCTAGGCTGATGCCAGCGGTGTGGTCACGGGCAGCTTCCGGGCGATGACGGCAACAGTTGATATCACCGTGGTCAGCACCGGCTGGCAAGCGGCTATCACCATCACCACGAAGACGAACAGTGTTCCGGTTTAATTTCTCGACTCGGCCTAAGCCAGCGCGGCGTCGCCGCCAGGCACCAACGCCATCATCAGTATCAGAACGATGGCCCAAATTCATATACGACCTCGCTCTCGACTTCGCCAAGCAGGTTTAGAGAGCGCGGCGCGGCGAGAAACCTGCTCGACAATTTGGCGGCGAAGGTGTGGAGCGGCGCAAGGGCAAAAAGCGCAGCGGCTATCCACGGACGTAGGCAGGACTCATGGTCTCGGGTCATGCACGCCTGCTAGGCGGACCGACCTTCGCAAACGGCCTGACATGCGTGATCTGGCGTGCCACCGGCTGCCGACGTTACTACCCTCGGCGCTTTCAATGTCTGGTGCCGCTGACTGCACACAGAGCAAGGCGACGCCATGTAAACCAAGCTTTTTCCGGTCCTTCACATTCGGAAGCAGCAAGAAAAAGAGGCGCCGCAGCGCCTCTTTGATGACCGTCCCGTTCGGGCTTTACTTGTAGAGCAGCTGTGGCAGCCAGAGCCCGATCGCCGGGAACTGATACAGCAGCACGATCGCCAGAATCTGGATCGCCATGAAGGGCAGCATGCCAAGGAAGATCTGGTTCAGCGTCACATGCTTGGGCGCAACGCCCTTCAGATAGAAGGCAGCCATGGCCACGGGCGGGCTCAGGAATGCAGTCTGGAGGTTCAAGGCCACCAGCAGTCCAAAGAACAGGGGGTCGACCCCGAAATTGTCCAGCAGCGGAATGAAGATGGGCATGAAGATCACGATGATTTCCGTCCACTCCAGCGGCCAGCCCAAAATGAAGATGATGGCCTGGCTCATGACCAGAAACTGGGTCTTGCTGAGGTTCATGCCGAGCACCCAGGTTTCGACCAGCTCCTGTCCGCCCAGCAGCGCGAATGCTGCTGAAAAGATGGCCGAGCCGACAAACAACCAGCACACCATTGCAGATGTCTTGGCCGTAAGAAACACTGACTCCTTGACAACGGAGAAGGTCAATCGACGATAGGCCGCGGCCAGCAGGAAACCACCCAGTGCGCCCATGGCCGCCGCCTCGGTGGGCGTTGCCAGTCCCATGACGATCGAGCCCAGCACCGCAATGATCAGCACCATCAGCGGGAAGAAGGATGTCAGCAGCATCTTGAAGATTTCAAGGCGGGCGTAGCTCAGGAACAGGTAGAACAGGGCAACCAGCGCACCGAGAATCGCAAAGCAGACCCACCACCACGTAGGGGCGTCGCGTTTGGTGGACGCTGCGGGTTTGTCGGTGGACTCGGCCGCCGCAGGTGCCTGGGCAATCGCTGCTGCTGCTGGCTCTGCTGGCGCGGCAGCGGGGCTGGCTGCTGCAGCTGGCGTGTCGCCGGATGGTGGTTCCTGCAGTCCGCCCTCGGAGGGCGGCTCCTGCAGTCCACCGCTGCTACTGGAGGACGACTGGCTGGAGCCACCAATCTGCTGGATGTCATAAACCGCCTCTGCCTCTACCGTGGTGACCGCGCGGTAACTGGTGACGAGAACCAGCAGGAACAACAAGCCGGGCAAGATGACGACCAGCAACTGGCGCAACACATGGCCTAAGGGGACATCAGCATTGCGCTTGCCCTTCATCGCATTGAACAGGTTTGTCAGGGCATAGGTGTCGCCGCTCGATGTCAGCTTTTGAGTCAGCGGCGGCAGCGGCACAACGCGATCAGCAGCGGACAGGGGTGGAGCCCATGCCGGTTTCAGCTTGGCAACAATGATCACGTAAATGATGTAGAGCCCGGTCAGCATCAGACCTGGAAAGAAGGCGCCGGCATACAACTGAACCACTGACACACCGGCAGTAGCGCCGTACACAATAAGCAGAACGGATGGCGGAATCAGGATGCCGAGGCAGCCACCTGCCGTAATGGCGCCGGCCGACAATGGAACGCTATAACCTGCACGCAGCATGGCTGGCAGTGCCAGCAGTCCCATCAGTGTCACGACTGCGCCGACGATGCCGGTTGCCGTGGCAAAAATAGCGCAGGTCACGAGTGTTGCGACAGCCAACGAGCCAGGCACACGCGCCATCGCGAGGTGCAGACTCTTGAACAATTTTTCGATCAGGTTGGCGCGCTCGACCAGGTACCCCATGAAGACGAACAGCGGTATCGCTATCAGTACATCGCTGGCCATCGTCTTGAAGGCCGCCTGCACCATCAGGTCAAGTGTCTTGGTGGTGTCCCGGTTATAAGCCAGCCAGGTAAAGATCATGCCCATGCCCATAAGGGTGAAGGCTGTGGGAAAGCCCAGCATGATGGCGGTTACCACCAGACTCAGCATCAGCAGACCCAAATGCCCGTTGGTGACTTTCTCGACACTCACCAGCAATGCGATTGCACCTATGACGACAAGCGCCATGAAGATCAGGCCGAAATAGAGTTCCTTGCGAATTTTCATTTGTTGGTCCCCTTGAGGGCCAGATCGCGCTCGAGAGCGGCCATGTCTTCGTCCTTCACGTGGACCATCTCTTTGAGTTTTTCAACGTCAACTTCTTCCACGTCACCGTCGCGTGCCGGCCACGCGCCGGTCTGGATGCACTTGATGCAGCGAATGATCTCGACAATGCCCTGTAAAAGCAGCACAAAGCCAGCGGCCGGTATCACGAACTTGAACGGATAAACCGGTATGGGGTCGGCATTGAATGTCTGTTCGCGAATGGCTAGCGACTCGTTTGCGTACGTCCATCCGGCATAGGTCAAGGCGACGACGCCAGGCAGGAAAAAGATGATGTAGAGCGTCAGGTCAATGATGGCTTGCGTGCGGGGTTGAAGAAACCCATACAGCACGTCGCCACGCACATGCCCGTTCTTGCTCAGCGTGTAGGCGCCCGCCATCATGAACAACAGTCCGTACAGCATGATTTGGGCGTCCAGCACCCAGGCATGCGGTTGATTCATAACATACCGGCTGAAAACTTCCCAGCTAATGAGCAATGTCAGCAAGACCACGCTCCATGCGCAGGCCTTGCCTATCCAGGTGGAAAAACGGTCCACCGCCAGCATCAACGATTGCATATCGATTCCTTGCGTCAGCTGACGCCCAGCTCACAAACACAAAAAGGGGGCACCTGCAGGCGCCCCCTTTTACCGGTCCAGTATTCAAGCGAATGGCGTCCCCATTCAGAGTGAAACAATCAATGTGGGTAGCTTTCCGCAGCACTACGCGGCTTTTGCATGCCCCGGCCCAGCCTGGCCAGAAAACCGACCCGATTGAGACCAGATACTTGGCTGTGGGGAGCAATGCGCCTTGTCAGGCCTTCTTGCCTTTGGCGAAGTAATGGTTGTAAGCCATTTTGAAGTCGACGGTGTAGTCGTTCTGCCACTGGCCGGCACGCTCGGCAAAAGCCCTCTGGGAGTCCAGCACCTTTTTGAACAGGGCGTTTTCCTTGGCTTTCTTGTCGATGGTCTTGTCCCACGCAGCCAGCTGTGCACGCAGGATGGAGTCGGGGGTCTTGTAGAATTTGACGCCGGCTTTCTTCAGTTCGATGTAGTCCAGCGAATTGCGCTCGACGGCTTTCCAGCTCATGTCGGCACTGGCCGCCTGGACTGCGTAGTCGATGATCGAGCGCAGCTCTTGTGGCAATGCGGCGTATTTGCTCTTGTTGAATAAAATCTCGAACTGCTCGCCGCTTTGGTGAAAGCTTTGCAGCATGCAGTTCTTGACGACATCGGGAAAGCCCAGCAACTTGTCGCTGGATGCGTTGTTGAACTCGGCTGCATCGATCAGGCCGCGGTCCAGTGCCGGCACGATCTCGCCGCCTGGCAGCGGATTGACGGCAGTACCCATTTCGGTGAACACGTCAACCGCCAGGCCGACGGTGCGGAACTTCAAGCCTTTCATGTCCTCGACCTTGGAAACCGGCTTCTTGAACCAGCCCAGTGGCTGCGTGGGCATAGGGCCGTACAGGTAGGACACCACGTCCATGTTCAGGCTTTTATAGATCTCGTCAAGAATGGCCTTGCCGCCGCCGTAGTTGTGCCATGCCAGCACCATGTTGGGGTCCATGCCGTAGGCAGGGCCGGAACCCCATAAGGCCAGTGCGGAGTTCTTGCCGTAATGGTAGGCAACCACACCGTGGCCACCGTCCAGTGTGCCCTTGTTGACGGCTTCCAGCAGTTGGAATGCAGGAACTACAGCGCCTGCTGGCAGTACTTCAATTTTGAGCTTGCCGCTGGCCATGTCATTGACTTTTTTGGCAAAGTCGATGGCGTACTCATGAAAGATGTCTTTCGATGGCCAGGTGCTTTGAAAACGCAAGGTGGTTGCGGTTTGTGCAGTCGCGACCATCGGAGCCGCCACGGCGCCGGCCGCAACAGCTGCGCCCTTCAGAAGACTGCGCCTGCGGGGGCTTTTGCTTTCGTTCATGAGTTCGTCCTTTGTAAGATAAGGTAAGAACACTTATTATGGGATCAGCAGGCGCTGGAGCCTTGAGGGTTTTCACCGAATTGGCTCAGGAATTACCCGGGGGGGTAGGGTGCATTTTGCTTCAGCTTGTAAGCCGGTCAGACGATGCGAAGGCCGTCCAGTGCCGGATCGGCAGGCGGATAGCGCAACCCCATGTTTTCAAGCGCATGGCGCAGCACCGTGGCAATCATCAGGTTGCGATGCGTTTTTGAGTTGGCGGGCACCACCGTCCACGGCGCCCACGGCGTGCTGGTGGCATTCAGCAGGTCTTCATAGGCTTGCTGGTAGTGCGCCCACTGCTCGCGTGTCTCCAGGTCGCCCATGCTGAATTTCCAGTTTTTGGTGACGTCGTCGATGCGTTCCTGAAGCCGTTCACGCTGCTCGTCCAGGCTGATGTGCAGCATGAACTTCAGGACCACGGTGCCAGTCTGGGTCAGCATGCGCTCAAAGTCGTTGATGTGGGCGTAGCGCTCGCCAGCCTGCGGGGGCGTGATCCAGCCGTTGACCACGGGCACCAGCACGTCTTCATAGTGACTGCGGTTGAAGATGGTGATGTCGCCGGCTGCCGGCACCTGCTGATGAATTCGCCAGAGGTAGTCATGTGCACGCTCATGCTCGCTGGGTGCGCGCCAGCTCACAGTGTGCATGCCCAGCGGGCTCATGCGGCCGAAAACAGCGCGCAGCGTCCCGTCCTTGCCGGAGGTGTCGGTGCCTTGCAGGATCACCAGCAGCTTGAAGCGCCGGTCGGCATAAAAGAGGTTCTGCAACCTGTCGAGTTCCACCGCAAGGTCTTCCACCGCCGCCTTGTCCTGCTGCTTGTTGCCACTTGAAAAGGGTTTTTTGGAAGGGTCGAACGATGAGAGCGCGGTGCGCCCGGCCTTGCCCTTGCTGGCGGGCCCGGTGCTCAGGCGTGGCTGCCATGCGGCAAGGGTCTGCGCCAGGGATTTTGCGCTGGGCGCTCGGTTGGCGTTGGCGGGCATCATGGTCTCCGATAAGTCTGCTGGATAAACATTATGCAGAAAAAATCACTCCAGCCCAACACCTGTAAGCTGTTATAGCTATCAAATCAATAGCAAATGAATGTTGGCGGGCAGGATAATTCCAGTCTTTCGACCCGCAATCGCGTGGTTTGCCGGTTGAGCAAGGCGGCGCTGGTGCTGCGCGAGCCTGCTCCTATACTGACCAGGGACGGGCGGCAGAGCACTTCATCAGCCCTGCAGCGGCCCGGACGCCCATAGGTCGCAATCACACGGCCTGGCCGAAGCAGCCATGACCGGCCCGACGTCCCGGGCCGGCATTCCTTCCCGAATGTGCCGGCGGTACCGGCTGTAACCGGATACCCATATCAACATGACATCCTGCGATTTGCCTGCAACCGGCCCGACCGGCACGACGCTGCCTGGCGCCAGTCTTTCGGCTACCGGTGTGGAACAACCGGCACTTGCTTACGCGGGCGATGTGTCACCGGCGCAGGCTTTTCAGTGGTGGCAGTCTGGCGACGCGGTTCTGGTAGATGTCAGAACCGATGCCGAGCGTGAATGGGTCGGCTTTGTGCCGGGCGCGATCGCACTGCCCTGGAAGACGTGGCCCGGCATGGCGCTCAACCCCGACTTTGAGCAGCGCATACAGGCGCTGGTGCCTGCCGGAAAAAAGGTGCTGTTCCTGTGCCGAAGCGGCGTGCGGTCTGTTGCGGCCGCCCAGTGCGCCGACCGCCTGGGTTTTGCGGCCTACAACATCCTCGAAGGCTTCGAGGGCGATGCTGACCAGGAGGGGCACCGCGGCAACAAGGGTGGATGGCGGCACCATGGACTGCCTTGGCAACAGCGTTGAAATTCTGCACCGGCAGTGGTCAGGCAGCTGCGCTGTCCGGGCATGTTGGCTTTTAAGCGAATTGCCAGGTAAACGAGCTATTTAGTAGTCGTTCTACAACGGCGATTCGGCCGCCGTTGTAGCTCTACTGTTAGATCTGACAGGGGGCTGGACCTGCCCGGCAGGCCAAGCGCCTTCAATGGAAGTTCCTTATCTCTGGAGTTTCCATGCAAGTTCTTGACCGCAAACTTTCGCCCGCTGCACGGCCTTTCAACAACCCTGCCTTAGGAAAAACGCTGGCTGCCCGGATCGCACGCGATTTTTCAAGCCGCTGGGAAAGTGAATGGGGCGGCAAGTTCGTGCTCCATGGCCGGACCCCGGGGCCGGGAGCCGTGCGGCTTGATGGCAACGATTACCTGGGTGTCACCGGCCATCCCGATATCGTGCGCGCGCAGATTGCCGCCTTGACGCAAGGCCAGGAAAGCGTTGTGCAATCGGGCGTGTTTTTGCTGGGCGACCACCCGGCGCACCGGCTTGAGAAGTCCCTGGCGGACTGGGTGGGCAAGGAGGATGGACTGTTATGCCAGTCCGGATACGCTGCCAACATGGGTTTGCTGCAAGTCATTGCCGATGCCCAGACACCGGTCTACCTTGATTCGCTCGCTCATGCATCCTTGTGGGAAGGCGCGCATGCCGCGCGCGCTCCAGCCCATGCATTTCGGCACAACGACCCGGCCCATCTGGAACGCATGATGACGACACACGGCCCTGGTGTGGTCGTCGTGGATTCGGTGTACAGCACCACCGGCGCCGTGTGCCGGCTGCACGAGATACTGGAGGTCACCGAGCGCCATGGCAGCATGATCGTGGTCGACGAGTCACATTCATTGGGAACCCATGGCCCCAAGGGCGCTGGCCTTTGCGCCGAGCTGGGACTTACTGACCGCGTCCATTTCATTTCCGCAAGCCTGGCCAAGGCGATGGCGGGACGCGCGGGATTTTTCACGGCGCCGGCCAGCCTGCGGTATTACATCCTGACGGCAAGTCTTCCCAATATCTTCAGCTCTTCGCTGCTGCCGCATGAAATCGCAGCGCTGGGTGCAACTGTGGGGGTGTTGCAGCGCAGCGATGACGCCCGGCGGCGTCTGCATGCCAACACTGCGCGCCTGCGCGCCAGCCTGTCAGATGTTGGCTTTCCCATTCATCAGGGCACAGAGCAGATCATCTCCCTGGAAGCCGGCTCGGAATCCAGCGCCATGGTCCTGCGCGATACGCTGGAAGCCCGCGACGTCATCGGCTCTATTTTTTGTGCGCCTGCCACCAGCCGCAACCGCGCAATGGTTCGACTGACCCTCAACAGCTCGCTGACCGATGCAGAGATGAGTCATGTCGAATCGGTCGCCCAGGAAATAGCGCCTTTACTCAAGCCGTGGGACTGGCCGATTGCCCGACGCGCAAGGGCCGCCCGGGGCTGAGCGTGATGGCTTGCCGCCCGCGCTGTCACAGCGACCTGTGGCTGTGTGCCGCCACAAAGCTGCCATGGCTGGATGCCGGCCCCGGCGCAAGAGAGGGATCCACAGGAAACAGCGCGGTGTAGACCAGCGCATCCTGCGATGCCACGGCAGTGGCTGGCCGCGTCTGGGGCTTGGCACTGCCGCCGAGTGCCAGCCGGAGTTCCAAGTCGATCAGCAGTTCGCCACTGGCAACGTTGTTGACGATGGCCCGCTCGCATCCCTGGGATTCCGCCATTTCGGCAAGCTCTGCCAGCCGGTGCTGCGGCTCCAGTTGCAGCCAGGACACCTGGCCCGTGCGGTCCAGGGCCAGTACGCCGAAAGGCGCGCCCAGCACGATGTGCTCGACCCAGCCGTGCGTCATGGCAAGCTGGTCGAGTGCCCGCTCGATTCCCGCATCGCCCAGCAGCGCGTGCTGTTCGCGCGACAAGGTGGCGCGCCAGGTCTGCTCGTGCCGCGGGTTGGGCTGACTGAGCCTTGCCCGTATGGCCTCTGTCAGTCGCAGCCGGATATCCGGAAGCTGCTTGGCGATGAACTGGTCGATCAGGCCGCGGTTGAAAGCCGACACGGCAAGCTGTTCGTCAGCGCGGCCCGTCAGCAGAATGCGTGAACCTTCCCACTGCGTGAGCTCGCTGAGTACGCGCAGGCCGCTCATGGCCGGCATGGAATAGTCAACGACGCAGACTTGCGTCAGGGCAAACCGGGTCGTGGCGTCTTCCCGCCAGTACTGCAGTATTTGCGGGATCAGCGCCACCCCTTCGCGCCACCGGTTCACCATTTCCTGGTGTCTCCAGATGTCGCTTTCCCAGGCGTCGCGCTCCATCAACAGGGTTTCGATACAGGCCACCGGCCGCAGAAACAGGCGCGCGTACCACTCGGGCGGCATCACCATGGCCAGCATTTCGAGGTACTCGGGGTCGTCGTCTAGAAAGATAACGGCACCAGGGCGGCGATAAAGTGCGAAAGACATAAATATGCTTAGGGAAGGTTGCCGGGCGGGCCGTTCGAACCCGGCGTTGCTAGGGGCAGCTCGATAGTGAAAATGGCACCGCCGTGGGGGTCCGATGCGGCCTGGATGCGGCCGCCGGCGCCTTCGACCACCTGCTGGCAAAACGCCAGGCCGAGGCCATGGCCAGTGCCCTTGTTGCTGGAAAAAAAAGGTTTGAAGATCCGCGGAAGCAGCGTGGGCTCGATACCGGTGCCCCGATCCCTCACGATGATCTGGCCGCGGCTCTCGGAGGTGGCGACTTCCAGGTGCAATGCATCACTGGGGTAGGCAGAGTCGGCCGCCATCAGCGAATAAAGCCCGTTTTTGATCAGGTTGTCGAGCACCTGCGAAAACTGGGTGGCCGAAGACCGGAAAGCAAAGTCTTGCCGTACCGTCACGGTAACGCAATCGCGCTGCCGTTGGGTCAGGTATGGGTAGTTGGAAACCGCTTCCCTGACCAGCCAGCCGGCCGCCACCACTTCGTTCTGGCGCGGTAGCTCCAGCAGCTTGGCATTGGCAATCTGGGTGTCAATCTGGCGGTTCATGTTGCGCACCAGCGCATGCAGGCGCGCTGCCAATCTGTTGAGGTGCGAGGCGCGCGGATTGTCAGGCTGGCGCTCCAGCTCCAGCTGTATGGCGTCTCCCAGCAGGGCTGCAGTCGACAGGGGCGTGCGCAATTCATGCGCCATGATGCCAATGGTTGCCAGTGTGTTGTTGAGCTGCTGGCGCCGCAGGTTGGCGGCCGATACACCCAACAGCGTGCTGATGCTGACGCTGAATGCGATCACAACTGCATTGACCGGCGTCTGCGAAGCGCTCATGGCGGCAGTCTCGGGTCCGACCAGTCGAAAGAGCGCCCAGGTCAGCAGTCCTCCCAGAGCCAGCCCGACACTGGCGATGCGCCAGTCGGTGACAAAATAATAGATAAAAATCATGCTGCACACGCTGGCCAGCCACACTGGGTTGCCACCGTTGCACCAGTAAAACCAGCTGAAAACAAACGGCAATTCGAACCACGACACGGCTGAAAAGACGAACGCGGCCAGATCACTGGAGGGCTTGTTGCTGATGCGCCCGCTGATCAAAAAGCAGCCCAGAAGGGCTGCAATGATGCGCAACCACAGGCTTTCATACGGTTGCGGAAGCCAGACGGCCCACAAGAAGTAAAAAAGCGGATGCCCCAGCAGCGTGAAAAGTCCCAGCCCCTTCATGCGCAGAGGCGATGGGTGCAGTACCGGCGTCAGCGGCGCCTCGACGACTTCCTGCCGGAGCCAGTCCAGGGTGCGGTCCATCCACGGCGTCTTCAGCCGAAATCTGGCCTGCAGGCGGCTGATACTGCGAAGGGTATCGGCTAGCAAATTGAACGGTTTGAAGTCAAGCAGCCATACTACTGCGTGCTTCGACCCCAAACATTGACCCACTGACGGTGCTGAATGCTGCTACCTGCCAATTTTGACAGTGTGAGCCTTGACGGCGTGCTTGACGACTGGCTGTGCGCGCTTCGTGAGTACTCCGTTGAGGCCCTGATGGTGCTGGGACCGGATCCTTTCGGCGGGCAGGAGGATCGACTGGTGCTGGCGATTCACCCGCCGCGCCTGCTGGATGCCGCGGAGGCGCTGGCTGAAAGCCGTGATTTCGGTGCGCCGTGGCGCGACTCCGATGCGCCGCTGGTGGCTTGGCAGGACATTTCCAAGTCGGCCTTCGACAGCATGGGCCGCTGGCGCCGGCTGTGGCTGGCGCATGGCTACCAGAGCGTGGTGCGCATTGCGTTTCCGCTGACGGTAGGGCGCGCTTTTGAATGCTATCTGTTCAGCCCGCGCCAGTGGCATGACAGAAGCGAGGCAGCCTTGCTGGCGTGGTCGGCACTCAATATCTGGCCGCTTTTGAAGCGAGCGCTGGCCGAAGCGCGCAGTCCTTTGAGCCCGCGCGAACTGGAATGCCTGAGCCTGGCTTTTCAAGGCCTGACAGCGCGCGAAACCGGTGTGCATCTGTCGTGCAGCGAGCGCACGGCCAACTTTCACCTGTCCAATGCCATGGCCAAACTCAAGGTAGACAACAAGCTCGCTGCGGTTCAGCGGGCCTGCTGGTTCGGCGTGATCTGAGGCCCTGTGCCTGCCAGCGCCGGACGGCGCTACTGCATAGGTGCTTCCGCGAGCCTGCCAAACCTGTTCATAATCGGCACCCACACCCGGCGGCCGGCCTGTAGGGCGCCTTATCCTGAGGGCTCGCGTTTCCATGACCTTTCTTGCGCTCGACGTGGGCAATACCCGCCTCAAATGGGCCCAGTACGACTCGGCCGCCGTGGGCGCCCGCTTGCTGGCGCAGGGCGCGGTGTTTCTGGAAAACATCGACAAGCTGGCCGACAACGAATGGGCCAGCCTTGCGCCGCCTGCCAGAATCCTGGGGTCGGTGGTGGCGGGTGACGCCATCAAGCGGCGTGTCGTCGAGCAGATGGAGCTTTGGGATGTTGCGCCGGTATGGGTGGTGTCAAGCCCTGCCGAGGCGGGCCTGAGCAACGGCTATGACCATCCGGCCCGTCTGGGCGCCGACCGCTGGGTGGCCATGATCGGTGCCTACCACCGGCTGCTCGGACGTGGCGTCCGCAGGCCTTGCGTGGTGGTCATGGTGGGAACCGCCGTGACGGTCGAGGCGATCGATGCCAGCGGCAAATTTATGGGCGGCATCATCCTGCCAGGCCACGGCATCATGCTGCGCGCGCTGGAGTCGGGCACCGCCGGCCTGCATGTGCCCACCGGCGATGTGCAGGACTTTCCCACCAACACCAGCGACGCGTTGACGAGCGGTGGCACCTTTGCCATTGCAGGTGCGGTTCAGCGCATGGTTGAAAACGTGACCCGCCACTGCGGCGAGGCACCCGCCTGCATCATGACGGGCGGTGCCGGCTGGAAAATGGCGCCCAGCATGTCGGTCGAGGTGGAACTGGTAGAAGGCCTGATCTTCGATGGGCTGCTGGAGATTGCCTCGCGGCGTTTCACCACTTTGAAGGTTTGAGCCCCTCCTGTCCTGTCACCCGCTTCCGTTAGCCGCTTTTTGCTATTGAATTGATAGCTTAAACCTTATATGAAACAAGGTCTGGATGGCTAAAAGACCCAAAAAGCCTGTGTGCCGGGCTCAGTATGTGATGGTGAAAACGGCCGGCTGCGCCAAGGCGCCTTTTACAGCCCGTGCCGCCAAACCCCGTCAGTCGCCCCAGGGCAGCATCAAGGTGACGATCGAAAGCTTGGCAAACTCCGGCACAAACTCGTCGATGATGCGCTGTGGCTCGGAGCACAGCAGGCTGTCGGTGATCACGCCAAACTGCACCCCGCCGCCGTAGCTCAGTATCGAGACGCCCAGGCCAACGTCGCCAGACTGTGGCACCCAGAACATGCTTTGCTCCAGCGTCGATCCGCAAAACTTGAGCTTGTCGCGCGGGCCGGGTACGTTGGTCATCACCGCGGTGGTTTTCTTGGCAAACAGGTTGAGCATCATGTCCTGTGCCGGCTTGATCAAAAGCCCGGCTACTGCCAGCAGACTGAAGGCCAGCAGCGGCTGGTAGCTGCCCTTGAGGGTGGCCATGCGACGCCGCACTTCATACACCCGCTCGATCGGGTTTTCAATGCCGATCGGCAGCACCAGCGGCACCAGTCCGAAGCGGTTGCCCAGCTTGTGCGCCTGCTCCATCGGCCGCAGATTAACCGGCACCATCGCACGGATTTCCTGGCCCGACACATCGTCGCCGTGCGACTTCAAATACTCCCCCAGCGCGCCGGCCACACAGCTCAGCAGCACATCATTGATCGAGCAGTTCAGCGCCTTGCCCACCGCCTTCACCTCGTCCAGCGGAATCGGCTCGGACCAGGCAACTTTTTTGGCCCCGCCCGGCTTGCCCTTGAGCCGCGTCTTAGAGTCGTCGGGCATCAGCGCCAATGCGGCACCGTCTTTCAGGACCTGCAGCATGACCTTGGCCATGTCCATGCCGCCCTGCATGCCTTTTTCAAACCCCTCGGCCATGCCTTTCGGGTCACCCAGCATGCCCAGTGATCGCGCAGCGCCTTCGCCAACCGCGCCCAGCGCCCGCACGGTGATGTCGGTAAAAGGCTTGAGCAGCGTGTCGGCAATCCAGTCTTCCGATGTGGCCGGCTCGCCTTTCTTGCGCCGCTCCGGCGGCGGCAGGCCGCCATCGACCAGCGACATCGTCACCGATATCAGCGCAATGCCGTCGGCAATGCAGTGGTGTATGCGCACGATCATGGCGCTGCCCTTCACGCCATCCGGGCCGGTGTAGTCCTCAATCAGGTGGATTTGCCAGAGGGGGCGTTCAGGTTCCAGCCGCTGCGTTGCGAGCTCTGCCACGCGGTCCTGCAGAGCTTCCTGCTGATGGTGGCCGTTGCTTCGGCCAGATTTCCCCACCGCCTTTGGCAGCGTGTCCAGCACCACATGGTTGGCCAGGTCAAAGTTGCGGTCCTTCACCCAGGTGGCGCCAGCGGCGTCTTCCATCACGCGCTGGCGAAAGCGGTCGTACTTCAACAGGCTGGCCTCGATGCGCTCGCAAACCGCCGCGTGCTTGACGCCCGGCGCCAGCTGCCAGACACCGACGATCATCATCAGGTTGGCATCGCAGTCCATGCGCAGCCAAGCGGTGTCGACCTTGGTCATGCGCTCACCCGAAAGGCCGAGCGTGCCGGCCACTGCGCGCCTGAAGTTTTTCTGCGCCTTCACCGCTGCGTCGGTGGCCAGGTCCTGGGCAACTGTCTTACCGTTCTTGATGCGTTCTGGCGCTTTGACGCGAGTGACCATGAAGTCTTCCCTCAACAAATCAGCCCGGGATGGGGTGAGCCCACTATTCTCACGCCAACAGCATGGCTAAGATACCGGGCAGTTACCCCCAGCGCATCATTGGTGCTGCTGTTCTAAACCTGTTTTATCTACTACGGAGCCCTCTTCATGTCTGACTTGCAAGCTGCCTTTGACAAAGCCATGGCCGACTCGAAAAACCTGAGCGAGCGGCCTGACAACGCAACGCTGCTGAAGATTTATGCGCTCTACAAACAGGGCAGCGCGGGCGACAACACCGAAAAGAAGCCTGGCTTTGGCGACATGGTGGCGCGTGCCAAATGGGATGCCTGGAATCAGCTCAAAGGCACCTCGCAGGATGCCGCCAAGCAGCAGTACATCGACCTGATTGCAGAGCTCGGCTGAACCTGCACTTTTGTGCCGGCCGAGCACGGTTTTGAATAAAATAAGCCTACAGCCCAGGTATGGTATGGGTTTGTAGCTATCTATTCGATAGCGCTAACCGTCTGCGCGGCTAACAATTTCTCCAGCTCCGCAGGGTCGACCGGCTTGACCAGATGCCGGTCAAAGCCGGCCTCCTTTGACTTGCGCCGGTCGTCTTCCTGGCCCCAGCCGGTCAAGGCAAACAGCGTCATGCGTTCGCCCCACGGCTGGCGCCGGATGCGGCGCGCCACCTCGTATCCATTCATGCCCGGCATGCCGATGTCTAGCAGGATCAGGTCTGGCAGCCAGGACGCTGCCGACTCCAGGGCGGCAAAACCGTCGTGAACCGTACGCGTTTCATGTTCCATCAACTCCAGCATCATCGCCAGGCTGTTGGCGGCATCCTGGTTATCGTCCACCACCAGAATGCGCAACGCCTTGGGAGCTTCCGCCACAACTTCCACGCGCGGTAAAGCGGGTGCTTTATCGCCCTGCAGCACTGGCAGGGTGACGGTGAATTCACTGCCTTTTTCAGGGCCGTCGCTGTGCACGTCGACCCGGCCCAAATGCAGCTCGACGAACCGCCGCACCAAGGCCAATCCCACGCCCAGGCCGCTATGGGAGCGCTCCAGCGCGGTGTTGCCCTGTACAAAGATTTCGAAAATTCCTTCCATCTGGTGGTCGGCGATGCCCACGCCACTGTCCTTGACGCTAACGCGCACATTGCCCTGTTCCAGCCGGGCCGTCAGGCTGGCCTGGCCGCCGCTGTCGGTAAATTTGGCAGCGTTGTTCAGCAGGTTGGTGAACACCTGGGCCATGCGCGTCAGGTCGGCGTCCAGCCAGATGGGACAGGCGGGCAGCGACACCTCCAGCAGTACGCCGCTTGCCTCAAAGAGCGGTCGGGTCGCCTCGACTGCGCTGCGGATCACGTCTGCCAGTTCTATCTTTTCCTTTCGCAGCGTCACTTTGCCGCCACTGATGCGGCTGACGTCCAGCAGGTCGTCTACCAGCCGGGTCATCTGCGAAAGCTGGCGATGCATGACACGCGCTGCCTGCTCCACAGTTGCGGTGTCATGGGCTTTCATGCGCACGATCTGCAGCGAATTGCGGATAGGCGCCAGCGGGTTCCTGAGCTCATGCGCCAGCGTCGCCAAGAACTCGTCCTTGCGGCGGTCCTCCTTGATCAGCGCATCGGCCTGGCGCCTCAACTGCTCGGCCATTTCGCGTTGCTCGGTGATGTCGGTGCCGGTGCCAAAGATCCGCGCCACTTTTCCGCCTTCGCCCCGGATCACGTTCATGCGCGACAAAAACCAGCGGTAGCTTCCATCACGCGAGCGCAGGGGAAACGTGTCCTCCCACTCCAGCCCGTTCCTGACGTGATAGGCGAACTTTCGCGCCACGCGGTCAGCGTGATCGGGATGGTGCACCTGGCGCCAGCCGTCGCCTTTCATGTCGTCCACCGATACGCCGGTGTACGCCAGCCAGCTTTTGTTGAACCAATGGACCTCGCCGTTGCTGCCGGCTTCGGTGATCCACGCCAGCTGCGGCATGTTGTCAGCCAGCGCGCGCAGCTGCTCGTCAGCCTGCCGCGCCTGGTCTTCGGCATGCTTGCGGGCAGTGATGTCTTTGAAGAGAACGGCTACCTTGCGTTCCTTGCCGTGGCCCAGGCCAAAGGCGTAAACATCGAACCAGCGGCTGCCCAGGGCTGGCGCCTCGTGGACGAAGCGGGTGGGCTCACCGGTGGTCACAACACGCCCGTAAGCTTCAAACCAGAAATCGTCCATGTCTGGCGCGAGCCCGCGAATCGTCTTGCCGACGGCGTTTGTCAGGCCGGTGTGCCGTTCGAAGGCAGGGTTCATTTCCAGAAAGCGGTAGTCCACAGGATGCCCGGACACATCGAAAATCACATCGATGACGCAAAACCCCTCGTCCATCGAATCGAACAGCGCCCGAAAGCGTTCCTCGCTCAGCCTCAACTTTTCCTGGGCCTGCTTACGATCGGTAATGTCTGCCACGGTTCCATCAAAGCTGATGAGCTGACGTTTAACGCCTTCGCCGCTGAAGCTTGCCCGGCCCTTGGCAAGCACCCAGCGCAGGTTCCCATCCGGATGAATGACCCGGTACTCCTGTGCGTAGGGCAACGGATTTTCAGGGCGCAATGCCAAAGCTATGCCAGCAAGATTGCGCTCAACGTCGTCCGGATGCAGGGCTGCTACTGCCTGCTCATAGGTAAGCTCGGCGCTGCTTCCGGAAAACACCATTCGAAAGCGCTCGTCGGATGTCAGGGCGCGGGTTACAGGGTCAATGTTCCACGAACCCAGCTCTGCTGCGTCGAATGCCATTCGACGGCGTTCTTCACTCGCGCGCAACACCTCATCCAGGCGCTTTTGGTCAGTCACATCACGGAAGTAGACCGACAAACCGTCGACTGCGGCGTATGCCCGAATCTCGTACCAACGATCGTGCTCTGCGTAGTAGGCAGTGACGAATCCGGTAACGCCTTCAGCTGCAACGCGGCGATACATCTGCTCGATATCGCTGCCAACGGTGCCCGGGTATTCACACCACAGTGACTTGCCAATCAGGTCGGCTTCCAGACGGCCTAGCAGTTGCTCGGCTGCCGGATTGACATACACGAAGCACCAGTTGTGATTCAGCGAGAAAAACGAATCAGTGATGCTCTCCAGGATGGAGCGGCTTCGGTGTTCACTGGCGGTCAGCTCGCTCAACACCTTCACACGCTCCGCCTCATCGCGCTGAAGGGTTGACCGCGCGGCGCGGGCTTTTTCCCCCACCACAACGATGACCATACAGGAGGCCGCAAAAGCCAGCAGGGCTGCTGCGCTGCCCGCCTGTCCTAAACCTCCACCGGTGTCCTGACGCATGAACAGAAAAGCACATAAGCCGTAACCCAACACAGCAGCCATCAGGGCAGGGCCGTAGCCGCCATACCAGACGCTGAGGCCCACAGCGGCAAATACCGTGACCAGGGGTAAAAACCCCTGCAGATAGGGCTCCAGTATCCAGCGCAGCAGTACCGCAGCAGCAACAGCTGCTAGCGCGACGGCGTAGTGCAGACTTACGCTTAAGGGGTGCGATTCCGGCAGCAATTCGGGCGATAAAAACTTCATGCGCTTCATGGCGTTGCGCCAGCAACGATGCCCCTGCTTTTCAGGCCCTGGATTTGCGCGGCCGTCAGGCCCAGCTCGCGCAGCACGTCATCGGTGTCCTGGCCCAGGTCGGGGGCGTTGCGACGGTGGCCGCCCGGAGTGGCCGACAACTTGGGCACCACGCCCGGCACCGCCAGCGCGCTGCCGTCCTGCAACTGGACGGGCGCCAGCATGCCGCGCGCCTGGTAGTGCGGGTCTGCTGCAATGTCGGCAACGGTATAGATGCGGCCTGCGGGCACGCCCGCCCGGTCGAGTGCTGCCAGGACTTCGGCCACGGAGTGGCGCGCGGTCCATTCACCGATCGCGCCATCAATTTCGTGCACCCGGGCTACCCGCCCGGCGTTGTTGGCCAGCGCTGCATCGGCTGCCAGATCGTCGCGGCCAATGACTTTCATCAGCCGCTTGAAAATGCTGTCGCCATTGCCGGCAATCAGCACGTAAGAGCCTCCTGCGTGATCAGGCGCGGAACCGGCGGGGTTATCGGTGGAGCCGGCCTTGTCGCTGTTGCACAGGTAAGCGTTGCTGGGTGCGATGCCGGGCAGGGCGCTGCCGGCTGCGCCGCGCACGGCACCAAACGCGCTGTATTCCGGCAGCAGGCTTTCCATGCAATTGAAGACGGCTTCATAGAGCGCCACGTCGATCACCTGTCCGCGCCCGTGCGGCACCTCTGATGTAACCGTCTTGCTGCGGTGATGCAGCGCCATCAGCACGCCGATCACACCATGCAGAGCCGCCAGCGTGTCGCCTATGCTGACGCCGACACGCACCGGCACGCGGCCTGGTTCGGCGGTCAGGTGGCGCAGCCCGCCCATGGCCTCGGCCACGACCCCGAAGCCCGGCCTGTCGCGGTACGGGCCGGTCTGGCCATACCCGCTGATGCGCAGCACGATCAGACGCGGGTTTCGGGCCATCAGCTCCTCGGGGCCCAGGCCCCAGGCCTCCATGGCGCCCGGCCGGAAGTTCTCGATCAGCACGTCGGATTCGGCAGCCAGCGACCGCACGATGTCCTGGGCCTCGGCCTGTTTGAGGTCCAGCGCCACCGAGCGCTTGTTGCGCGACTGGACCTGCCACCAGACCGATGTTCCGTCCTTCAGCAGGCGCCACTTGCGCAAAGGGTCACCGCCGCTGGAGCCCGGCTGGCCAGCGTCTGGCGGCGGTTCGATCTTGATGACATCGGCCCCAAAGTCGGCCAGTGTCCTGGCGGCAAACGGCCCGGCAATCAACTGGCCGAGCTCAAGCACCTTCAGCCCAGAAAGTGGCCCGCTCGGGCAGAGGTATGCAGGTGAGGATGCTGTCATAGGGTCAAGTGTGTGATGGGTAGAACCGGTTGTCCACCTGTCAAGGTTGTCAGGCCGCAGGTTTGCTTTTTCGAGGAGTTTTTTTTGCAGCCGGCTTTTCTGCCGCTTTGGCCGCTGTCTTGTGCGCCTTGTGCGCCGGATGGCCTGCTATGAGCGCATCAAGGTTCTTGACGATCTCGCCTTCGATTTTTTCCCTGAAGGCCCCGAGCAGGAAGCCCAGCTTGGCCTGCAGCTCGAAGGTTTTCGCATCCACCGTCAGCGTGCCTGTCACGCCGGAGCGTTTGAAGCTCACGGCATCGCAATCAGCGCCTTCTTCGTAGGTGCATTCCATGTCGAACTTCTGCTCGGCCTGCTCAGCCCATTGAAAGGCCGCTTTGCGTGCCTGCGCCAGGCTCATGCCATGCTGGCGCTCGATGTGGATATCAGCCATTGAGTTTCTCCGTTGGGTTCGTTATCAGGGCATCACGCATCAAGACATCATGGCGCTTGTCCTTGGGCAGCTTTGCAAGTTGCCTGACGGCATCATAAAACCGCTGCCAGTCGTGGCCTTCACGCGCGAACAAGGATTCAAAACCGGGCACAAGCTCGTCATAGGTCGCCTGCGCGCCGAAGGCCGCGTTGTTCGCTCGCGCCACCCAGGGGTCGTAACCCGCATAACCGCCCCAGCTGGCTTTCAGCGCTGCGTAGCTGTCCCTGAAGCGTTGCATGGCGGCATCTTTGGCCTCTTTTGCCTTTTGCCTGGCGACCGGGGTGTCGTTCGTGTCCCATAGGTCATTTGCTATGCCTTTAATAGCTGTATGCCCTGACCGCTTCTGGGCTAGAGGCCTGTTTGATGCATCAACACCATAAATTGCCTGCAATTCGCGCCGGGTGGCCAGCGCCAGCGCGCGAAAGGCCTGACGGCGCTGGTCAAAAGCCGCGTATTCGGCGCGTGCAGCCGCATTGGCCGACGACTGGAGCCAGCGCTGGCTGCCCAGGCGCTCGACGGCCGTGGCAAACGATTCATTGAACATGGTGTCGCCCGACGCGTACACCACCTGATGGGCGAGCTCGTGAAAGATCAGCCGCGCCAGTTCGCCTTCCGGGTAGTTGATGAAGGTATTGAGCAGCGGGTCGCCGCCGGCCCAGTTCATCCAGCCAAGCGTGGAGTACGCCGGTACGCCATAAACAGTGACTTCAAGGCCATCCGCCCTCAGCCGTTCGGCTTCCTGGCGCGCCTGGCTTTCGTCAAAATAGCCGCGGTAGCCGACGCAGCCGGTGACCGGAAAACACCAGGTTTTCAGTTTCAGGGAAAACGCCGGTGCAGCCACCACGTTCCAGACGACCGCATTGCGGTGCAGGTCGGCGTAGCGTCGGTAGCTCGGGTTGTCGGGCAGCTTCAGTTCGTCCGCGGCAAAGCTGCGGATGCGCTGGCTCAGCGCCAGCCGGTCCTTGACCTTGGCAGAGGTTTTCGGGTCTGCCATGACTTCATCAACAGGCCTGGCGAGGTTGAGCATGTGCAGGTGGCCGCTGACCGATTGCCAGTAGTAACCGGGACCGGCACAACCAGCCAGGCTGGCGATGCCCAGCGCGCCGAACAGCGCGGCGGACACGCCAGCCCATCGCAAGGAAAACGGCGTTTTCACGCTACCGGTTGCAGCTGCACAGACGCACGCAGGGTGTTCGCGCTGGATGCCGCGTTCGAGGTGCCTGGCGTATCCGCACGCCGGACTTCCACCAGGCAGTCGTAAAACACCGGCCCCGCACCCAGGTCCGTCAGGTGCTGGCTGGTAAGCTGGTTCACGTTGGCGCCTGCCAGGCTCAGCTTGCGCCACCAGATGCCCATGCCGTTGACAACGCCCGGGCGCGCGCGGGGCGACACCTCGGCCCTGACAACATATTCGCCGCGCAGGTTGAACACTGTGACCACGTCGCCGCTGGCAATACCGCGTGCAGCCGCGTCGTCGGCATGCAGCTCCAGCACCGGCTCACCTTCCATGTCACGCAGGCTTTTGACGTTGACAAAGGTCGAGTTCATGAAATTGCGCGCTGGCGGGGAAATCATCGCCAGCGGAAAGGCGCCGGATCTGCCCCAGGGCTCGTGATTTGGCACATGGTCGGGCAGGCCGTCCAGTCCCTGGGCCTTGAGGCGGGCGCTGAAAAACTCGCACTTGCCCGAAGGCGTTGGAAAGCCGCCATCGGCAAATGGCGCGTCGGCAATCTGCAGACTGGCAAAGCCTTTGTCCAGCAGCGTATTGAAGTCAACCCGCTCACCGTAAGCTGCGCGGCACAACGCCTCATCACTGTCAGCAAAGCAGGGGTCGGTAAAACCCATCTGCCGGGCCAGGCGCCTGAAGATGCCGGTGTTGGGCAGCGCCTGGCCGAGCGGCGCGACGGCAGGCCGGTTCAGCAGCACATCGGTATGGCCGTATGAATAGTGCACATCCCAGTGCTCCAGCTGGGTGGTGGCTGGCAGGATGTAGTCGGCATAGTCGGCGGTGTCGGTCTGAAAGTGCTCCAGTACCACAGTGAACAGGTCGTCGCGGGCAAAACCCTCAACCACCTTGCCTGATTCCGGCGCCACTGCAACCGGGTTGCTGTTGTAGACGATCAACGCCTCAACCTTCGGCCCGAAAGCAGGCGAGGTATCGGCCAGCAGGTCGTTGCCGATCGTGCTCATGTTGAGGGTGCGGGGCGTGCGGCCCGCCAGCAGGTCTGGCCGCTGAAGCGCCTGCCTGTCGACAGGGAACATGCCCGAGGCGCTGAGCAGCACGCCGCCGGCCCGGTGCCGCCACGCGCCGATCAGCGCCGGCAGGCAGGCCACCGCCCGCGCGGCATTGCCGCCACCACGAACGCGCTGCATGCCGTAGTTGAGCCGTATGGCGGCTGGCTCGCCACTGCTGAAGCACTGCCCGTAGTCGCGCGCCAGGCTTCTGATCTGCTCGACAGGCACGCCGCACACGTCGGCTGCGCGCTCGGGCGGCCAGTCCAGTGCACGTTGCCGCAAGGCTTCCCAGCCCAGCGTGTGGCGGGCAATGTAATCATGGTCCAGCCAGTCATTGGCGATGAGTTCATGCATCAGCGCAAAGGCCAGCGCAGCATCGGTGCCTGGCAGCAGCGCGATGTGTTCATGGCATTTTTCAGCGGTTTCGCTTTTGCGCGGGTCGATGCAGACGAGTTTTGCGCCGTCCCGTTTGGCTTGCTGCGCATAGCGCCAGAAGTGCAGGTTGCTGGTGATCGAGTTGCTGCCCCAGATGATGATGAGCCTGGACTCGGCAAAAAACTCAACCTTCATGCCGACCTTGCCGCCCAGCGTTTGCGCAAAGCCTTCGCCCCCGGCTGCAGAGCAGATGGTGCGGTCCAGCAAGGATGCGCCCAGCCGGTTGAAAAACCGCGCGGACATACTTTCGGCCTGCACCAGACCCATGGTGCCGGCATAGCTGTAGGGCATGATGGCCTGGGGGTCTCGCGCCGCGATGCTTGTCAGCCGGGCGGCGATATCCGCCAGCGCCGCATCCCAGCTGACTGGCTCAAACTGTCCCGAGCCCTTGGGGCCGCTGCGCCGCAGCGGCTGCAGCACGCGATCGGGGTGGTAAGTGCGTTCGGTATAACGGGCCACCTTGGCGCACAGTACGCCGGCGGTCTGCGGATGAGCGGCATTGCCCTGTACCCGCACCGCAACTCCGTTTTCTACCGTTGTGACCAGCGCGCAGGTGTCAGGGCAATCATGCGGACAGGCACCCCGCACCGCAAGCACCGGCTGAACTACCGGTACCGGTGTGGTGGCCTGAGGATCCATGCGGGGGTCCAAACTGGTGAAAACGGTCATGGCTTGACTCTACCTGCACCGGTTAGCCCGAAGACTTTCGTGGTTTTAGAACATCAACAAACTCCAAAATTCCGCAATTTATTCATCAGTTTTTGCGGGCTGAATCAAACTGTTACTTTTATGTAACTTCATGATGAGCTTGTCAGATCAAAATGCCAGCGATGACCATAAACCGCCGCACCTTCTCTATTTCCACCGGCGCAGCCATGCTCGCCGGCGTCAATGTTGCCCGCGCTGATACCGAAGGGAAAATCATTCTGGGACAGTCGGCTGCCTTCACCGGCCCCGCTGCCCAGCTGGGCATCCAGTTTTACCAAGGGGCAAAGCTCTACTTTGACCAGATCAATGCCCAGGGCGGTGTCAACAAGCGACTGATTGAGATCCGCCAGCTGGACGACGGCTATGAGCCCGACCGCTGCGCCGAAAATACACGCAAGCTGCTGGCAGAAGACGTGTTTGCGCTGTTTGGCTATATCGGCACACCCACCAGCCTTGCCGCCCTGCCGCTGGCGATCAAGGAAAAAACCCCTTTCTTTGCCCCTTTTACCGGCGCCATGGGCCTGCGCGCACCGTTCAACCGCTATGCCTTTCATGTGCGGGCTTCCTATAACGACGAAACCGCACTGATCGTCAAGCAGATGCACATGCTGGGCTTGAAGAAGTTTGGCGTGTTCTACCAGAACGATGCGTACGGCAAGGCAGGCCTGGACGGTGTCACGCTGGCGCTGGCAGGGCTTGGCCTCAAACCCACCGCGCAAGCCACCGTGGAGCGCAACACCGTCGACGTGGCGCAGGCCGTCAAGACGCTGGTCGGCGCCATGCCGGAAGCGATTGTTCAGGTAGGCGCCTACAAGGCCTGCGCCGAATTCATCCGCCAGGCGCGCAAGGCAGGCTACGGCGGCACGTTCTACAACGTGTCGTTTGTGGGCACGCAGGCGCTGTCGGATGAGCTGGGCAAAGACGGTGCCGGTGTCGTGGTCTGCCAGGTCATGCCCTCGCCCTACAACCCGGCCCGTCCCATCGCGCGCGAGTTCATAGAAATCGTCAAGGCCGGCGGCAAGGATGCGCAGGCCAACTTTTCCAGCATGGAAGGCTATGTTGCAGCGCGGGTGTTGGTGGATGGCCTGAGACGGGCCGGCCCGAGGGCCACGCGTGAGACGCTGATTGCAGGGCTGGAAAGCATGGGCGCGCAGAGTTTTGGCGGGTTTCAGGTGAATTTCAGTCCTACCAACCATGTGGCATCGACGTTTGTGGAAATGTCGATGTTGACGGGGGATGGGCGGATTCGTACCTGATAGTTCGTCTAGCGGAATTTTAACCTTTTAGGGTGGTAGCCCAGGTATTACCTTGGGTTATAGCTATTGAAAGCGTAGCGTTTTTGCCGGTGCTGTACGGGCTTGGTTTTTTGAGGCCGTAGTGATTGGTTGATCGCGCGATGTTTTGAGGCTGCTGGCCGGGGGTTGCCCGGCGGCAAGTCCCATTTCTTTGCTTCGCCAAAAGACAGTAAACCAAGAAAAGGCGACCCGCAGTCCGGGGCCCTACGGGCGACCTGCGAAAGGGTCGAAAACCGGGGGTCTGCAGAACTCGCCGGCGGCTCGGACAACTGCAGCCCTGATCCGGGTTTGCGCCCCTTGCGCAGGCCCAGCCAGGACGGGGCAGGCGGGCTCGGGAGCGGGGAGGCTCGCTTCGCATCGGACGCG
>JAQGNE010000065.1 GCA_028291985.1 Polaromonas sp. | reverse complement strand
AGCACCCGGTAGGCGTTGGGCGGCAGGCGGCCTTGCCATTCGGCATCGGTAAGCGCGACCTGGTAGACAGGCGCCGCATGCGCAGGCTCGCTGGCGAACAGGCCCTTGAAGCCGGCCACGGCAACAGCCACCGGGCCCAGCGTGCCAAGCCCCAGCAATGTGTTTTGTCGACTCATCATGTGTTTCCTTTTCAGGTGATCGGCTTGCCACAACTGCAAATGGGCGCTGATTTCAGCTGGCTGCGGGGCAGCGCGTTGATCGTGGGCTTTCAGAACGGGTCGCGCCAAAGCACTTTTTACAGCACTCGGCCGTGCGGTTAAAACAGGCTTTGGCGGCGCTGGCCTACGATACGCTGTGGGCGCACGCCGTACCGTCGGCGTTAATTTTGTTTTTGACTTTCACTGCCGTTTTGGAGGCACTGCATCCGCATGATGGAATCGATGATGGGTTTTTTGCAGTCGCTTGAGGGCGGAGAAGCTTATGGCCTGCTGCTGGGGCTGCTGGTGGCCAGCGGGTTCGGGCTGCCCATCAATGAAGACATCTTGCTGCTGCTGGCAGCCGCGCTGACGCTCAAGGGCGTGATGCACCCCTTGCCGCTAATGGCCGTGGCATGGCTGGGGTTGATAACTGCCGACTCGCTGGTGTACTACTGGGGCCGCCGGTTTGGTGCGCGCCTGCTGGGCCACCGATGGCTGTCGCGGCTGGCCAGGCCAGAGCGCATCAGGGCGATGGAAAACGCGATGCATCGCCATGGCCCGGCTTATATTTTTTTCGTGCGCTTCATGCCGGGCCTGCGCTCGCCCTTGTTGCTGGCTGCGGGTTCGCTCAGGATGCCTTACCGCTACCTGCTGGTCTTTGATGGCGCCGCAGCAGCTATTGAGCTGCCGCTGCTGGTGTATGGCGTGCGTTATGTCGGTGGGCGCTGGGAAGACATCGTTGCGCAGCTAGGGCGCTTTCAAGGCGCGCTGGCGGCCGGTGTGGTGCTGCTGGCAGCGGCCGCCTGGCTTTACAGCCGCTGGCGGGCGCGTGCCTGAGGCCGCGCTGCGGCAACCTGTCTGCGCCGGCCTTGCATCAGGCGCCCAGTTCCCTGACCCGGTCCGAATTGGTCGTGCTGTGGCTGCCTTTCAGGTGCATTTCCACATCTGCGGCCACATCACCCACACTGCTCACTGCCTCACGCAGCTGCTGCTCGGTGGCGTCAAGCTTGGCAGCCCAGTGCCTGCAGGCCTCGGCGTTGTTGATGTCGATACGGTCGGGGTTTATGCCGGCTTGGTCAGTCATGGGTGTCCTTTGTGGGTCGTACAAGTGATGGCTTCAAGTTACCGTGGACGCGCCGCCGCGGCTGTAGGCCGTAGCCGCAGGCGGCCATCGGGCCGTCAGCACCGTCCTACCGGGGCGCTTTGGATGCCGGTTTAAGCTCTACGCATGAAACTGGCCTTTGAATCTGCAGCAAGCTACACCGCCGGGCAATGGCGCCAATTTATCGCCCTGATCAGGCGGCACCCCGTGCGCGCAGCGTTGACGCTGCCAGCACTGGTGATTCTGTATGTGCTGCTGCTGATTCCGTTTACACCCGGCATCGGCGACTTGCGCAAGGCGAAATCGGAACTGCCATCGGTGTTGCTGGCGTCCGATGGCACGGTGCTTGCCGAGTACCGGCGCGTCAACCGCAAATGGGTAACGCTGGACACTATTTCGCCGCATGTGATCAATGCGCTGATTGCCACGGAAGACCGGCGCTTTTATGACCACCACGGCATCGACCTGCGGCGCACCGCTGGCGCCGCATTTAGCACCCTGACGGGCGATCTGCAGGGCGGCTCAACGATTACACAGCAGCTGGCACGCAACCTGTACCCGGACGAAATAGGCCGCGCCACCAGTATCACGCGCAAGGTGAAAGAGGCGATTACGGCACTGAAGATTGAAGCCGTGTACTCCAAGCGCGAGATTCTGGAAACCTACCTCAACACCGTTCCTTTTTTGTACAACGCGTTCGGCATCGAAATGGCCGCCCGCACCTACTTTGACACCTCGGCCGACAAGCTGGACGTGCTGGAAAGCGCCACGCTGATCGGCATGCTCAAGGGCACCAGCTACTACAACCCGGTGCAGAACCCCGAGCGGTCGCTGCAACGTCGCAACCTGGTACTGGCGCAGATGGTCAGCGAGGGCAAGCTGGACAAAGCGCGTTATGACGCGCTGATCAAGCGGCCAATCAACCTGGACTTCGAGCGCCAGATCGAGCCGCTGGGCGCCGCGCCGCATATTGCCCAGCACCTGCGCAAATGGCTGATTGGCTGGGCGGACCGCCACGGCTATGACATCCATGCCGACGGACTGAAGCTGCGCACGACCATCGATGCGCAAATCCAGAAGCTGGCCAACCAGGCGGTGGCGCGGCAGCTGGCGCAGTTGCAGAAGCTGGCCGATGGCCGGCGCAAGGCCGGGCAGGAGCGCGCCTATTTGCAGGCCGGCTTTGTGGCGATCGACCCCCGCAGCGGCGCCGTACGGGCGTGGGTAGGCAGCCGCGACTATGCCGAAGAGCAGTTTGACCATGTCAGCCAGGCGCGGCGCCAGCCCGGCTCGACCTTCAAGCCCTTTGTGTACGGCGCTGCCTTCATGCAGGGACTGAGCCCTTCATTTGCGCTCACCGACCAGCCCGTCAGCATCAGGTCGCCCGACGGGCAGGTGTGGGCGCCCAGCGATGCCACGCCGCCTACCGGCCTGCCGATGACGCTGCGCGATGGCCTGGCATATTCCAAGAACACCATTACCGCGCAGTTGATGCAGAAGGTGGGACCGGCCAGCGTGGGCAAGCTGGCGCAGGCGCTTGGCGTGCGCCAGAGCAAGCTGGACCTGGTGCCGTCGCTCGCGCTGGGCACCAGCCCGGTCACGCTGCTTGAAATGGTGACGGCCTACGGCACGCTTGCCAACAGCGGGAACTACATGGCGCCGGGGCTGGTGGCACAGGTAGAAGACCGCAGCGGCCGGATACTGGAGGTCTTTGCCCCAGCCGGCGAGCGCGGCCTGGCCATGCCGCGGCAGGACGCGCTGGCGCTGGTGGATGTCATGCGCGGGGTGGTCGACCGCGGCACTGGCATTGCCATACGACAGCGCTACGGCATACAGGCTGATGTGGCCGCCAAGACTGGCACCACCCAGGACAACACCGACGGCTGGTTCATCATGATGAGCCCGCAGCTGGTGGCAGGCGCCCGGGTCGGCTTCAATGACAACAGCGTAACCATGGGCGAATGGGGGCAGGGCGCGCGCAGTGCGCTGCCAATGGTGGGCGAGGTATTTCAGCAGGCGCTGCGCGCACGTCTGCTGGACCGCAACGCCGAGTTTGATATCCCGCGCCCGCGCCCGCAACCACCGCCGCCGCCGCCCGAGCAGCGGCGCGACGACCCGCTAGGCGACCTGGTCAACGACATCATCGGCAAGATATTCAGGTAGCTGTGCGCGCTGTGCATGTCTTGCATGTGCCGTGCGGGCTGTTTTGAACACGCGATTGAATACGCGACGCCCTCAACCCATCGGCGCCAGCCTACAAGCGCCAGCCGGGCCACCCACTATGTTGGTTGCCTTCTCAAACTACCGGGGTATTCAACATGGCGAACGACTTTCTGGGACAGATTCTGGGCAGCGTACTGGACGGCGGACGGGGTGGCCTCTCAGGTGGCATGGGTGGCGGTGCCGGCTCTGGCGGTCTGGGCGCGATCCTGGGCGGCCTGATGGGTGGCGAGCAACGCGGCAACACTGGCGGCATCGGGGGCCTGGGTGGACTCGGTGGCACGGGCATGGGCGGCTCGTCTGGCGGCCTTGGGGGCCTTGGCGGCCTTGGCGGTCTGGGCGGCATGGGCAACACCGGCCGGTCCCATATGGGCACCTCGGTCTTCGGTGGCGGCAAGGGCGCGGCATTGACTGCCCTGCTGATTCCGCTGGCCATGCAATGGGTGCAGCGCAACGGCGGGATTGGTGGCGTCGTGGAGCGCTTTCAGCAAAAGGGTTACAACCAGCAGGCCAGATCATGGATGTCCACCGGCGACAACGAAGCTTTGCCACCACAGGCCATTGATGAGGTGGTTGGCGATGATGAGCTGTCGCGCTTGTCGCAACAGTTGGGCGTGAGCCGTGAGGAGGTCTCGGGCGGCATGGCTGAGGTATTGCCCGAAGTGGTCAACCACCTGACCCCTGAAGGCAGCATTGCCGAGGACGCCGATGAACGGCTCAACAACGGTGTGTCTGCCTTCGACACGTACTTCAGTTCATCGCAAGGACGCTGAGCCCTGACTCATCAGCTGGAGGTGCCGGAATGGGCACATTCAAACGTTTTGGATACGGCTTGTTGCAGTTGCTACGGCCGCGTCCTACATCTGAAAGCGCGACAAGCTACAGCGCAAGCGTACAAGCTGGAAGTGTTGCGGCTGCGCTTCTTCTGCTTCAATTCCAACACCCGCTCGAGTCGCTGTGGTGTTCAGTTTTGATCAACAGGAGTTGCTATGCATTTCGATATTTTCAGTAAGCGTGCCGACGCCCATTTGCGTACGGTGCAGGAGTACCTTCAGGAAGCCAACCTGAAGCGCATCGAGCATCAGATAGCAGCAGAGCATCATGCTGCGCTGGCTCTGATGTACACCCAGCGTGTCACCTGGCTCGAGCAGGAAATGACCCATCCGCGGGCGGACTGGCCGGTGGCCGGAAGCGTGATGGCCCGGCAGGTGGAGCCTCCCAAGCGCGGCCCTGCGTCAATACTGAATTGGCCACGTCCGCACGGCCTTGAAACCGGAAGCCTGCCTGAATCCGCCTGAATCTGTTTGAGGCAAGCTGCGGTTGTGCAGGTTTTGTGCTGGTCAAACCTGCTCCGTGATGCAGTGCCTGTCCTGGCGCAAGGACATCGGGTGCGCAAAGCGTGCCATACCAAACAGGGTCGCTGCCACGTCGGAAAGCGGCTTGGTTGCTGTGTTTTGTGCTACAAAAATAATAGCTTAAAGCCTTGATTGGTGAGGGCCGGAACCAGTTTTAGACCATAAAACCTGAGTTGACGAAGCAGCCCTGGCGAAAGGCCGGCGGTGTAGTGCTCGTCTGCCAGATCAAAGAACGGGCGCCGCACCGGGGGCAACTGGCAGGAGAAGCTGCCATAAACCGGCCTCCCGCCAGCGCACCAGACCGGCTTTGAAGCCGGCCGGTTGTGCCTCACATGACAGGCGTACGGCGCGTCGCGCAAGGCCCGCACCGCCGTGACGCCTTACAGCTTGTCAATGCCGTCCTTGACGTTTTCCTTGGCGTTTCCATAGCCTTTTTGAACCTTGCCCTCAACCTGCTGGGCAGCGCCCTTGGCTTCCTGCTCCTGGTTGCCGACCAGCTTGCCAGCTTGTTCCCGTACCTTGCCTGCTGCGTCTTTCAGCGAGCCATTGACCTGGTCCTTGTTCATGGTGTTTACCTTTGAATGCGCATGGGAAAGTCCATGCAATAACAAAGTAGCTCATCGGCCTGGGCCCAAGCACAAGAATGCTGCGTGCCTGTCTGTCAGTGCTTGCCTACAGCTGCGGTACGTGTCAACGCGCTGTGACAAGGCCCAGGTTGACGCCCAGCAAGATCAGCACGCCAAATACCGCAAACAGCGCAGCTGCCAAAAAGCGCATCTTTGAAAGCGGGATATAGCGCGTCAGGCGTTCGCCCAACATCACCGCCGGAATATTGGCCGCCATCATGCCCAGTGTGGTGCCCACCACCACCATGCCCAGGCTGGCGTATTGCGCGCCCAGTGCGATCGTTGCGAACTGTGTCTTGTCGCCCATCTCGGCCACAAAAAACGCGACCACCGTGGTGGCAAAAGGGCCCCAGACGCCTGACCTGGGTTCTCCGTCCAGCTTGTCGGGGACCAGCGCCCAGGCGGCAAAGGCGAGGAACGACAGGCCCAATACCCAGCGCATGGTGTCGGCGTGCACGTTGGCCGCAACCCAGTCACCCAGCCATGCCGCTGCAAAGTGGTTGGCGATCGTGGCCACGAAGATGCCTGCAATGATGGCCCAGTGCCTGCCCAGGAAACGGGCCGCCAGGACAAACGACAGCAGCTGCGTCTTGTCGCCCATTTCGGCAAGCGCGACCATGCCGAACGATGCAAGAAAAGCTTCCATTTGAATCAAACCTCACAGGCCGCAAAAACAGGGACTGCGCCCCTTCCCCGGCCATGGCGGAAGCAGCGCAGTCAAAGGTCTTGCCAGGCTCTATGGAAGCTGTACGCGCCATGGCCGTGAGGGCCAAGTGTGTTGACGCGAACCCCTGCAGTACGCAAGGCGGCTACTCCCCAATGACGGGTGCACGCAAAGTATAGCCACCGGACCAGCGCCGTGGCCGGGACCGCATGCCCGGGCCGCCCTGGTGGCGGGGCATACGGTTGAGATGGCTGTCTGTCAACGTGCTGCGGCAGTGTCTGGCGACACGGCGATGCTATTAAAAGGGTAGCGTAAACCCTAGGGTATTAAAGGGCTAACGGCTTTTTAGGCGCTAAGAAGATGGATTCATGACCTGGGCGGTGAAAGCGCGCTCCGCGCCTGGGTGCTGGCGGGGCCGTCCTACAAGTGCGTGCTTGTCCGGCCTCTAGTATTTTTGCAACCCATCTATGTTTCCGCCCATGTCACCTGTTCCTCCCGAGACGCCGGCCGAACCGCCGCACCCCCCACCGCCTTACCGACCCCATCCACCAAACGCTTCTGCCGCACCACGCTATGCATTCTTGCGCCGTGCAGCCAAGGGTCTGCTCATCGCCATGCTGACGATGGCAGTGGTTGCGCCGCTATTGGTGACCGCGTATGCGATGAGCCTGGCGCCACGAACGCCCGGTATCGAGAACCTCAGGAAAGCCCGCGAGGCGCGGCCTTCGATGGTGATGTCTGCAGACGGCGAGTTGCTGGCAACCTTCAAGCAGGCCAACCGGGAATGGGTTGACCTGAAAAGCATCTCGCCGCATGTGATTGCCGCGCTGATTGCCACGGAAGACCGCCGCTTTTACATGCACGGGGGCATCGACTTCAAGCGCACCGCGGCTGCGGTGTTGCGCACGGTTTCTGGCGACACGCAGGGCGGCTCAACCATCACGCAGCAGCTGGCGCGCAACCTGTACCCCGAAGAGATTGGCCGTTCGGCCACGCTGACCCGCAAGCTCAAGGAAGCCATCACCGCGCGCAAGATCGAGTCCGTCTATACCAAGGACGAGATTCTGGAAACCTACCTCAACACGGTGCCTTTTCTATACAACGCCTATGGCATCGAAATGGCGGCGCGCACCTACTTTGGCAAGACGGCAAGCGAGCTTGGCGTGCTGGAAAGCGCCACGCTGGTCGGCATGCTCAAGGGCACCAGCTACTACAACCCGGTCACCAACCCGGACAGGGCGCTGCAGCGCCGCAACATCGTGCTGACCCAGATGGCCAAGGCCGACACACTGACGCAGGGCGATCTGGAGCGCCTCAGGAAGATGCCGATGCAGATCGATTTCGAGCGGCAGACCGAGGAGATTGGTGAGGCGCCACATTTCACGCAGCAGGTCAGGCGGTGGCTGGTGGAATGGGCCGACCGCAACAGCTACAACATTTACGCCGATGGCCTGGTGCTGCACACGACGCTGGACTCGCGCCTGCAAAAGATGGCCAATGATGCGCTGGCGCTGCACGCCGACAAACTGCAGAGCCTCGTGGGCCGCGACAGCCGTCTGAGCGCCGGATGGAAAGCCCCCGCCAAGGGCAAGCCCGGCCCGCAGCGCGAAGCCGTGCTGGACTTCGTGCGCGAGAGCAAGGCCTACAAGACCGCCGTGGCGACAGGTGCCACTGACGAGCAGGCGCTGGCGCAGCTGCAGGCCAACGCCGCCTTCATGCAGGAACTGCGCGACGACAAAAACCTACTGCAGGCGGGGTTCATGGCAATGGACCCGGGCAACGGCCATGTGCTGGCCTGGGTGGGCAGCCGGGACTTCACGGTGGATCAGTTCGACCATGTGGCGCAGGCACGCCGCCAGCCCGGCTCGACTTTCAAGCCTTTTGTGTATGGCGCGGCCTTTGAAGACGGGCGCACCCCACAGGACGTGTTTGTTGACGATGCAGTGGAGATTCCGCTGGGCGACGGCACTTTCTGGCGGCCTACCGATAGCGGTGGGCCCAGCGGTGTCTTGATGAGCCTGCGGCAGGGCCTGGTCTATTCGAAAAACGTGATCACGGCGCAGGTGATGCAGGCGGTGGGGCCTGAACATGTGGCCAGGCTGGCGCACAGCATGGGTGTGCGCCAAAGCAAGCTGGACGAGGTGCCTTCACTTGCGCTGGGAACCAGCCCGGTGACGCTCAAGGAGATGGTCAGCGCTTACAGCACGCTTGCCAACGAGGGCCGCTATGTGGAGCCGCTGCTGGTGGCGAAGGTGACAGACCGGTACGGCACCGTGCTGGAAGCGTTTTCGCCGCCGCCCGCAGAAACCGTGCTGTCGACACCGGTGGCGCAAACCCTGCTGGATGTGCTGCGCGGCGCCATCGATCACGGCACCGGAACGGCGATTCGCAGCCGCTTCGGCATACGCGCTGACGTCGCGGGCAAAACCGGCACCACGCAAGACAATACCGACGGCTGGTTCATCCTGATGCATCCGCAAATAGTTGCCGGTGCCTGGGCCGGCTTTAACGACAGCCGGGTCACGATGGCAAACGCCTGGGGGCAGGGCGCGCAAAGTGCGTTGCCGGTGGTGGGCGAATTTTTCAGGCAGGCGATCAAGGCCAAGCTGGTCAACCCGGCCGTCAAGTTCACCGCGCCACGGCTGCCGATTGTGGACCCGGCGCCGGCCATCGACAGCACCGTGCTGCCGCCGGGCGAGGCTTCTGTGCAGATGCTGCCCGATGGCGCGCAGCCGATCGGCGTTCCGGAAGGCAACTGGCGGCCTTCGCCGGTGATCCGCTATGTCAATGTGCCGCCGCCTGCTGGCACGGAAGGCCGGCGGCAGGAGCCGGGTGCGCAGGCCCTCATCGTGCCGCGCGAACTGCAGCGACCCGAGGCGCGCCGTCCACCGGGTGCCACGCAGCTGTGGACGCCCATGCGTCCGTAGCTGGCTGCAAGTCTAGGTGGCGCGGCGAGGGTGGGCCATGAAAAACCGCATCATCTCCACGCTGGCATCGGGTCCGCCCGGGTCGGTGTAGCTGCCTTGCGAACGGCCGCCTGACCACGCATGCGGCGCGCCTTTGACCCGCCAGTGTTCGGCCAATACGCTGCCATCGATGTTGCGGTAGGTACGCTGTTCGCTGCCGCGCCTGCCTTGCGCCGCTGTCACAGTGCTGGATTGCATGACGGCGCTTTCGCCGACGGCAGCTGCTATCACTTGTTCGCCATTGCTGTGGTGCACCGTGCCGTCCGCATCGCCATGGAAAACAATGGTCGGCATGTGGCTGGCGCTTGTTGGGCGGGCCTGCCGTTGACCCGGCAGGCGGCTGCCCTTGCCCATCGGCCCCTGGTTACCGGACATGGCAGCCATGGCCGACGGGAGGTCGGTGGCAACACCGGCTGCGAGCCCGGAGTGCACGCCAACCGCTGCGTACAGCTCAGGATAGGCCTCGCCCATGATGGCCGCCATCGCGCCGCCCGCAGAGAGGCCGGCGATGTAGATCCGATCGGCGTCTATCGCATAGCGGGCCATGACGTCGCGCGTCATGCCTGCCAGCAACGCTGGCTCGCCGCGTCCGCGCGCCTGGTGGGTGTGCTTGAACCAGTTCCAGCAGCGTTGTGGGTTCGCCTTTTGGGATTGCGCCGGGTAGAGCACGAAAAAGCCCTGCGCCCGTGCCAGCTCGTTCATGGCTGTTCCGGCGGCAAAGTCATCGGGGTGCTGCGTGCAGCCGTGCAGCATGACGACCAGCGGCATCGGCCGGCCGCCAGCGCCGGGCGGAATATAAAGTTTGAAGTCGCGGCGCGTGGACGAGTCGGCATAGCTGCCGGCAATGAAGGCATCGGCCTGCGAAGGCCTGGCTGTCGTCTGCGAGCCGGACGACACGGAAGAAGCCGGAGAGGCGCTTGCCGAAGAGGCGGGCGCTGCTGGTGCAGTTGGTCCTGCGCCGGCAGATAGGTCGCGTGCCTCCACATCGATGACGGTGTGCCCATGGCTTGCAGTTGCCCGATGCGCAGGGGACCAGGCAGCTCTGGCAGATGCGGCAGAAACCGCATCCTCCGGCGCAACCGCCGCAAAAGCGCCGGCCGGCAGATGCGCAGCAAGACTGGCCTGTATGGCGGCAGTGGCCGCGTGCAGGTCGCCCGACCGGGTGAGTTGGGTCAGTCGGGTCGCTTCCTGCAAAAGACGTTCAAGTTGTGGATTCATCCTGGCTTTCGGTGGATTGACGCCGGCACAAGCGCCGACGCAAGGGTGGTTGGCTTACTGAATGCGCTGCATCAGCGCAGTCTTGACGGCCGGGCTCGCATGCAATGCGCCCAGTACGGTGATGGATTCGATGGTGGCCAGCGCCAGCTCCGGCGTGACATCGGGCGCAATGGACGCCAGCCCGAGCACGCGAATCTGCAGTTGCGTGCCCGACGCCTGAACAGCCAGCAGGTCGGCTCTTGAATAGTGCTGAATGCCCAGCACCAGCGTTTTCTTCAGCACCACCTGGCGCACGATGTCGCTGTGGGTTGAAAGCTGGTTGCGAATGGCGGTGCGGATCAGGTCGGTGCGGTTGGCGTAAAAGCCTTCCTGCACCAGCAGGTCGATCTGCCCCAGGTCGACACAACCCACATTGATGGTGACTTTCTCATCTACCGGACGGGCTGGTGATACCTGAGCGGCTTGGCTTGTTTTTGGCATACCGCCATCTTATTGCCATCCAAGTGGAATATAAAAAGCGCCTCTAGGCGACCATGGCTAGCGGAGGGTCTTCAAGTGGTGATTGGGAAGAGTTGTCTTTCGCAACCGCGTCTGCTTCTGCGGATACTCCTGAATTCATAGTTACCAATGCTTATGTGTATTGGGCGGGAGGCTGTTTTTGCATAAATAACGCTATGAAGAAGGCGTCGTCTGTCATACAGCCCGGGTGCAAGCTCCGCCATAAACCAGCCAACACCCATTTTCTGGAGCTACCTGTGCTG
>JAQGNE010000091.1 GCA_028291985.1 Polaromonas sp. | reverse complement strand
AGCACCGGATCGGTCGGTGCCAGTATGGCGCCCAGCAGGACAGCGCCACCCAGCGACATGCCCAGCCCCCACACGCCCAGTGCCGTGACACAAGCTACCGTCACCAGCATCGACACCGTGGCCAGCTGCACCGGAATACGCCAGCGCCGGTCTCTGAGCGGCAGCTCCAGCTTCATGCCGGCGGTGAACAGCGAGATCAGCACCGCGACTTCCGTCAGTCGCTCCAGCAGCGTCACGTCGGCAATCGGGTCGAGGCTGAGCAGACCCAGCCCCCACGGCCCGATCGCCATGCCCACGCCGAGGTAGAGCATGGCCGAGCTCAGCGGCAAGCGGCTGATGAAAGAGCCGCTCAGCGTCTTGAAGATCAGCAGGGCGCCGATGACAAGACAGGCAACAACGAAGGCATCGGTCTCGCTCATCGTGCAGCCGCCAACGGGCCGGCAGGCAGGTCAGTTGGAAAGCGCGGCGTTAGGGCGAATGGTGAAAAAAGGTGAACAGGCATCCGGGCAAGCATGCGCGAAAGACCCTTGGCGTGATATCAGACGGCATGCTGACATCAACGCCATCAATGCTTCGCCCCCGGCTGGCCGGAGCCATGGGTGCCCGGCCCGGCGTGACGGCAGCAGATGTACCGCCCGCGCAGTTCAGACCGGAAAGGCCACCCGCCGGTACTGCACAGAAAATTCAAGCAAAAAGTGCCTGTAAGCCAATTGATTCAAGGAATGTGGGCTATATAAAAAATAGCGAAAGACTACCAGTCCACCAAGCTTACGCCCAGGCTTATCACGCTTCGCTTGCGGTTGTAGTCGACCAGGCTGTCGCCAAAACCACTGAAAAGCTGAAGGTGATAACGCAGGCCGGTGTAGGTCGGCGAGGCCTTGGGTGCGACCATCCAGTCGATGCGGGTGGAGCCGCGGGCTTCGCTGCGCAGCGAATGGCGGTAGGTCAGGCCCAGGGTGTTGGTCTGGTTGACCTTCCAGCTGGCGCCCAGCTCGGCGCGGCCGACAAAGTTTTCGATGCCCGGGTTGTCGTCGATGCCGTCGCCGTCCTTGAGCCGGTTCCAGATCCGGCCCTGCAAGGTCAGGCTTGAATCCGGACCCAGGCGTTTTTCGGCAGCGCCCATCAGGTACACCCGGTTCCAGCTGCGCGACAGCGGGTCCGACTGGCCGTTTGACTGGTGCACCAGGCCCAGCCCCGACAGCCGGTAGTTCCAGCCGCCGGGCAGCTGGATCTGATGCGGATAGATATAGATCAGCTCGGGCTCATGGTCGGTGTTGCGAAACGGCCGCGACAAGTCCTTGTTGAAGATCTGCCAGTAGCTTTGCTGGCTGTAGGCAAACCACAGCGAGTCCAGGCTGTCGTCGTCTTCGGGTCCAGCCTTTAGCAGGCCCTTGGCAACCTTGGTGCGCACCGACAGCTGGATCTTGGTTTCATTGCGGCTGAAGGGTTGGCGCGCCGCGCTTGAGCCGGGCGGGCTGTTGACGCTGTCAGACGTGACCACCGCCAGCGAGATCGGCCGGAAGCCCCGCAAGGCGAACGTGCCGCAATCGGTGCCGCTTTGCAGCTCCCAGAAGCGAGACAGCTCGGAGTACCGGTCATCACGGCAGCCCACCGGCTTGCCATCGGGCGCTTCGGTGTTCAGGGCTGGCAGGAGCAGCACCTGCGCGGCAGGACTGCCGGTGCTGCTGTCGGCCGGAACGCTGGCAATACCCGCCGGCGGTGTGTTTTTGGGCGTCTGCGCGGCTGCCCAGTCCTGAAAGCACTTGAGCTGGGCCGCCGCATCGCCCACCAGCGCCTGGCAGGCCTGCCATCCCTGCGACGACGTTCCGTTGACAGCCGTTGCCGCAGCGGCCCTGACGCTGGCATCCGGAACCGTCGGCCGCACGGTCTGCGCGGTCTGGGCACGCACCGGCAGACCCGCCAGCAGGGCAGACGCCAGCATCGCGCAGGCCAGCAGCTTCATGGCGGAAGGCACAGGGGCAGGCAGGCGGGAGGACGGTGTTTTCATAGGTTTTCAGGAAAGGGTGAAGGCATGATGGCCTGCCGCAAGCAACGCTGTTGTCAGCGCCTTGCGGGCTTTTCCGGTGACGCGCTGGCGGGTCGGGCGCCGGTTTCGGCTACGGCTCGGCCGCTGCCGTTGGTGGCCCGAAAGCTTGCAAAAGCAGCCGGCACTATAGATGAGCGCCAACGGATGAGCATCAAAGGCCTGACGGAAGCAGGGCGATTTGCGGTGCGCTGGAGCCGGTTTGGTTTCGTCCAGCCAGGTCAGGGCGTGTGTCAGGGCAGCCGGGTGAGCGTAAACCTGACATCCGGCGCGTCGACACGGGCACTCTTGCTGGTGTCCTTCCAGACGCCGGTAAACACCTTGCCGCAAGAGCCCGGCACGATCTCGCCGTTCCAGGTGCCGGTGATGGCGATGTTGTCGGACGATTCGTCCAGGAGCAGCAAGCCGCCATCCAGGTCGCCCGCCAGAAACGCTTTGGCGGCATGTCCGGCCACCGCGGGCGAGCCTGCAGCCGCGCCGAAGTCCCGGCTTACCGCACCGGCCAGGCTGTCGGAAAATTCGGCATGACGCTCCAGCAGCATCGTGGCGCTGGCCGGAAAGCCGGCAGGCGGGGCATCAAACGATGCGCGCCACAAGCCAAACAGCTGATCGGCTGTCATATCGGCGGCAGAGGGGCAGGCCGCAGCCGCGGAGGCGCTGACGCTGGCGCCTGCCTTGGCAGCGGGCGCACTTTTTAAGCCGTTTTGGGCTGTAGCCCAAGTAGATATAAGGCAGCCAGCTATGAAAAAAATAGCTACGGCAGCGAGGTGTTGGTGGCGCATCGGCATCATGTGGGGTGCAGGCTTGTGGTCATACCGGCGTACGCCGCGCCTCGGCAAGGCTCATGGCCTGGGCATTGTCGGCAGCGCGTTTGGCAAATTCTGCCCGCAGTGCGCGGATCTTCTCGCGCGGATCTTCCTTGATGGTGGCCTTTTCGAGCCCCATCTCTGCAATGAAGCGGCTGGGCGTGCCCGCAATCGTGTCGCGGTTTTTCTTGCGCCGGCGCAGCCAGTTCACCGCCAGCGTGCGCTGGGCACGCGTGATGCCCACATACATCAGACGGCGCTCTTCCTGCAGGCGTAGCGCGATGCTCTCGGTATTGACGCCGTCATCGTCTTCCAGCTTGAAGGGCAGCAGCCCCTCGTTGACGCCGGCCAGCACCACATGCGGCCATTCCAGGCCCTTTGCGGCATGCAGCGTCGAGAGCGTCACCACGTTCTGGTCGCCTTCGCTCGACTGGATCGTTGAGAGCAGGGCAATCGTCTGCACCACTTCCAGCAGGCTTTTGGTGGGTGCGTCGGTGACCGAGCCTGCGGCGTCGTCGACCTGCCCACCGCAGCGCAGCGCCATCCAGTCCACAAAATCCAGCACGTTGGTCCAGCGCGCGGCAGCGACTTTTTCACTGTCTTCGCCGTCGTGCAGGTGCTTTTCATAGCCGATGTCTTTCAGCCAGTCGAGCAAAAAAACCTTGGCTGCTTCAGCGCCCAAAGTGCGCTGGGCGCGGTATGCCAGGTCGTTCACGTAGCGGCCAAATTCATGCAGCGATCCGACCGCCTTGGCTGGCAGCACCGAACCCAGCGAATGGCTGAAGAGCGCCTCGAAGAGGCTGACGCGGGACGTGCTGGCAAATTCGCCCAGCCCGCCCAACGTGGTGTGGCCGATGCCGCGCTTGGGCGTGGTCACCGAGCGCATGAAGGCCGGGTCATCGTCGTTGTTGCTGAGCAGGCGCAGCCAGCAGCACAGGTCCTTGATCTCGGCGCGGTCAAAAAAGCTCTGCCCGCCCGACACCTTGTACGGCATGTTGGCCTTGCGAAAGGCTTTTTCAAACGGCTTGGCCATGTGGTTGGCGCGGTACAGCACGCAAAAATCCTTCCACTCCCGGTACTGCCCGCCCTCGGCCTGCAGGCTGCCTTCGGCGCGCAGGCTCTGGATGCGCGCCACCACGCGCTCGGCCTCATGCTCTTCGCTGTCGCAATCGACTACCCGCACCGGCTCGCCTTCACCCAGCTCACTGAACAGTGTTTTCGGAAACAGCTTGGGGTTGGGGCCGATCACGTTGTTGGCGGCACGCAGGATGGCGCTGGTCGAGCGGTAGTTTTGCTCCAGCTTCACCACCTTCAGGTTCGGGTAGTCGATGGGCAGCTTTTTGAGGTTGTCCAGCGTGGCACCGCGCCAGCCGTAAATCGACTGGTCGTCATCGCCCACCGCGGTAAACCGGCCCTGCGAGCCCACCAGCAGTTTGAGCACCTCGTACTGCGTCGCGTTGGTATCCTGGTACTCATCCACCAGCACATGGCCCAGGGCCGCCTGCCATTTGCTGCGCACCGCGTCGTGCTCGCGCAGCAGCTTGAGCGGCAGGCCGATCAGGTCGTCAAAGTCCACGCTCTGGTAGGCCGACAGGCGCTCCTCGTAGCGCGCCATGATGCGGGCCAGAACCCGCTCATCGTCGCCACTGGCCTGCGCCTCCGCCTGGGCAGCGTTCAGGCCCTGGTTTTTCCAGGCACTGATGGCCCATTGCCACTGGCGCGCCGTTGCGGCATCGGTGCTGCCACCGGCGTCCTTGATGATGCTGGTCACGTCGTCACTGTCCAGGATCGAAAATTGCGGCTTCAAACCCAGCGCCGCGCCGTCCTGCCGCAGCATCCGAACACCCAGCGCATGGAAGGTGCAGACCAGTACGTTCTTGGCAGCCTTGCCGATCAGGGTTTTAGCGCGCTCCCGCATCTCGGCGGCGGCCTTGTTGGTGAAGGTGATGGCGGCGATCTGCTCGGCTTTAAGCCCTGACTGGATCAGCCGGCCAATCTTGTGCGTGATGACCCGCGTTTTGCCCGAGCCGGCACCGGCCAGCACCAAGCACGGGCCGTGCATGTAGTTGACGGCTTCTTGCTGGGCGAGGTTGAGCCCGGCATGCAGCGGCGGTTTTGAGATCGGATTTGTAGGCGGAAAAGACATGCGGGCGGACGGGGTGGATGCGGTAGACACGGTAGTAGCGATCGCCTGCAGCGAGCCCTGAAACCGGGATCATGAAGCGCAGCGGGCATCATAGCCAGCGGCCCGGCGGCCACGGCTGGCGGTGACAATCGGCTTTGTGCTAAGCATCCTCCTCGTCACCTTCCCCTTCTTCGCCCTGGTGCTGTGCGGCTATGCCGCCACCCGGGCCGGCATGCTGCCGCAGCTGGCGATTCCGGGCCTGAACAGTTTTGTGCTGTATTTCGCGCTGCCCTGCATGCTGTACCGCTTTGGCGCCGGCACGCCGATTGCGCAGTTGCTCAACGGCACGCTGGCCGCTGTGTATGCGCTGTGCGCGCTGCTGGTGGTGAGCTTGGCCATCTTCATCGCGCGGCGCGGGCACATCCAGTGGAACGATGCTTCATTTGGCGCGCTGGTGGCGGCTTTTCCCAACACCGGGTTCATGGGGGTGCCCTTGCTGGTGGCGCTGCTCGGGGCTTCGGCGGCCGGGCCGGCAATCGTGACGATTGCCATCGACATGCTGATCACCACATCGCTGTGCATTGCGCTGTCGCGGCTGGATGGCGCTGACGAGCATGGCGCTGCAAAGGCGGCGCGGCTGGCCTTGAAGGGGGTGGCAGCCAACCCCTTGCCGTGGGCGATTGTGCTGGGCGCGCTGGCGTCGGCGGCGGGTTTTGCCCTGCCCAAACCGATCATGGACACCGTGACGCTGCTTGCCGATGCGGCATCGCCGGTGGCGCTGTTCACGATCGGTGCGGTGCTGGCGCGCTCGCAAACCGCCACTGCGCCAAGCCGGTCGCTGCGCGGCTATTTGCCGGTAGTGCTGATCAAACTGCTGGTGCACCCGCTGCTGGTAGCGGCCGCGGGGCTGGCGGCCATCGCACTGGGTTTGCCGCTGGACCGCTTTGCGCTGGGCGTGATCGTGCTGGTGGCGGCGCTGCCCAGTGCCAGCAATGTGGCCTTGCTGGCCGAGCGCTTTGGGGCGGACAACGGCCGCATCGCGCGCATCATCCTGTTGTCAACCGCGCTGGCGTTTTTCAGTTTTTCGGCGGCTGTGACGCTGGTGACGCAGGCTTGGCCGTCAACGTAAAAATTCAAGCGTTTTAGTTCTCTAGCCCAATGCAATCAATGGTTAGTGGCTATTAAGTCAATAGCAAAACCCAGCGCAGACCAAACGGATACCCACCCTCGGTCAAAGCGCTTTTTTATTCGAGCTTGCGACGTCGGGCCGGTTCGCAGCGCGCTGGCCCGCGCCGTAAAGCAGCTTCATCCCCAGAATCGCCAATGCCAGCACCAGCGTGATCGCGTTGGCCAGCACGATAGGCCAGGCTTTGAGCATCCAGCCGTAGGCCAGCCAGAGCGCAACGCCCAGTGTGAAAACGCTGTACATGCCCAGCGAGACGCCGCTCACATCGCGTGTTCTAAAGCTCAGCCAGGCCTGCGGCACAAAGCTGGCGGTGGTCAGGCACGCGGCCAGCGCGCCCACTACCTCGATAGCCATGGATGGCGTGGTCAACACCGTCATGCTGCGGTCTTGTTCATGGTTTGGCGCCTTCCCTGACAGCCCAGTCCACCAGTGCCTCCAGTGCCGGGCGCGCCGCTGCGGCATTGGGATGGTTGATGATGCCGACCACCACCAGACGCCGGCCGGTTGGCGTGTGCACATAGCCCGCCATGGCGGTGGCGTCCTTCAGCGTGCCGGTCTTCAGATGCGCCCAGCCTTGCGACACGCGGGAGCGGCTGTTTTTGAGCGTGCCGTCCACGCCAATGATGGGCAGCGACGCCATCAGCTCCGGCATGGCGCCCGATACATAAGCGGTTTGCAGCATGCGCGCCAGGCCGCGCGCGGTCAGGCGCTCCTGGCGCGACAGGCCCGAGCCGTTGTCCATCACCGGCAGGTCGTCACCGAATCGGCCGTGCCACCAAGCCCGAAGCACCTCGCGCGATGCCTCGTTGCTGGCGGCCGTTGCCGCACCGTTGCCGCGTGCCGTGCCATTGCCGGTCGGGTTCAGGCTGAGCGTCAAAAACAGCTGCTGCGCCATCACGTTGTTGCTGAACTTGTTGATGCCTTGTATGGCCTCGGCCAGCGTGGGCGACACGGCCTCGAACACCGGTTTCAAGCCCACCGGCGCGCGCCCGTCACGCACCCGCCCGCCCAGCTTGCCGCCCAGTTCCTGCCACATGCCCAGCATGGCGCGCTCGGTGTAGCTGGCAGGGTCGGCATAGGCCACGCTCCAGGATTTCTCACCGCACGCCACCGGATAGCTGCCGGCAAAGCCGATGCGAAACGGGTCGCTGAAGTCGGCTTTCAGCAGGCTGCGGTAGTCGCCGCACTCACTCAGCGCCACCGGTTTGCCTGCCGCAACCGCGGCCCCGGCGCTCAGGGGAACGCTGGGCTGCAGCTGCACATTGGCCAGCGGCGGATCAAAGCTGATGCTGGCGGTGCTGCTGTCGGGATGCGGCACGAACGTCATCGTCACCGACTTGTAGTTCACCAGCAGCGCATCCGGCGTGGCGTTGTAGGGCCGCAGCGGCTCGCCGTCAAAGTCGGCCGGGCTCTGGCTGGCCGCCACAAATGCGCTGCGGTCCAGCAGGATGTCGCCGCTGATGGTGGTGATGCCCAGCCCCTTGACGCGGCGCAGCAGCAGCCAGAGGCGCTCCACCACCAGTTTCGGGTCGCCCCGGCCCTGGATGACAAGGTTGCCCTGCAGCGTGCCGGTGGAAATGACCCCATCGAGATACACCGGCGTGTTCCAGGTGTAGGCCGGGCCCAGCAGTTCGAGCCCGGCGTAGGTGGTCACCAGTTTCATCACCGATGCCGGGTTCATGTAAACGCCGGCCTGATGGCTGAGCACCGGCGGTGTGGCTGGCCGGCCGGCTGCCGGTGCTGGCGCTGCATCGACAACGATGGCGCTCAGCGCTTCACGCGGCACCTTGGCACGGGCCAGCATCGCTTCAATCTGCGGTGGCAGCGCGCCTGCGCCCGGGTTGACAGCCGCAGGCTGGGCCTGCAGCAGGGCAGGGGACAACGCTGCCGCAAGCGCCAAGCCATACCCAAGGCGCCGAGGGAGGTAGCCCGTCATGCCAGCCCGCCTGCGGACGCCTGGCAGCGGTGCCAAAAGCGGCAGGCGGCGGCCAACGGCGCGGGGCATGGGGCAAGAGGGGACCAAGCGTGCAAAGGGTGTGATGCCATTGACCAATTATCAACTTGGCTTCTGCTGGCTCATCACGGTTTTGGGAGCAGCCTCGCCAGGTAAAAACGATCGCAGGCGGGATAATCAGCGCCTAAGCTGCACACCCGATGGGTGTCAGTGCCGAGCCAGATGCTTGCCGGCGCTATCTTTAATATAGCTATCAACCCTGGTTCTACCTGGGCTAGCGCCAATTTTGATGCTTGACAATACAAAATTCCTCGCATTTGACACCTCGACCGACCGCATGTCGGTTGCCGTGACCGATGGTGAACGTATCTGGCAGCACAGCGGCCCCGGCGGCGCGCGCGCTTCCAGCACGCTGATACCCGCCATCATGGCCTTGCTGGCCGAGGCTGGCCTGGGCCTGGGAGACTTGCGGGCGCTGGTGTTCGGTCGCGGTCCTGGCTCTTTTACCGGTCTGCGTACCGCATGCGCGGTGGCGCAGGGCCTGGCCCTTGGCGCGCAGCGCGGCAGCGGCATCGCAGTCTTGCCGGTGGACACCCTGATGGCGGTAGCCGAAGAGGCACGTTTTCAGCAGCAGATATCGGCAACCGGTGCGGACGCGGCGGGAGCGTCACAGGCTTTGGAAGTAACAGCCCTGCTGGATGCGCGCATGGATGAGATGTACTGCCAGAGCTTCGCTTTCGATGGCCGGCGCTGGTCATCGCGCGAAGCTTGCAGGCTGATCAGCCCGCAAGCGCTGGACGTGACGCTGGCTGATGGCCGGCATGTCCATCTGGTCGCCGGCAATGTGTTCGAGGTGTATGCCGGGCGGCTACCTGCCCTGGCTGGTATGAATTGCATCGAGGCTTACCCCACCGCGACGGCCCTGCTGCGGCTGGCGCCGGTGCTTGCCGCCGACGGCTGCTGTGTCGATGCGGCGTTGGCCCTGCCGTTGTATGTTCGCGATAAAGTAGCCCTGACAACCGAAGAGCGCGCCATCGTCAGGCAAGGCAAGGCCGATGCCGAATTGCTGGCCTCAGGCGCCGCGCCGCGCTAGCAGCGTCAGCTGGATTCGCCACCCGCGTCACGCCCATCACCTCTGCCATGAACGCACTCGTCAAGCCACTTGAACCCCTGGCGGAACCGGTCGCCGGCCAGCAGGCGCTTGAGGCGCGGCTTGAGCCGATGAGTGTGCACACACTGGATGCCGTGCTGGCGGTAGAAGCCGCGGCTTACGCGTATCCCTGGACACGCGGCAATTTCACCGATTCACTCCAGGCTGGCTACCACGCGCAGTTGCTCACTGCCGGTGCTGATCACGACCCGGCGCTGCTGGGCTATTTCGTGGCCATGAAAGGTGTTGACGAGGTGCATCTGCTCAACATCACGGTGGCCGCTGCTTGTCAGCGCCAGGGCTGGGCCCGCGTCATGCTTGACGCGCTGGCCATCTGGGCGCGCGGGCAGGGCGCCGAGTGGCTGTGGCTGGAGGTCCGCGTCAGCAATGCCCGCGCCAAGGTGGTGTATGAGCGATACGGCTTCAACCCGGTGGGCATGCGGCGCGATTACTACCCGTCGAGCGCGGCTGGCCCCGGCACGCGTGAAGATGCGCTGGTGATGAGTCTTGCGCTGCACAACTTCCATGGATCATCATCATCGACATGAGCCTCAACCTTGACCCGCGCCAACGCGCCATGCTGCGCGAAATGGGTGTGCGCGTGTGGCAGCCGCAGCATGCGCGACAGTCCACGGACCCAGCCCAGCTTCTGCATCCAAACACCGCTTCAGGAACCGCAGCACCTGTGTCGGTTGCTATTGATAAGGTAGGTGCTACCCCTGAATTTGAAAGGGCCAGAGGCAGATTCGACGTTGAAAGTCCAGCTGCCCCAGCGCTTGTGGTTGCGCCATCGCGCAGCGCGCCCGCAGCGGGCCTTGCCAAAGCCCAGGTCTCGCGCACAGCGCCGGCGGCGGTGTCGCCTGCAGCGTCCACTGGCGCTCAGCACATGCCCTGGGGTGCGGGGCGTGCACAGCAGCTTTATGCGCCCACCGGCGCCGACAGCGAGCCGGCACGCACTGGCGCCCGCTGGCTGGTGCTGGCCGAGGTCGACACCGAAGCCCTGCAGGCAGCCGTGGCACAGCCCGCGCCGGCGTTCAACCCCTTCGCGGGGGACGCGGGCCGCTTGCTGGACAACATGCTGCGGGCCGCCGGGCTGAATCAGGCGCTGTCGGTGCATCTGGTGCCGCTGGCCCGCCACTGGCAGGCGCCGCCCCATGTGCCGGCGCAAACGTCTGCGGCTGACGCGCCGGTGCAACTTCTGGATGATCTGGCCGTGGCGATGTCCGGCTGGGCAGAGACGCTGGCGCCGGATGTCGTGCTGGTCATGGGGAGGTTTGCCGCGCAGGCCTTGCTGCCGACCGAATTGCCTTTTGGAAAACTGCGCGGCCAGGTGCATGCGCTGTACGGCACGCCCGTGGTCGTGACATATGACGCGGGTTGCCTGCTGCGCTACCAGGCCGACAAAGCCAAGGCCTGGGACGATCTGCGTCTGGCCATGGGCGTTGCGCGGCAGGCTGCAGGCTAGGCGTTTCACGCCAACGCCTGCCAAGATCGGGCGCGCCCGGCTTCTTACAATCAGCGCATGAACAAGCCGCTGACCTTTCTTGACATGCTGGGCAACGCAGAACGCCTGAACCAGTCACTGCTGTGTGTCGGGCTTGACCCGGAACCCGCGCGCTTTCCCGGTAATCTCAAGGGCGACGCCAGCCGCATCTACGATTTTTGCGCCGCGATTGTGGACGCCACTGCCGACCTAGTGATTGCCTTCAAGCCGCAAATCGCCTACTTCGCCGCGCACCGTGCAGAAGACCAGCTGGAGCGGCTGATACAGCACATGCGCCGCACCGCGCCGCAGGTGCCGGTGATCCTGGATGCCAAGCGCGGCGACATCGGCAGCACGGCCGGGCAGTACGCCATCGAGGCTTTCGAGCGTTATGGCGCCGATGCGGTAACGCTGTCGCCCTTCATGGGCTTCGACTCGGTACAGCCTTACCTGGCCTACCATGGCAAAGGCGCTTTTCTGCTGTGCCGTACGTCCAACCCCGGTGGCGATGATCTGCAAAACCAGCGGCTGGCATCGGTTGACGGCCAGCCACTTCTGTACGAACACGTGGCCCGCCTGGCGCAAGGCCCGTGGAACGTCAACGGGCAATTGGGGCTGGTGGTCGGCGCGACCTACCCGGCTGAAATCGAGCGGGTGCGCCACCTGGCGCCAACCGTGCCGCTGCTGATTCCCGGCGTTGGCGCGCAAGGAGGCGATGCCACCGAAACCGTGCGCGCCGGTTGGCGGCCTGATGCGCCCATCATCGTGAACTCTTCGCGTGCGGTTCTTTACGCATCGGATGCGGAAGACTTTGCATCGGCAGCGCGGCAAGCGGCTGTCAATACCCGCGATGTGCTGCAGGCTGCACGCCAGGCAGCGACCCCGGGCCGCTGAGATCAGCAGTTCCAAGGGACTCTTTTTAATAGCAGCATGACCGCTTGCATGCTGGGCAAGGTGGCATTTCTACCTTTGCCCTATATCCGGCATGCGCGCGTCACGCGTACCAGAGACCCTGCACGTCGCATGCCGGTGGGCATACCGAGGCTGCTGCCGCGCAGCGCCGCCACAAATAGCCCCATCGTTTTGAGGACAAATGTGCAACATGCGGTAACAACCTATGCACCGCAGCGCGACTGGGATACCCCGCCAATAGGAGCTTCATGGTTTGAAACTTCGCAGCCGCTGTGCGGCCACAGAGAATCAGCGCAGTAATTTTTGAGCGACCGGCAGATAGGGCAGCAACTTCGCGATGCCGTCCCTGCCGCTGGCTGCGCGCAGAACC
>JAQGNE010000066.1 GCA_028291985.1 Polaromonas sp. | reverse complement strand
AAGCGGCACTGTGACTCTAGCGCAGGCTAATGTCGCGGGGGGAAACGGGGTGCCAGAACACGCTGACCCAAGGTCAACAGGCGGCCAATGGCGAAAGACGGCAGACAAATCTGCTGGAGATGGTGCGGCTGGCGGGGATCGAACCCACGACCCTTGGCTTCGGAGGCCAATACTCTATCCACTGAGCTACAGCCGCATTGCTGGCGAAACAGTCAACCGCTTATTTTCGCACAGACTGAATGCGGTCTTTCAGCTGCGAGAGAAATAGGAAGTCTGTAGGGATCCCAGCTACTCCTTCATGATTTGCACGCCGTTTTGGCGGCTGCCCGAGTTCGGTCCGCTGTTGTGAGCCCTCAGGCCACAATCAGTTCATTGCCTTGCCAATCAGTTCAATTGAACGCAGCCGCGCGTCATGCTCGTACACATCAGAGACCACCATGATCTCGTCAACGTCCGTTTCTGCAATGAACGCCTTCAGCCCGGTGCGGACGGTTTCCACCGAACCGACAACCGAACGTGCCAGCATGCGCATGGCCTGCGCCCTTTCATGCGGCGACCAGTAGGCTTCGATATCGTCGATTGGGGGGTTACTTAGCCCGCGCCGTCCACTGACGATGTCAGCAAACGACATCTGCTGCGTGGTCGCCAGCCGCTTAGCCTCGGCATCGGTATCGGCAGCGATGACGTTGATTCCGGCCATCGCATAGGGCCGGCTGAGCTGTGCGGATGGTTTGAAGCGGCTGCGGTAGATGTCGAGGGCAGGAATCAACAGGTCGGGTGCAAAGTGCGAAGCGAAGGCGTACGGAAGGCCGAGTTCGGCCGCCAGCATCGCGCCGTAGTGGCTTGAGCCCAGTATCCACAGCGGCACATGGGTGCCAGCCGCCGGCACGGCGACAATGCGCTGGTCTGGTGTGGCAGGCGCAAAGAAACCCTGGAGTTCCAGCACATCTTGCTGAAAATGCTCCGATGCGTCTGGAGAGCGCCGCATCGCACGCACCGCAACCTGATCGGTGCCCGGCGCACGGCCGAGCCCAAGATCAATGCGTCCGGGATAGAGTCGCTCCAGCGTGCCGAACTGCTCGGCAATGAGGTACGGGGCGTGGTTTGGCAGCATGATGCCGCCAGCGCCCACCCGGATGGTCTTGGTGCCGCCGGCAATGTGGGCGATAACGATCGAGGTAGCAGCGCTGGCAACTCCTGCCATGTTGTGGTGCTCTGCCACCCAAATCCGGCTATAGCCGGATTTCTCAGCGTGGACTGCAAGGTCTCTTGCATTGTTAAGCGCCGCTCCGGCGTCTGTGTCCTGGGTAATGCGGACAAGTTCCAGTAGCGCTAGGGCTGTCAATTCAATTTTCCTTTGTTCATGCGGAGTACGTCTTTCTGTGGAGATGCATACGGGGTGTCAATCGAGTTCCTGCCACGGATGAGGTTAATTACCTCAATAAAGGTTTTCATGTAGACAAGATTTGGTCAGATCGCCTATCTTCAAGTCTCGAGCGGTTCAGCCGTCATGTTGGTCGATCAATCATCGGTCTGCGAAACTGACTCTTCTTGCTGAAACCGAGCTGACGGAGTGACTGACCGGTCCTGTCACGGCGAGCTTATCGGCAACCTGCTCATTGGTGCATTCGGCTGACAAACCTTGACGCTTTCACTTTCACCGACGTCAACGATGTGACGTGCGCTGAATTGCCTTGCATGCGCTGTCACTTTCGCCACCCGACAGGTCGCCATGACCGCAAGACCTGTCGGATCGCAGCCCGGCCAATGATGAGGCTGCCCGAATTTGTGAGCAAGACAGCGCGCGCCTGGTCAGGCGCGTGCGGCGCCCGCGTCGGTGTGGAAACGATGGACTACTCGGCGCCCCTGCCCGTTTCTGCTCGGGTCGCGCTGGCAGTGGCAGCGTCTCGTCACCCAAGGGGCCACCGTTATAATCGGCGATTGCTGTGCAGCCCTTCGGGGCTACAGATACGCCCCGATTAGTCCCTGTTTTTAGTTTTGAGGACGCCATGAGCGCTAACGATCACACCACGGCCCCGGAAGAAGCCCATACCGGCCCGATCAAGACCCCGAAGCAGTTGCTGATGGCGGTATTTTTCTCTTTTGTTATTCCGGTCTTTGGCATCATCGGGCTGGTCTATTACGTTGGCCTGGCCAACAAGCCCGCAGCGGGTGCCGCGAACACGGAACAGGCCATTGCGCAGCGCATTCAAAAGATCGGTTCCGTCGAAATCCGCGACGCGAATCGTCCGCTCAAGTCGGGCGAAGAGGTCTACAAAGCCCAGTGCGTGGCCTGCCACGCTTCTGGCGCGGCTGGCGCACCCAAGTTTGGCGACGTGGCGGCCTGGGCACCGCGGATCAAGACAGGCTTTGAGGCACTGTGGAATTCCGCCGTCAAAGGCAAGGGCGCCATGGGTCCGCAAAGCGGTGGTGATTTCAACGACATTGAGATCGGCCGTGCAGTTGTGTACCTGACGGCGTCTGCCGGTGGCAAGTTTGCCGAGCCTGCTGCACCAGCGGCTGGCGCCGCCGTTGCTGCCGACGCCGCACCGGCTGCGGCACCTGCACCTTCGGCAGACGTGGTGGCTGCCCTCGCTGCGGCCAACAAAACTGCTGCCCCTGCAGCCGCTGCCGCACCTGCTGCAGCAGGCGCAGTGCCAGCGCTTTACACCCAGGCCTGCGCAGCCTGCCACGTTGCCGGCGTTGCTGGCGCACCCAAGTTGGGCGACAAGGCGGCCTGGGCGCCGCGCGTCTCGCAAGGCGTGGACGCGCTGACGGCAAGCGTCATCAAAGGCAAAGGTGCGATGCCGCCAAAGGGTGGATCAACTGCTTCTGATGCCGAGATCAAAACTGTTGTTCAGTACATGATGAATACGGTCAAGTAACAGCAGCCGCTTTACGAAAACCCTAGACAAAAGCCGGTGAAAACCGGCTTTTTGCATGAAATAGGCCTCAAGCCCTTATTTTTACTGGGGTGTATGCTATTTAATCGATAGCGTCTGTGGACTGGTGACATAACCGAAACGTCGCGGCAGCTCCTCTGACAGAACGTCTTTGGGAACCCACTCACCGCGCTCGATAGCGTCCGCAGCGGCCAGCATGTCCAGTGTGTGTACCAGCCCAAAGCCCGCGTCCGTTTCCAGATACAGCCGGCCTTGTTCATCAAGCAGGCACTGCACCACGCTGGCGGGCTGGCCGCTGTGGGCGGCCACATCGGCGCCAGCCCCGGTGCTTACCCGCCAGATAAACGGCGTGGCTTCCAGTTCCACATACACCCGCTGGGGGCCGTTTTGAAAAAACCATTGCCCGCAGGCATCAGACTCGTAGTTGCGCTGGATGAAGTCGATCAGCTTGTCATGCTTCAACAGCGAGCCCTTGCCTGCGGCCTGCCGCACAGGATCGGTGCCGGTCGCGGCCGCAAAGGGACCCGCTGCCTGCGCGCGGTCGTCACGCATGTACCAGTTGCCGCGCGCGTCCAGCCCCAGCCAGCCAAAACAATGGGGCACGTTGGGCCATTTGATGAGCGCGGCCTTGACGATATCGTCCATGGCGAATCTTTCGATGATTGAACCTGCATTTTGCAGCGCAGGACCAGCGGGCGTGCAGGCAAAAAGGCGCCGCTAGAGATGTGCTTCCAGAAACGCCGTTACCGCTTCCGGCATGGCACGCACGTAGCCGGGAAATGGCGCTGATGGAAACCCGACATGGCCGCCCTGCCCCGGTTGCCACAAGGTGACGCTCGGACTTACGTCTGCAGGCTGCGGCAGGCTCCACGCCGGAATGAACGGATCATTCAGTGCATTGAGCGCCAGCGCGGGGACGCATATACGGCGCATGTGCGGTTTGGCCGACGCGCGGGACCAGTAATCTTCGGTATTTTTGAAACCATGCACCGGGGCGGTGAACACGTTGTCAAAGGCATACAGGTCGCGTGCTGCCAGCAAGGCCGCCCGGCTGTACAGCCCGGGGTACTGGTCCAGTTTCTTAAGTGCCTTGGGCACCATGGTCTTGAGAAACATGCGGGTATAGACCTGCCGGTTGAAGCCGCGCCCTATAGCCCAGCCACTGGCGGCCAAATCGAGTGGCGAGCAGACGCTGGCGATGCCTTGCACCACGCCGGCAGCGCTGCCTTCCATCTCGCCGGCCCAGCGCATGAGCGCGTTGCCGCCGAGCGATATGCCGACCGCCACCACCGGCCCGCTGCGCTCGCTCCGGAAGCGGCGGAGCAGCCAGTCGATTTCTTCAAAATCACCGGAATGGTAGGCCCGCGGGCCGTGGTTCAGCTCCCCCGAGCAGCCGCGGAAATGCGGCACCGCGCAGGCCCATCCGCGCGCGTTCGCCACATCCGCCAGCGCTTGGGCATAGTGGCTGCCCGATGAGCCTTCAAGGCCGTGAAAGACGACCAGCAGTGGCGCCGCCTCGTCGCTGCTGCCAGACGCAAAATCCACATCGACAAAGTCGCTGTCGGGGCTGGTCCAGCGCACGCGCCGAAAGACCGGCTCATGCTGCAGATAACGCCTGGCGCGGAGCGCGGCCCAGATGGTCTGCAGATTACCGCCCGGCAACCACCACGGCGCGCAATAGTTCATGTCAGTGGCTCTGCCGACAAACCGGACTGCCGCATCAATGCAGCACCGCCGGATGGTCAAACGCTTCGAGCATTTCCTGTGGCGAGCCCGGGCTGGCATGGTGCGCCACCATACGCCAGCCCAGAGGAGTTTTCTGATAAACATTGGTGGCAACGACCCAGGCGCTGCGTGAGCCCTGCTCGGTCAGGATGTCGACCCGCTCCAGTACGCTATGAACGCTGGCGCCCAGCGCCTCGATTCGGTGGACCTTGTCGGCCCGCACCCGGATACTGCCAACCGCAAACATTGCCTCGAAAGACGAGCGTATGGCGCCCGCGCCCAGCAGCCGACCTCCACCAGGATGAACGCATACGATGTCGTCCTCGTCAGCCCAGCAGGCCAACAGCTTTTCGATGTCGGCAGTTTGCAGCGCCTCGTAAAAAGCCGCTTCAACATCGTCAGCGGTTTCAGAGTCGACCGGCGGGTTCTTGGTTTTTCGCATGGGCAATATCAGCAAAGCCTGGTAGGGGGGTTGTCGGGCGGGCGGGCAGCGGGCCCGTGCGATGACGGTTCGCCCAGCGGCTGCGCAGCATCAGGTGAATTAAGCCACGCCTGGACAAAAGCCTGCATATGGCCGCTGGACGTTGGAGCGGCTTTTCCGCCGAAAAGCCCTGTGGCCTTGCCATGCGCAGCCTGCCACAGCAGCTCTGGCGATGCGATATGCGTTCCCGGCGGCATCCATTGCAGCGCCAAGGCGATGAACTCTGCCAGCCGGGCCGGGCGTAGCGGCTGGTCAGCCGCGGGCAGCATGTAGCCAAAGATCGACAGCATCTGGGCGGCTGTTCTGGGCAACAGGCCGCTGGGCGCCGCGGCTACCCTTTTCTGTGCCGAGCGAACCAGCAGCAGGCGCTCAAAACCCAGGGCCGCAATGGCTTGCTCGTCCAGGTTGGCAAGGCCGCGCCTGATGGCATCTGGCAGCCGGCCCTGGCTGTGCGGCACGACAACCGCGAGCGTGGTCACGCCGCAGCGCTTGAGCCAGCGCGCCAAGGCCAACAGGTCTTCCGGCGCGGGTGTCCAGAATGCGCGTTCACGGTCGTGATACAGCCGCGGGGGCTCGAACATCACAATGCCGGTCTCGGCCAGCGCCCGACTGGGCCAGTCGTCGATTGCCCCGGCCTCTGTCCGCACCAGGCTGACCTGGCTAAGGCCCGTGGTCATGGGCTCGGTCGTCAGCACCGCTGTCTGTGCAAACGCCCCGCTGCCGGCCAGCCGGCGCAGCACCTCGCTGCCCAGCGCACCGGTTCCACCGGCCACGATCAGGCGAGGCCTTGGCGCCGACGGCGCAGCACGGCTGCCGCGGGCGGCGGCCTGAATGGCTTGCAGGGTGGGCGATGCGGGTGAAACGTTGATCAAGGCAGAACCGGTGAACAGTTAGGGCACGTGCTGCAGCCGGACGGCACGTTTGGCTGCTTGCGTACAGCGGTTTTCCGACGAGGCAGGGCCGGGGGACTATGGTAGTGTCACAGCTTAAATTTTGGAGAACTATCCATGAGATTCCGATTTTTCGGCTGGGTCATCACGGGCCTACTCGGCATGGTGCTCAGCGGCTGCGGCTACAACCAGTTTCAGCAGCTCGACGAACAGACCAATGCAGCCTGGGCCGAGGTGCTGAACCAGTACCAGCGCCGCGCCGACCTGGTACCCAATATCGTAGCGACGGTCAAAGGAGAAGCTGCTTTCGAGCAGGAAACCCTGACCAAGGTGATCGAAGCGCGCGCCAAGGCGACGTCGATCCAGGTGACGCCGGAGACCCTGAACGACCCCGCTGCGTTCAGCAAGTTCCAGGCGGCACAGGGAGAGCTGAGCTCCAGCCTGTCGCGTTTGCTGGTGGTTTCCGAGAACTACCCCAACCTGAAGGCCAATCAGGGGTTTCAGGATTTGCGGGTGCAGCTGGAAGGCACTGAAAACCGCATCACGGTGGCACGCAACCGCTACATACAGTCGGTTCAGCAATACAACGTGCTGACACGCAGTTTTCCGAACAACCTGACTGCCATGGTCTTCGGCTACCAGGTCAAACCTAACTTCACGGTGCAGAACGAGGCGCAGATCTCCGCGCCGCCGCAAGTCAACTTCGAGAAGAAATAACAGTCAAATATGCCTCTAGCCCAGCATTCGCGATCGCTTCTAGCTATTATTTTAGTAGCGGTTTGCTTGTTGGCAGGTTGTTGGGCCGATTCCGCCCTGGCCCAGGCTGTCAGGCCGGTTCCTGCGCTCACGGCGCACGTGATGGACAGCACGGGCACATTGAGTGCATCCGAGGTACAAGCGCTGGAAGCCAGGCTGACCGCTTTCGAGCAGCGCCGCGGTGCGCAGATCGTGATCCTGATGGTGAACAGCACCGCCCCCGAAGACATCACTGACTACGCGCAGCGGGTAGGCGACAGCTGGAAGATTGGCCGACAGGACATTGGCGATGGCCTGCTGTTGCTGGTGGCCAAGGATGACCGCAAGGTTCGCATTGCCACCACCAAGGCGCTCGAAGGGGCCATTCCGGACCTTGCAGCGCGGCAAATCATTGACAGCGCACTTACCCCGCGGTTTCGGCAGGGCGATTTTGCAGGTGGCCTGGTCGCCGCGTCCGAGCTCATCATGTCCCGCATCTCCGGTGAAAACCTGGCCTTGCCATCGCAACAGCCGAGTGGCGCAGCCGGTGATTTTGCAGGCTTTGACTGGACCAACCTGGCCGTCTTCCTGTTCTTTGCAGTGCCTATAGGCTCCAAGGTTTTGTCAACCATGCTGGGCCGCAAGCTGGCGGCCGTGGCAACCGGCGGCGGTGTCGGCGTGCTGGCGTGGCTCTTCACCAGCAGCCTGGTGCTGGCAGGTGGGGCAGCTTTGCTGGGCGCGGTCGTGGCACTTTTTTCAAGCCTCGGTGGCCTTGGCGGCGGCGGTAGCATCGGTGGCCGGCGCGGCGGGTCTTCTGGCTGGACGACCGGCTATGGCGGCGGCGGATGGGGTGGTGGCGGATCATTCGGCGGAGGCGGCTTCAGCAGCGGAGGAGGCGGCAATTTTGGCGGCGGCGGCGCCTCGGGCAATTGGTAGTGATGCGGGGCAAGTTGTGATGACGTTCTACAAGCTCAAATGCCTGTTCAGGCACCTGTGGCTGGATGCCGACGACACCCGCGCTGCTGTTTCCGAGGAAATGCTTGCACGATTGACGGAATTGGTCGCAGCCAGCGAGGACCAGCATACCGGTCAGGTTCGTATCTGTGTGGAAGCTGGCCTGCCCCTGAGTTACATCTGGCGCCTTAGCCACGATTGCACCATGGCGCAACTGGTACGCCAGCGCGCGATGATGATGTTTGGCAAGCTGGCGGTATGGGATACCGAGCACAACAACGGCGTGCTGGTCTATCTGCTGCTGGGCGAGCATGCCATTGAGATCATTGCAGACCGAGGCCTGTCGCACCGCGTGTCTGTCACGCACTGGAAGGAAGTCGTCGCGCATCTAAGCCATGCTCTTCGCCAGGGCCGCTTTGAAGAGGGGATTTCGCAGGCGCTTGCAGAAGCTTCTGCGTTGCTGGTGGCCCACTATCCGGCCCATCCCGCCAACGGTGAGGCACAGCGGAACGAACTTCCTGACGAGCCGTTTTTGCGTTGAGACCGCCGTCGTCAGATTATCGTTAGCCGCTGGCATTGGCTTTGGGCGTTGGGCCTTGGGCATAGCTGCGACAGCATTGCTCGACTGCAAGACAAAGTGCCTTATGGATTCGGACTACAGACGCATCTGTTCTCTCCAGTCCACCTTGAGATATCGAAGGGCCATCGCACAAACGGCGCAATTCGATACCTCATGGCAAAAAGTCAGTCCATCATCGGCTAGAGCCAGCAACAACCCAGGCCTGACAATCCACTGTTGCCGGCCCGTGCGATAGCCTCGTCTTGATCTGGCGCTAGAGCTAGAGGTACGCGCCATAAATTTTTCCCGCGCATTTGGGGGACAGCGCCACAGCAGGCAAAAAAAAGCCTCAACAAAATCGTTGAGGCTGTGATCGGCATCGCTCCTGCGCTGACCGCAAGCAGGCAGCGCTGGAGAACTTGTCTGGTTATTTTTTCTGACGGTATTTGCGCAAGGCAGCAATCTGGGCCGCCATCACTGCAAGCTCTGACTGGGCCATCGCAATGTCGATATCTGTCTTGGCATTTTTCAGTGCTTCTTCAGCTGCCAGCTTGGCCGCGCTGGCCTTGCTTTCGTCGAGATCCTTGCCACGAATCGCGGTATCGCTCAATACCGTCACGCTGTTGGGTTGCACTTCGAGAAGGCCGCCTGCAACGAATACAAATTCCTCGCTACCATCTGCTTTCTCGATGCGTACAGCACCGGGCCTGATGCGCGTGATCAAAGGGGTGTGACGCGGGTAGATACCCAGCTCGCCCGCCTCACCGGGCAATGCCACGAACCTGGCTTCGCCGGAGAAGATGGACTCTTCTGCGGATACGACGTCGACGTGAATGGTGCTCATGCTGGTTTCCGTTTTGAAAAATGTGAGAAAAGTTGGCAGCCGCGCCGGCGCGCCTGTCTGGCGCAGCGCTCAACTGCCGGCCTTACTACATCTTTTTGGCCTTTTCAAAAGCTTCGTCGATGGTTCCGACCATGTAGAACGCCTGCTCGGGCAGATGGTCGCATTCACCGGCCACAATCATCTTGAACCCACGAATGGTTTCGGCCAGGCTCACATACTTGCCGGGTGAGCCGGTAAACACCTCAGCCACATGGAAGGGTTGGGACAAGAAACGCTGGATTTTCCGGGCACGGGCCACAGCCAGCTTGTCTTCGGGTGCCAGCTCGTCCATGCCAAGAATCGCAATGATGTCGCGCAATTCCTTGTAGCGCTGCAGCGTACCCTGCACCGCACGGGCGGTGTTGTAGTGCTCTTCGCCCACCACGGCTGGCGACAGCTGGCGGCTGGTGGAGTCGAGCGGATCAACCGCCGGGTAGATTCCCAGCGATGCGATGTCACGGGACAGCACCACGGTGGAGTCAAGGTGGGCGAAGGTGGTTGCAGGCGATGGGTCGGTCAAATCGTCGGCAGGCACGTAAACAGCCTGGATGGACGTGATAGAGCCCACCTTGGTAGAGGTGATGCGCTCCTGCAGGCGGCCCATCTCTTCGGCCAACGTCGGCTGGTAGCCCACGGCGGAAGGCATACGGCCCAGCAGCGCGGACACTTCAGTACCGGCCAGGGTGTAGCGGTAGATGTTGTCGACAAAGAACAGCACATCACGGCCTTCGTCGCGGAACGACTCGGCAATCGTCAGGCCGGTCAGCGCAACGCGCAGACGGTTGCCTGGCGGCTCGTTCATCTGACCGTAAACCATTGCCACTTTGGAGTCTTCCAGCTTGTCAAGATTGACAACGCCGGAATCAGCCATCTCATGGTAGAAGTCATTACCTTCGCGGGTACGTTCACCCACACCGGCGAACACCGACAGACCCGAGTGCGCCTTGGCGATGTTGTTGATGAGTTCCATCATGTTCACGGTCTTGCCCACACCGGCACCGCCGAACAGGCCGACCTTACCGCCCTTGGCAAACGGACATACCAGGTCAATCACCTTGATGCCGGTTTCCAGCAGTTCCTGAGATGGCGAGAGTTCGTCGTAGGCAGGGGCCTTGCGGTGAATCGGGGCCGTGAGTTCCTGGCTGACCGGACCGCGCTCGTCAATTGGCGCGCCCAGCACGTCCATGATGCGGCCCAAGGTGGCCTTGCCGACTGGCACTGTGATGTTGGCGCCGGTGTTGTAGACCATATTGCCACGGCGCAGGCCGTCGGACGTGCCCAGTGCAATAGTGCGCACCACGCCATCGCCCAGCTGCTGCTGGACTTCCAGCGTCAGCGCAGAGCCGTCCATCTTGAGGGCGTCATAAATTTTAGGCATCTGGTTGCGGGCGAATTCCACGTCCACGACCGCGCCGATACACTGAACAATCTTGCCCTGCGCGCGCTCGTTTGTCTGCAGATTTTGTTGAATCATGATGGGATCCTTTTCGTTCTTTAATCTTTGATCAGGTGTGGCGGTCAGACCGCAGCAGCACCTGCGACGATTTCCGAAAGCTCTTTCGTAATCGCTGCCTGACGGGTCTTGTTGTAGACGAGCTTGAGCTCACCGATCACGCTGCCGGCGTTGTCGGTTGCCGCCTTCATGGCCACCATGCGTGCCGACTGCTCGGAAGCCATGTTCTCGGCCACCGCCTGATAAACCAGCGCCTCGACATAGCGAACCAGAAGCTCGTCGATGACGGTCTGTGCATCGGGCTCATACAGATAATCCCAGCTCATCTGGTCCTTGTCTGCTTCCAGATGCGCGGCCGTCAATGGCAGCAGCTGCTCGACCACAGGCTCCTGGCGCATCGTGTTAATGAACTTCGTGTAGCACAGGTACACCGCCTTGACCTTGCCTTCGCTGTACGCATCAAGCAGCACCTTGACCGGGCCAATCAATTTGTCGAGGTGTGGCTTGTCGCCCAGCTGCGTCACATGCGAAATCACCTTGGCGCCAACACGGTTCAGAAACCCGAGTCCCTTGTTGCCAATAGCGACCGCCTGCGCGTCCTCGCCAGCAGCCTGCAGGTCCTTCAGCTTGCTGGTGACGGCACGCAACACGTTGGTGTTCAAGCCGCCACACAGACCCTTGTCTGTGGTGACGACGATAAAACCCGTGGTGGTTGCCTGGTTGGTTTCCATGAATACGTGGGTGTATTCAGGGTTTGCCTTGGACAGGTTCGCCGTGATATTGCGGATTTTGTCGCTATAAGGACGGGCAGCGCGCATCCGCTCCTGCGCCTTGCGCATCTTGGAGGCCGCCACCATTTCCATGGCTTTGGTGATCTTTTTGGTGTTTTCCACCGATTTGATCTTGCCGCGTATTTCCTTGCCTGCTGCCATAGTGGGTCCTAAAGGTTCCTGATGGTTTGTAAAGCGCGGGTGTTCAGCTCAGGCTCAGGCTCAGGCAAACGATTTCTTGAAGGCAGTAACCGCGGTGGTCAATTCCGCCTCGGCGTCCTTGTCCATGGCCTTGTTGGCTTCCAGCTTGGCCATCAATGGGGCGTTCTGATCCTTCAAAAAGCTGTGCAGTCCGGACTCGAACGCCAGGACCCGCTTGACATCGATGTCATCCATGAAGCCTTTGTTCACGGCGAACAGCGTGGCGGCCATGTTTGAAATCGACAGCGGCGAGTATTGAGCCTGCTTGAGCAATTCGGTCACGCGTGCGCCGCGGTCCAGCTGCTTGCGGGTGGCCTCGTCCAGATCGGAAGCGAACTGCGCAAACGCAGCGAGCTCACGGTACTGGGCCAGGTCGGTACGAATACCACCGGACAGATTCTTGATCAGCTTGGTCTGCGCAGCGCCACCGACGCGCGACACCGAGATACCGGCGTTGATCGCAGGACGGATACCGGCGTTGAACAAGCTGGTTTCCAGGAAGATCTGGCCGTCCGTGATCGAGATCACGTTGGTTGGCACGAAGGCGGACACGTCACCGGCTTGCGTTTCGATGATCGGCAATGCTGTCAATGATCCCGTCTTTCCCTTGACCGCCCCTTTGGTGAAATCTTCAACGTACTTTTCGCTGACGCGGGCTGCCCGCTCAAGCAGACGGCTGTGCAGATAGAACACGTCGCCGGGATAGGCTTCACGGCCTGGCGGACGACGCAGCAGCAGCGAAACCTGGCGGTAGGCCACGGCTTGCTTGGACAGGTCGTCATACACGATCAGCGCATCTTCACCGCGATCACGGAAGTACTCGCCCATCGTGCAGCCGGAATAAGCGCTCACGTATTGCATAGCGGCCGATTCGGAGGCCGAAGCCGCCACCACAATCGTGTATTCCATGGCGCCGGCCTGCTCCAGCGAACGCACCACGTTCTTGATGGAGGATGCTTTCTGGCCGATGGCGACATAGACGCAGTAAACGCCCTTGCCCTTTTGGTTGATGATGGCGTCGATCGCAACAGCTGACTTGCCAGTCTGGCGGTCGCCAATGATCAGTTCACGCTGACCGCGGCCAACTGGAACCATGGAGTCAATGGACTTCAAGCCCGTTTGCAGTGGCTGGTCGACCGATTTACGCGCGATAACGCCCGGCGCAACCTTTTCGATCACGTCAGTCATTTTTGCGTTTACCGGGCCCTTGCCGTCGATCGGCTGGCCCAGCGCATTCACCACGCGACCCAGCAACTCGGGTCCGACCGGCACTTCCAGAATTCGGCCGGTGCACTTGACGGTATCGCCTTCGGCGATGTGTTCGTACTCGCCCAGAATGACGGAACCGACGGAGTCGCGCTCCAGGTTAAGGGCCAGGCCGTAAGTGGGCGTGCCGTCAGCCGTGGGGGGAAACTCGAGCATCTCGCCCTGCATCACATCGGAAAGGCCGTGTATGCGGACGATACCGTCCGTCACCGAGACGACGGTACCCTGGTTGCGGATGTCGTTACTTGCGGCAAGACCCTCGATACGGCTCTTGATCAGCTCGGAAATTTCTGCGGGATTGAGTTGCATGACTCTTTCCTTCTTTCTTCGGTTAGTGGCTCAGTCGTGACGTCGTGCGAAGGCACGAGTTCACGAAATAAGCGCCATTTTCATTTGCTCTAAACGGGCTTTAACCGAAGTGTCCAGCACCTCGTCACCCACCACGACACGTACACCGCCAATCAGTGCTGGCTCGAGTTCGACCTTGACATCAAGCTGCTTGCCAAACCGGGTTTCCAACAGCGTCACCAGATCGGCAAGCTGCTGCCCCTCCAATGGGAACGCACTGTAGACAATCGCGTCCGACGATCCGCGCTGCGTGTTTTTCAGAACACGGAACTGTGCAGCGATCTCAGGCAGGGCACTGATGCGGCCGTTCTCGATCACGGTCAGCATGAAGTTTTTTGCGATTTGGGGCAGCGCCGTATGGGCGACGCCGGAGATCACATCAAACACCTGCTTGGGCGTGACGCCAGGATTGTCTGCAAACTGCTGGAACTGCGCATTCGCGGCAACAGCGGCCAGCTCGTCCAGCCAGCTGGCGGTACCAGCCAGATCAGCCTGCGACGCTTTGAAAAGTGCCTGGGCATACGGACGGGCAATGGTGGCTAGTTCGGCCATGTAACGCCCTCTTAAAGTTCAGTTTTCAGACGGCCCAGCAAGTCGGCATGCACGCTGGCATTGACTTCCCTGCGCAATATCTGCTCGGCACCCTTGACGGCGAGCGCAGCAACCTGATCACGCAGGCTGTCGCGGGCTTTCACGGTCTGCTGCTCGGCTTCAGCGCGGGCTGCTGCAATGATCTTGCTGCCTTCCTCGAGTGCCCTGGTCTTGGCCTCTTCAATGAGAACCTGGCCGCGGCGCTCGGCTTCCGCCAAGCGCACAGCCGATTCATTGCGCGACTTGGCCAGCTCTTCTTCAACGCGCTTGTTGGCAACGCTGAGTTCAGACTTAGCCTTGTCGGAAGCCGCAAGGCCGTCCGCTATTTTTTGTGCCCGCTCGTCGAGCGCTTTTGTGATCGGTGGCCATACGAACTTCATCGTGAACCACACCAGAATCGCAAAAACAATCGCCTGCAGGAACAGGGTTGCATTAATGTTCACAGCTTTTTCCTTTCAAGCGTGAAAGGTCCACAAATCAAACTGCGAAGGGGCGGGCGAACGCGAACAGCAGAGCGATAGCCACGCCGATCAGGAAGGCAGCGTCGATCAGGCCGGCCAAGATGAACATCTTGGTCTGCAGTTCGTTCATGAGTTCTGGCTGGCGTGCAGATGCTTCCAGGTACTTTCCACCCATCAGCGCGATGCCGATCGATGCACCCAGCGCGCCCAAACCAACGATGAGACCGCAAGCCAGTGCGACGAGGCCGAGAATGTTTTCCATGATTGCTCCTAAAAAGTACGAAAAGAAAAAAGAAAAAGAAAGCGCGAAAAAATCAGTGCGAGTCGTGGGCCTGCCCCACATAGATCAACGTCAACATCATGAAGATGAAGGCCTGCAGCGTAATCACCAGAATATGGAAGAGGCTCCACACGGTTCCGGCGATCACATGCCCGATGCCCAGCCAGAACCCGCCCGCCAGCGGATTGAATTGCCAGGCCCATGCGCCGCCCATCAAGGCAATCAACATGAAAATCAGCTCACCGGCAAACATGTTGCCGAACAGCCGCATGCCGTGGGACACGGTCTTGGCTGCAAACTCGATCAGTTGCATCAAAAAATTGACGGGGTACAGAAAGAAACGGTCCCCAAACGGCGCTGCCACCAACTCATGCGACCAGCCGCCCACACCCTTGATTTTGACGCTGTAGAAAAGGCAGACCAGCAACACACTGAATGACAGCCCCAAAGTAGTTGACAGGTCGGCAGTTGGCACGACGCGCATGTAGTCTTTGAAACCCAGAGCCGGGCCAGCAGAATGCCACAGTGCCGGCAACGCATCGACGGGCAGCATGTCCATCGCATTCATCAGGAATATCCAGATGAACACCGTCAGGGCCAGCGGGGAAACAAGTTTGCGGCTGGTGGCGTTGTGAATCACGCCCTTGGCCTGGTTCTCGACCATCTCGGACATGATTTCGACGGCAGCCTGAAAGCGGCCCGGCACACCGGACGTGGCCTTGCGTGCAGCGCGCCACAGCAGAAAGCAGCCGATCACGCCCAGCAGGACCGAGTAGACCAGCGAGTCCAGATTGAAGACCGAAAAGTCGACCAGGCTTTTTTGCTCGACGTTTTCAAAAGCAAAATTTTTCTGCAAGTGATGCAGGTGATGCTGGATGTATTCACCAGCCGAAGGGCCATGAGTCCCAGCGTTTTCAGCAGTAGCCATGTGTCACCAATTAGTTCAATATTTTTCGTCGATTGGTGCCCACCAGACGCAGCCACATGGCCACCCAGTACACCTTCATCGTCACCACAAAACCAGCCAGCAATGCCAGCCAACTCAACTGCTCGACCAGACGGGGCGCAGCGCATAGCATTGCAACCGTCAGGCCGATCTTTATCAGCTCCCACACCAAAAAGCCCGCCAGCAAGGCACCCGCATTTGCGCCAGCTTGCTGCCGGGCCAGCCCGCGCGCAAAAAGCGCTGCAGGCAAAATCACTGACAAAGCACCATAAAGTGCCGACCAACCGGCGCTTGGCCTACCGGCTATCGCCCATGCAGCGCCTGCCACCAGCACGCCTGTCATCATCTGCCCCATCAGCACCGCCACAGGCGAAACCGCTGGATTTGCCTCACGCACCCCAGCCGCTTGCTCCCGTGTCAGCGGCGTGAAGCCCTCAAAAATGCCGTCATCCCGATCAACGTCATCAACCACGCGGCCACTGAGGCTGATCGTTTTTGCAGCGCTTGCGCCGGACCGCGGCGACTCCTGCGCCGCCACCCCTGCTACGGCTTTCAAGCTTTTGCCTTCATCACGTACTGACGCCATTCAAAGCCGGTAGCCGGTCATCGCCGGCGTGCCCCGTGCTGGCTTACAGCCCTCATCAGTTCCTGCTTTATGCGTCGTTGGATCTGTTATTTTGCGCATCACAAATTACGGACAGGTTACAAGGGCTGTGTTTGGCAAAGCCCCTGATTATACGTAGAAACCCCTGTGAATCTGCTAAAGCCCTGTTTGGTGCTTTGATTTATTCCAACCCGCGGATCTTGACCCCGGCATCAGCACGGCACCGACTGGTCGGCTGGACATAATCACGGGCTGCACAAGTAGGTGTTAAGGTCGCGCCTGCTCTGGTTTTTGCTGTCCTGCTGCAGGTCGCCAGCTACCTACTTCCAGCGACGATCGGCGGTTATTGATCCTGACGAAAGTTCATCACCATGTATGCCCTGCTCAATTTTTTGCATCTCTTGGCCGCCATCGTCTGGCTGGGCGGCGTGACTTTTGTGTTGCTTGCGTTGCGCCCGGCTGCGGCGCAGCACTTGCAACCGGCCCAGCGTCTGCCGTTTATGGCGCAAGCGCTGCGCCGTTTTTTCGCGGCGGTATGGGTGTGTATCGGGCTGCTGCTGGCAAGCGGACTGGGGATGATGCTGGGCGTTGGCATGAAGAACGCACCTATCGGCTGGCACCTGATGTTCGGCATCGGTATCTTGATGTTCGCGATTTTCGGGCACCTGTATTTCGGCCCTTTCCGCCGGATGAAGCTTGCCGTGGCGGCATCCGACTGGGCAGAATCCGGCCGCCGGGCGGGCCAGGTGGTGACGTTCGCCCGCATCATTCTGGGCCTTGGTACTGTGGCTATCGCGGCAGTGCTTTTCCTGGCGTGAAGCCCGTCGCCCCAGGCCACGTATGCAGTCACGGTGCCGTCAACCGCACCGGCACGGTGGGCCTCTTGCGCCCATTGCGCGCCTTTTCAGCCTGCGTAACACTTCTGGCCTGTGTCGCTGGCTGCAGTGCGGTCAACCCACACTACAACCCGGCAAAACCGCACCATACGCCGCAAGGGTTCAAAAATAACTATGTCGATACCGTCACCAAGGGCTTCAGCGAGCTGTTGCGCTGGCAACTTGAGCGTCGCGAACAGGGCTTGCCGCGGTCTGCGGCGCAAGCTACGCCCAGGCAGCAGCCTGATCTGGCAGCCATCAAGGCTTATCCAGCCAGTACGGGTGTTTTATCAAAGCGCGCTGCGCCGCCGCATATCACCTGGATAGGCCATGCCAGCATGCTGGTGCAGGCGGGCGGCCTCAATACGCTGGTGGACCCGATATTTTCAGAAAGGGCAAGCCCCGTGCACTTTGCCGGCCCCAGACGGGCGCAGGCGCCAGGACTTGCACTGGATGATTTGCCGCGCATTGACGTGGTGCTGATTTCGCACAGCCATTACGACCATCTTGACAAAGCGTCGGTACTTGAAATTGCCAGGCGGTCTGATGCCGCTGGCCGCCCTGCGCTTTTTGTGGTTCCGCTCGGACTGAAAAGCTGGTTTACCAACCTTGGCATCAGCCATGTCGCCGAACTGGACTGGTGGGACAAACAGGTCTACGGGGCTGTCGAGTTTTACCTGACACCCGTGCAGCACTGGTCGGCACGCAGCTTCGGCGACCGAAGCGAGACGCTGTGGGGCGGCTATGCGGTTTTTGCACCGGACCTGCACTGGTACTACAGCGGCGACACCGGTTACTCCAAAGACTTTGCCGATACCGCCCGTCACTTTGCCACCCGTCCCGATGCTGGCAACGCAGGCGGTTTTGACCTGGCGCTGATCGCCGTTGGCGCGTACGAACCCCGCTGGTTCATGAAGCAGCAGCATGTGAACCCGATGGAAGCCGTGCAGATCCATCGTGATATCCGGTCACGGCGCAGCGTCGGCGTGCACTGGGGCACTTTCGAGCTGACCGACGAGCCCTTGGACGAGCCGCCGCGTGGACTGCAAGCTGCAACCCGTGCTACCGGCCTGCCCGCGGGTGAATTCACGGTGATGGCGATTGGCCAGACGCTAGCGCTGCCACCGAGGCTGCAGCCATGACAGCGCCAGACACCCAGCCGGCCTGGCTCAAGCGCCTGATCGCTTGCACCCCCAGCCAGGAGACGCTCGCCGCCCACCCATGGCTCAAGCCTATCGCACACCGGTTGCTGGATCCCGCACTTTGGAAGGTGCAGCAGGAGGCCGTGGCGCGCGGCGTTGCCATCGGCATCTTCTGGGCATTTGCCATACCGCTGGCGCAGTTCATTGCAGCGGCTGCGCACAGCGTCTGGTGGCGTGCCAACATTCCGGCGGCTATCGGCATGACACTGATCACCAATCCATTGACGGTGGGTTTCTGGCTGTGGCTTGCTTACAAGCTGGGTAGCCTGGTACTGGATGCGCCGCCACCCGTTGTGAAGGCCGACGGTGGCAGCGTTGTCGACTGGATAACGTCATTCGGCGGCCCGGCATTGTTGGGAATGGGGATTTTTGCCGTGGGCGGCGCAGCCATCGGCTATGTGACTGTTAAATTGGCCTGGGCCGCCTGGTCATGGCTGGAGAAAAAGCGCAGCACGCCGGTTTGACAACATCCCGTTGATTCGCAGCTGCAAGCGCCGCTACTCTGGGATTTTTTTCCTATCAACCACCGCCTCCGAACCTACTACCCCTACGCATGACCGATTCCTCTGCCCTGCATTCCGTACCCGAAGCATCCGATAGCCTGCCGGACGCGCCTTGCTACCTCAATGGCGAGTACACACCGCTCAAGGACGCCAAGATCAGTGTCATGGACCGCGGTTTTATTTTTGGCGACGGCGTGTATGAAGTCGTCCCCGCCTATGCCGGCCACTTGTTCCGGTTTACCGAGCACATGGCACGGCTTGACCGCAGCCTGGCAGAGCTGCGTATTGCCAATCCGCTGGGCGCTGACCAATGGCGCGCTATTGCTCTGCAATTGATAGCTAATAGCCCGGGATACCAAAGGTCTAGCGGCCTAAATGATGCCCAAACAACTGCCAATGACCGGCTGATCTACATCCAGCTCAGCCGAGGCGTTGCAATGCGGGACCATGCCATGCCGCCCGGCCTGAAACCTACGGTGTTCATGATGTGCAACCCCATGAAGCTGCCCAGCGCGCAGCAGCGCAGCGATGGCGTTGCCTGCGTCACGGCAGCCGACTTTCGCTGGGAAAAAGCACATATCAAAAGTACCAGCCTGCTCGGCGCGGTGTTTGCGCGGCAAATCAGCGTCGACGCGGGCGCTGCGGAGACCATCATGTTTCGCGGCAATTATTTGAGCGAGGCAGCAGCCAGCAATGTCTGGGTTGTCAAGAACGGCAAGGTGATGGGTCCGCCCAAAGACCGGCTGGTGCTTGAAGGCATCCGCTATGGACTGATCGAGCAGATGTGCCAGAGCGCAGGCATTGCTTTTGAGCTGCGCCGTATCAGCCGGGACGAGGTCCTGACAGCAGACGAAATACTGCTGTCATCCGCCACGAAAGAGGTGCTGCCCGTCACCTCCTTGGACGGCCGCCCGGTTGGCAATGGAGAAGCAGCCGGAAAGCCCGGCCCCGTGTATGCCCGCCTTTACGCGGCCTATCAGCAAGCCAAACAGAAAGAGCAGAGCCATGAACGACTTGCCTGATGCCACTTCACCCGACCAGCCGCCCCGTCAGGAATCACTGATCGAGTACCCGTCGCAATTTCCCATCAAGGTCATGGGCGTGAAGACCGACGGCCTGGTGGCCGCCATCACCCACATCGCGCGCCAGTTCGACCCAGCATTTGACGCCACCAACGTGGAGTTGCGCGAAAGCAAGGGCGGCAAATACCTGGGCGTCACCATCACGATTACCGCCACCTCCAGGGAGCAGCTCGATGAGCTGTACCGCACGCTGAGTACCCACCCCATGGTCAAGGTGGTGCTGTAGGGCGGATCGTTATGCGTTCCAACCTTTCACAGGCGAAAATTTTGAGCTTTTTTATGAAAATAATTTGTTTGTTATTTTCATAAATTATGATTAAGAGAATTTAATGAAAATTCCATGTCAAATTTCGCAACACGCGCAGGACGCTATCTCCAGCAAGCGACTGGCTACAAGGCTTTCATTCCCGAGGCTTTGCCGCCAAGCCCTGACATCAATTTCGACGGCGAACTGCGCACGCTGCTTTCGTCGGCAGACAGAGACATTGCGCGCCTGGACGCGATTTCCAACCTGCTGCCCAACCCCGATTTGTTCGTTGCGATGTACGTCCGCCATGAGGCGGTGCTGTCGTCACAAATAGAAGGCACCCAGAGCACGCTGGAAGATGTGCTGGCCTTTGAGGCGCAGGGCAGCAGCAACGACACGCCCAAAGACGTTGAGGAAGTCATCAACTACGTCCGCGCCATGAACCATGGCCTGCGGCGCCTGGGCGAGTTGCCCCTGAGCCTGCGCTTGCTCAAGGAAATTCACGGCGAGCTGATGCGGAATGTGCGTGGCGGTGAAAAAACGCCAGGCGAATTTCGAACATCCCAAAATTGGATTGGTTCAACAGGGAGTTCGCTGGCGAATGCGTCCTTCGTGCCGCCACCGCCGCACGAGTTGATGACTACGCTGGGTGCACTTGAAAACTTCTTGCATGAGGGCAAGACCACGGTGCCGCTGCTCATCCGCTGTGGCCTGGCCCATGCCCAGTTTGAAACCATTCACCCCTTTCTGGACGGCAATGGCCGCGTCGGACGCCTGCTGATCACGCTCATCCTGTGCGAAGAGCAGGCGCTGTCACGCCCCTTGCTCTATCTGTCGGTTTTTCTCAAGGCTAACCGCGCCGAATACTACGACCGCTTGACCGCGATCCGCAACCACGGCCACTGGGAGCAATGGCTCAAGTTTTTTCTGCGCGGTGTGAGCCAGACAGCGCGCGCCGCCACACAAACCGCCACGGACATCGTGAGGATGCGTGAAGCGCACCGCAACGCCCTTATCAAGAGCCCCAAGGCCCTGAAGCTGCTCGACAGCCTGTTCCAGCAACCGCTGGTTTCGCCCAAGCGCATTGCGGAAATTGTCGGCTGCACCCACCCCACCGCCGTCAAGCTGGCACGCGACCTGGAACAGCGTGGCTGGCTGCGCGAAGTCACCGGTTTTGAACGCAACCGCCTGTACCGATACCAGCCCTATCTAGAGCTTTTCCACCGCGAAACCGTTGAAGCCGCCTTTGCTGCGCAATCCTCCGGACAGCCGGCTTAGTCAGAGCCGAATAACAACCACCAGCAACATATGCCCACCCTCGACTGGCTCAACCGCGCGCAAGCCTTCACCACGTCCGCACGCGTGCCTTACCGATTACTGGAAGAAGTGTCGGTCCATACGCCGGCTGCAAAACCGGCCACGTCAACGCCCGAAGGGGCGCAAGCCACACCTGTTCAGGCTGAGCTGATCACTGCTCGTCCTGAGCCTGTCGAAGAGTCCCCTGCTTCGACAGGGCCTGTGCTGAACCCGCCAAAGGGGTCGCCTCCAAGCGAGATCACCGACAACTGGCTGATCCAGGGCGACAACCTTGAAGCGCTGAAAGCCCTGCTGCCCTTCTATCGCGCGCAAGTGAAATGCATCTTCATCGACCCACCCTACAACACCAAAAGCGCGTTCGAGCATTACGACGACAACCTCGAACATGCCCAGTGGCTGAGCATGATGCTGCCGCGCCTGCAGCTCTTGCG
>JAQGNE010000041.1 GCA_028291985.1 Polaromonas sp. | reverse complement strand
CGCTCCTCGATATTGAGCAGCAGAATCTGATTGAGCTGGGTCACTGCCTTGGCTGCCCAGTAGTAGCGACGCATCAAGGCTTCACTGGCCCGCCGCATCAGCCTGCCGGTGTCCTCAGCCAGAACCGATGTGTAGCCGAACGATTCCGCCACCGCGGTTTGCAGATCAAACACCAGGCGGTCCTCACGCCGCTTTGCAATCAGGTGAAGCCGTGCGCGGATCAGGCTCAACAGCGCCTCGTTGGCCTTGATCTGACGCACCTCGAAGGGCGTAGCCAGCCCGCTTTTGGCCAGGTCATCCCAGGATTTGCCCAGGCCTGCCGCACGCGCAACCCACAAAACAACCTGCAGGTCGCGCAGCCCGCCGGGTGATTCCTTGCAGTTGGGCTCCAGCGAGTAGGGCGTGTTCTCGAACTTGTTGTGGCGCTGGCGAAGCTCCAGCGTTTTGGCGACAAAGAAAGCTGCGGCGTCCATCACCGTGTCCAGCTGCTCGCGCAGCAGGTCGAAGTGCTCGCGTGGGCCGGCCACCGTGCGCGCTTCAAGTAGCGAGGTCTGCACGGTTACGTCCTTGCCCGCTTCCTCAACACAGTCGGCAACCGTTCGCACACTGGAGCCGATCTCCAGGCCGCTGTCCCAGCAGTTGCTGATGAAGCTTTCGACACGGGCCTTGAGCGCTGCGTCCTCGTCCACCCGCACACCGTTGGGGAGCAGCACCAGCACATCAACATCCGAATGGGGAAACAGCTCGCCCCGGCCATAACCGCCCGCCGCCACCAGGCAGGCGTCTGCGGGCAAACCGGCGCGCTTCCACAGCATCTGCAGCGTCGTGTCGGTATGCCGGGCCAACTTGCGCAGCAGGCCCTGGATGGCCCGCGTCGATGCGCCGCTGTTGGCCAGGCACGCGAACAAGGCGCTCTTGCCGTCGCGGTACTGTTCCCGGATCTGGTTCAGCTCAAGCAGGTCTTGTGTGTGCGGCATGTGGGAACCAGTGAGCAGCGCGGGCAGCGCTGGGGCTTCAGGCGCTGGCAGTTGCCGGGGAAGGCGTTGACGCCTGGGATGAGGAGGCCGCATGAAACGCAGCGACGAACTCCGGTATCGCGGGGCTGCCGCTCGACACCGTCAGCACCTCATAGCCGGTCGGTGTGACCAGCACCGTGTGCTCCCATTGGGCCGACAGTGAGTGGTCCCGCGTCACGATGCTCCAGCCATCTTTTTCAGGGCCGTCCTTGATGTCGCGTTTGCCTGCATTAATCATTGGCTCGATGGTAAAGGTCATGCCGGGCTTGAGTTCTTCCAGCGTGCCAGGCCTGCCGTAGTGCAGCACCTGCGGCTCTTCATGAAATTTCTGGCCGACACCGTGGCCACAAAACTCACGCACCACCGAAAACCCCTGTTTTTCGGCAAAGGTCTGGATGGCATGGCCGATGTCGCCCAGCCTGGCTCCGGGCTTGACGCGCATGATGCCGTGCCACATGGCCTCATAGGTGATGTTGCACAGACGCCTGGCTGCAATCGACGCTTCGCCCACCACAAACATGCGGCTCGTATCACCATGCCAGCCGTCTTTGATGACGGTGACGTCAATATTGACGATGTCGCCCTTTTTGAGCGGTTTGTCATTGGGTATGCCGTGGCACACCTGGTGGTTGACCGAAGTACAAAGCGACTTGGGATAAGCCGCATAGCCTGAGGGCTGATAACCCAGCGTGGCAGGAATCGTGCCCTGCACCTGCGTCATGTAGTCATGCGCCAGGCGGTCGATCTCGTTGGTGGTAAGGCCGGGCTTGATGAACGGCGTCAGGTAATCAAGCACTTCAGAGGCCAGACGGCCGGCAACGCGCATGCCTTCAATGCCCGCTGCGTCTTTGTAGGTAATACTCATAACGGAATTATCCCACCGTGAGCCTGACCCTGCGGACGACGCGCCACTGGCTCACAAGCCGGCCACCGCAGACCTGTGCAAGTCAAAACACGGGAGGCTGACCTGCTCCGGCGATGCCAGCCCGCCGCCTGCCGCATCGGGCAGCAGGCTCGGCAAGACCCGGTCGCGCTGATAAAATCCGCCGCGTCTGGCCTTGGTAAACACCCGTTTGCCGTGCCGATCTCCAGCGCTTTTCAGCGCCACGACCAACACTCACCAGGCCGCCTCCACCGTGACCCTACACCTGACGACTTTTGAGGGCGGGCCTTTGGGCATCAATGCCCTGAGCAGCTTTCGCGCACGCCAGCTCTTGCCCCGCCTGCAGGCCATTGCGGACAAAATCGCCAGTGTCGATGCGCGCTATGTGCATCTGGCAGCCACCGACCATCCGCTGCAGCCGGAGGAACACGCCCGCCTGGATGCCTTGCTGAGCTATGGTGAGCCTTTTCAAGGTGCGAAGCCGGGTCCGACCACTGCGTTTTTCGTGGTCACACCTCGCTTTGGCACGGTTTCGCCATGGGCATCGAAGGCCACCGATATCGCGCACAACTGCGGCATCGTTATCAAACGCATCGAGCGCATCACTGAATTTCAAGTCACTTTGAAAAGCCAGCTGCTGGGTAAAGCCGCGCTGACCGAAGCGCAGCGCCATCAGGTTGCCGGCCTGCTGCATGACCGCATGACGGAAAGCGTCATGCCCGGGCGCGCGGAGGCCGCAGGACTTTTCAATGAACTGCAAGCCGCACCGCTGCAGACCATCGACGTGCTGACAGGCGGCAAGGCTGCGCTCGAGCATGCCAATATCGAGTTCGGCCTGGCGCTGGCTGCCGATGAAATCGACTATCTGGTAAATGCCTTCACCCGGCTGTCGCGCAACCCGACTGATGTTGAGCTGATGATGTTTGCGCAGGCCAACAGCGAACATTGCCGCCACAAGATCTTCAATGCCGACTTCACGATCGATGGTGTGCCGCAGGGCAAGAGCCTGTTCGGGATGATTCGCCATACCGAAGCGGTGAGTCCGCAGCACACGGTGGTGGCGTATTCAGACAATGCGTCGGTGATGGAAGGCTACAACAGCCAGCGTTTTTGTGCCAAATCGGCCTCTAGCCCAAGCGGTACGGGTGGTATTAGCTATCAACACTATAGCGCTACCGATCAGGTGCTGACACATGTGTTGATGAAGGTCGAGACGCACAACCATCCGACAGCCATCTCGCCGTTTCCGGGGGCTTCAACGGGTGCGGGCGGGGAAATCCGCGACGAGGGCGCTACCGGCCGAGGCTCACGTCCCAAGGCTGGCCTGACCGGTTTTACCGTGTCGCGCCTTTTTGATGGCAAGGGCGACGGTTACGGCAAACCTGACCATATTGCCAGCCCGCTCGACATCATGATCGAGGGTCCGTTAGGCGGCGCCGCGTTCAACAACGAGTTCGGCCGGCCCAATCTGGCAGGATACTTTCGTGAGTATGAGCAGACCGTGGGCGGTCAGCGCTGGGGTTACCACAAGCCCATCATGATTGCCGGTGGCGTTGGCACGATTGACGCTGCGCTCACCAAGAAGGTTCTCTTTCCTGCTGGGAGCCTGTTGATTCAGCTGGGCGGCCCGGGCATGCGCATCGGCATGGGCGGCAGTGCGGCAAGTTCCATGGCTTCCGGCGCCAATACGGCAAGCCTGGACTTCGATTCGGTTCAGCGCGGCAACCCGGAGATCGAAAGGCGCGCGCAGGAGGTCATCAACCAGTGCGCGCAGCTGGGCGCCGCCAACCCTATCCTGGCGATCCACGACGTGGGTGCGGGCGGTCTGTCAAATGCGTTCCCTGAACTGGTCAATGACGCCGGGCGCGGCGCCCGGTTCGACCTGCGCGCCGTGCCGCTGGAGGAGAGCGGCCTGTCGCCCAAGGAAATCTGGAGCAACGAAAGCCAGGAGCGCTATGTGATGGCAATCGCGCCAGACTCGCTGGCGCAGTTTCAGGCTTTTTGCGAGCGTGAGCGGTGTCCGTTCGCCGTGATCGGGGTAGCGACTGAAGAGCCGCAACTGGTGCTCGCCGACGCATCGACCGCCGGGCAACCCGTGGACATGCCGATGAATGTGCTGCTTGGCAAGCCGCCAAAAATGCACCGCGACGTCAAAAGCGTCAGCCATGACATCAAGCCTGTTGACCTGACCGGTGTTGACCTGCAGCAAAGCTGCATCGCCGTGCTGAGCCACCCGAGCGTGGCGTCCAAGCGCTTTTTGATCACGATTGGCGACCGCACCGTGGGCGGCCTCACGCACCGCGACCAGATGGTCGGCCCCTGGCAGGTGCCGGTGGCAGACTGTGCGGTGACGCTGGCTGATTTCCACGGCTTTGCCGGCGAAGCCATGAGCATGGGCGAGCGCACGCCGCTGGCAACGGTCAATGCGGCCGCATCCGGGCGCATGGCAGTTGCCGAAGCCATCACCAACCTGCTGGCCGCGCCAATCGAGTTGCCGCGCGTTAAGCTGTCGGCCAACTGGATGGCAGCCTGCGGCGAGCCCGGCCAGGACGCCGCTTTGTTTGCAACCGTAAAAGCAGTCGGCATGGAGCTGTGCCCGGCGCTGGGCGTGTCGATTCCGGTCGGCAAGGATTCGTTGTCGATGCGCACCGTATGGAGCGACGACAGCGGACAAGCCAAAAAAGTGACCTCACCGGTATCGCTGATCGTCAGTGCGTTTGCCACGCTGCTTGACGTGCGCGGCACCCTTACGCCGCAACTCGATGCGCAGGAAGCCGACAGCACGCTGATTCTGGTGGACCTGGGCAAGGGCCAAAACCGCATGGGCGGCTCGATCTTGGCCCAAAGCCTGGACCTGCAGGACGGCACGGTTCCTGATCTTGATGACCCCCAGGACCTGGTCAACCTGGTCAACGCCATCAACCAGTTGCGAAGCGAAGGCCGTTTGCTGGCCTACCATGACCGCAGCGATGGCGGCTTGTTTGCCGCGGTATGCGAAATGGCTTTTGCCGGCCATGTGGGCGTGTCCCTCAACATCGACATGCTGCTGGTTGAAGGCGACGGCATCCACGACAGCCGGATGGATACCGGCGACAGCAAGAACTGGGCGTCACAGGTTGGCGCCAGGCGCGAGGAACTGACGCTCAAGGCGTTGTTCACCGAAGAGCTGGGCGTGGTCATACAGGTGCGTACAGCGGTTAGAAACGAGGTAATGCAGGTCTTGCGCACCCACGGCCTGTCCAGCTTCAGCCACTTCATCGGTAAAACCCGGCCGCAGCATGCAGCGCTTGATGTTGGCAAGGGTGAGGTTCAGGTCTGGCGCGATACCAAGGCCGTTTTCAAGGCGAGCCTGCGGGACTTGCACCAGGTATGGGACTCGGTCAGCTGGAAAATCTGCCGGCAACGCGACAACCCCGCCGGTGCCGATGCCGAGCACGCAGGCGTTGGCAGCCCGGCTGATACGGGGTTGCATGCACACCTGACCTTCGAGCCGGACGCGGTAACGCCGTCAACCGCCGCACCAGGGCTGATGCTGTCGCGCCCGAGGGTCGCGGTCTTGCGCGAGCAGGGTGTCAACTCGCATGTCGAAATGGCCTACGCCTTTACTCAGGCGGGTTTCGACGCCTTCGATGTACACATGACGGATTTACAGGCGGGCAGGGCACGCTTGCAGGACTTCGCCGGCTTGGTAGCCTGCGGGGGTTTCAGCTATGGCGACACCCTGGGCGCAGGCATCGGTTGGGCGCGCTCGGTCATGTTCAACCCGGTGCTGGCCGAGCAGTTCATGACGTTCTTTGCGCGGCAGGACACGTTTGGCCTGGGGGTTTGCAACGGCTGCCAGATGTTTGCCGAACTGGCCCAGATCATTCCGGGCGCACAAGCCTGGCCACGCTTCACAACCAACCGCAGCGAGCGCTTTGAAGCGCGGCTGAGCCAGGTTGAGGTGCTGGAGTCACCGAGCCTGTTTTTTGCAGGCATGGCGGGCTCTCGCTTGCCGATTGCCGTGGCACACGGTGAGGGTTTTGCCAACTTCGACCGGCAACTGGGTGGCCGCGGGGATGCGGCCAGGGCCATTGCCGTCATGCGCTATACCGACTCGAACGGCCAGCCTGCTGAAAGCTATCCTGCCAATCCGAACGGCAGTCCCGGCGGCCTGACGGCGGTGACGACTGCCGATGGCCGATTCACCGCGATGATGCCGCATGCCGAGCGGGTGTTTCGCAACATCCAGATGAGCTGGACGCCGCTTGACAGCAGCGCCCAGAGCCCCTGGATGCAGCTGTGGCACAACGCGCGCCGTTGGGTAAACTGATTCAGACGAAATGGGGCCAGTCTTTGTCTCTGGTGTGCTTCTTGCAATACGTCACTGCGGGCGCTGCATGAAACCGCCGGATCGGCTGGGTAGGTTGCGTCGAATATTTAGAAGAGGGTGGATACCGATGAATCGATATGTGGCTGGTGTCGTGTTGAGTTTATCTGGTCTGGGCTGGAGCCTCGGGGCGTCCGCCCAGACGTATCCGGTCAAGCCTGTGCGGCTGGTGGTGCCATTCCCGGCCGGAGGCGCCACCGATATTCTGGCTCGTACCATCAGTCAGAAAGCCTCTGAAAAGCTTGGCCAGACGATCGTTATCGACAACCGTCCTGGTGCGGGCGGCACGATTGGATCGGACCATGTGGCCAAGTCCGCGCCAGACGGCTATACCCTGCTGATCGCCACCGGCAGCACACATTCCATAGGCCCGGTCATCAATCCAAAAATTCCTTACAGCGTGGAGAAGGACTTTTTGCCGGTGGTCTACGTAGCCAAGACCAGCAGCGTGCTGGTGGTGCCGGGAAGCCTGCCGGTCAGGAACCTGGCTGAATTCATCGCTTTGGCCAAGGCAAAACCGGGCCAGCTCAACTTCGGCTCCAGCGGAAACGGCACCAACAGCCACCTGAGCGGTGAGTTGTTCAAGGCCCAGGCAAAGGTCTTTTTGACCCACATTCCCTATCGGGGAACCGGTCTGGTCTTCAACGACATGATGTCAGGCCAAGTGCACATGCTGATGGATAACTATGTCACGTCACAGTCCAACATCAAGGAAGGCAAGCTGCGCGTGCTGGGCGTCACCAGCCCCCAACGCCTGCCCTTTTTGCCCGATGTGCCGACACTTGATGAGCAGGGTTTGACGGGTTTTGACGTCAGCAACTGGTTTGGTATTTATGCCCCGGCCGGTACACCGGGCGAAGTTACCACGAAGGTCAATGCCGCCTTTAATCAGGCGCTGCAGGATTCTGATCTGCAAAAGCGCCTGGCCAGTCTGGGCGCGACACCAACCGGCAGTACCCCTGAGCAAATGGGCGTAATGGTCGCCGCTGATGCCGCCAAATGGAGCAAGCTGATCCGCGAGCGCAAACTGGTTGTCGAATGACGGGACGAATGACCTCAGGCGGCTCCCGGCTGCGCCATGGCGTCCCGGCGGGTTAGTCGTCCTTGCGGTAGTCTGACGCCGCAATGCAGCCGCCTTCTGTTTTCATGGTCATCTCAGTGAAGCGCGTGGTTGCCAAACGCTTGCGCACCTGTGTTGCTTCCAGGCGGGTCCTTAAAAAGCTCAGTCGGTCAGAAGTCATCGCGGTGAACCGGGGCCACTTGCCGATTCACGCAAGCTGCTGACCAGACGATCTACGTCAACAGGGGCTGGCTGTCAGGGCTGCGGTGCAGCGACGGCAGCGCCTTCAATCCGGTGGCGCTTCAAAGCCTCCGCAACGAAGCCCGACGCCTTCATTTCTTCGACAAAATTTCCGACTTAGGGCAGCCCGGCCTCGCGACCCTTGGGGATGCCCATCGTCTGGTTGATAACCATGAAGCGGCCGTCCAGCAGGCGCAGTCCAGGCAGGCGCTGCGCATCAGCCTGGAGCTGCTGCTTGACGCCGGCCGCCACTTCCAGGTTTTGTGCCAGAAATGTGTCCGTTACGGCAGGCGACGTGGGCGCCTTGACCAGCGTTGCTGCCTTGATCTCCCGCGTCAGGAACAAGTCATAGGCGCTGCCATTTCCCACCACAATCCGGGTTCCCGCACGATCAACGTCCCCATTGGTTTTGATGGGCGATTCGTTTTTGACCGGATAAGCACCTTCGATGACGACATACGGCGACGTCTGCAGGATGTCGGCGCCGCGCGCCGGGTCAATCGCAACAAAGCCAAGGTCAACCTGTGCATCCTTGACTGCTTCCACAACCTTGCCAGCAGCCGCGAACGGGACAAGTTCAACCGGAACCCCCAACCGGCGCCCGAGTTCACGCGCAAGGTCCACCGAGACGCCGCGTGGTTCACCGGTCGCAACATCCTTTGTAGCAAGAATCGGATTACCAAAGTTGATTGCGGCGCGCAGTGTTGCGGTAGGGGCCAAGGTGGCAACCGGCGCCAAGGGTGCGGTGGCGCAGGCGGTGATCAAACCGGGCATGACGAGGGTGCGGTCAAGCGGCAGATATTGAACCTCAGAAATCAACCTTTTCACCCGGGTTGACCGACAGCATCTGCGGTGCGCCTGCTGCATTTCCGAGCGCTTGCTTGAATTCCGCCGGCGTTCCGCGCAGCTGCGGCGTGGTCCCATAGTGAATTGGCAGCACATACCGGGGACGAATCATCTCGCGCATGGCCATGGCGGCGTCCACAGGATTCATGACGAAGTGCCCGCCGATAGGCGCCAGCACCAGATCCGGCTTGTACATCTGTGCAATCAGGCGCATGTCACCAAAGACGGCGGTGTCGCCCATATGCCAGATCTTGAAGCCGTTTTCCATTTCGATGATGAAACCCACCGGCTCGCCGCCGGGATGCACCTCGTCCCTGCTGGTCACGGGATTCTTCCAGACATATTCAGACGAGTGCTCGGCTCCGACTGCGGTGATCTTCACGCCATCGGCGCCAAAAGGCGTGATCGTGCCGCCCTTGCCAAAGCGGGGCGACAGCTCAACCGGCAGCACGCCCAGCGACTGGACCACCTGGTTCAGCCCGGCCGGCCCATACATCGGCGCCTTGTGCAGCTTGGCCAGGTCCGGTGCATCGGCCATATGGTCGAAATGGCCATGGGTCACCAGAATCAGGTCAACCTTGCCGACACCGTGAATGTTCTTGAAACCGGCAGGTGTTTTAGGGTTGGTCACCAACCAGGGGTCGATCATGATGACCTTGCCGGCCGGGGTGGTGATACGGGTGGCCGCCTGCCCGAGCCATAACACCTCGGTCTTTCCGTTTTGGGCCAGGGCCGGAGCGCTCAACGTGGCACCGAGCGCAAGCCCGCACAGCGTGGAAAAGAATCGGCCGACACTCATGTTTTGCTCCTGGTGATAAAGCCGCGATTTTGCATGGCGCGCATGCCTGTCGTGCGTGCAGGGACTTCTACAATCCGTCGATGCCTCATCAGCGACTCGACACTCTGGACGCCCTGCGCGGTTTCGCCGTCCTGTGGATGACGCTGTTTCATTTCTGCTTTGACCTGAACCAGTTCGGCTACACACGGCAGGACTTCCATACCGATCCGTTCTGGACCGTGCAGCGCAGCATGATCGTCAGCGTCTTTCTGTTTTGCGCGGGCCTGAGCCAGGCGGTGGCACTTCAACAGAACCAAAGCCCGAGGGGTTTCTGGTGGCGCTGGCTACAGGTGGCCGGTTGCGCGCTGCTGGTGACGGCAGGCTCATATGCGATGTACCCCAGAAGCTTCATTTACTTTGGCGTGCTGCACGGCATTGCCGCGATGCTGGTGGTAACGCGATTCACCGCACACTGGGGTCTTTGGCTCTGGCTGGCCGGTGCGCTTGTTTTTGTGATCCACAGTACTGCGGGCTACGCGCACAGCCAGTGGCCTGTGTTCGCTTTTCTTGACCAGCCGGCGTTCAACTGGCTGGGCTTCATCGGCAAGAAACCGGTCACTGAAGATTACGTGCCGCTGCTACCCTGGCTGGGCGTGATGTGGTGGGGCATGGCAGCTGGTCAGTGGTGGCTTGCCCTTCCGATGCCGCGGCGGCAGCGGCCCCTTTCGCCGACGCTGGCGCCATTGGCATGGCTGGGCCGCCGGAGCCTGTCGTGGTACATGCTGCATCAGCCGGTGCTGATCGGTGCGCTTATGGCCATCGCAGCGCTTCGGTTCCCGTGACCCCCCTGGTTTTGCTGGTTCTCGACAGTTGCGCTGCGCATAAAAAACGCGTCCTGAACCGCGTTTTTGTTGGCGCTTCTGGAGCGCTTATTCGATCTTGGCCTTTTCGCGGAGCGTCTGCTGGAAAGTCACCAGCTTTTGCTGCTCCATCTGCTGCGCGATCTGTGGCTTCAGCTGCTGAAAGTCGGGCAACTGCGCTGTGCGGATGTCGTCTACCCGAATCACGTGGTAGCCAAACTGGGACTTCACCGGCGTTTCCGACAGCTGACCCTTGTTGAGTTTCAGCAAGGCCTCACTGAACTCGGGCACATAGCTGGAAGGACTCGACCAGTCCAGATCCCCGCCATTGGCACCAGAGCCAGGGTCTTTGGACTGCTTTTTGGCGATGTCCTCGAACTTGGCGCCTTTCTTCAGATTGGCAATGATGGCCTTGGCGTCGGCTTCCTTCTCGACCAGGATATGGCGGGCCTTGTATTCCTTGCCGCCATTGGCAGCGGCAAACTTGTCGTACTCGGCCTTCAGGTCAGCATCGGTGACCGGGTTCTTCTTCTGGTAGTCCGCAAACAGGGCACGGATCATGATGGTCTGGCGGGCCAATTCCATCTGCGCCTTGAAGTCTTCCGAGGTGGCAAGTCCTTCTTTTTCGGCTTCTTGCATGAACACTTCGCGGGCGATGACTTCTTCACGAAGCTGGGCCTGCATTTCAGGCGTCACGGGCTTGCCGGACTTGGCCACCTGCTGGGCCAGCGAGTCCAGGCGCGCCTTTGGCACCGCCTTGCCGTTGACGATGGCAACGTTCTGGGCAAAAGCGCCCTGCGCGCCAAGGCCAAGCAAGCTTGCCAATGCGGTAGCCACAAAAACCTGTTTATTCATACGCGGGAGTCCTGTTCAGATGAGGTGGGTGTTTCGAGAATGTCGATGGCCAGGGCGTGCAAGCCAGCGGCCATGAAATTTTGCAATGCATCATACACAAGGCGATGGCGGGCGACGCGGCTCTTGCCCGCAAAGGCGCTACTCGCAATGCGGATTCGAAAGTGCGTACCAAAACCCTCGTTATTGGCACCGGCATGCCCCGCATGTGCCGCGCTCTCGTCGATCACTTCCAGATGTAGCGGACTGAGCTGCAACCTCAATTGCTGCTCAATCGCGTGGGCCCGCACGGGAAGCGCCTGGTTGGATGCGTTGCTCACTGCGCGCTCTCCGGTTTGGCTTCTGGCTGGATGTGCTTGTTGAGGTAGATACCCTGCGCCAGAACAAACGCAACCATCAACCCCAGGCCGCCAAACAGCTTGAAGTTAACCCAGGTCGCCGTCGAAAAGCTGTAGGCGACCCACAGATTGACGAAGCCCATCAGGGCAAAGAATGCGACCCAGCTGAAATTGACCTTGCGCCAGATAGGGTCCGGCAAACTCATCTGCGCGCCCATCAAGGCCTTGATGCCGTTTTTCCCCATCACCAGCTGACCAAAGAGCAGGGCGCTGCCCATCACCCAGTACAGCACGGTTGGCTTCCACTTGATGAATGCCTCGCTGTGAAAGTAAATAGTGGCACTGCCGAGCACGGTGACCAAACCCAGGCTAACCCACAGCATGGTGTCGATCTTCTTGCCGCGGATCTTGAGCCAGAGAATCTGTCCTAGCGTGGCAATGATCACCACCACCGTCGCCAGCAACACCGGCGCCTCGGCCACCCCCACCACACCGCCGGAGACCATGAAGCCCAGCCACTCGGTGGCGGTTGAGGCGGCCCAGTCCTTGTGTTCTTCGGCGTACTTGAACATGCCAAAAAACAGCGCAATCGGTAAAAAATCAAACAGGAATTTCATGGCGGGATTATCGCTGCCTCACAGTCGCCCACCTGATGTTGCTTCCTGCCCGCCGAGCCTGCGGTTGGGCAGAGCCGGATTCGTACGCCTTGCTTGGATGGGCGGTGACAGGGTGTTGCCTGAAGAGCATCGGCCGGAAGGACGCCTCGGCACACATTCAGGCTGGCTTGAAGTCCAGCGACGCGGAGTTCATGCAGTAACGCAGGCCAGTCGGTGTGGGCCCGTCTGGAAACACATGCCCCAGATGCGCGCCACAACTGGCACACACCGTTTCGGTGCGGCTCATGCCGTATTTGCGGTCAACATGTTCCTCAATCGCGCCCGGTACGGCTTCCTGAGAAAAACTGGGCCAGCCGCAACCTGCATCGAACTTGCTCGATGAGTCAAAAAGCTTTTCGCCGCAGCAGATGCAGTGGTAGCTGCCGTCGGCCCATACCGCGTCGTATTTGCCGGTGAAAGCGCGCTCGGTCGCAGCATGACGGGTAACTTCAAATGCGGCTGGTTCGGCACCTTTTTCGACCAGAAGTGCTTTCCATTCGGCATCGCTTTTTTGAATTTTCTGGTGTTGCTGGCTCATGGGGTTAATGCCTTTCATGACGGGAAGTTGTGGACTAGGAACTGCAGCTGATTTCAATGCCGGCCGCCCAGTCTGGCGGGAATCCGGCCATGCTGTCGTGTTCGGGATGCTCATCAAATGGGGACTGAAGCACTTTCAGCAAGTCATTGACTTCGGAATAGTCCCTGAGTTTTGCTGCGCGAATCGACGCTTCGCCAAGGTGGTTGCGAAGCACGAACTTTGGATTGATTTTGAGCATCAAATCGGCCCGTATCCCAGTATCGACATGGGCTATTCGCTCTGAATACTGTAGCGCCCAGGCGTTGAAGGATTCACCGTCGAAAAACAGGTCGCGCACCGGCTCGTGGCCAGCCTGCGCGGTAAAGCCGCACAGGCGGCGCCAGAAAATCGTGTAGTCAACCTGGTTGCTGGCCAGCAGCTTGAAGGTCGAATCGATCAGCGCGCTGTCATCTGCTTGCTGGTCTGGCAGGCCCAGCTTGGCGCGCATCTTTGACTGAAGCGCCTGCGGAAAGATGGTTTTGTAAGGCTCCAGCGCCGCAAGCGCTTTTTCCTGGTTTTCGATCAGCGGCAACAAAGCCTGACCCAGGCAGAACAGGTTCCAGTACGCGACATTCGGCTGCTTGTTGTAAGCGTAGCGTCCCTGGTCATCGGAATGGTTGCAGATATGTCCGGGATCGAATGCGTCGAGAAACTGGAAGGGACCGTAGTCAATCGTGAGGCCCAGAATGCTCATGTTGTCGGTATTCATCACGCCATGGCAAAAGCCGACTGACTGCCATGCGGCCATCAGATGCGCGGTGCGTTCACTCACGGCCTGCAGCAATGCCGCATAAGGGTCAGCCTCCTCATGACAGGCGGGATAAAAGCGGTCAATGACATAGTCGGCAAGCTTTTTCAGCTCATCCGGCTGTCCGGAGTAGCTGAAATGCTCGAAGTGGCCGAAACGAATGAAGCTCGGTGCGGTGCGCGTGACCACAGCGGCGGTTTCGATTTCTTCCCGGCGCACACTCGCATCCGACCCCGCCAGGCATAGCGCGCGGGTGGTGGGTATGCCCAGCGCATGCATGGCCTCTGAACACAGGTACTCGCGAATCGAGCTGCGCAACACGGCGCGCCCATCGCCCATGCGTGAATAGGGTGTCCGGCCTGCGCCTTTGAGCTGAATTTCCTGGCCTCCGACGGAAGTGTGCAGCTCCCCCAGCAAGATGGCCCGGCCGTCACCCAGCTGGCCCGCCCACTGGCCAAACTGATGGCCGCTGTACACGCTGGCCAGTGGCGCCGAACCTGGCAGCCACTTGTTGCCAACCAAGGCGTCAAGCGCCTCGGTGGACGCCAGCCACTGATCCTGGAGCCCAAGCTCACGCGCCATGGCCGCGTTGCGGCTGATCCAGTAGGGTTCAGGTAGTGGCTGTGGTGAAAGGCGCGTGTAAAAGCTGGGCCCAAGCTCTGCAAAACTATTGCGCCAGGCGAGGGCAGGCGTGGCATTCAGGGTTGCGGTAGTCATGCCTGAATTGTCTCCCAGGGCTATTGCGCCTATGGATTCGCGGGCATTCCCCCATAAGCTCCAGCTGTGTCTGCGGCATGATGTGAGCCTGTTTTTCAATACCAACAACACGCTTGTAGATGGAGATTTAGATGCTCGGGTTAATGCAAAACCAGCCACTGCTGATATCAGGACTGATCGACTTTGCGGAGCGCCACCATGGAGACGCGGAAATCGTTTCACGGCGGGTCGAGGGCGATGTCCATCGCTACACCTACAAGGAGTCGGCGCACCGCGCGCGTCAGGTGGCGGGCGCTCTCGACGCCTTGAAGCTGGAATTCAGTGACCGTGTCGCTACCCTGGCCTGGAACGGGTACCGGCATTTCGAGCTCTACTACGGTGTCAGCGGCTCGGGCCGCGTGCTGCATACCATCAACCCACGCTTGCATCCGGACCAGATCGCCTGGATAGCCAACCATGCGGAAGACCAGGTGCTGTGCTTTGACCTCAGCTTTTTGCCCCTGGTCCAGGCTGTGCATGAGCGTTGCTCAACTATTCGCCACTACATCGCCTTGTGTGACGAAGCTGCCTTGCCGGTTGAATCCGGCATTCCGGGCCTCATCAGCTACGAGTCCTGGATAGGCACGCAATCCGGTCACTACACCTGGCCCAGCTTTGACGAAAACTCGGCGTCCAGCATGTGCTACACCAGCGGCACGACGGGCAATCCCAAGGCTGCGCTGTACAGCCATCGCTCCAGCACCCTGCATGCCTACGCGGCAGCGCTGCCTGATGTGATGGGCCTGTCGGCACGCGATGCAGTGTTGCCGGTGGTGCCCATGTTCCATGTCAACGCTTGGGGCATTCCGTATTCAGCACCGTTGACGGGTGCCAAGCTGGTGTTTCCGGGGCCGGCACTCGACGGCAAGTCGGTTTATGAGTTGATGGAGGCGGAAAAGGTGACGTATGCCGCCGGCGTGCCGACCGTCTGGCAAATGCTGCTGGGCCATCTCAAGCCCGCAGGTCTGAAGTTTTCAACTTTGCGGCGCACGGTAATTGGCGGCTCTGCCTGCCCGCCAGCCATGATCAATGCTTTCAGGGACGACCACGGCGTCGAAGTGCTGCATGCCTGGGGCATGACGGAGATGAGTCCGCTGGGAACACTTTGCACCCTCAAGAACAAGCATGACAGCCTTTCTGACAGCGACAAGATGAAGATCAGGTTGAAGCAGGGCCGCGCCATCTACGGCGTCGACATGAAAATTGTGGACGACAGCGGCAAGGAACTGCCCTGGGACGGCACCACATTTGGCGATTTGTATGTCAAGGGCCCCTGGATCGTTCGGGAATACTTCAAAGGCGAGGGTGGCGACCCGCTGGTTTATGACGGCGACGGGGTAGGCTGGTTCCCCACAGGCGATGTCGGAACGATCGATGCCGATGGCTATTTGCAGATCACCGATCGCAGCAAGGATGTCATCAAGTCTGGCGGCGAATGGATCAGCTCTATCGACGTCGAAAACATTGCGGTGGCGCACCCGGCTGTCGCCATGGCTGCCTGCATTGGCATTGCGCATCCGAAGTGGGACGAGCGACCCATCGTGGCGGTTGTGAAGCGTCCTGGCATGGACATCACACGGGACGAGCTGCTTCGTTTTTATGAAGGCAAAACCGCCAAATGGCAGATTCCGGATGATGTCGTCTTCGTCGATGCCATTCCGCTGGGAGCGACGGGCAAGATTCTCAAGACCCGGATTCGCGAGATGCTCAAGGACTACCGGTTGCCCACCGCGTGAGGTAAAGCCCCCGGCCTCGGGCTTGTTATTTCAGTCACGCTAGCGACAAGAGCTAGGGCATTCCCTGAATCAGCGTCTCTTTTTTTAACCTACGCTTCGCGGGTATCAGGTTTGTGTCATTGACGATCAATCACTACTCAGGAGCAAGGGATGACAATCCGGAATTTTTCTAGCCCCCGGCAACTCGGTGTTGCGCTGGCGGTATCGGCCACGCTGTGCGGCGGCCTTGCCTTTGCCCAGGCCCCGGCCAGGTCCGCAGCGGCTCCCGCCGCGGCAGCTGGCAGCGTAAACCTCAACCAGACGGTCAAGATTGCCTGGCTCGACCCACTCTCCGGCCTGATGGCCGCGGTAGGCGCAAACCAGCTCAAGGGCTTCCAGTTTCTGGCTGAGGAATTCACCAAGAAGAACAAGGCTGGCGTCAAGTTCGAGATCATCGGCATCGACAACAAACTGAGCCCGCAGGAAACCACCAACGCACTGAAGTCGGCCATCGACCAGGGGGCCCGCTACGTGGTGCAGGGCAATGGCTCCGGGCCCGCGCTGGCTATCATGGATGCGCTGTCCAAACACAATGAGCGCAATCCGGGCAAGGAAGTTCTGTACCTGAATTACGCTGCTGTCGATCCGGATCTGACCAACAGCAAGTGCGATTACTGGCACTTCCGCCTCGACGCCGACACGTCCATGAAAATGGAAGCGCTCACCGCCTACATGAAGGACCAGCCCGAGATCAAAAAGGTCTACCTGCTCAATCAGAATTATTCGCATGGCCAGCAGGTTGCGAAGTTCGCCAAAGCAAACCTCAGCACCAAGCGGCCAGACGTGCAGATCGTTGGAGAAGACCTTCATCCTCTGGCGCAGGTTCGCGACTTTGCGCCTTACATCGCCAAGATCAAGCAGTCAGGCGCAGACACCGTGATCACTGGCAACTGGGGCTCCGACCTGTCGTTGCTGATCAAGGCTGCCAACGAGTCTGGCCTGAACAACGTCAAGTTCTATACCTACTACGGTGGTGTAACCGGTACCCCTACGGTATTGAGCGCGGCATCGGCCAACCGGGTGTACATGGTGTCGTATAACCACCTGAACATGGGTGGCGATATCCAGAAGCTGCAGGCCGACTACAAGAAGAAATTTAACGATGACTTCTACACCGGCGCCATCTTCCATGCCTTCGCCATCATGACCGATGCCATGGCAAAGACCAAGTCGACCGACCCGGCGGTTGTGGCCAAGGCCATGGAGGGCTTGCGTTTCAACAGCTTCAATGGCGAAGTCGAGATGCGCAAGAGCGACCATCAGCTGCAGCAGGGCCTGTATATCACCCGCTGGGAGAAGGCGGGTGGCAAGTTCGCCTATGACGCAGAAAACACCGGCTACACCTTCGTGCCCGTGAAATACTACGAGCCCTACGTCGCCAGCACGCCAACCTCATGCCAGATGAAGCGTCCATCGTGATGTGTTGACTGGGCATCGCCCAGTCTGATCCCGCATAGACCCGGCGCAAGGCCCGACCAACCCTCGGGCCTTTTTCTTTACTTCTCTCAAAGCGCTCATCCATGAATCTTGAGTTCTTCACCATCTCGCTGCTCAATGGCCTGAGCTATGGTTTGCTGCTCTTCATGCTCAGCTCGGGATTGACGCTGATCTTCAGCATGATGGGGGTGCTGAACTTCGCGCATGCTTCTTTTTACATGGTGGGCGCCTACATTGCCTTTAGCACCTCTCAGGTCATTGGCTTCTGGTGGGCACTGCTGGTCGCTCCCTTGCTGGTCTTCGCGATGGGTGCGGCCTTCGAGCGCTTCTGCCTGCGCAAGGTGCACAAATACGGACATGTGCCCGAGCTGCTGATCACCTTCGGTTTGTCCTATCTGCTGCTCGAACTGGTGCAACTGGTATGGGGACGGTCGCCCGTCAATTACCTGCTGCCCGAAGGCCTGCAGGGGCCGCTGTTCACGGTGTTCGGCACCAACTTTCCGAAGTCGCGCGCTTTCATCATGTTGATTGCCATCCTCATGCTGGTGAGCATCTGGCTGCTGCTGACACGGACCCGGATAGGGTTTGTCATTCAGGCAGCGCTGACCCACCCCGAAATGGTGGAAGCGCTTGGCCACAACGTACCACGTGTCTTCATGCTGGTGTTTGGCGGAGGCGCAGCGCTGGCCGGCCTGGCGGGTGTCATTGGCGGCAACACGTTTGTTACCGAGCCGGCCATGGCAGGATCGGTTGGGGCCATTATTTTTGTGGTGGTGGTGGTTGGTGGCATGGGCTCCTTGTCAGGTGCATTCCTGGCATCGTTGCTGATTGGCTTGTTGCAAACCTTTGCCGTGGCCATGGATCAGTCGTTGATGAGCCTTCTTGCGCACCTCAGTGTGACGGTAACGCCGGAGACCTTCGGTTACCCGCTGCTCAAGCTGACGATTTCCCAGGTTGCACCCATCCTGCCATTCCTGCTCCTGGTGCTGATACTGATCTTCCGGCCCAAGGGGCTACTGGGCACGCGCGAAGGATGAAGCATAAAAAAACGGGGAGCAGCATTCCATGACCACAAACTATTACGCCTTCAAACCCTACAACGTCGGCCGCTGGGTGCTCTGGAGCCTTTACGCACTTCTGCTGGTCGCAGCGCCGATGCTGTTCAAAAGCAGCCTCGCGCTGACCATGCTGTCGCAAGCCGGATACCTGGTGATCATCTGCCTGAGCTACAACATTCTGCTGGGGCAGGGTGGCATGCTCAGCTTCGGGCATGCGGTGTATTCAGGCCTGGGGTCTTTTCTGGCGATCCATGCAATGAACCTTGCCTCCAGCGGGCGCTTCTACATTCCCCTGTCTTTGATTCCACTGATCGGTGGTCTGTCCGGGCTCCTGTTTGCGGTGCTCCTGGGCTATGTCACCACTAAAAAGGCAGGCACGACTTTTGCCATGATCACCTTGGGCGTCGGCGAACTGGTGTTTGCGATGTCACTGATGTTCCCGGAGTTCTTCGGCGGTGAAGGCGGCATCACCACCAATCGCTCATATGGCAAGCCTTTCATGGGCATCACATTCGGGCCACAGATCCAGGTGTACTACCTGATAGCGGTGTATTGCTTTGTTTGCACCGCTGCCATGTTTGCGTTCACCCGTACACCGCTGGGGCGGATTCTCAACGCGGTGCGCGACAACCCAGAGCGGGTTGAGTTCATCGGCTACAACACGCAGCGCGTCCGGTATTACGCCTTCATCATTGCCGGTTTTTTTGCCGGCGTTGGCGGCGGCCTTGCGGCCATCAACTCGGAAATCGTGACGGCAGAGGTTGTCAGCGGTGTGCGTTCAGGCAGCCTGCTGCTGTTTACCTTCCTGGGGGGCGCTACGTTCTTTTTTGGCCCGATCATCGGCGCAGGGCTGCTGGTTTTGGCGTTGATCTTGCTGTCTGAACTGACCATGGCCTGGCTGCTCTATGTGGGCCTGATTTTCCTCTTCATGGTGATGTATGCCCCGGGCGGCATCGCAAGCCTGATCATGATGAATCTCAGGGTGGCCAGTTTTGGACGATTCAAGGAGGTCTGGGTGTCCTACCTTGGCCTGGCTCTTACCGCGCTGGTGTCGCTGGTGGGTGCCGCTGCGATTGTCGAGATGATTTATCACCTGCAACTCAATGCCGCTCTCGGTTCAGAACTGGCGTTCATGGGCGTAACGCTGAACGCCAGCAACCTCAACAGCTGGTTTGGGGCTGTCTTTGTCATGTTGACGGGTTTGAGCCTGTTCGAGATCACCCGGCGACAGTTTCTCAGCCAGTGGGGTGAAATTCAAAACGACATCGAAAAAGAAATCAAGCGGAGGGAGGCCCTGTGAGCACTGCCATGAACCCGCGCGCGCAGGGCAAGACCTCTGCCATTACAGGAGCTTCCCTGCCGTCGCTTGAACTGAGAGATCTGCGCAAAAGTTTTGGCAAGACCGAGATCATCCGCGGCGCCAACCTGAAGGTGCAGCCGGGTGAACGGGTTGCCATCATCGGCCCCAACGGCGCTGGTAAATCAACGCTTTTCAACCTGATCAGCGGGCGCTTTGAGCCCAGCGGTGGCGAGGTACTGCTCAACGGCCAACGCATCAACGGCCTGAAGCCTTTCGAAATCAACCGCCTTGGTTTGTCGCGCAGTTTTCAGATCACCAATATCTTTCCGAAGCTCAGCGTCTTCGAAAACCTGCGCTGCGGCGTGCTGTGGAGCCTGGGCTACAAGTACACGCTGTTCAAGTTTCTCGCGGACCTGGACGATGCCAATCGCCGTGCGGAAGAGCTCATGCAGATGATCCGGCTTGACAAAAAGCGGGACGTCCTGGGTATCAACCTTACCTACGCCGAACAGCGCGCGCTTGAAATCGGCGTCACGATTGCCGGTGGAGCGAATGTGATCCTGCTGGACGAACCCACCGCTGGCATGAGCAGGTCGGAAACCAGCCGCTTTATCGGTTTGATCAAGGAAGTCACCGTCGGCAAGACGCTCCTGACGGTGGAGCATGACATGGGCGTGGTGTTCGGCCTGGCTGACAAGATTGCGGTGGTGGTCTACGGCGAAATCATTGCCTACGACACCCCGGAAGCGGTCCGTGCAGACCAGCGTGTGCAGGAAGCTTATTTGGGCTCATCCGTGGCGGACAACCAGGCTGGAGGGCACTGACATGTTGAGCATCAAGAATCTGCATGCCTATTACGGCAAAAGCCATGTGTTGCATGGCGTGACCTTTGAGGTAGCTCCTGGGGAAATCGTGGCGCTGCTGGGGCGTAACGGGTCAGGGCGCTCGACCACTGCAAAAGCCATCATGGGCCTGGTCGACTGCGAGGGCTCCATCGGCTGGAAGCAAAGCGAAATCGTCGGAAAAAAAGCCTATCAGATTGCACATATGGGCATAGGCTATGTGCCTGAAAACCGCGATATTTTTCCGAAGCTGACGGTGCATCAAAACCTGTTGCTAGGCCAAAAGGGGTCCGGCAAGGGATCCCGCTGGTCTTTCAATGACATGTACTCCATGTTTCCCCGCCTGCAGGAGCGCCAGCACACCGAGGCAGGCGTGCTTTCGGGTGGGGAGCAGCAAATGCTGACGCTTTGCCGGACGCTGATGGGCAATCCTGACCTGATCATCATTGATGAGCCAACGGAAGGCCTGGCGCCCAAGATCGTTGAATTGGTCGGTCAGTATCTGCAGACACTAAAAGCAAAGGGCGTATCGGTGTTGCTGATCGAGCAGAAGCTCACCATTGCCATGACGATTTCCGACCGTGCGCTGGTGATGGGTCATGGCAGCATCGTCTTTCAGGGCACGCCAGAGGCACTTCGGGCCGACGCCTACATTCGCAAAGAGTGGCTCGAAGTATAAGAACGGGCAGCTTTGTCACCGTCGGGACTCCAGCCCCATTTTGCACTTGCGGCATCGCCAGCGCCCCCTACAATGACAAAAAGAACGGTCGTACTATTTTTTTGACCTGATGCTTGAGCCGTGACCTGAACCTCACCGCCATCACGCGGCGGGCCTGTAGCCGCATCCATCGCAACCAAGGAAAGAAGCATTCAATGACAACCCTGTATGAAGTTCATGGCAGCGTCGCTGTTATTACGCTGAACAACCCGCCCGTCAATGGACTCGGGTTTGAGACCCGGCGGAGCATCACCAATGACCTGCAAAACGCCAACAGCGACGCGGCTGTCAAGTCCATCGTCATTACCGGTGCGGGCAAGGCTTTTTCAGGTGGAGCGGATATCAAGGAGTTCGGCAGTCCCAAGGCGATGGCCGAGCCCAACCTGCTCAGCGTGATTCTCGCCATCGAAAATTCCTCAAAGCCGGTGGTTGCAGCGATTCACTCGGTGTGCATGGGCGGCGGCCTGGAACTGGCGTTGGGATGCCACTACCGCATTGCAGCACCCGGCTGCAGCGTGGCATTGCCGGAAGTCAAGCTGGGATTGCTGCCGGGTGCTGGCGGCACGCAGCGTTTGCCCCGTGTGCTGGGCGTCGAGCCCGCGCTGAACATGATTGTCAGCGGCGAGCCTGTCAAAAGCGAGATGCTGGCGCAGATTCCCAAGCAGAAGCTATTTGACAAGCTCGCCACTTCCGCCGAGTCGCTGGCGCAGGAAGCGCTGGCTTTTGCACAGTCGATAGCAGATGTCCGTCCAATGCCGCTGGTGCGCAACCTGCCGTGCAAACACCCCAACGGCGACGC
>JAQGNE010000011.1 GCA_028291985.1 Polaromonas sp. | reverse complement strand
ATGCAACTGGCGCACCTGGTGCGGTCGCTTGAACGACTGCCGCCGTCGAGGGCACTGCGCCGGATTTGGTGACATCCCGTGTGACAAAACGCGCATCGAGCCAATCGGCCCACTTGACCGCCCTGCGCATCAGGTCGGTCCGATAGACCGCGTTGTAGTGGGGCGTGCGCGAGTGGTAATTGGCCGCCCGAGTCCACAAGTCGCCCTTGTCTTTGCGGATGTGCTGGCGCAGCCGCCAGGCCGCCAGGTCAAACGAGTAGCAGCCAGATACTGCCGCGTCGTTTGCCGTGATGCCGTATCTGGCCAGATCGCTCAAGTACAGGGTGTTGAACTGCATCGGGCCTACGTCATGGGTGCCGTTCGTGTTTTTCACCCATTGGCCCGGCTTTCCGGCTTCTTTCTCCGCGACCGCAAGAACGATGTTTGCCGGCACTTCATACTTGACGGCAGCCGAAATCGAGCAGATGACACGCTCTTGAAGCGGGGGCGGCAGATCGATAAATGGCATGGTTCAAGCTTTCTGTCAGTCTGTCAGTCTGTCAGTCTGTCAATTGCTCCCGCCACCCAAACTGGCGCGCCGGCGCTCTTCATCTTCGGCCTGGATGCGGGCGTTGTAGTCAGCCAGGGCGCGCGCATAGTCCTGCGCCTCGACCCAATAGCCTGCGCGCTCAGGAATGCCCACGTACCGGGGCACCGCGCCCGAGAGATCGGTGTAGGCGTTCGAGGTGTAAACCGTGCAGTAGCTGGGCATCTGGTTGCTGATGTACACCATGCCCTCATCAAGACCCGTCCAGGACCGCGCCACGACATTGAGGGAAGTAGCATCGCACCGGCCGGCACCGTTGGCCTGCGCATTGACCAGGGCCGCCATTTGCGGCGTTTGATTGGCGGCAGGGCACAGGTTCAAAAAATTGATGCGGCCCCGGATCGTGTCCGAGAGCTTGCGGTGCGAAATGCTGAAATAGCGTTGCAGCGAAGGCGTGCATTCGCCGGGCTGGGTACCGGTGGAAAGGCACAAGATCGCTTCGCACGCCAGGCGGGTATCGCCTGTAAGCATTTCCTGCGCGCTGGCCGTGGCCGCAAGCGCGCCGAAGGCGGCCGCTGAAACAGCAGCCGAGGCGATGAGGTTTTTGCGTTGCATGGATGATACTCCTTGGCGGTCAAGAGGTTTTGGCGCCGCGGTTCACGAAATCCGCAACTTCGGATGCGGCCGAAGGTTCTTTCTGGGCCTTGCCTGCAGACAGTTCGTTGCCGTTGAAAGCCATATCGGCCGGCGCAGCGCTGCTGGGTGCTGGCGCTTGAGCATCGCGCGCTCTGATCGCAGTTGCAATTTTTCCGCCCGTGGTGTCGCCAATGCGGTCAAACGCCGACTCGCGCATGTTTGAGGCCTTGGCCTTTGCCACGTCCCAAGTGCCCAGCGCCAGGTTGCCCGCTGTGCCTGCTGCAATGGACGCTGCACGGCCCAGCATGCTGCCGGTGGCGCGCTGCTCGCCGGGTGCCAAGCCGCTGCCTGGTCCGCCTGCCTTGGCGTCAGAACCTGTGGGCTTGCCGGCCGCGTCGGCCTTACCTTTCGCATCAGGTGTCGTCCCACTTTCGCTTGAATCTTTGCCCTTTTCTGTTGAACTGCCGCTTTCGGATGCACTGCTACCGAAGCCGCCGTCCAAGCGGCTGCCAGAGCCGCTGAAACCACTACCCGAGCTGCTAGCACTGTCCATGCCGGCGAAAACGCTGCCGCCGCCCGAGCTATTACCACCAAGATTTGCAGCAACCGTAGCAGCGCCGCCCATCATGTCGCCCATGCCATGACTACCAAAGCCTCCGCTGGAGGCCGCAGAGGCTTTGCTGTAGGCGGCCATGAGGGCTTGCGCGCCACCGGCTGCGCTGGCAGTGCCAGCCGCTATGGCTGCACCACCCATAGCGATCGCACTGGCTCCCATTGCGCCAACACCCAAGATTGCGCCAGCACCAAAGCCCATCGTGCCCCCCTGTCCTATGCTGGCACCGGTGATAATTCCTGAAATTAGCGGCGGAATCGACTTAATAAGCATCGCCATAATGAAGGCCACAATCATGACCACGGTCAGTTCCTTGAGCTTGATATCCGGCCCCATCGCCCGGTAGTACTCATCTATGATTGAAGTGGCAACACCGATGACCAAAACCATCGCAAATAGGCTTGCGGCCAGCCCAAGGACGGTCTTGTAGTAGTTGATCGCCATGTTCGAAGTCCAGCGCGCTCCACCGAATCCTAGAAAAAATACGCCACCGTAGAGCAACACCCACGCGGATACCAGCAGGATCAACATATTGACTGCGACCAGGGCCAGTAACAGAAGCACGCCAAGGCCAAGCAAGATGCCGACAGCGCTCACCAGTGGGGAACGCATGGTGGCCTTGTCCAGTGTGTTGAAAAACACGTCAAAGCCAATGTCCGCAACTGTCGAAGGCGTCAGGTTGCTGCCAAGGCCAGTAGCCTCGCCACCAATCTGGCGCAGTGATCGGATGATCGTGTCCGCAAAATTCGGGCCGTTCGTGAGCAGCCACCAGAAGAAGCCGGTAAAAATTGTGAATCTAACTAGGCTCTGTTGACGTAAGCCATAAGTAGAATTTCGACGCTTTTGTGTTGTGTATGGACAAAAGCAAGGTCAGCGATGAAGAGTGGGTCAAGTTGGCAGCGGTCCTGAAGAAAATTCCCGGTATCCGTATGGGATGCGAGGCGACCTGTCGTCGCTTTGTCCAGGCGGTGCTGTGGATTTTGCGCGCAGGCGCGCAGTGGCGACTTCTACCGGACAGATTCGGACATTGGAATAGCGTCTTCAAGCGCTTTGCCAGTTGGAGCCGGTTTGGAGTTTGGGACAAGATGCTGGCCCATGTATCAGTCAAGGCTGACCTGGAGAATGTCTGCATCGACAGCACCGTGATACGGGCTCATGCATGCGCTGCGGGCGCGGCCGCAAGCAACGCGGCTGCCGAGGCGCTGGGCCGCTCGCGTGGCGGTTTTGGTTGCAAGATTCACGCGCTGACAGATGCACTGGGCTTGCCCGTGCGCTTTATTTTGACGCGAGGCCAGGCAGCGGACATCACTCAAGCGATTCCCCTCATGACGGATATTGGCAGCACGGGCGCGCTGCTGGCTGACAAGGGGTATGACGCCAATGCATTGCTCGACTGGCTCGGGCAGCGTGACATTAGGGCGGTGATCCCGCCCAAGGCAAATCGACAGGTGCAACGAAGCTGTGACTGGTACCAATACAAGGCGCGTCATGTCATCGAATGCATGTTCGGCAAACTCAAATACTTTCGCCGTATTGCCACCCGCTATGAGAAAAAAGCCAGCCATTTCATGGAAATGCTGGCCTTCGCTGCGGTTCTGTTGTGGCTGCGCTGATACGTCAACAGAGCCTAG
>JAQGNE010000085.1 GCA_028291985.1 Polaromonas sp. | reverse complement strand
CCTGTCAGCAGCGCTACCGTGCAAATGGCCAGTTCGCGCAGCTTGCGGCTGGTGGGCAGCTCGGTTCGCACTGCTTTGAGGTACACATTCCAGCCGCGTGCCAACGGTTCGCTCCAGAGCAGGGCCTTGTCCAGGTTGATCAGCTCGCCGCCGCGCCTGTCCTTGATGGCCTGCACCAGGGCTGGAGGTTGCGGTTTCAAATCAGGAGTCCAGTCGGGGATGCGCATAGTGTTGTCAGTCTTGAGTTGGAGGTTGATAGGCGCCGATGGCCGTCTGCAGCTTACGCGATGCTGCAAGCGCCTGCTGTCAACTCGCCAGCGCCTTCATCTCGGCATACAGGTCAGCCTTGCCTTCAAAGCCAATGCCGGGCAAAGAGGGCAGGGTCACGTAGCCGTTGTCCACCTTCACGCCATCCGGAAAGCCGCCATACGGTTGGAAGAGATCGGGATACGACTCGTTGCCGCCCAGCCCCAGCCCGGCTGCAATCGCCAGCGACATCTGGTGTCCGCCATGCGGCACACAGCGTGACGGCGACCAGCCATAGGTTTCAAGCATGTCCAGCGTGCGCAGGTATTCGACCAGCCCGTAGCTCAGCGCACAGTCAAACTGCAGCCAGTCGCGGTCCTTGTGCATGCCGCCATGGCGAATCAGGTTGCGTGCATCCTGCATCGAAAACAGGTTTTCGCCGGTGGCCATGGGCGCGGTATAGACCTCGCCGAGGCGCGCCTGCAATTCATAGTCAAGGGGGTCACCGGCTTCTTCGTACCAGAAGAGCGGGTACTGCAGCATGGCCTTGCCATAAGCGATGGCGGTTGGCAGATCGAACCGGCCATTGGCGTCCACCGCCAGTTGCTGGCCTGGCTGCAGCATGCCCAGCACGGCCTCGATGCGGTGCAAGTCTTCCGCCAGCGGTGCGCCGCCTATCTTCATCTTGACGACCGAATAGCCGCGGTCGAGATAGCTTTGCATCTCATCCTTCAGGCCCTGCACGCCCTTGCCGGGGTGGTAATAGCCGCCAGCCGCGTAAACGAAGACCTTCGGGTTGGCGAAGCCGTTGCCGTAGCGCTGCGCCAGCAGGTCATGCAGCGGCAGGCCGGCAATCTTGGCGGTGGCGTCCCAGAGCGCCATGTCGATCGTGCCAACCGCGACCGAGCGCTCACCGTGGCCGCCGGGTTTTTCATTGGTCATCATGCAGGCCCAGACCTTGTGCGGGTCGAGGTTGCCGCCGGTTTCATCGAGCAGGCTGGCCGGCTCGGCAGCCAGCACGCGCGGGCGAAAACGCTCGCGTATCAGCTGGCCCTGACCGTAGCGCCCGTTGGAATTGAAGCCGTAACCGATGACGGGTTTGCCGTCCCTCACCACATCCGTCACCACCGCCACCAGGCTCAGCGTCATTTTGGAAAAATCGATATAGGCGTTGCGGATGTCCGACTTGATCGGGCGGGTGGATTCAATAATGTCCAGAATTTTCATGAGAGCCTGTTGGTAAAGTGCCGTTTGCAAAAGGTAAGGCTGGCGGCGGCGCGTGCCGCGCTGGCCTCGCGATAATTTGCCGCCACAGCTTGGCGTCTGTGTCCGGCAGTGCCCGCATCATCGACCCGGCGCCGGCTGGCGTCCAATACCCGAATCGCATACAACTATTCAAAAGGAATGCTGCTCATGGGTCCTGTCAACCGGCCTCTGGATCTGCAATGGCTTGAGGACCTTCTGGCGCTGGCGGAAACCGGTAATTTTTCGCGGGCCGCGCAGTCCCGCAGCATGGCCCAGCCGGCCTTCAGCCGCCACATCCGGGCACTGGAGGAATGGGCCGGGCTCGAGCTGGTCGACCGTGCTCGCCATCCGGCGTCCGCAACCCCTGCGGGAGAGGTCTTGCTGCTGGCGGCGCGCGATGTGGTGTTGAAGCTCACGCAGGCCCGCACCCAAGCCCATCAGGCGTATGAACAGGCCTCGCGCAGCCTTCAGTTTGCAGCCACCCATGTGTTGTCGCTGGCGTTTTTTCCGGCCTGGCTGCAAAAGATCGAGCAACAGTTGCAGCTCGGGCCGATACACATGACCTCGGACAGTTTTGAGGCCTGTGAAGATTTGATGCTGCAGCGGCGCGTGCAATTCCTGCTGTGCTACGGGCATCCGGCCGTCAGGACCCGGCTGCTAGAGCCCGCTTTCAAGTATGTGTGTGTCAGTACCGATTGGCTGCTTCCGGTTGCAGCGCCTGACGCCGCGGGTGGCGCCCGGCATGCCATCAGCCCCAAGGTAAGCCAGCCGCTGCCGCTGCTGGCTTACAGCGCGCAGTCGGCGCTGGGCCAGATCATGCAATCTGAAATGAAGGACGTTGGCGATTCCGCGCGCTACACGCCGGTCATCACCTCACACCATGCGGTGCTGCTCAAGACCATGGCGCTGGAAGGTCGCGGCATTGCCTGGTTGCCGCAAAGCCTGGTCAGCGCCGAAATGGCTGACGGACGCCTGGTGGCTGCAGGCGCAGAAGCCGCATCGGTGCCGGTTGAAATACGGCTGTTTCGCGCAACCGCCTTGTTGCCGCAGGCGGCCGAGGCTGTCTGGTCGCAGGTCAAGGCGTTCGAAACATAGTTTGTCGCATGACCGGCACCAACAGCCGGTCGATAATTGCACGATGCGAGTTCGATTTACCAAAATGCAGGGCGCGGGCAACGATTTCGTGATGCTCGACGAAACCCGTGCCCGGCTGGGCCTGAGCACAGCGCAATACCGCTTTCTGGCGGACCGCCACTTTGGCGTGGGGGCTGACCAGATTCTGTCGGTCAGGCCGTCGCCAGGTGAGGGCATTGATTTTGAATATGTGATCCACAACGCTGACGGCGGCGAGGTTGAGCAGTGCGGCAACGGCGCGCGCTGCTTTGTGCGTTTTGTGCGCGACCAGGGCCTGACCCAAAAAAACGCGGTCAGGGTCAAGACCATGAGCGGCATCATCGAGCCGCGCCTGCAGGACGATGGCCGGGTAACGGTGGACATGGGCGCGCCGGTGTTTGACCTGGCAGCCGTGCCATTCGATGCCGCAGGCTTGCTGCCGCTGGTTGATAAATATTGGTCAAAATGGCCTCTAGACCTTGATTTGCGTGTAGGTGTAGCTACTGTTTTCGTAGCGGTACTGTCCATGGGAAACCCGCATGCGGTGCAGGTGGTGAGCGATGTGGACACCGCACCGGTGGCGCAAACCGGCCCGCTGGTTGAAAACCATCTGCGCTTTCCGCGACGGGTAAATGCCGGCTTCATGCAGGTGGTGTCACGCCGGCAGATTCGGCTGCGCGTGTATGAACGCGGCGCTGGCGAGACGCTGGCCTGCGGCACCGGTGCTTGTGCGGCGGTGGTGGCAGGCATTCGTTCCGGCCTGCTGGACAGCCCAGTCGATGTGCAGACGCGCGGCGGGCAGCTCACGATTGACTGGTCGGGTGATCTGCAGGCCCCTGTCCTGATGACCGGGCCGGCGACCACGGTTTTTGCGTCCGAGATCGACGTGCCCGATACCTTGTGACCCGGCCTTGAGACCACAACAGCCACCGCTGGCCTTGCCCACCCCCTGAAACTCGCCACAATCGCCGACATGAACCCTACCGACCATTCCATCACCGAAGACGACATCGCCAACTTTCTGGCCAATACCCCGGACTTTTTCGAGCGGCATGCTGAGCTGCTGTCCAGCGTGCAGCTCTCGAGCGGCCACGGTTCGCGGGCGGTCAGCCTGCAGGAGCGCCAGGCCGGCCTGCTGCGCGACAAGATCAAGGGGCTGGAAACGAAGATCGTCGACATGATCCGCCATGGTCAGGAGAACGTGACCATTGCCGAAAAACTGCAGCGCTGCACCCGCAACCTGCTGCTGACCGCGCAGGCGCGCCAGTTGCCCGAAACCATCGTGAGCGAGCTGAAGACCCAGTTCTCGATTCCGCAGGCCGCCATCAAGGTCTGGCAGGTCAACGGCATCTTTTCGGATGAGGCTTTTTGTGTCGGCGTGAGTGACGACACGCGGGCCTTTGCATCCTCGCTGACCACGCCGTATGTGGGGGTCAACTCCGGGTTTGAGGCCGCAGCATGGCTGCCCGATCCCGGCGCGGCGCTGTCGCTGGCGCTGGTGCCGCTGCGCACCGCACCGGACCAGGACGCCTTTGGCATGCTGGTGCTGGCGTCGCCGGATCCCGAGCGCTTTCAAAGCGAGATGGGCACCGAGTTCCTGGAGCAGATCGGCGACCTGGCCGGCGCTGCGCTGACGCGTCTTCTGGCCCGCAGCGACGCGCAATACAACCGGTAAGCAGGATGCAGCCGCCGGCTCCAGCAGCAGACAGCCTGCAGGCGGCGGCGCCCGGCACGCCATCCGAGGCCCCATTCATCAACGACCCGCTGGTGGAGCGTTACCTGGAGCATGTGCGGGTTGAAAAACGCCTGGCGCAGCGAACGCTTGAGCTTTACACGCTCGATCTCATCAAACTGCAGCACAACGCCGCCCAGGCGCAGGTTGCGCTGCTTGCTGTCAGCAACAGCCATGTGCGCCGCTGGGTCGCGCAGATGCATGGCCGCGGCCGCAGTGGCCGCGGCATTGCCCTTATCCTGTCGGGTTGGCGCGGGTTTTACACCTGGCTCGGCCGGGAAGGACTGATCAGCAGCAACCCGGTGCAGGATGTGCGTGCGCCGAAAGCGCCCAAGCCGCTGCCAAAGGCGCTCAGCGTCGACGACGCCGTGCAGCTTGCCGCCTACCAGCCTGCCGATGACGCCGATCCTTCGCTGCAGGCGCGCGACCGCTGCATCACCGAACTGCTGTACGGCTGCGGCATGCGCATTGGTGAGCTGGTCGGGCTGGATGTGCGGGCCAGCAGCCAGGCACGTGGCTGGGTCGACACCGAAGCCGGCGAAGCGCATGTGCTGGGCAAGGGCGAAAAGCGCCGCAGCGTGCCGGTAGGCAGCAAGGCGCTGGAGGCGCTAGAGGCCTGGCTTGCAGCAAGAGCTTTGTGGGTAGCGCCTGGAGGTGCGGCATGCACGGCGCTTTTTATCAGCCAGCGCGGCGCGCGGCTGAGCCCGCAGCATATTCGGGTGCGCCTGAAGCAGCGATCCTTGAAAGCAGGCCTTGCAACGCCGGTGCATCCGCACATGCTGCGCCACTCATTTGCCAGCCATGTGCTGCAGTCCAGCGGCGATTTGCGGGCTGTGCAAGAGCTGTTGGGCCATGCCAGCATCACCACCACGCAGGTCTATACCCGGCTTGACTACCAGCACCTGGCCAAGGTGTACGACGCCGCGCATCCTCGGGCTATGCGCGCATCGACTGCGGCACGGCCATTACCCGAGGCCATGGATGACGACGCTGGCGGCAAGCGTGGCGCTGGCTGAAGACGAGCCGGAGTAAAGAGGCGCAGGGGCCGCGGGCTGCTCATCCGGCTCAGGCGGCCCGCTCCGGCGCCTGCGCGGAAGACTCGCGCGCACGGTGCAAAGGCCCTTTTGCCGCTGCTGGCGATGCGGCATCTGTCAGGGTGAAGACCGCTTTTTTATCGTCCGGGGAGGTGCTGGACAAGCGCTCCTGCAACCGTGTGAGCAGGCCCTGCGGGTTTTCGTTGGCATGGGGCACCAGGGCATAAACCACGCGCACCTTGGCCACACGCTGTTCATGCAGTCCTTCATGCGGCATCAGGCAGCGCGCCACCAGGCGCTGGGCCATCATGACGGCATCCTGCGGCTGCAGCGGGCCTTCCAGCAGCATGCCGAAACGGCGCCCCGACAACCGTGCGGCGCTGTCGATCTCGCGCGCGGTCGCCAGCAGCCGCTCGGCCAGGCGCAGCGGCAGTTCGTCAGCGGCCTTGCGGCCAAAATCACGCTGGATCTGTTCTGAGTTGACGATGTCGATCAGCATCACCGCGCCTGCATGTTTGAGCCGCGCCGAACGTGCCCACATGCGCTCCATCCGCTCCATAAACACCGGCAGGTTGAGCAACCCGGTCTCCGGGTCGATGCGGTCGAGGCCGCGCACGCGGCGCGTGTTTTCGCGCCGGTGCTGGCTTCGCAGCAGCAGCACCGCCAGCACCGCTGGCAGCTCCAGCGCCATGCTGCCCAGCACCACCTGGGCCAGTGCAAACGTAAGGGGTACCCATTCAAGATACCGCGCCACTGCCAGACACATGCTGGCAGCCAGTGGTATCGCGCTCAGCAGCAGCCAGCCGGCAAAACGGTCACCGCGGCGCCAGGTCCAGAAGTTGACCAGCAGCACCAGCAGCAGCACCAGCACCACATAAGGCAGCAGCAGACTCAGCCGCAGGGCGCTGTCAGTCACCGCCAGTGCAACCGACAGCGCAGTGCCGGCCACCACCACAAGCCTGACGATCCGGTCCAGAATGCGGGAGCGCTGCGCGAGCGAGACTGTCGCTGAATTGAGCAGCAGCAGGCTCATCAGCATCCAGGTGGCAAACAGCCCCAGCGAACGGTCGGTCCACTGCGGGGCATTCGGCCACAAATGCAGGCCGGCAACGCCTGTGACCGCCGCCTGCGTCAGCCCCACCATGGCGGCGCAGATGCCGTAGTACAGGTACACCCGATCTCTCAGCCAAAAGCCCGCGCCAAGCCCGATAGCGAAGCCCAGAAGCGATAGTCCGAAATAGCTGCCCAGAAATACTGACACCCGCTGGTCATCGCGCAGCACACGGGCCTGATCGGTGAGGTAGACAGGCGCGCTGAAGCCATGCACGTTCTCAAGACGCAGGAAAAAATCGGCCCCAGCCTGTGCGGGCGGCTCCAGTGCGAACAACGGATGACGGTACGGTAACGACCAGCGGTTGACCGGTGTCAGATCGCCGGCGCGCTGCTCGGACCAGGTCCCACCTGGTTGCTGTGCGTAAAGCGACGCCCGGTCGACCGCCGGGTAAGGGATTTCCACCACACAGCACCCCACAGGCGGTGCGGGCGGCAGGCTGAAGCGAATCCAGAGCGTCTGGCGCGGCAGCAGCGCATAAGCGTTATCCGCTGGCAGTGCCCGCCAGGGCAGCTCCGCGCTGACGACCTGCTCAACGGTCCAGGTGCCGGTGTTGTCGATCCAGTAACCGCTGGTGGCAGCGGCTTGCGCCAGCGCAGGCGGCTGCGTGACCGCGTGCGCCGCGGTATGCAGCAGCGCGGCGCAAACCATGATGGTCAGCCAGCGCAGAAAAGGGCCTGCACTGCGCCAGCCGGCGATGCGGTGCACCGCTGCCGCAGTGATGAGGCGATCAAAAATAATCACTCCCGCTCCTCAACGCACGCGGCCAGGCCGACTGCTGCAAACGTGCAACCATCAGGCGACCACCAGCACCGAAAATGGAGGGCAAGGCATGCCGCGATTGTCGCCACCTTCGCGCCGCGCGACAAACGGCTTCGCGAGGCCAGGCCAATTGTGCCGTTTTGGTGACAACGCGCAAGCCGGGCAAGCCGTCAGCCGCGCGGCCGGTTTCGCTGGCGACAATAGGCTGATGAAATCCATACGTTTAAGGCCGGGCAAGGAGCGTTCACTGCAGCGCCGCCATCCGTGGGTGTTTGACGGCGCCATCGCCAGAGGTGGCGCAGACCCCGGTGAAACGGTCCGCGTTGAAAGCCATGAGGGCGGCTTTCTCGGCTGGGCAGCCTTCAGCCCCGCATCGAAAATTCGGGCGCGGGTCTGGAGCTTTGATGAGGCGCAGCGTATTGATGCCTCGTTTTTTATAGCGCGTATCCAGCAATCCATAAGGGCCAGAGCCCGATTTGACATCAAAAGTGATGGCTGCCGCCTGGTTCATGGCGAGTCTGATGGCTTGCCCGGCCTGGTGGTTGACCGTTATGGCGACACGCTGGTGGCGCAGTTCTCCAGCTGCGGCACGGAGCGCTGGAAGAGCGTCATCGTTGATGCGCTGCTGGCCGAGACCGGCCTGTCGCGGCTCTATGAGCGATCCGATGCCAGCGTGCGTTCACTGGAGGGCCTGCCGGAAGCCACCGGCTGGCTGTCGGGAAGCGGCAGCACCGGTCTGGTGATTTCAGAACACGACTGGAAACTCAGCCTGGATGTTGCCGAAGGGCACAAGACCGGCTTTTACCTCGACCAGCGCGACAGCCGGCAAAAATTTTCCAGCTATGCACAGCGGCTGCAATTCAGAGATGTGCTCAATTGCTACTGTTACACCGGCGGCTTTACCGTGGCCGCGCTTGCGGGCGGCGCAGAGCATGTGACATCCATCGACTCCTCTGGGCCGGCCATTGAGCGGGGCCGTGCCAATGCAGCGCTGAATGGTTTTGACGCCAGTCGAAGCACCTGGCTGGATGCCGATGTCAATGCGTCTCTGCGCCAGTACATTGCGGACGGCAAAAGCTTTGACGCCATCGTGCTGGACCCGCCGAAGTTTGCGCCGACCGCGGCGCATGCGGAGCGCGCAGCCCGCGCCTATAAGGACATCAACCGCCTGGCGCTGACCCTGCTGGCGCCAGGCGGCGTGCTGTTTACCTATTCCTGTTCAGGCGGCATCAGTGCCGATTTGTTCCACAAGATCGTGGCTTCCGCTGGCATCGATGCACATGTCGATGCCTTCATCAGCGAACGCATGGGCGGCGCGCCAGACCATCCGATGACAGTCAATTTTCCGGAAGGCGAATACCTCAAGGGCCTGGTGCTGGTGAAACGGTGACCTGCTGTCATACCGGTACTATTTTAAGTAAAAAGTGCCGTTAGCCCAATCGATGAAACGGGTATTCGCTATTGAAAGCATAGCATTCCGGGTTTTGGGGCTTGCGGCCGCAACCTTGACGCAGACGCTGGATTGATGCCCCCGGCATGCCGAGAGGGCGCGGGCCGCTAAACTTCTCCTGGCAGGCGCGGCCTGGGTCAGCCCCGTGAGTTGACAGCCATGCCAGCGCTTTTCGCACAGTTCCCCCACCTTGCAGGCCACACCATGAGTTTGATTCCCGTCACCATCCTTACCGGCTTTTTGGGCTCGGGTAAGACCACGCTGCTCAAACGCATCCTGACCGAAGCGCATGGCCAGAAGATCGCCGTCATCGAAAACGAGTTTGGTGAGGAGAACATTGACAACGAGATCCTGGTGAATGACACCCAGGAAAACATCATCCAGATGAACAACGGCTGCATTTGCTGCTCCATCCGTGAGGACCTGCGCGAAACGCTGCAGGTGCTGGCCGCCAAGAAGCGCAAGGGCGAGCTGGACTTTGAGCGCGTGGTGATCGAGACCACGGGCTTGGCCGACCCCGGACCGGTTGCGCAGACGTTTTTCATGGACGAGGAAATCGCCGAACAGTATTTGCTCGATTCCATCCTGACGCTGGTGGACGCCAAGCATGCCGAAACCCAGCTGAACGACCGGCAGGAAGCGCGCCGCCAAATTGGATTTGCTGACCAGATATTCATCAGCAAAACCGACCTGGTGGCCCAGGATGAAGTTGACGCGCTGATGCACCGCCTGAAACACATGAACCCGCGCGCGCCCCAAAAGGCGGTGCATTTCGGTGACGTGGCAATTGCAGATGTGTTCGATCTGCGCGGCTTCAACCTGAACGCCAAGCTTGATATCGACCCGGACTTCCTCAAGGCCGATGACCATGATCACGCCGGCCATGACCATGTGCATGGCGAGCATTGCGACCATCCGTCGCATGCAGCGTCAGACGCTGGGCACGCGGGCCATCATCACAAACATGACGATGATGTGAAAAGCTTTGTCTTTCGGTCTGAAAAAGCCTTCAGCCCGGCCAAGCTTGAGGACTTTCTAGGCGCCGTGGTGAATATCTATGGCCCCCGCATGCTGCGCTACAAGGGCGTTCTGAATATGCAGGGCACCGATCGGAAAGTGATTTTTCAGGGCGTGCACCAGCTGATGGGTAGCGACCTCGGGCCGGCCTGGGCCAGCGGCGAGCAAAAAGTCAGCAAGATGGTTTTTATTGGGATCGACCTGCCCAAAGATATTTTTGTGCAGGGTCTGGAGCAGTGTCTGGTTTGAGTTAGGCTGTCCGCACTTTGCGCGAAGGCGCTTCACGGCAGTCCATGCCGGGTGATGACGATTCTTGCGGTGCCAACGCAAGGGTTACATGCCGGCACGGGTGGCGGCGAGTGAAACCAGCGGGTCATGTGGGTGGTGCCTAATGTTTGTATCGATTCTCCAACGGTTGGGTTTCAGAAGCTTGCCGGGCTCGGATGAGTCGCTACAATCGCGCGCCGGTCAGGACGCCCTGAGGGCAAGCCCGGCCGCCGCTGAGGGGAAAGTCTCCAGCCGAGAGGGACAAGCAGCACAGGCGCAGGGTGATACAGGCAGAAAAGGGCGCGATCGATCCGGTCGGGCCAGCGCAATCGAGGTTCACCCGCAAGCAGATTCCCAGAGGAGACAAGCCGTGAAAGCCCCAGCCAAAAAGACCGTCAAGCCAGCAAAGGCCACAGCGACGGTTGCTAGCAAGCCGAAAACTGCCGCAAAGCCGCTGGCGAAGCCGACGAAAGCGGCAGAAAAACCTGCCAAGGCGGCGGTCAGGACGACGGCCGATACCGCGGTCAAGTCAGCGAAGGCAGCCGTACCCGGTAAAGCGGCAGTTTCGGCAAAAGCAGCCAAATCCGGCAAACCCCAGCCCACTGTGAAGCCTTCCCCCAAAGGCTCGCTATCCAAATCTTCTGCGGGCACCGCAGGTGCGGCAAAAACATCGGTCAATGCCCCGGCAAATGCACCGCTGAAAGCCAAGGCCGCCAACACCGTGAAAGCGCCGGCCGGCGCGCCTGCAAAGGCGCCCGTTCCGGCAACTGCCAAAAAGGCGGTGGTCAAGGGTACGCCCGGCCCTGCTGAAAAAACGATCAAGCCCGTCAAGACCGCTCAGGCGCCCGCGCCGGTCAAGCCGATAGTTCAAACCAAATCCGCGCCAGCAGCAGCTCCCAAGGCTGCGACGCCTGCGCCGGCACCAGCCGCCAGGCCGGCGCCAACATCTGCCGAAAGACCCATCACCATGACCTCAGCACCGGCTTTGAAGCCCGGAAGGCGAAGTTCCGCTCGCGCTCCTTCCCAGCTGCCCCCACCCGCACCTATGGTGCCCACCCACGCCCCGGATGCCGCCAAGGCCAGCTACTCGACGATGACCGAGCGCGTGATCGCTCCTCCTCCGCATGTTGCAGCCAAGAAAGACCCGAAGCTGGCCAACAACTGGAAAACCACAGCTGCCGAGGCATTGACCGACGACGAGGTCAAGGCCATGCCTGATTCCGAATACATGAACGACAAGCAAATGGCTTTCTTTCGCCACAAGCTGTCGATCCTGAAACAGGAAATTCATAACAGTGCGGGCGAGACCACCGAGCATCTGCGTGAGGACACGGTTGTCGTGCCGGACCCGGCTGACCGCGCCACCATTGAGGAAGAGCATGCGCTTGAGTTGCGCACGCGCGACCGTGAACGCAAGTTGCTTAAAAAAATCGAGCAATCCATCGCCCGCATCGACTCGGGCGATTACGGCTACTGCGACGAAACCGGCGAGCCGATTGGCGTGGGCAGGCTCATCGCTCGGCCGACGGCCAACCTGTCTCTGGAAGCACAGCAGCGGCGGGAGCTCAAGCAGAAGATGTTTGGGGATTAACCTCTTCCATAGACATTAAAAAGCACGCAGAATTCGTTAATGTCCAAAGAAGAGACCGCCTCCGGCCTCCTGTCGAAAGTCGTCAAGTTCGTACGCAACCCCGCAACGAGCTGGTCAGACCTTGACGGCAAGGATGCTCACCGCGACGAGGCCGTGAGCAAGCAGTTGCTCAAGGAAATGATCGAGCGCAAGCGGCGTAACGACTTTGTGCGAAAGCGTGAGTTCGACATGCTGCGCAAGATGAGAAAGCGTGAGGCTATCGTGGGGCAGGATCAAGCCGGCCGGCCCTCTTTTTTTCAGAGCAGCATGCCGTCCCGGCCTGATGACCGGGCCAACACGCTCAAGAAAATCGACGAAATCGAGGCGCAGATGTCGATGCAGTGGTGGAAAACAAGTCCACGGTCATCGCTCGATTCTCTGGGTGCACCGTCGCAGGGTGCGCCTCGCAGCGCAGCCCCTCCTCTGTACAATCCGGCGCCAGCCCGTGTTGCGTCTGCACCGCTGGTGAGCATGCAACAGCCCGCCGCTTTTGACGCGACCGAGCCGATTGGATTGGAGCAGCAAGCCACCAACCGGCCACCCCGGGCGACTGATGCTGATTCGATGTCCGGCATGAAGCCGGTTGTGAATGGCTTCGCGCCCGATGTTTTCTTGCCAACGCGCGGTCCCATGGTTGCCACCCGAGTGGCGAAAAGCGGGCCCGCCGAGGGTTTGTCCTGGGACGGCGGTAGTTACGACAACGGCGGGTCGGTATTCACATCGGCCAATATCGCCGCAGTCGATGTTGCCGAAGTTGCTCATGATGCGGAACTTGAAGAGGCGTCCATCCAGTTTGCTAACGGAGATGACGCTGGTGCCGAGGCTGGCCTGCTGGACATGCTGAGCCTCAACGGATCGCGGGTAGGCCATTCCGAAACCTGGATGGCCTTGTTCGACCTCTACCGGGCAACCGATCAGCAGGACAAATTTGAAAACGCGGCTATTGAGTACCTCGAACGCTTTGACCGGTCAGCGCCTCAGTGGTTTTCCATGCCCGGCATGGTCAAGCAGTTGGCAAACAGCGAAAAAAAGACCGGGGGCAGCGGTCCGGTCGCAGACTGGATATGTCCGTCCACCCTGGGCATTCAGACGGTAGCCACGTTGCGGGCCGCGCTGGCCAGGGCAGCCATGCCCTGGCGGCTGGACTGGAGCAACCTGAAAACCATAGATATCGCCGCCGTCGAGCCGCTCACTCAGGTGTTTCAGGGGTGGGCGTCGGAGCCGGTGCAGCTTCGCTTTATCGGCGAAAGCCAGCTGCAGAAGACGCTGGAAAAGTTGACGCCCTCTGGTGAACCGGAAACGTCCCAGGAATGGTGGAGGTTGCGTCTCGATGTGTTGCGCGTCACGCACAGGCCTGACGAGTTCGAGCTCACCGCCCTTGATTTTTGCGTGACCTACGAGCTTTCTCCGCCCGCCTGGGAAAGCGCGCGGTGCGACTTCAAGCCGCTTGATCCCGAAGGCGCCGCCATCGCGGGCCGCACCATCATTGGCGAGGTGTACGGAGACTCCATGCATTCTGGCTTGAGCGGCATGGATGGCGATACCCAGATGGAAGGATCACACTCACGTATGGGTCAGACGCAGACCATTTCGATCGAGCTCTCTGGCCTGGTGCAGGGCGATGCCATTGGCGTGCTTGATCAGTTGGAAGCAAAGTTGATGGGCGCCGATGTGATGATCATTTCATGCGGCAAACTGATTCGGGTGGATTTCTCGGCTGCGGGTACTTTGCTGAACTGGGTGTCCGCCCGCCAGGCAGAAAACCGTGTGGTGCAGTTCTCGGACGTCAATCGTCTGGTCGCGGCATTCTTCAATGTCATCGGTATCACCGAGCATGCGCGTGTTGTGACACGCACAGACTGACGCCAAAATCAGTCGCCAGCACAGCCTCAAAAAGCAGGCTCGACTGCGGCCCATCCTTCAAAAATCTGCTGCTTTGCGGTAGCGCTTGCTCATTTACCGTTGCCGGCGGTATTTTCAAGCGCCACAAGCTTACTGCCCCGCTTAACGCAACACCTTCAGTGTTCGGCGTAAGTACTTGCTCCATAAGCAGATTTACTTAAATTCGTTTTTCGGACACGCCTAAGTCGTTGATTTCGTTGAAAAAGTTTGTTTCAAATGACATGACTGGTAAACCTTTCCTGATAAAGTGGGAGGAAGTGCAATTTGGTGGTGAAATGTGCTTTTCAGGGGTTTTAAAGCTGTGTTTCAAGGCGCTTCGTTCGTTGCTCTCGATACCAAAGGTCGGCTGTCTGTGCCGACCCGGCATCGCGACGTCCTGAGCGCCTCCAGCGCGAGCCGCCTGACCATGACCAAGCATCCACACGGATGCGTCATGATCTTTCCGCGTGCAGAGTGGGAGAAATTTCGGGACCGTATAGCTGCGCTCCCTATGCAGGCTCAATGGTGGAAGCGGGTGTTTCTGGGCAATGCGATGGATGTGGAAATGGACGCGACAGGCCGTGTTCTGGTGTCGCCAGAATTGCGGGCTGCCGCACACATTACCAAGGACACGGTGCTGCTCGGCATGGGTAGTTATTTCGAACTCTGGGACGCTGCAACCTATGCAGCGCAGGAGGCTGAAAACACCCAGGGCCCCATGCCAGACGTCTTCAAAGATTTTTCCTTCTGAAAGACGACGGTGCAAGACCTATGGACACACCGCACCGTCTTGTTGAACGAAGCCATCGAAGCGCTTCAGATCAACCCCGACGGACATTACATCGACGCAACCTTTGGCCGGGGAGGGCACTCGCGCCTGATCCTGTCACGATTGTCGGGCGTTGGGCATTTGACGGCTTTCGACAAGGACACCGAGGCCGTGGCCGATGCAGCCACGATTGCCGATGCCCGATTCTCGATTCGTCATCAAGGTTTCACCCACCTATCCGATATGCCCATGTCTTGTGCTTCCGGCCTGTTGATGGATCTTGGCATAAGTTCGCCGCAGATCGACAATCCGGCGCGGGGATTTTCGTTTCGTGCAGACGGTCCTCTGGATATGCGCATGGACACGACACGGGGACAAAGCCTGGCCCAGTGGTTGGAAGATGCGACGGTGGAAAGCATGGCGGAGGTCATCCGTGACTACGGCGAGGAGCGGTTTGCTGGCCATATTGCAAAGGCGATTGACCATCATCGATCGGTCAAGGGGCCGGTCCGAGGGACCGCCGAACTGGCCGAGATCGTGGCAGGCGCGGTCAAGACCCGCGAGCCGGGCAAGGACCCGGCAACGCGCACCTTTCAGGCCTTTCGGATTTTTATCAACGCCGAGCTTGAGGAGCTGCAGCAGGCGCTAGCGGCTTCATTGCGGGTGCTGCAGCCAGCGGCCCGGCTGGTGGTCATCAGCTTTCATTCACTGGAAGACCGGATCGTCAAGCAATTCATCGCGGAGCAGTCGCGTGAGGTCTATGACCGGCGCGCGCCATTTGCCGCCCCAAAGCCCATGCGTCTCAAGGCTCTGGGCCGCATCAAGCCGGGTGAGGCAGAAATCTCGGCCAATCCGCGCGCCCGCAGTGCCGTCATGCGTATTGCCGAACGAACCGAAGTGGCCGCATGACCCGCTTCAGCCTGATCCTGCTGCTGGCTGCGATGGCCAGCGCACTTTATCTGGTTCACACCCAGTATGAGTCCCGCCGGCTATATGTGGAGCTTGAGCGAGCTCAAGCGCAGGCGCGCAGATTGGAAATCGACAACAAGGGGCTGCAAATCGAGAAACGGTCGCAGGCCACACCGCTTCGTGTGGAAAAGCTGGCCAAAGAGCGGTTGCAGATGCGTACAGCCACCCCTGCAATCACCGAATATGTGTCACAAAAAGAGAACGCTGTAACGGCGCGTACGCCATGAGCAGGAGTGTTCTCTATAGCGCAAGCCCTCTGCTTGCCAGCAAGACACCGGTCTGGCGCAGCAAATTCATTGTGGCAGGCATTGCGCTGGCTTTTGGCGGTCTGGCCTGCCGCGCGGCCTATATCCAGGTATTTGGCAACGATTTTTTCCAACGTCAGGGGGAGGTACGGTTTGCCCGCACCCTGGAGCTGCCCGCATACCGCGGCCGCATCCTGGACCGCAACGGCCTTATCCTTGCGTCCAGCGTGCCCGCGCCCAGCATATGGGCCATTCCCGAAGATGTCGAGGCGAGCCCCAGACAACGTGCTGAACTGGCTCGTCTGTTGGTGATGCCGCTGGCCGAGCTGACGAAAAAACTGTCCAATGAGGATAAAAATTTCGTCTGGCTGAAGCGTCAGGTTGATGCGCCGGTGGCCAAACAGATCGCTGCTCTGGGCATCAAGGGCGTTTATGAGCGTAAGGAATACAAGCGGCAATACCCTGAAGGGGAAACCGCCGCGCATGTGGTGGGGTTCACCAATGTTGAGGATCGGGGCCAGGAGGGTATCGAGCTGGCTTTCAACAAGGAATTGGCCGGCAAGCCGGGTTCACGGCGCGTGATCAAAGACCGCCTGGGGCGGGTGGTTGAAGACATGGGTGAGCAGGTGCCGCCGGTGGAAGGACAGGACATCCAGCTCAGCCTGGACAGCAAGGTGCAGTTTGTGGCCTACCAAAAGTTGCGCGACGCGGTCACGCAGCACAAGGCCAAGGCCGGCAGCGTTGTGGTCCTGGATACGATCACGGGCGAGGTGCTGGCATTGGCGAACTACCCAAGCTATGTTCCTGACCGGCGCCAGAACCTGACCGGCGAACAGTTACGCAACCGTGCGATTACCGACACATTCGAGCCGGGCTCGACCATGAAGCCCATCACCGTGGGCATGGCGCTGGAAGCGGGGCGCATCACCCCTCGCACGGTCATCGAGACCGGTCCTGGCCGCTTCAATATTGGTGGGTTCACGATTAGCGACACGCATGACTATGGCCGACTGACGGTAGAAGGCGTTATACAGAAATCAAGTAATGTCGGTGCGCTCAAAATTGCGCAAAAGATGACCCCGCACGAAATGTGGGACACCTACACAGCGCTTGGCTACGGTCAAAAGCCCCAGATCCAGTTCCCTGGCGCGGTAACCGGACGCTTGCGCCCCTGGAAGAGCTGGAAGCCGGTCGAACAGGCCACCATGTCGTATGGCTATGGCTTGTCGGCTTCGCTTTTCCAGATGGCCCATTCCTACACATCATTTGCACACGACGGACAGGTGATCCCGGCCACGATGCTCAAGAGCAGCGAGCCCGCCACGGGCGTCAAGGTTTTTTCGGCGGACAACGCGCGCGCTGTGCGGCAAATGCTGCAAATGGCCGCCGCGCCAGGCGGCACAGGGCCGCTGGCCCAGACGATAGGGTATTCCGTCGGCGGAAAGTCGGGCACCGCGCATAAGCAGGTCGGCAAAGGCTATGCCAGCAACAAATACCGTTCCTGGTTTACCGGTATGGCACCCATCGAGTCGCCACGCATCATTGTGGCGGTGATGATCGATGAGCCCAGTGCCGGTCAGTACTACGGTGGCCAGGTAGCTGCGCCCGTGTTTAGCGGCGTAGTACAGCAGACGCTGCGCATGATGGGTGTGCAGCCCGACATCTCCGTGACGCCGCAGATCGTCACCCAGTCAGTGGCAGAGTCATTTTGAGCCAGGTGCTGACTTCCCCTGAGGCTGCAGCTGCATGGTTGCGTGGGCGTGTGGTCGGAACGCTCACCACGGACAGCCGTCATGCAGGTGCTGGCGACGGGTTCATCGCATGGCCGGGTGCAGCTCGCGATGGGCGCGAATATGTGGCCGAGGCGCTCGCGGCAGATGTGGCTGCGTGTCTTGTCGAAGATGCAGGTGCGCAGCGCTTTGGCTTTCACGGCGAGCGGGTAATGACATATCCGGGTTTGAAAGCGGCGGCGGCGCCCATTGCTGCTGCCTATTTTGATCAGCCCAGCCTGCACTTGCAGGTGGTCGCAGTGACCGGAACCAATGGTAAAACCTCCACCACATGGTGGCTGGCACAGGCCCTGGGCAAGGTCGGTCTGCGCTGCGGCGTTGTCGGAACCCTCGGGATAGGCGAACCCCGGGCCATGGTGTTAAACGGCCTGACGACGCCAGACCCGGTGCTGCTGCAGCAGCAGTTCAGGCGCTTTGTCGACAACGGTTTTTCGGCCTGTGCGCTTGAAGCGTCATCGATCGGGATTGCAGAGCGACGCCTGGACGCCACGCAAATCAGTCTGGCGATCTTTACCAATTTCACCCAGGACCACCTGGACTACCACGGCTCCACGCAGGCGTACTGGGAAGCCAAAAAAAGCCTGTTCGCCTGGCCTGGGCTGAGGGCGGCTGTCCTGAATGTGGACGATGCAAAAGGTGTCGAGCTTGCGGATGACCTGGCATGCTCTGGTCTGGATGTCTGGACGATATCGATCAAAGATCCAGCGCGCTTGTGTGCCGGCAACATCCATCAGAGCGATGGGCATCTTTCATTCGACGTGATCGAAGGCGCCGAAAGGCACACTGTGCGTGTCGGTACTGCGGGTTTGTACAACGTCTCCAATCTGCTGGGTGTTATCGCAGCTATGCGCGTTCTGGGTATTGCGTTGAGCCATGCGGTCAGCGCTTGCCAGGATCTGCGGTCGGTACCCGGACGACTCGATATCGTGACCCACGATGCTTCGCCATTGGTGGTCATCGACTATGCGCATACGCCGGATGCGCTCGAGAAAGTCCTGCTTGCGCTACAGCCGGTTGCGCAGGAACGCCATGGCCGTCTGTGGTGCGTGTTTGGCTGCGGTGGTAACCGGGACAGATCCAAGCGGCCGCTGATGGCCGCTGTGGCACAACAATATGCCGATCATGCCATCGTGACCAGCGACAACCCGCGGCGCGAGAACCCAGCCGACATCATTACCGACATCGTCTCGGGTTTCGACATGGACGCAGCGTTTGAGGTGCTGGAAGACAGGGCGGTGGCGGTTTCGCAGGCCATCTTCCGTGCCGAGGCTGCCGATGTGGTGCTGGTAGCCGGCAAGGGTCACGAAGACTATCAGGAAATCTGTGGTGTGAAGCACCCCTTTTCCGACCGGCAGCATGCCGAAGCAGCCATCGACGCACGATCGCCTTCCCGACAGCAACAGGGGTATGCGGCATGAGCGCCATGATGACCCTGCAACAGGTTGCTGACTGGCTAAGCCAGGCAGGGCTTGCCGTGACGACACAAGGCCCGATGGCCACGCCCGTGAGCCGGGTGCATACCGACACCCGCACACTGCAGCCCGGCGACCTGTTTGTAGCCCTGAAGGGTGAGCGCTTTGATGCCAACCATTTCCTGTCCGAGGCAAAAGACCGTGGTGCCTCTGCAGCCCTGGCGCATGGCGGGCTGGGTGCCGCTGGCCTGCCGGGCTTGGAGGTTGCTGATTCCAGGCTGGCGCTTGGGCAGCTTGCCGCCTGCTGGCGCGCGCAGTTTGACCTGCCACTGATTGCAGTTACCGGCAGCAATGGCAAGACAACCGTCACCCAGATGATTGCTGCGATCCTGCGAAGCTGGAAGCAGGATGCCGCTTTCGCCACCGAGGGCAACCTCAACAACGGTATCGGGGTTCCGCTGACGCTGCTTCGCCTGCGCGAGACCCATGCTGCTGCGGTGGTCGAATTGGGCATGAACCATCCTGGCGAGATTGCGTATCTTGCAGGGCTTGCGAGTCCCACCGTCGCGCTTGTCAACAATGCGCAGCGCGAGCACCTCGAATTCATGGCGACTGTGCAAGCGGTTGCGCATGAAAACGGCGCGGTGATCGATTCCCTGGGCGCAGGCGGTACCGCAGTATTTCCTCTGGATGACGACTATTCCAGCCTATGGACCAGGCTCGCCTCCGGTCGCCAGCGCATGACGTTTTCCGCGCCTGCAGACCGTCCGCTGGCGGCCGACGTCACAGCCCAGGCGAAGTGGACTGGCGAAGGCTGGCACGTCAGGATGGCAACGCCGTGCGGACCGGTTGAGCTTGCGCTCGGAATTGCCGGCCTGCATAACGTCAAGAACGCGCTGGCCGCTGCCGCCTGTGCATTGGCCGCAGGCGCACCGCTAGGCTGCGTCGGCGCTGGTCTTGGCGCTTTTGTCCCTGTCAAGGGCCGCTCGCGCGCGTTCACACTCAACATCGGCAGCCACCGCATCAGTGCTGTGGATGACACGTATAACGCCAATCCGGACTCGATGCGTGCCGCCATCGACATGCTGGCCGCGCTGCCGGGTCCGCAACTGCTGGTGATGGGCGACATGGGCGAAGTGGGAACCAACGGTCCTGCCTTTCATGCGGAAGCGGGGTTTTATGCCCGCGAGCGTGGCGTGCAAAACCTTTTTACCCTGGGGGAGCAGTCTGCCGGCGCAGCCGCAAGCTTTGGCCCGGGGCGGCATTTTGACCACATTGATGCGCTCAATGCGGCGCTGCTGGAGGCCCTGCCCGGCATCGGCAGCGTACTGGTGAAGGGTTCGCGCTTCATGAAGATGGAGAGAGTGCTCCAGGCACTCGCGGCGGCAGCTCCGGTCAGGCAGCTCAATAACAATGATGAGGGACGGCACCATGCTGCTTAGCCTGGCCCAGTGGCTTCAGTCGATTTCTCCGGAGTTCGGTTTTTTTCGCGTGTTCCAGTACCTGACGTTTCGCGCTGTCATGGCCGCGCTGACGGCGCTGCTTCTCGGCCTTTGTGCCGGTCCTTTTGTCATCCGGCGGCTGACCGCCCTGAAGATCGGCCAGCCTATTCGCGGCTATGCCATGCAGTCGCACCTGAGCAAATCCGGAACGCCCACCATGGGCGGCGTGTTGATCCTGCTGTGTATTGCGATTTCAACACTGCTCTGGTTTGACCTGTCCAACCGCTTTGTCTGGATTGTGTTGCTGGTGACGTTGGGCTTCGGCGCCATCGGATGGGTCGATGACTGGCGCAAGGTCGTGAAGAAAGACCCGGAAGGCATGCGCTCACGCGAAAAATACTTCTGGCAATCCGTGATTGGCCTCATGGCGGCTGTGTACCTGGTTTTCAGCATCTCCGAGAGTTCCAACATTCGCGTGCTGGAGCTCTTTGTCAACTGGGCCAGCTCGGGCTTTGATATCGACCTGCCGCCCAAGGCCGGTCTTCTCGTGCCTTTCGTCAAGGAGGTCAGCTATCCCCTGGGTGTGTTCGGCTTTGTCATCCTGACCTATCTGGTCATTGTGGGTTCCAGCAATGCCGTGAACCTCACCGACGGGCTGGACGGGCTGGCTATCATGCCGGTGGTGATGGTGGGTTCCGCGCTGGGCGTTTTTGCCTATGTCACCGGAAGCTCTGTCTATTCAAAGTACCTGCTGTTTCCGCACATTCCCGGGTCGGGTGAATTGCTGATTTTTTGCGCGGCCATGGCGGGCGCCGGTCTGGCGTTTCTGTGGTTCAACACCCATCCTGCACAAGTCTTCATGGGTGACGTTGGCGCCCTCGCGCTGGGCGCCTCTCTGGGTACGATTGCGGTCATTGTTCGCCAGGAGATCGTGCTCGCCATCATGGGCGGAATTTTTGTCGTGGAGGCCTTGTCGGTCATGCTGCAGGTGATGTACTTCAAGTACACCAAGAAGCGTTTCGGCGAGGGTCGGCGCATCCTCAAGATGGCACCCCTGCATCACCATTTCGAAAAAAGCGGCTGGAAAGAAACCCAGGTTGTGGTGCGCTTCTGGATCATCACCATGCTGCTGTGTCTGGTCGGCCTGTCCACCTTGAAGCTGAGATGAAAAGCCTGGCCGGTCAAAACATACTGGTGCTGGGGCTGGGCGCCTCGGGGCTGGCGCTTGCTCGCTGGTGCACACGCTCTGGTGCGCAGGTGACCGTGGCCGACACCCGGGAGTCGCCACCGGCGCTTGCGGTATTGAATGAGACGCTTGCGCAAGTGCGATTCATCCACGCCGACATGTCGGAAGTGCTGCTGATGAGCAGCCGTTTCGATGCGGTGTTCAAAGGCCCCGGCCTGTCCCCCCGCTCGGTGGCTGGCGTAATGCAGGCCGCAAGGGCGCAAGGCCTCAACTGCGGCAACGAACTCAGCCTGTTTGCCCAGGCACTGGCCGAGTTGAAGGCGAGCGATGCCTATTCGCCGCAGGTCATCGGCATCACCGGCACCAACGGCAAGACGACGGTTACAGCGCTGACGGGCGAATTGGCCCGCCGCGCTGGCAAATCGGTAGCGGTTGCCGGAAATATCGGCCCCACGCTGCTCGACACGCTGGCAGAGGCCATCACTGCAAAAGAGGCAGGTACCGCACTGCCTGAGGTGTGGGTGCTGGAGCTGTCCAGCTTTCAGCTCGACGGTGTCAGCAGCTTCGAGCCGGGCATCGCCACCATTTTGAACATTACCCAGGACCACCTGGACTGGCATGAAACCTTGCCGGCGTATGCAGCAGCCAAGGCCAATGTTTTCGGTACCAGCGGCATCATGCTGCTCAACCGTGACGACGCACGGGTGATGTCCGCGCTTCCGGCGCCGGTCAAGGGCAAGCAGCTACGCAGCTATGCGACTTTCGGGAGTGACGAACCCCGGCGTGCCGGTGACTATGGCATTGAAACCGTCAATGGCATGGCCTGGCTGGTGCGGGCCGCAGAGGCCGACGAAACCTTCAGGCGCAAGAAAGGCGAGGAAATCGAGTTGCATATCCAGCGTCTGATGCCGCTGGATGCCTTGCGTATTCGTGGTCGTCACAACGCCTGCAACGCGCTGGCGGCCCTGGCATTGGCCAGCGCTGCGGGCTGCGGCCTGGCGGCCATGCTACATGCCCTGCGCGACTACCGGGGTGAGCCGCACCGTGTCGAGTCGGTTGCAGTGGTGCATGACGTCGAGTATTTTGACGATAGCAAGGGCACCAACGTCGGGGCTACCGTCGCCGCATTGGCCGGCCTGGGCTCCGAGCGCAAGCTGGTGGTGATTCTGGGCGGTGAAGGCAAAGGGCAGGATTTCTCGCCGCTGGCTGACCCGGTTGCCCGCTACGCCAGGGCTGCCATCCTGATCGGACGGGACGCGCCGCTTATCCAGGCGGCCCTGAAGGACACCGCTGTTTCGCTGCTGCATGCACCATCAATGCAGCAGGCCGTCGCGCAGGCGGCTGCACATGCGCGCCCTGGCGACGCGGTATTGATGTCGCCGGCCTGCGCAAGCTTTGACATGTTCAGCAATTACGAGCACCGGGCCCAGGTTTTTTGCGATGCCGTGCGGGAGCTTGCGCTTGAAGAAGGAGCAGTGCTGTGACCGCCGCAACGCGTCTCGGCTCGCGTCTGACCGACAGGTTGTCGGGCCGTTTTGCGGGCTGGTTTTCCGGCGCCGGCAAGGCCACCTCGGTTGCCTTGCCGGTTCGGCTCGGCGGGCACAGCCTTTCCCGCAAGCCCAATGCGCCGGTACGCATGGCCGGCTTTGACAGGGCGCTGGTCTGGGTCACGCTCGCCTTGCTGATGTGGGGCCTGGTCATGGTCTATTCCGCAACGGTTGCCATGCCCGACAACCCCAAATTTGCGCGTTATGCACAAACGCATTTTCTGACCCGGCACATGCTGTCGATGGTGGTAGCCATCCTGGTGGCGTGGCTTGCTTTTCAGGTGCCGATGTCGGCCTGGGAAAAGCTCGCGCCCTGGCTGTTCATTTTTTCGCTGATGCTGCTGATACTGGTGCTGGTGCCTTATGTGGGCAAGGGCGTGAACGGCGCGCGCCGCTGGATCTCCCTCGGCCTCATGAATTTTCAGCCGTCCGAACTGGCCAAGTTTGCGGTGCTGCTGTATGCCGCCGATTACATGGTGCGCAAGATGGAAGTCAAAGAAAAGTTCTTTCGCGCGGTATTGCCCATGGCCGCGGCCATAGGTCTGGTGGGCCTGCTGCTGCTGGCCGAGCCCGACATGGGTGCCTTCATGGTGATATCGGTGATCGCCATGGGCATTCTATTTCTGGGCGGCGTGAATGTGCGCATGTTCGCGGTGATCGCCACGGTGGTGGTGATTGCCTTTGCGCTGATGGTCATGCTCAGCGAATGGCGGCGCGAGCGTATTTTTGCCTACCTCGACCCCTGGAGTGAAAAATACGCGCTGGGCAAGGGCTACCAGTTGTCGCATTCATTGATCGCCTTCGGTCGCGGAGAGATTTTTGGCGTGGGGCTCGGCGGCAGCATCGAAAAACTGCACTGGCTACCCGAGGCCCATACCGATTTTCTGATGGCTGTGATTGGAGAGGAGTTCGGACTGATCGGTGTGTTGACGGTGATCGCGCTCTTCATGTGGATGACTCGCCGCATCATGCACATCGGCCGCCAGTCGATTGCGCTGGATCGCCTGTTTGCCGGGCTGGTTGCGCAGGGTGTCGGCATCTGGATCGGTTTTCAGACCTTCATCAATATCGGCGTCAACCTGGGCGCCTTGCCCACCAAGGGGCTAACGCTGCCTCTGATGAGTTTCGGCGGCTCGGCCATCGTGATGAACCTGATCTCGCTGGCGGTCGTGTTGCGGATCGATTACGAGAACCGCCTGCTGATGCGCGGAGGCAGACTATGAAGCGAGTGGACAACCAAAGTCTGCAGAAGAAGACCGCGCTGGTCATGGCGGGTGGCACCGGCGGCCATATCTTTCCAGGCCTTGCGGTTGCCGAAGCCCTGCGCGAGCGCGGCTGGCGTGTGCACTGGCTGGGCGGCCAGGGCAGCGCCGGCCGGCCCAGCATGGAAAGCCAACTCGTGCCGCCGCGCGGCTTTGCCTTTGAATCGATCGCTTTCTCGGGGGTTCGCGGCAAGGGCCCGCTCACGTTGGGCCTGCTGCCGCTTCGTTTGCTGAAAGCCTTCTGGCAAAGCATCGCGGTCATCCGGCGTGTCAGGCCTGATGTGGTGGTGGGGCTCGGCGGCTATATCGCGTTTCCGGCCGGCATGATGAGTGTGCTGCTGGGCAAGCCGCTGGTGCTGCACGAGCAGAATTCGGTGGCTGGTCTGGTCAACAAGGTGCTGGCTGGCGTGGCCGACCGGGTCTTTACCGCTTTCCCCCAAACGCTGAAAAACGCCGACTGCGTGGGCAACCCGCTGCGAGTCGCTTTTACCAGCAAGCCGGGACCTGAAGAACGTTTTGCAGGGCGTACCGGGCCCTTGCGCCTGCTGGTGGTCGGCGGCAGTCTTGGCGCGAAAGCCTTGAACACGCTGGTGCCGCAGGCACTTGCGTTGATGCCGCCTGCACAGCGGCCGATCGTGCTCCATCAAAGTGGCGCGTTGCAGATCGAGGCGCTGCGTGCCAACTATGCGGCTGCAGGGGTTGAAGCGAGTCTGACGCCCTTTATTGACGACACCGCCAGCGCGTTTGCCGATGCGGACCTGATCATCTGCCGTGCTGGCGCCAGTACCGTCACCGAAATAGCCGCCATCGGCGCAGCGGCGCTGTTCGTGCCGTTTCCCTCTGCGGTTGATGACCACCAGACGACCAACGCCAGATTTCTGGTGGAACAAGGCGGCGGCTGGCTGATACAGCAGCGCGACCTGACGCCGGTAAAACTCGCTGACATGCTACAAAAAACAGAGCGAATAGTCCTTATGAATATTGGGCTACAGGCCAAAAACATGCAAAAAACTGAAGCCACTGCGCGCCTGGTCGCAGCCTGTGAGGAATTGGCGACATGAAGCACGCCATCAAGAACATTCACTTCATCGGCCTGGGTGGCTCGGGCATGTCGGGCATCGCCGAGGTCCTGCACAACCTGGGTTATGTGATCTCGGGCTCTGATCTGTCAGACAGCCCCACGCTCAGACGCTTGGCCAGCCTGGGCATCAAGACCTTCGTTGGCCACGCAGCCGAAAACCTGGCTACTGTCGATGCGGTAGTGACCTCTACTGCTGTGCAGGCGGACAACCCTGAGGTCGTGGCGGCACGCGAGAAACGCATTCCGGTCGTCCCTCGTGCGTTGATGCTGGCCGAGTTGATGCGCCTGAAGCAGGGCATTGCGATTGCTGGAACCCACGGCAAGACCACCACCACCAGCCTGGTCGCCTGCATCCTGGCAGAAGCCGGGCTTGACCCTACCTTCGTTATCGGCGGGCGACTCAACAGCGCCGGGGCAAACGCCAAGCTCGGCCTGGGCGACTACATCGTGGTCGAGGCAGATGAGTCCGACGCATCCTTCCTGAACCTGTTGCCGGTGATGGCGGTGGTGACGAATATCGATGCCGACCATATGGAAACCTATGGCCATGATTTTGGGAATCTGAAGAAAGCATTCGTCGACTTTCTGCACCGCATGCCGTTTTACGGCACCGCCATCCTGTGCACCGACGATGCCGCCGTGCGCGAGATACTTCCGCAGGTGTCCTGCCCGGTCACCAGCTACGGGTTTGGCGAGGACGCCGAGGTGCGAGCCATCCATGTGCGACCGGTGGGCACGCAGATGCATTTCACGGCACAGCGTCGCAACGGCGTCACGCTGCCCGACCTGGATGTGGTGCTGAACCTGGCGGGTGAGCACAACGTGCTCAATGCGCTGTCGGCCATTGCGGTGGCGGTTGAACTCAATGTGCCCGATGCAGCCGTGCAAAAAGCGCTGGCTGAATTCACCGGTGTAGGCCGCCGGTTTCAGAGTTATGGCGAAGTGCCTGCAAAAGCGGGCGGCTCGTTTACCCTGATTGAAGACTACGGACACCATCCGGTGGAAATGGCTGCCACCCTTGCCGCGGCGCGCGGCGCCTTCCCGGGCCGGCGTCTGGTACTGGCCTTCCAGCCGCACCGCTACACACGCACCCGTGACTGTTTTGAAGATTTTGTCAAGGTCATCGGGCATGCCGACCTCGTCATGCTGTCCGAAGTCTACGCCGCCGGGGAAGCGCCGATCGTCGCTGCTGATGGACGCTCGCTGACGCGCGCCTTGCGCGTGGCCGGCAAGGTGGAGCCGGTGTTTGTCGATGCGATCGATGACTTGCCGCAGGCGATTCTGGACAACGCCCTGGGCGGTGATGTGGTGCTGTGCATGGGTGCCGGTTCGATTGGCGCCGTGCCCCAGAAAGTTGTTGATATGCTACTAAAACAAGAGCATATGTGCCTTTTGGGTATTGGGATATGACGCTAAAACCCTTCAATTTCGGCAAGGTCGCGGTACTGATGGGCGGCCAGTCGGCGGAGCGCGAGGTGTCGCTGATGTCAGGTGCTGGTGTGTTGCAGGCACTGCGTTCACGCGGTGTTGATGCCCACGCCTTTGACCCGGCTGGCCAGCCGATCAGCGACCTGAAAAAAGAGGGCTTCGACCGCTGCTTTATCGCGCTGCATGGCCGATTTGGCGAAGACGGCACCGTCCAGGGAGCGCTCGAATTGCTGGGCATTCCTTACACCGGCTCAGGTGTCATGGCATCCAGCATGGCCATCGACAAGGTCATGACCAAGCGCATCTTGCTGGCCGAAGGCCTGCCCACGCCGCGATATGTCCTGCTCCGCCAGCACAGCATGCAAGCTGCCGATGCCAACGCTGTGACTGAAACGCTCGGCCTGCCATTGATCGTCAAGCCGGCGCGGGAGGGTTCATCGCTGGGCCTCACCAAAGTGGCACGCGCGGCAGACCTGCAGGAAGCCGTCCAACAGGCTGGCGCCCTGGATGCGGATGTTTTGTGCGAGCAGTTTGTAGAGGGCGACGAAGTGACCTGCCCGGTATTGGGCTCAGGAAGCGAAGCCCGCGCGCTGCCCGTGATCCGTATTGTTGCGCCGGAAGGCAATTACGATTACCAGAACAAATACTTCACTGACACCACCCAGTACCTGGTGCCCTGCGGCCTGCCCGATGGAGAGGAAGCGCACATCCAGCAACTGGTGCTCAGCGCCTTTCGCACCCTGGGCTGCAGGGGCTGGGCGCGGGCTGACGTGATGATTGACAAGGTCAGCCGCCAGCCGTTTTTGCTGGAGATCAATACCTCGCCCGGCATGACCAGCCATTCACTGGTGCCGATGTCGGCGCAGGCCGCCGGTATTTCCTATGAAGACCTGTGCGTGGCGGTGCTGGAGACAGCCTCGCTTGACTACCAGCCGGCAACCGATGCACGGGCTAGGCCAGCGAAAGGGGCCACCGCTTGAGCCGTTCGCTGCCACTGCCTATGCCATTGCCGCCGGACGTCAAGTTGATGAACGCCCTGTCGGTGCTGCTGTGCCTGGTGTTTTTGGCAATGCTTCTGACCTTGCTGGTGAGCTGGCTGATGCGCCAGTCGCTCTTCAGCCTGAACGGCATCGTGGTGCATGGTGACGTCGCCCATAACAACACCGTGACGCTGCGGGCCAATGTGGCGCCGCGGTTGGCGGGTAATTTTTTCACCGTTGACCTGGCCCAAACGCAAAAAACATTCGAGTCGGTGCCCTGGGTACGCCAGGCGGTGGTGCAACGGCAGTTCCCGAACCAGTTGAAGGTGCGGCTTCAGGAGCATCAGGCAATTGCGTACTGGGGCCCGGATGGCCACATCCGGCTCATCAACAATTTTGGCGAGATTTTTGAAGCCAACCCGGGCGATGTCGAATCCGAGGGTTTGCCGCAACTCAACGGCCCTGATGGGCAAGCGGCCCGCGTGCTCGGCGTCTATCAGACATTGGCGCCCCTGTTCGAGCAGCGCGAAGACAAGCTGCAAGGCCTGGAGCTGACGATGCAGGGCAGCTGGAGAGCCTATCTGGATACCGGCGCGGTCATCGAACTCGGGCACGGTTCGGCAGGCGAGATCGAGGCGCGGGTGCAGCGCTTCGTGTCGACGCTGACGCAGGTGGCCGCCCGGTTCGGCAGGGACGTCGAGTCTGCCGACCTGCGCTATGGCAATGGTTACGCACTGCGGCTCAAGGGCGTCACCACAGTGATCCCGGGCGACAAAGAAGACAAGAAAGCGAAAAGGTAAGTTATGGCCAAAGAGTACAAGGATCTCGTGGTGGGACTGGACATCGGCACCAGCAAGGTCATGGCCGTTGTTGCCGAGGTCATGCCCGGTGGCGAGCTCAAGCTGGCGGGGCTGGGTATTGCGGCTAGCAGCGGGCTCAAGCGTGGCGTGGTGGTCAATATTGATGCGACGGTTCAAAGCATCCAACAGGCGCTGCGCGAAGCTGAATTGATGGCCGACTGCAAGATAGCGCGGGTCTACACCGGCATTACCGGCAGCCACATCCGCGGCATCAATTCCAGCGGCATGGTGGCGGTCAAGGACAAGGAAGTCACCCAAGCTGATGTAGCCCGCGTGATCGAAACCGCCAAGGCCATCAACATCTCTACCGACCAGCGCCTGTTGCTCGTGGAGCCACAAGAGTTTGTGATCGACGGCCAGGATGTGCGCGAGCCCATCGGCATGAGCGGCATCCGCCTGGAGGCTAAGGTGCATATCGTCACCGGCGCGCAGAGTGCCGCAGAAAACATCATCAAGTGCGTGCGCCGCTGCGGCCTGGAGGTCGATCAGCTGATGCTGAACCCGCTGGCCTCCAGCCTGGCGGTGCTGACGCAGGATGAGCAGGAGCTGGGCGTGGCGCTGGTCGATATCGGCGCCGGCACCACAGATGTCGCCATTTTTACCGGCGGTGCCATCCGGCATACCGCGGTGATACCGATTGCCGGCGACCTGATCACCAGCGACATTGCGATGGCGCTGCGCACCCCCACCAAGGACGCAGAAGACATCAAGGTTGAGAACGGAGTGGCCAAGCAGTTGCTGGCCGACCCGGATACCCAGGTTGAGGTGCCGGGCCTGGGTGACCGCGCGCCACGCATGCTGAGCAAGCAGGCGCTGGCCGGCGTGATCGAGCCGCGTATCGAAGAAATTTTTTCGCTCGTGCAGCAGGTCATCCGTGAGTCAGGCTATGAAGAGGTCCTGTCCTCCGGCATCGTCATCACCGGCGGCAGCGCGGTCATGCCGGGCATGGTAGAGCTGGGCGAAGATATTTTTCTCAAGCCGGTGCGCCGGGGGATTCCGCGCTACTCCAGTGCGCTGTCCGACATGGTGGCCCAAGCGCGTGCGGCAACTGTCATGGGCCTGCTGGAAGAGGCCCGGCTGGCGCGCATGCGCGGCTACAAGGTCTCCCAAAAAGCCGGCAGCGTGCATAACGCATTCGGCCGGGTCAAGGACTGGTTCGTGGGGAACTTTTGATGCGCAAGCTTTCCCACGTGTACGAACGTCAGCCGGATTGCCGGCGAAGTGCATTGATGAAACATCACCTGGCGCTGATCCGAGCGGCGCCACAACGACACAAGCGATCAGGGGGCGCGGAAACCCCCTCATGAAAACGGTCAGTCTGTACGTGACGAAGATTTTGGCAAGTCAACTTAATTTATATAGGAGGCTCCCATGAGCATAGAAATGATTGAGATCGAAGAATTCAACCAGGGCACACAAATCAAGGTAATCGGCGTGGGTGGTGGCGGCGGCAACGCCGTCGGCCACATGATCGATTGCGGCGTTCAGGGCGTTGAGTTCATTTACGCCAACACCGATGCGCAGGCGCTGGCGCGCGGCAGCGCCCACAAGACCATCCAGCTGGGCAGCAGCGGCCTGGGTGCGGGCAGCAAGCCAGACAAGGGCCGTGATGCGGCCGAACTTGCCGTCGATGACATCCGCAGCGCCATCACCGGCGCGCACATGCTGTTCATCACGGCCGGCATGGGCGGCGGCACCGGCACCGGCGCTGCCCCGGTGATCGCTCGGGTTGCCAAGGAAATGGGCATCCTGACGGTGGGGGTGGTGACCAAACCCTTCGATTTCGAAGGCGGCCGCCGCATGACCAACGCCGATCTGGGCCTGGCCGAGCTGGAAGCCAATGTCGACTCGCTGATCGTGGTGCTGAACGAAAAGCTGCTGGAGGTGCTGGGCGACGACATCACGCAGGATGCTGCTTTTGCGCATGCCAACGATGTGCTCAAGAATGCCGTCGGCGGCATTGCCGAGATCATCAACGAGTACGGCAACGTCAACGTCGACTTCGAGGACGTGCGCACCGTGATGGGCGAGCCCGGCAAGGCCATGATGGGTACGGCCGTTGCCAGTGGCCCGGACCGTGCGCGTATCGCCGCCGAGCAGGCTGTTGCCTGCCCGTTGCTGGAAGGCATTGACCTGTCGGGTGCCAAGGGTGTCCTGGTGCTGGTGACCGCAGCGAAGGGTTCGCTCAAACTGAACGAGTCCAAGCTGGCCATGAACACCATACGCGCCTATGCATCGCCTGATGCGCATGTCATCTATGGCGCAGCCTACGACGACAAGCTGGGCGAGGACATCCGCGTGACGGTAGTGGCTACCGGCCTTAGCCGCCAGGGCGTGCGCCGCCATGCGCCGCCGCTGCAGGTGCTGCGAACGGGAACCGACAACGTGCCTTTCAACATACCCACCCTCAACTCGGTGGCGGGTATGGGCGGCGCCGGCGGTGCCTTGTCATCATCCGTGGGTTCTGCCTCGTCGCAGCCGGACTACGGCAACATGACGGTGCCCAGCGTGTGGCGCACCAACCGTACCCAGGCAGCGGCCAAGGTGGATGCACTGGCTTCGGGCGGCATGGATGACTTCGAGATTCCAGCCTTTCTGCGCAAACAGGCAGATTGAGTAACCCCCACGGTCGCCACGGCGTATGGCTACTTTCCCCCGCAGGGGCTGCTCCGCCTTGGGGCGGCCCGGCTGCGGGGCGGATGTAAAGCTACTGCGCAACCCGATCTCGCGTTTGCGGTGCTCGCCGTACTTGTGTACGGCTCTGCTCCACAACGCAAGCCCGGGCAGCTCGCTGCGCTTTCCATTCGATCAATCGCTGGCTGTGCTAGTAGCGCCGGCGAGGCTCCATATGGCTCTGCTTCAAGGTGATAACGATTTCCGGGCAGTTTCAGCCGTCCGCGACCCTTGTCTTTTGTCAATGCCACTGCGGTGCTCAGGACACCGTGAGTTAACTAAAATAGGACGATGCTCGCCCAAAGAACACTCAAGTCCCTGACCAAAGCTGTTGGCGTGGGCCTGCACAGCGGTCAGCGGGTGGAGCTGACCCTGCGGCCGGCCGCGCCGGACACCGGCATCGTTTTCCGGCGTGTTGATTTGCCGGTGCCAGTGGATATTGTGATATCAGCGCTTGCGGTAACCGATACCCGCCTGGCATCCACGATTTCGTCCGGGCAGGCGAAGGTGCACACCGTCGAGCATCTGATGTCAGCCTGCGCGGGGCTGGGCATTGACAACCTCTATGTCGACATCACCGCCGAAGAGGTGCCGATTCTGGACGGCTCTGCTTCTTCGTTTGTATTCCTGCTGCAGTCGGCCGGAATTGCCTTGCAAGGCGCACCGAAGCGCTTTGTACGCGTGCTTCGGCCGGTAGAGGTTCAAGAAGGCGAGGGCGCAGCAAAAAAATGGGCACGCCTTACGCCGTACGCCGGCTACAAGCTTAGCTTCGAGATTGATTTTGACCATCCAGCGGTCGATTCCACCGGGCAGCGCGTTGAGTTTGATATCGGCTCGGGCTCTTACACGCGCGACATCGCCCGGGCGCGTACCTTTGGCTTCACCAAGGATGTCGAGATGATGCGGGCCAGCGGCCTGGCACTGGGTGGCGGCCTGGACAACGCCATCGTGATGGACGATTACAAGGTTCTGAACAGTGACGGCCTGCGCTACAACGATGAGTTCGTGAAGCACAAGATCCTGGACGCCATGGGCGATTTGTACCTGCTCGGCAAGCCTTTGCTGGCCGCGTACAGTGCATTTCGCTCAGGCCATGGGATGAACAACAAGCTGTTGCGCGCGCTTCTGGCCCATGAAGACGCCTATGAAGTGGTCACCTTCGAAGACGAGAAAACCGCGCCGCATGGTTTTGCCAGCCTGGCCCGTGCCTGGTAAGCCGCCCACCACGGCGACGATCACATGCTACTGTTTCGCTGGTTGATATTGCTCTTGCTGCTGGCGGCGGTGGTCGCCTTTGTGTTTTATGCGGGCACTGGCCAGGTGCGGTTCAGGCGCTACGGGCTGGTCATTCTGAAATGGACGCTGATCGCAGCCTTCGGATTTTTTGCGGTATTGATTCTGGAACGCATCGCCTGAAGGGGCGTAAACCGCTGCGGCCGGTGGGCGCGGCTTTTGATTCCACTAACGCCGGCGTCCGTCACGGTAGCCAGCACCAACCTTCGCGCCCACGCCTGCGGCTTGAGCCAGCCGCGCGTTTGCGGCGCCTACGTGCGCATGGGTAATCGCCAGCCCCAGCGCATCGGCAGCATCCTTGCCGGGCAGGGCGGGCAGTTTCAGCAGCCGCATCACCATCTGCTGCACCTCGGCTTTGCCGGCCTTGCCGTAACCCGCCACCGCTTTTTTCATTTGGAGCGCGGTATATTCCGCCACCGCCAGGTCGCGCGACACCAGCGCGGTGATACAGGCGCCACGCGCTTGGCCGAGCAGTAGCGTGCCTTGCGGGTTTACGTTGACGAACACGATCTCGACCGATGACGCGTTGGGCTGGTAGCGGTCGGTGACTTCACGTATGCCGTCGTACAACACCCGCAGGCGTGCCGGCAGGTCCTGTGTGTCCAGATGAGTGGTCTTGATAGTGCCGCTGGCCACATAACGCAACTCGTGGCCGTCCACATCCACCACACCGAAGCCGGTGATCTGCAGTCCCGGGTCAATGCCCAAAATTCGCATTAGCTACTCTTTTGATAGCTGCAAGCCCTTATAAGTATTGGGCTAAGACAGTATTTTGTTTGAAAAAGGCTATATGCCGAAGTACCAGCGAACCGAATGAAAGAACACCGGTGCCGTAAAACACAGGGCGTCTCTAAAGACCCGACTTGAAGCTTTGCGGTTCGTCATGGTGGCGCCGCGTGCCTTCCGGAAACAGAATGATCGAATCACCGTTTTGCAGCGCGTCAACCAGTGGCTCCAGTGGGTCCTGGTCACCCACCTTGGCACGGTCCACATAAATGGCGTTGAAGACCGCCGTGGTGATCCACTTCTTGAACGGTGTCCTGGTCCAGCAGTCTTTTGCCGCAATCGGCCGCGTGATGCTGCGCAGCTCCAGCGGCAGCGCTGCCCACATCAGCACCAGGTCCGCAGGGCTCTGGTGGTTGGCAAAGTAGATGCGCTGCTCGGCTTTGGGCGGGCAGCCCTGCCAGCGTGCCTGCGCGCCGGTCAGCACGCGAACCAGACCCAGCAGAAACAAACTCATCAACTTTGCAAGCATGCGGAATAATAGCTGTTGCCCTCCCGCAGCTTGGCAGCGATCAGCCAGCAGAGTCATGCTCTTGCGCGCTGTGCGCACAGCAGCAAAATCGCTCGGCAGGCACTCGGTTGACTAGGGGATTTCAACACCGCCCATGCGCGCTGCGATCGTGCTGGCGCGCGAGGCCAGATAGCCCGAGCCCGGGCGGGTTTCAAAGTAACGTGGTCGCGGTAGCATCACAGCCAGCCGCGCCGCTTCATAGGCGCTCAGGTTTGCGGCGCTTTTGCGGTAGTAGTGCTGCGCGGCGGCCTCGGCGCCGAATACGCCCTCGCCCCACTCGACGTTGTTAAGGTAAATCTCCAGAATGCGTTCCTTGCTGAGCATCGCTTCCAGCATCAGCGCCAGCAACAACTCCTGTCCCTTGCGCGCCAGGGTCCGCTCGCTCGCCAGAAACAGATTCTTGGCCAGCTGCTGGGTGATGGTGGAGCCGCCGACGATTTTTGGTGCCTTCGCGGCGGCCAGCATGGCGGGTTTTCCGGCAGCTGCTTTCGCAACGTTGCTGGCGGCTTTTTCGGTGGCCAGCTGCGCCTTCTGCTCGGCCTTGCTGTTCTTGTCCCAGGCTTTCTCAAGCGCCTCCAGATCAACCCCGTCATGCTCGATGAAGCTGGCGTCTTCCGACGCGATCACCGCGCTTTTCAGCTTGTCGGAGATGCGGTGGTAAGGCACCCACTGCTGGCGCCATTTGAGGCTGCCTTTGGTGGCGGTAATCCGGTAAATCTCGGACCGCTCGAAAGCAGTGGATTCAGGATTGACCACGACCATCAGCGCGATGCGCACCACAAAATAAAGCTGCAGGACCAGCACCGCCAGCAGCATCAGGCCGACCAGCCCCGCCAGCCGCTTGAAGGGCGAGGCTTTTGTCATAGGCCAGGTAGCTGGATGGCCGCGCGCATTTCGCCCAGCACCTGCGCAGACGGCGGCCTGACCTGGCGCCACACCTCAAAAGCCGCTGCAGCCTGCTCGACCAGCATGCCCAGCCCGTCGCGGCCTTGCGCGCCATGCGTCCGCGCCCAGCTCAAAAAAGCCTGCGCCGCTGGGCCATACATCATGTCGTAGGCGAGTGCGCCGGGTTTCAGCACCCGCGCTTGCACCGGTATGGCCGCACCGGCCAGGCTGCTGGCAGTAGCATTGATGATCACATCAAAATCGCCTTCAACCCCTTGCAATGACTGGGGTAAGAGCTCTGTATTTAATAGCAATTCAATCGTCGCCGGGTGCGCACGGTGCTGCAAGACAAGCGCTTGGGCCTTCTGCAAGGTGCGGTTGGCTACCACCACTCGCCTGGGTTTGGCGCTGATCAGTGGGCCCAACACACCGGCTGCCGCACCGCCCGCGCCGATGAGCAGGATATCGCGGCCTGCCAACGCCACGCCGGCATTCGTCTGGATGTCATTGACCAGGCCGATGCCGTCGGTGTTGTCGGCATGGATGCCATCTGCATCAAAGCGCAGCGTGTTGGCTGCCTGCGCCAGTTCGGCGCGGCTGCTCCGGCTGGTTGCGCAGGCAAAAGCCTCGAACTTGAACGGCACCGTGACATTGCAACCTTTGACGCCGCGTTGCCGAAAACCGCCCAGCGCCTCTGCAAAACCATCCAGCGCCACCAGTTGCTTGTCATAGCTCATCGCCTGGCCGGTCAGCTCCGCAAACCGCGCATGAATCTGGGGCGACTTGCTGTGCGCAACCGGGTTGCCAACAACACAGTAATGGTCCATCGCTGCTTTCTGGCTAGGTGTGGGGTCAGCGGTTGGTCAGCCGGGTTTCCAGCGTTTCGTCGCGGGTGAACTTGAAGCGCGACACCACCACGATCTGGTCGGCCTTGCGCCGCATGGCATCGCTGAACCTGTCAAACGGACCGGTGCCCATCACGATGCTTTGTGCACGCCGGTCCAGGGTCAGGCTGCCCGAGGTTTCCACCACCTCGGTAGCCAGAATCTTGCCGTCAAAGTTGACGGTGACGATCATGGTCAGCTCACCATAGAGTTTTTTGCCCGCCTGCTCGGGGAAATGCGTGGTGCCGCGGTCTTCTATCTTGCGGCGCAGCTGGTCGTAGTAAACGGCATACACCTCTTCACGGGTAGCGGGGCTGATGTAGCGTTTTTTCGGCCGCGCATTTTCTTCACTGATGCGTTTTTCTATCTCGGCCAGAATTTTGATCAGCTGCTTGCGCTTTTCCTCGCGCTCGCCTTGCGCGGGATCGTTCGAGGGCCTTTTGGGGTCTGGTGGCGGCATGGTGGCCAGCTGGTTCTTGATCTGCGCCAGCAACTGCATCTGCTGCTCCTGCAGGGCATCGACCTTGCGCTGCGCGTCCTCGGCGGCGTCGCCAAGCTCGGTCAGTGCCGATGGCGGCAGCGGTGAGGTGGCGCGGCCCTTTTCCAGCTCGCCGCCGCCCGCCAGTGTTCGCTGTGCGATAGCCTTGGCAACATCCGGTTTTTCGCTGGATTTGGCGTTGACCAGGATCACTTCCAGCGGCGTGTCCTGAAAGATGCGCTCAAAGCTTGCCGGATCGACAAACCGCGTGGTCAATACCACCGCATGCACCAGAGCGGACGCACCCAACGCGATTTGCAATGTGCTGAAGGATTTCACAGCGGCGATTATCGGGGCTAAAGCGCGGCAATCAGGCCTTTGGCCCTGCGGGTAGCCCCGTCAATCAGCGGCAACAGGCGGCGTGCGCAGCGCGCCTGCAGCAGCTCAGGAAGCACCCGGCGCAGCGGTGGGCGCTGTGCCGGTTTCGGTTGCAGCGCCGGCATCGCCAGCATCCTGCATGTCGACCGCAATCGAAATAGGGCCCGACGCGAGTTCGGCCTCGCCGTCGTCTTCGTCGTCCACCGGTGCTGCTTCAGGACTGGTTGCTCCGGCCACTGTATCCAGCCTTTCGGTGACGGTGCCGCCAATATCCAGCGTCATTTCATCGATCTCGCCGAGCCGCACCTTGACGCGGGCGCCGCGCGGAAGGCCGGCGGCTCCGGCGGCCGGCAACACCAGCGGCAGGTCATCGGCCCTTACCAGGTTGTCCTTGAAGGCGGTTGCGGTCAGCTCGGTGAGGTTGTTTTGCTGCAGGTATTTCAGGGTCCAGTAGCGTTCGATGCCGGACTGGAAACCGTTGTAGGCACTGTAGGCCGCATCAAAGCTGGAGATGATGGAAAACAGCTCGGCATCCTTGGGCTTGAAGGGCGCTACCAGTGCGGCGGTGCGGCCATGTTGCACGCAGGCGATGATCTGCCACTGGTTGACCAGGTCGGTATAGCGGCGCAGCGGCGAGGTGCTCCAGGCATAGCTTTTCACGCCAAGACCGGCATGTGGCAGCGAGCGTGTGCCCATGCGCACCTTGACGCCCGGCGCCAGGCTGGCCTGGCTGCGGTAAATGCCGGGCAGGCCGTGGTCGGCCAGCCACTGGCCCCAGGTGCTGTTCGCCAGAATCATGGCCTCTGCCACGATCAGATCCAGCGGCGCGCCACGCAGGCGAATGCTGATGCTGACCTTTTCGTCGCCCTGCGGCTCCCGTCCGCCCGGGTTGTCCAGCTTGAAGTTGTAATCCGGGCGGTTGAAATTTTCGGGCTTGCCGCGCACCACCTCCCGCTGCGCCTTCAGATGCCGGGCCAGGCGATGCAAAAACGTCAGCTCGCTGGCCCAGGGCTGATCGCCTGCCGCATGCCCGGCATGCGCAGCCTCAAAAAATGCCTCGGTGAAGGTGCTGTCCAGCACGTCGTGGCGCAGGTTGCTGGCAATCGGCACCTGCTCGATCCGGGTCACGGTTTCGCTGATCGCAAGGCTGGCTTCATCCAGCGTGATGTAAAGCGACAGCGCCGGGCAGTTGCGGCCTTCCTGCAGGGTGTAGCTTTGCACGATGTCGTCCGGCAGCATGGTGAGCTTGTAGCCCGGCATGTAAACAGTGGACAAACGCGCCCGGCCGACATGGTCGATCGCGCTGCCAGGCTGCACTGCCAGCCCCGGCGCTGCGATATGGATGCCGAGGGTAATCGTGCCGGATCCGAGTCCGGTCACCGACAGCGCATCATCGATTTCGGTGGTACTGGAATCGTCGATGGAAAAAGCCTGCACCGCCGCCAGCGGCAAGTCGCCCGCAGGTTGCGGCGCCTGGAGCGTCGGAAACCCCGTGCCCTTGGGGAAATTTTCAAACAGAAAGCGCTTCCAGTGAAACTGGTAGGCCGATGCAATTGCGCCTGATCGTTGCAGCAGGTCAAGCGGCGCGGTGTGGGTGTTGCGGGATGCCTCGACAACGGCCTTGTACTCGGCGCTGTTCTTGTCGGGTTTGAAAAGAATCTTGTAGAGCTGTTCGCGTACCGGCTGCGGGCAGTTCCCCTCGGCCAGTTCTGCTGCCCATTGCGTGATCTGCAGCGCGACCTGCTTTTTCTTCTCGATGGCTGCCAGCGCCAGTTGGAGGATGTCTGCCGGCGCTTTCTTGAAGCGGCCCTTGCCCGCACGGCGAAAGTAATGCGGCGAGTCAAACAGCCGAAACAGCGCGGCTGCCTGTTGCTCAAGTGTGGCCGGCTTGGCCGGGTCGGCACTGAAGTAATCGCGCGCCAGGTCGGCGAAGCCGAATTCGTCGTCGCTGGCAAACTCCCAGGCCAGGTCGAGTTCGATTTCTTCGCTCAGCTTGTGCCCGTTGGCGACCAGTTCGGCTGGCGCTGGTTTTTCAAACCTGAGCAGCGCGTTGACCGACTTGACCTTGACGCGCTTGCCGGAGTCGAGTTCGACCTGCAGCGAACTGTCGGCCTCTGACAAGATGCGGCCCGCGAGAAATTTTCCGGCTTCTTCAAACAATACAAACAAACTGGCGCCTCTTGGGTTCTGGAGATGTGGGCCAAGTGTAATCAGCGTCGTTTGGGCGCCAGGCCAGTGCCGGCATGATGTAGAGCTTCAGTTCGGGGTGGGTGCGGTGCGCGAATCCAGGTCCAGAAAACGCAGAATCAAAGGCAGGTGGCGGTCAAAGTCACTCAGCGCATGGTCGCCGCCTTCCAGCACATGAAGCTGCGTTTTCTCATAGCGCGCGGCCATTTCGCGCCAGTCCAGCACCTCGTCACCCTTGGCCACCAGGGCCAGGTAGCGCTCAGGATGCGCCAGCGGTCCGCGCTCCAGTTGCCGAAGTTCCGTCAGGAATTCGGCCTTGAAGAAAAACCGGTCAGCCGGGTTCTGCCAGCTGGTCTGCTGCCCGATGTGGCTTGCCAGATCGCGCGCCGGGTTTACCGCCGGGTTCAGCAGCACCGCCTTGCAGCCCATCGTCTCAGCAACCCAGGTGGCGTAAAAACCGCCGAGCGATGAGCCAACAACTGCCATGGCCTCAAAGCCGGCGCTGCCCGGCCAGGCCGCAAGCCTTGTGGCCACGTCATGCATGGCTTGCCGGGGCGAGGGCGGCAGTTGCGGGCACCACCAGACCACGCCCGGGTACCGCTGGCGCACGGTTTCCGCCATGGTCCTGGCTTTGGCAGATAGCGGTGATGAGCGAAAGCCGTGCAGATAAAGCAGATGGGTTACAGACATGCGCCATCGTAAGGTCCAGGCACTGCTGGCGGTTTGTGAATGTGCCGCTGCGGCAGACCAGAGACACTGGCGACGCGAGGTGCGACCAGGCACTGGTGCAGCGATGGTTGCATTAATTAAGGTAAATTGACCTGTAGGCCAATGAACTAAAGGGGCGGTAGCTTCTTTATTAATAGCAAAAATAGAGTGCGACGGCATGGGCGTCTGACCTTGCCCTTGTCGGATTTTTGAGCATTGCCGCCAGAAGCTGCCCGATAATCTGGCTGATGTCCGCTGTTTTCGACAAACCCTCGCTGTGGCAGCGAACCACTCCCTTTTTCGTGGGCTTTGACGGCCCGCTGGCTTTTGCGGTGTTTTTGCTCGCCAGCGCCGGTCTCCTGATCATGTACTCATCGGGTTATGACCACGGCAGCCGCTTCATGGACCATGGCCGCAATACCCTGATTGCCGGCGCCATCATGTTTGTCGTGGCGCAGATTCCGCCGCAGCGCCTGATGGCGCTCGCGGTGCCTATCTATATTGCAGGCGTTGCACTGTTGATTGCGGTGGCGATCTTTGGCATCACCAAAAAAGGCGCCAGGCGCTGGCTGAATATTGGGGTGGTCATCCAACCCAGTGAAATCCTGAAAATCGCGATGCCGCTGATGCTGGCCTGGTGGTTTCAAAAACGCGAGGGGCAGCTGCGGCCGCTGGATTTCGTGATGGCGATCCTGCTGCTGGTGGTGCCAGTGGGCCTCATCATGAAGCAGCCCGACCTCGGCACGTCGTTGCTGGTGCTGGCCTCTGGCCTGGCGGTCATCTTTTTTGCCGGCCTGAGCTGGAAGCTGATCCTGCCGCCGGTCTTGCTGGGCTTGGTCGGCATCCTGCTCCTGGTGTGGTTTGAGCCGCAATTGTGCGCCGACGGCGTGCGCTGGCCGGTGCTGCATGACTATCAGCAGCAGCGTATCTGCACCCTGCTCGATCCGACGCGTGACCCGCTGGGCAAGGGCTTTCACATCATCCAGGGCATGATTGCCATCGGCTCGGGTGGCCTGTCGGGCAAGGGCTTCATGGCAGGCACCCAGACGCACCTGGAGTTCATCCCGGAGCGCACCACCGACTTTATTTTTGCCGCTTTTTCAGAAGAGTTTGGCCTGGTGGGCAACCTGATGCTGATTGCAGCCTTTATCTTTCTCATCCTCAGGGGCCTGGTCATTGCCATGGAAGCGCCAACACTTTTCTCAAGGCTGCTGGCCGGCGCGGTGACCATGATCTTTTTCACCTACGCTTTCGTCAACATGGGCATGGTCAGCGGCATCCTGCCGGTGGTTGGGGTGCCCTTGCCCTTTATCAGCTATGGCGGCACCGCGATGGTGACGCTGGGTTTGGCCGTTGGCATCCTGATGTCGGTTGCCAAGGCCAAGCGGCTGGTGCAGTCCTAAGGCAGGGCCAGCGCGGCGTTTTGGCGCGCTCCGACTCCGGGGGCGCGCATGCCGCACGCAGGTCGCTGACGGGGCACAGACGCAAAACCTTGGTGCGTGGCAGGCAGACCAGACTGCCTACAATGATTCGCATGACTTCTCTTCGCTCCACCTCCGCTGCAGCTCTCAATGTGTCCACCACCTCTTCAACGGTTCGACCTACCTCGGCGTCGACCTCGGGCCGGCTGGAGATCGCCGAAAAGCTGCTGCTCGCGCCTTTCGGACTGACCCCTGCGCACCTGAGCCGCGCCCTCGGCGAGATAACCTCTTACGGCGCCGATGACGCCGACCTCTACTTTCAGTACACCCGCAGCGAAGGCTGGAGCCTGGAAGAGGGTATCGTCAAAACCGGCTCTTTCAGCATCGACCAGGGCGTGGGCGTACGTGCGGTAAGCGGCGAGAAAACCGCGTTTGCGTATTCCGACGATATTTCCGAGGCATCGCTTCTGGACGCCGCACGCACTGTGCGCAGCATTTCGGCAGCCGCCGCATCCGCGCGCATTAAGACACCGTCGCGGCGCATCGCCAGCAGCCGTTCGCTCTACAACGAGGTTGACCCGATTTCCACGCTCGACAGCACCGCCAAGGTAAAGCTGCTGGAAAAGGTCGAGAAGATGGCCAAGGCAAAAGACCCACGCATCGTGCAGGTCATGGCCGGGCTGGCCAGTGAATACGATGTGGTGATGGTGGCGCGGGCTGACGGAACGCTGGCGGCCGATGTGCGGCCCCTGGTGCGATTGAGCGTCACCGTGATTGCCGAGAAAAAAGTGGCGGGCAAGGTCCGCCGCGAGGTCGGTTCCGGGGGCGGTGGTGGCCGCTTCGGGCTGGCCTATTTTGATGACGCGCAGATCGCCCAATACGTGGCAGATGCGGTGAAGGCGGCGCTGACCAATCTGGATGCGCGGCCTGCGCCTGCCGGCGAAATGACGGTGGTGCTGGGTTCTGGCTGGCCCGGCATCCTGCTGCATGAGGCCATCGGACATGGCCTGGAAGGTGACTTCAACCGCAAGGGTTCCAGCGCTTTTTCGGGCAAGATCGGCCAGCGGGTTGCTGCCAAGGGCGTTACCGTTCTGGACGACGGCACGATTGCCGACCGCCGCGGCTCGCTCAATGTGGACGATGAAGGCCATGCCAGCCAGCGCAATGTGCTGATTGAAGACGGCATTCTGAAGGGCTACATCCAGGATTCTCTCAACGCGCGTTTGATGAAGGTCAAGCCAACCGGTAATGGCCGGCGTGAAAGCTACGCGCACGTGCCCATGCCGCGCATGACCAACACCTATATGCTGGGTGGCGACAAGGCACCTGAGGAAATTGTTGCCAGCATCAAGAAGGGCCTGTATGCCACCAACTTTGGCGGCGGGCAGGTTGACATCACCTCCGGCAAATTCGTCTTTTCAGCCAGCGAAGCCTTCTGGGTTGAAAACGGCAAGATCCTCTACCCGGTAAAGGGCGCAACCATTGTCGGCAATGGCCCGGACGCGCTGACCCGCGTCACCATGATGGGCAACGACATGCAGCTTGACAGCGGCGTCGGTACCTGCGGCAAGGAAGGCCAGAGCGTGCCGGTCGGGGTGGGGCAGCCCACCTTGCGTATCGACGGGCTGACGGTGGGCGGAACGGCCTGAGGTTGTTCCGATGCGTCGGCTGCCATGCATACCTGCAGCCAGGCGTGGTGGCTTAATTGGCTGCAGGGTCCGGCGCTCAGACCGTCGTTTTCACGCATCGACAGGGTAGATTTCACCAACTGGACGGTATGAAGCTGTGCTACATTCCAGACCATGTTTTCAGCTGTATTTTATTTTGCTCACTACTGGTTCTCAAGCGCCTCCGGCGGTAGAGAGACATTCGCGTAAGCACCCTGAACGCAGCGAATCTTTCAAAAACCGCCGGACTTCCGGCGGTTTTTTTTCGCCCCGACCAGAGCCAACCCGCCCGTTTTCTTTTTTGACATCAACAGGAAGTCCGCGATGAATCCTCCAGCCCTATCCGTCCCGTCCAGCGACAACTGGCATGCGACCGTCGAAAAGACCAGCCAGACCGACGACGAACGCATCAAGGACATCACCGTGCTACCTCCTCCCGAGCATCTGATCCGCTTCTTCCCGATACGCGGTACAGCTGTCGAGTCGCTGATCACCCGCACGCGCAGCAACATCCACAACATCATTGCCGGAACAGACGACCGGCTGTTGGTGGTCATCGGCCCTTGTTCCATCCATGACCCGGTGGCTGCGCTGGAATACGCCCGCCGGCTTATGGAGCAGCGCAAGAGGTATGAAGGAACGCTGGAGGTCGTGATGCGGGTGTACTTCGAGAAGCCGCGCACCACGGTGGGCTGGAAAGGGTTGATCAACGACCCGTACCTTGACGAAAGCTTTCGCATCGACGAGGGCCTGCGCATTGCGCGGCAACTGCTCATCGAGATCAACCGCCTGGGCCTTCCCGCCGGCAGCGAGTTTCTGGATGTGATCTCGCCGCAATACATTGGCGACCTGATCGCCTGGGGCGCGATTGGCGCGCGCACCACCGAAAGCCAGGTGCACCGCGAGTTGGCCTCGGGCCTGTCAGCGCCCATCGGCTTCAAGAATGGAACCGACGGCAATATCCGGATTGCCACGGACGCCATACAGGCTGCTGCCCGTGGCCACCATTTCATGTCGGTGCATAAAAACGGGCAGGTCGCCGTGGTGCAGACCCATGGCAACCCGGACTGCCACGTCATCCTGCGCGGCGGCAAGGCGCCGAACTACGATGCCGACAGCGTGGCGGCGGCTTGCAAGGAGCTGGAAGCGTCCCGCCTGCCAGGCACCTTGATGGTGGATTGCAGCCATGCCAACAGCTCCAAGCAGCATGAGCGGCAAAAAGACGTCGCCCGTGACGTCGCCGGCCAGGTCTCAGGCGGCTCGCGCCAGGTGTTCGGCCTGATGGTTGAAAGCCATCTGAAGCCAGGCGCACAGAAATTCACCCCTGGCAAGGACGATTCCGGCGCGCTGGAATATGGCAAAAGCATCACCGATGCGTGCCTGTCCTGGGACGATTCGCTGGAGGTACTGCAAACCCTGTCGGATGCTGTCCAGGCGCGCCGGGCTTAATATCGCCAAAAGCGGGCCTGCCTGCAAGGCTGGCCGGCCTCTTTTTCTCGGGCCTGTTCCGGGTGCCCGCTGGCGTCTGGCGCAGGCTTTTCCATCTGCCGACCAGCCAACCGGGAGCCCGCGATGCGCCATGAAGTCAGTGTGACCTTTGCCTCTCATCCTTCACAGCGGATTGCGCTGGAAGGCAAACAGCCGATGGCCAGTGACGAAGCGCGCCGCTGGCTGGATGATGCGTTCACGCAGATGGGCTGCGAGCCGCTTCGCCCCACCGGCAAGTTGTTGACAGCTGACAAGGTTGTGGTGATTGCCGAGGCGGCAGGTTTGCAGAAATTTGCCGACCCTGCGTGGGCACTGGCATTTGCGCGTGCTGCCAGCGCAGCGCTGGGCAAGCCGGCGGTGCATATTGATGTAGCGTCGCTCAGCATCAGCTACTGAAGTGAGTGGGCGTAGGGAGAACCAGCTATTGCGCCGTTTTCGTCATGTGGCGGTTTTATAAGCCAAATCGGGCTTAAGCCATGAAATACGAGGGGTAGTAGCTACTAATAAAGTAGCGTTTGATGCTCAGTGTCGGTAACTCGTCACCCGCAGGCTTCTAGGGCTTCAGCGCGTTGAGCAAGCGGGCGTGCACGCCGCCGAAACCGCCGTTGCTCATGCACAGCAGATGGTCGCCGGACCTTGCCCGCGCCTTGACCTGCAGCACCAGTTCGTCGATGTTATCAGCCACCTGGGACCTGGCCTGCATGGGTAACAGCGCTGCCCGCGCATCCCAGTCCAGGCCGCCGGCGTGGCAAAACGCGAGGTCTGCCTGCGCCAGGCTGGCCGGCAGTTGCGCTGCCATGGCGCCGAGCTTCATGGTGTTGCTGCGCGGCTCGAAAATCGCCAGGATGCGCTCGGCCTGCCTGCCCTGGCTGTCGAGCTGGCGCCGCAGCCCATCCACGGTGGTTTGAATCGCGGTGGGATGGTGCGCAAAGTCGTCGTAAACCGTGATGTTGCCCGCACCAGTCTGCACCACGCCCCTGACCTCCATGCGTCGCTTTACATTTTGAAAGCTGCCCATTGCTTCTGCAGCGACGCCTGCGGGTACGCCAACATGATCGGCGGCAGCAATCGCCGCCAGCGCATTGAGCTGGTTGTGCACGCCGCTGACCTGCCAGCGAACCCGGGCCACCGGCTGTGAGGCCCGAAGCACGACAAAGTCGTGCGGCTCGCCCTCAGCGGTAAAACCGCTCAGGCTAGGCAAGCTGGCGCCGAAGGGCATCTGCTCGCTCCAGCAGCCTTTGGCCAGCACCCGCTGCAGGCTGGCGTCAGCCGCATTGACGACAACCCGTCCTTCGGAGGGCACGGTGCGAACCAGGTGATGAAACTGGCGCTCGATAGCGGCCAGGTCGTCAAAGATGTCGGCGTGGTCAAACTCGAGGTTGTTCAGCACGACGGTACGGGGCCGGTAATGCACGAACTTGCTGCGCTTGTCAAAAAACGCGGTGTCGTATTCGTCGGCCTCGATGACAAATGGAGCCGCCGGGCTCCCCACTGCGTGTGGTTCACTGCCCTCCGGGGGGGGCGCTGCGCCTGCGGCCCGGCTAAGCCGGTTCCGCGGCCCCTGCTGAAAGGGCACGGGAACACCACCGAGCCGCGCTGAAACGCCAAAGTTCAACGGCACGCCGCCTATGAGAAAACCAGGGTTGAGGCCGGCACGTTCCAGAATCCACGACAGCATGGCGGTGGTTGTGGTTTTGCCGTGGGTTCCTGCAACCGCCAGCACATGCCGGCCTTGCAGCACATGGTCTGACAGCCATTGCGGACCACTGGTGTACCGGCTGCCGCTGTTCAGGATAGCTTCCATCAGCGGGTAGCGTGGCGCGCCGGCGGGCAGGAAGGCCCGCGACACCACATTACCGATCACAAACACATCGGGCTTGAGGGCCAGCTGGTCAGCGCCAAAACCTTCGATCAGTTCGATGCCCAGGCTTCGCAGCTGATCGCTCATGGGTGGATACACCCCGGTATCGCAGCCGGTCACCTGGTGCCCGGCTTCCCGCGCCAATGCGGCGAGCCCGCCCATGAAAGTCCCGCAAATTCCCAGTATGTGTACATGCATGAGCGGTATTTTAGGCAAGCGGGTAGCGCAGTCCTTGCGGATTACCGGTGGCCGAAGGCGCGGCGGCGGCTTGCGTGCCTGAAAGGGTGGTTCAACCGTTTTATGGCTGTTTTGGGTTCTAGCCCAATGGATAAAGGAAGGGTTGGCCATGAATTAAATAGCAAAAGATGCGTCGTGCTTTGCCCCCGCGTCCTGGCGGGGCGCCTGGCCAGAAGCCTCGCGGCGCATGGCGCAATGGCCTAAACTGCGTCTCTCATGCCCATGGACGCCGCCTTGCCCACCCTGCAGTCTGAAATCGCCGCGACCGCGGCCGCCTTGATCGTCGAAGAGGGGCTGGAATACGGTCCCGCCAAGCGCCGCGCGGTCAAGCAGATGGCGCTGCCTGGCCGCACCGAGTTGCCCGACAACGACATGCTGGAAAGTGCCGTTCGCGAGTACATCCAGATTTTCTGCGCGGAAACGCAGCCCGCCGAACTGGCCGCCCTGCGTGAGCTCGCACTGGTGTGGATGCAGCGCATGGCGTCATTTCGGCCCTACCTGACCGGGGCAGTATGGAACGGTACGGCAACACGCCTGTCGGATATCTATATCCAGCTTTTTTGTGACGATCCGAAATCGGCAGAAATTGCCCTGATCGAGCATCAGGTGGACTATGAGCCGCGTACCGTGACAGGTTTTACCGGTGGCAGTGTGGAAGCGCTCAGCGTGCGCAGCCTGTGTAAGGCGCTTGACGAAACCATAGGCGTGCACCTGATGGTTTATGACCATGATGATTTGCGCGGCGCCTTGCGGCCCGACGCCACCGGACGCGCACGCCGTGGTGATCTTGCCGCGGTGCGAAAATTGCTGGCTACTGAAGAAAAGGACGACACGTGAACCGCAGGACATGGATAGGTGGCGGCGCCGCAGCGCTGGCAGGTGTGGCTGGCGTCGGGGTGGCATGGCAAAAGTTTGAGCCGCATGCTGTCAACACGCCTTCGTCGGCGCCGGGCGGTGCCGGCAGCGCAGCAAGCGACCCGACAGATCCAGTCCAGACCTTCTGGAGTCTGGTCTTTGACACGCCTGACGGCAAATCGCTTGCGATGCGCCGCTTCAAAGGCTCGCCAGTGCTGGTCAATTTCTGGGCGACTTGGTGCCCGCCCTGCGTGGAAGAGTTGCCGCTGCTTGACAGCTTTTACAACGCCAACAAGGCCAACAACTGGACCGTGATTGGCCTGGCGGTTGACCAGCCCAGTGCAGTCAACAAATGGCTGCAGGCCAAGCCCCTGAGCTTTCCAGTTGGCATGGCAGGCCTGGACGGCACCGGGCTGAGCAAGTCGCTGGGCAACCGCGCTGGCAGCCTTCCGTTTTCAGTGGTTTTTGGTGCGTCTGGCGACGTTCTACAGCGAAAAATCGGAAAGATCTCTGCTGACGATCTTGCGCAGTGGGTCAAGCTGAGGTGAGACGGCGCAAGCTGAACCGTGCGGGGCCAATAAGCACGGAAGCCGTGCTATCGCGCTTTTAACTGTGACAAACCACAAGCAATCTGCGTTCAGGCGTTGCCCAATGCGCGCGGCAGGCAAGACCGGTGGTTGACGGCAGTGCCAGTTGCGCACTTGTTTTGCCAACGATCGGTAGGGTACACTCCGTCGACCCGAAGATGGCTGATGCCTATTTTTGATGCGCTTCGCCGACGTTCGCGTGCGTAAGACAGAAATGCTGGAAGAAGAAGTCAGAAGTCTCTAAAGCCATTGCATCGAAAAATTGTCGCCAAGTCATTTATTGACGGCGGCTAGGTGCTGGGAAGCTTTCTAGCGCCACCGCCGGGCGCACACCACCACCCCTATTGGAAAGAGCCCCATGGATCTACGAAAGCTGAAGACCCTGATTGATTTGGTCTCGGAGTCCAATGTATCCGAGCTGGAGATCACGGAGGCCGAGGGCAAAGTCCGTATCGTCAAGTCCAGCGGCGTGCCGGTATTGCAGCAGCAACCCGCTGCCATGACGCAAGCGCCGGCTCCCGCTGCCATGCCAGCGGCAGTTGAGGCAGCGCCTGTTGCACCTTCGGGCCATGCGGTGAAGTCGCCGATGGTCGGTACTTTCTACCGATCAGCCAGCCCGGGTGCAAAGCCCTTCGTCGAGGTGGGCACGGTGGTCAAGGAGGGGGACACCATCTGCATCATCGAGGCGATGAAGATTTTGAACGAGATTGAAGCCGACAAGTCGGGAACGGTCAGCAAGATTCTCAGTGAAAACGGGCAGGCTGTGGAATATGGCCAGCCGCTTTTCATGATCGACTAGGGCAGTTGTCTAGGGGTTGCCTGTCTGTTGGGCGTTCCCTGGTGTGCGCCATTGCGTGATCTTCCGCCAAATGCAGCCAACACGCTGCAATTTCGTCAAACCCGTGCCGGCGTCAAGCAAGCTGCCTGCCTGAACCATGATTTCCTGACGCATGTTTAAAAAAATACTGATCGCCAACCGCGGCGAAATCGCACTCAGAATACAGCGCGCCTGCCGGGAACTGGGCGTGAAAGCGGTGATGGTGTATTCAGAGGCAGACAGGGATGCCAAGTACATCAAGCTGGCCGACGAGTCTGTTTGCATAGGTCCTGCGCCGTCGGCACAAAGCTATCTGAATATGCCGGCGATTATTTCGGCGGCTGAGGTCACCGATGCCGAGGCGATCCACCCGGGCTACGGATTCCTCAGCGAGAACGCCGACTTTGCAGAGCGGGTCGAGAAAAGCGGATTCAAATTCATCGGACCGACGCCCGACTCGATCCGCATCATGGGCGACAAGGTATCGGCCAAGCAAACCATGATCAGGGCTGGCGTGCCTTGCGTGCCGGGTTCCGAGGGCGCCTTGCCGGACGATCCGGTGGTCATCAAGCGTACGGCCAAGCAGGTCGGTTATCCGGTGATCATCAAGGCGGCTGGCGGCGGCGGGCGCGGCATGCGCGTCGTGCACACCGAAGCGGCATTGATTCATGCGGTGCAAACCACCAAGACCGAAGCCGGTGCGGCATTTGGCAACCCGGAGGTCTACATGGAAAAATTCCTGCAGAACCCCCGGCATATCGAAATTCAGATACTGGCCGACCAGCACAAGAACGCGGTCTGGCTGGGTGAGCGTGATTGTTCGATGCAGCGCCGCCATCAAAAAGTTATTGAGGAAGCGCCAGCGCCGGGTATCCCCCGCAAGCTGATAGAGCGCATGGGGGAGCGCTGCGTGGCGGCGGTCAAAAAGATTGGTTACCGCGGTGCCGGGACCTTCGAGTTTTTGTATGAAAACGGCGAATTTTATTTCATCGAGATGAACACGCGTGTACAGGTCGAGCATCCGGTGACCGAGTGGATCACCGGCGTGGACATCGTGCGCACCCAGATCATGGTGGCAGCCGGCCAGAAGCTGCCCTTCGTGCAGCGTGATATTCAGTTGAAAGGTCATTCCATCGAATGCCGCATCAACGCCGAAGACCCCTACAAGTTCATTCCGTCCCCCGGGCGCATAACCACCTGGCATACCCCGGGAGGGCCAGGTGTACGGGTGGATTCGCACATCTACGCCAACTATTTTGTGCCGCCCAATTACGACTCGATGATCGGCAAGATCATCGTGCACGGCGACACCCGCGAGCAGGCTCTGGCGCGCATGCGGACCGCGCTGGCGGAAACGGTTGTCGAGGGTATCAATACCAATATCCCGCTGCACCGCGAACTGATGGTGGATGCCAAGTTCATGGATGGCGGCACCAATATCCATTACTTGGAAGAGTGGTTGTCCAAACGTGATCGCTGACGCGCTTCCACGGTTGCGCACTTCGTGTCACGCCCTGCCCGCGGAGGGAGCCGGTGCGCCTGCGGTCTGGAAAAGCCAGTCCCGCGGCCCCTGCTTGACAATAAACACGCTCATGTGCACGCTTCTGCGTCTAACTCCCGAGGCCCGGCCACAGCGGTTCTGCAGCCCTCGCTTGAATTGAATACCTGCCGATCATGCTGTTTGAACTGATCCTGCTGGCGCCCGCTGACGATGTCGAGACCTTGAGCGAGGCACTGGATGCGCTCGACGCCCTGAGTGTGTCGGTGGAAGACGCCGATGCCCAGACGCCGGCAGAACAGGCCCTGTTTGGTGAGCCGGGTATGCCGCCCCCGAAGGCTGGCTGGGAGCGCTCACGGGTGGTGTCGCTGTTTGCGACCGAGGCGCTGGCCCACGAGGCCGCAACGTTGCTGCAGGCACAGGACTTTTTCGTGCGCAGCGCCCTGGTGGCGGTTCAAGCGGTGCCGGAGCAGGACTGGGTGCGGCTGACGCAGTCGCAGTTTCAACCGGTCGAGATCACGCCCGAATTCTGGATTGTGCCCACCTGGCATGAGGTGCCGGCACAGGCCCGGCAATTGATCCGGCTCGATCCAGGTCTGGCCTTCGGCACCGGTACCCATCCCACCACCCGCATGTGCCTGCGCTGGATCGCCGGACAGGGCGCTGCTGGCAAACGTTTGGGACGCGTACTGGATTACGGCTGCGGCTCCGGCATTCTGGCCATAGGCGCTGCCAAGTTCGGCGCGTTTGATATTGATGCGGTTGATATCGACCAGGCCGCGGTCGAGTCGAGCCGTGCCAACGCCCAGGCCAACCAGGTCACGCTGAATGCCGGTCTGCCGAACAAGGCTTCCGGGCGCTACCAGACGGTGCTGGCCAATATCCTGGCAACGCCTCTCAAGGTGCTGGCGCCACTGCTGTGCGCGTATGGGGAGCCCGGCGGAAGTCTGGTACTCGCCGGTATTCTGGATCGCCAGGCCGATGAGTTGAAGGCTGCCTATGCGCCTTGGGCCACACTGGAAGTCAGTGATCAGGAAGACGGCTGGATCTTGATGACAGCGCGTCTGTAGCCGGCGTTTCCAGCGGCTTCATCCCCACTTACGGCCCGCGCTTCAGCCTACAATTTCCGCCAGATGAGCCTGATTACCCGCTGCCCTGCCTGTGGCACGATGTTCAAAGTCGTGACGGACCAACTCAAAGTCTCCAGCGGCTGGGTGCGGTGCGGCCAATGCGCAGAAGTATTTGACGCATCGGCATATTTGCAGCAGGTGGCGCCCGGCCAGACACCGGTAGGCGCAGAGGTTTCCAAGGTTGTGCATACAGATCAGCCTCCAGCTTCGCCTTCTGCGGCGTCGAACGACAACACCGATAACCCTGTTGCCCCAGACATTGCCGCTGGCCCTGATACCGATGATGGCCTGACCAGCACAGGCATTCCATCGCCCGCCCTGACACTGCGGGAGCCCGAGGCGCCATGGTCGCCTGCAGCTTCTTTTGCCGACCGCACGGCCCACCAGCCTGGCAGTGCGGCATCTGATAACCATCAGGGCGACACCGGCGCCGACAGCGGTAACAGCGGTTTCGACCCGATGGGCTGGAAGCACAACATGCTGGCCGCCGCGGCAAAAGCGGCGAGCCCGCCTGCTGAGGTCTTGGCGAGCATCAATGCAGATGCGTCAGCCGACCTGGCCGATCCATTGCCGACGGAAGCGTTGGACGACAGCAACTCCACGGTTTCGTTCGTGCGTGACGCGCGCCGCAAGGCTTTCTGGCGCACGCCGGGCATACGCGCCTTACTGGCAATTACCGGACTTTTACTGGCGGTCCTGCTGGTCTTTCAGGTAGCCGTTCAACAACGTGACACGTTGGCTGCGCTGGAACCCCGGCTGAGGCCTGGTCTACAGACCCTGTGCGATGTCCTGGGTTGCGAGTTGTCGCCGTTGCGGCAGATCGACTTCATCGTCATTGACAACTCATCCTTCAGAAAAGTCGGTACGGATGCCTACCGCCTAAGTTTTTCGATCAAGAACACCGGCAGTCTGCCGCTTGCCATGCCATCGTTGGAAATCACACTGACTGACACCCAGGAGCAGACCCTGGTGCGGCGCGTTATTTCGCCGGCGCAGTTCGGCGCAACCGGTTCGCTGCTGCCGGCGGGCTCAAGCTTTGCCGGTCTGTTGGCGTTTGATGTTGCCGCCGACTTGAAAGCGGAGGCTGCCTTATCAGCCACCGAGCCAGCTGCGCCGTCAAATCTCCTTCGTATAGCGGGTTATCGGATGCTCGCGTTTTATCCCTGATTTTTAAGGAGAACACCCGTCATGGCTGCTGTAATTTGTGGATCGCTGGCTTTCGACACCATCATGACGTTTGAAGGCCGTTTCGCCGAACAAATCCTGCCCGATCAGTTGCATATCTTGAATGTGTCGTTTCTCGTACCGGCGTTGCGCCGAGAGTTCGGTGGCTGTGCCGGCAACATTGCCTACAGCCTGAAACAGCTGGGCGGCATGCCGCTACCGATGGCGACTGTTGGCAGCGATGGCACTGAGTACACCGCGCGCATGCGGTCCCAGGGCATCAGCACCGAATTTGTGAAGGAAGTCAGTGACGCCTACACCGCACAGGCGATGATCATGACCGACCGCGACAACAACCAGATTACCGCATTTCATCCTGGCGCCATGACCCAGGCCCATATCACCACGATCAGTGCACGCGACGACATCAAGATGGGCATCATCTCGCCTGATGGGCGTGATGCGATGCTGCAGCATGCTGAGCAGTTCAGCGCTGCCGGAATTCCTTTTGTGTTCGATCCCGGCCAGGGGCTGCCGATGTTCGACGGCAAAGAGCTGGCGCACTTTGTCGAACTGGCGAGTTGGGTCACTGTGAACGACTACGAAGCCAAATTGCTGTGCGACCGTACCGGCCTGTCGTGTGGCGATCTTTCGCGCAAGGTTCAAGGCCTGATCGTCACCCTGGGCGCAGAGGGTTGCGAAGTTTGGGTTGATGGTGAGAAAACGGTCGTGCCGGCTGTCAAAGCCGTTGAGGTGGTCGACCCCACCGGATGTGGTGACGCTTTCCGGGGCGCCTTGCTGTTCGGACTGGAGCAAGGCTGGCCGCTCGTTAAATGCGCGGCGCTGGGAAATCACGTCGGTGCGCACAAGATAGCCTACCGGGGCGGCCAGAACTACACGCTGGACGCGCTGAAGGCTGATAAGTAATTAAATAGGGCGCAAGCCCAGCATCTGCGAGTGTTTTTGCTATTGAAAACATAGCAAAAAGCGCTGTTGCCGGTCAAAATATGGCATGACCAGGACTTGGAAAAGGTGCTGAGGGCATTCGCCAGCACAGCGTTTCTGGCATTTGGTTGTATCAGTGCACGGGCTCAATACAGTGGATCTATTCGTGTTCTGGACGCCGCCATGAAAAAAGCCCGGTGTCCACGGACGCCGGGCTTCAGGCAAAAAATGCCTGGAATCAGGGCTTGCTGGCTGTCGGAAACGGCCATGCAGCCTGCGGGTTCAAAGTCGTCTGCGCCGCCGGTGCACTGGGTGCTGCGGCAGCCGGAGCTTTGGCAGCGGGTGTTTTCGCGGCTTTCTTCGCAGCGGACTTCTTCGCTACCTTCTTTGCTGGCGCTTTTTTGGCAGGAGCCTTTTTCGCCGCAGCTTTCTTCGCTGCTACTTTTTTGGCAGGGGCTTTCTTCGCTGCCGTTTTTTTGGCTGGCGCTTTTTTTGCCGCTACCTTCTTCGCTACCACCTTTTTAGCAGGCGCTTTTTTTGCCGCTACTTTTTTCGCGGCGACTTTTTTAGCCACTACTTTCTTGGCAGGGGCCTTTTTAGCTGCGACTTTTTTCGCGGCGACTTTTTTCGCCGCTACTTTTTTCGCTGGAGCCTTTTTAGCTGCTACTTTCTTCGCAGGGGATTTTTTTGTTGCGGCTGTTTTCGCCACAGTTTTTTTCGCAGTTGCCATAGTTTTCTCCTTGATCACGTTGCAAAGAGCACTTCACGTCTGGAGTACGTGAAGCGATTCACGGCGTTGGGCATCGGATAAACCGGCCCCAGCGCCGCGAACACAGGAGCAAAGCCCAATGGGCGCTCTATGGCGCCCTTGCTGGTCTTTGCAATTCTAGAAATCATGTAATGGTGGTGGTCTTGTCTCTGTCAATAAATTCGAATGTGTCGCCGCTTCAGTCCCAGGAAAGGGCGCCGCCCGACTGGTATTCAATAACACGGGTTTCGAAAAAATTGCGTTCTTTTTTCAGGTCAATCATTTCACTCATCCACGGAAACGGATTCTCTTCGTTCGGGAACAAGGTTTCAAGTCCGATCTGGGTTGCCCTGCGGTTTGCGATGTAGCGCAAGTAGCCTTTGAACATGGACGCATTCAAGCCCAGAACGCCGCGCGGCATCGTGTCCTCGGCATAGCGGTACTCGAGCTCGACAGCCTTCAGGAAAAGAGCCTTGATCTCGTCCTTGAACTGGGCCGTCCACAGATGCGGGTTCTCTAGCTTGAGCTGGTTGATCAGGTCAATGCCGAAGTTGCAGTGCATGGATTCATCGCGCAGGATGTACTGGTACTGCTCGGCAGCACCGGTCATCTTGTTCTGTCGACCCAGGGCCAGAATCTGAGTGAAACCCACGTAGAAAAATAGGCCTTCCATCAGGCATGCAAAAACAATCAGCGACTTCAGCAAGGTCTGGTCAGCTTCAGGCGTGCCAGTTTTGAAGTTGGGGTCGGAAATGACCTCGATGAACGGGATCAGAAACTGGTCCTTGTCGCGGATGGACTGGACTTCGTTATAGGCGTTGAAAATTTCCGCCTCATCCAGACCCAGCGACTCGGTGATGTATTGATAAGCGTGCGTATGTATGGCTTCCTCAAAAGCCTGGCGCAACAGGAACTGGCGGCATTCGGGTGCGGTGATATGCCGATAGGTACCCAACACGATGTTGTTGGCAGCCAGCGAGTCAGCCGTCACAAAAAAACCAAGGTTGCGCTTGACGAGGCGACGCTCGTCTTCGGTAAGGCCGTTGGGGTCTTTCCAAAGCGCGATGTCACGTGTCATGTTGACCTCTTGCGGCATCCAGTGGTTGGCGCAACTGGACAGGTACTTTTCCCACGCCCATTTGTATTTGAAAGGCACGAGCTGGTTGACATCGGTCTGCCCGTTGATGATGCGCTTGTCTGAAGCCTTGATACGGGTTGGCACGGTTGCCGCCGCAGGCGCCGAAGAAGTCGCTGCGGTCACGGTGGGCTTTTGTGCTGGTACTGCAGCCGTTACCGATGACGGCCCTGCAGTTGTTGCCTGCAACTCCGCATCGTTCATCACGCGCGATGACGAGACTGCATTCGGGGTTGAGCGCTCGGAAAAACCCGATGGAAATCCCGCAGGGCGGCCCGATGCCGAGGCGCTGCCTTTTTGCGCGGATGGTGTGACTTCATCGTCCCAGGTCAACATAGAGGATTCCAATACTTTTGAGATTATCAAAGCAGTGATATGAAATGAGAAGAGTTCATTTGCATCACTGCCTGTTAGTGTTGCTCAACTGCACCGACATGATGTCTTGATGATGTCGATAGCGTTGCAAGCACATGGCGATTTCTTTCGATGACTTACTGGCAGGCTTCGCAACCGGGATCATCAATCGCACAGAACTTGATATCAGTTGCTGCAACCTGGCTCATCTGCGCTTGCGCTGCGAGCACCGCTGCGTCCAGCGCGCTCATGCTGCTTGGCGCTGTACCCGAGCCCGATGAAACCGAATTCATCTTGCCAGCAGTGACGGTGGATTTCTCGGCATGCGTCGCGCTTTGCGTGCGCAGGTAGTAAGTGGTCTTGAGTCCGCGCAGCCAGGCGAGCTTGTAGGTTTCATCAAGCTTCTTGCCCGAGGCACCCGCCATGTAGATATTGAGCGACTGGGCCTGGTCAATCCACTTCTGGCGACGTGCCGCAGCTTCCACAATCCATGATGTCTCGACTTCAAAGGCGGTTGCGTACAAAGCCTTGATGTCCTGGGGTACGCGATCAATCGGGCGCAGCGAGCCGTCGAAATGCTTGAGGTCAACCACCATGACATCGTCCCACAGACCCAGGCGTTTCAGGTCGCGCACCAGATAGTGGTTGATGACCGTGAACTCGCCCGACAGATTGGACTTGACTGACAGGTTGCCAAAGCAGGGTTCAATGCAGGCATCCACCCCGATGATGTTTGAAATAGTTGCAGTAGGGGCGATGGCCACGCAGTTGGAGTTGCGCATGCCGTCCACCGAAATCTTGGTGCGCAGCGCTTCCCAGTCGAGGGTAGACGAGCGGTCGACCTCAACATAGCCGCCGCGCTCGTCAGCCAGCATGTCCAGCGTGTCGAGCGGCAATACGCCCTTGTCCCAGAGCGATCCTTTGTAGCTGGTGTACCGGCCGCGTTCCTTTGCCAGTTCGGTGGATGCCCAATAGGCGTGGTAGCACACGGCTTCCATGGACTGGTCGGCAAACTCAACGGCTTCTTGCGACGCGTAAGGCACACGCAGCTCATAGAGGCAATCCTGGAACCCCATGATGCCGAGCCCGACCGGACGGTGGCGCATGTTGGAGTCACGCGCTTTTTTAACGGCGTAGTAGTTGATGTCGATCACGTTGTCCAGCATGCGCATGGCCGTGGTGATGGTCTTTTGCAGTTTTTCATGGTCAAGCACCCGCGAGCCAGGGCCCGCTGGTCCATCTTTCAAATGCTGGACAAGGTTGACCGAACCCAAATTGCACACAGCGGTTTCGGTATCGCTGGTATTGAGCGTGATCTCGGTGCAGAGGTTCGATGAGTGAACGACGCCGGCATGCTGCTGTGGGGAGCGGATGTTGCAGGCATCCTTGAAGGTGATCCAGGGATGGCCGGTCTCAAACAGCATCGACAGCATTTTGCGCCACATGTCGGTTGCCTGCAGCTTGCGCGTCGGCTTGATCTCGCCGCGCTCAGCCTTGGCTTCATAGGCGACGTAGGTCTTCTCGAAGTCCTTGCCGAACTTGTCGTGCAGGTCGGGCGTATCGTTAGGGGAGAACAGTGTCCAGCTGCCTTTTTCCATGACGCGGCGCATGAACAGGTCAGGAATCCAGTTGGAGGTGTTCATGTCATGCGTGCGGCGGCGATCATCACCGGTATTTTTTCGCAGTTCCAGAAACTCCTCGATGTCCAGATGCCAGGTTTCCAGGTAGGCACATACCGCGCCTTTCCGTTTGCCCCCTTGGTTGACGGCCACGGCCGTATCGTTAACCACTTTCAGAAAAGGTACTACGCCTTGCGACTCTCCGTTGGTGCCCTTGATGTGCGCGCCCAGTGCGCGAACCGGCGTCCAGTCATTGCCCAGGCCGCCGGCAAACTTCGACAGCAGGGCGTTTTCCTTGATGGCGTCATAAATACCGCCCAGGTCATCGGCTACGGTGGTGAGGTAGCACGATGACAGCTGCGAGCGCAGGGTCCCGGCATTGAAGAGCGTCGGCGTGCTCGACATGAAATCGAAGGAGGAGAGCACTTCATAAAATTCGATGGCGCGCGCTTCCCGGTCTATTTCGTTGAGTGAAAGACCCATCGCCACTCGCATGAAAAATGCTTGCGGCAGTTCGATGCGCTGCTTTCGCACATGCAGGAAATAGCGGTCGAACAACGTTTGAAGTCCGAGGTAGTCGAACCGGAGGTCGCGCTCCGGCTTGAGTGCTGCGCCCAGTCGGGCCAAGTCAAACTGCTGGAGCTTTTCGTCAAGCAACTCGTTTTGCACGCCCTTGGCGATGAACTGCGGAAAATACTCGGCATAGCGGGTGACCATTTCCGCCTGGTTGACTTCTTCGCCAAGTACTTCGCGGCGAATCGTGTGCATCAGCAACCGGGCGGTTGCATAGGTGTAATCCGGATCTTTCTCAATCAGGGTGCGTGCCGCAAGGATGGACGCCTTGTAAACCTCATCAATAGGAACGCCGTCGTACAGGTTGCGCATGGTCTCATGAACGATGGGTTCAGGCTTGATGTCCGCGCCAAGGCCGTCGCAGGATGCCTCGATGAGGGCTTGCAGGTTTCTCAGGTCCAGTTCGACCCTTTTTCCGCCATCCATCACATGCAGCAATGCCGGTGCGTTGACCTGCCCTTGTGGCTGGCGGGCGCGCTCCAGCGTGCGCTCCTGGGTGCGTTTCTCGCGGTACAGCACATAGGCCCGGGCAATTTCATGATGCCCGCCGCGCATCAGACCGAGTTCAACCTGATCCTGAACGTCTTCAATATGAAACGTGCCACCACCTGGACGTGAGCGCATGAGGGCACGCATCACCGCTTGGGTCAGTTCGTCGACGGTTTCGCGCACGCTTGCCGATGCAGCGCCTTGCGTGCCATGAACCGCCAGAAACGCCTTCATCATGGCCACTGCGATTTTGTTGGGTGCAAACGGAACCACTGCGCCATTACGGCGAATGATCTGGTAGTTGCTGTAAGGGTTTGACAGGGCTGCTGCTTCGTCAAGGTGCTGCTGCGTAGGGGCGGTATTGCCTGTCGCCACAGGGTTGATCTTCTGAACGGTTTGCATGGGCTTCCTCTGTATGTGCTATCAATTCGGTTGGCTTCTGACGGCAACGCGGCGACTGGTGGTCGGGCTGGCAAAAATAGGTATCCGTGCGCTCGCCGATCGGAACTTCAAGTTGCTGTGCTGGAGCCTGTGGGGGTTGAGTGAAGCCTGGCCGGGCTTGCACTACATCTAGTGTCTAAAACTATTTTAAACACTACCTATGGTGTTTGTACTCATTTCCTGAAATTTTAGTTACCGGCCGTTAGGCGGGACTCAGGCAGAAACCGGGCAGGATTTTCAGGGCAGGGCAGCATCACAATTTTCGTGAACGGGCCTGGCAGCGGCGCAGGACGGGCATGCTGCGCAAGACTGCTTATCTGGGGCGCCTTCCAGGCTCTTTTCGAGCTGCAAGCCGCATAGTGCCTGCCCCTGCTGTAGGGCGCAAGTTGCCGCTCAAGCGTTTGATTCGGAACTGTCCGGTGAATCCGATCCAAGCGTTACGCTTTCCAATCCTGATGCCGCAAGTTGGTTTTTCAGCAGCGCCCAGTCAAACCCGGGACCTGGATCACACTTGCGACCCGGCGCAATATGCTCATGGCCTGCCACATGACGGACCGGGTAATTGCAAGCAATAGCGCGGCAAAGCATGGCAAGCGATGCGTACTGGCGCGGGTCAAATCGGTCGCCTTCGAGTCCTTCCAGTTCAATGCCGATGGAATAATCGTTGCAGTTGTCGCGTCCACAATATGTGGACGTTCCCGCATGCCACGCCCGCGCATCGCAACTGACAAATTGCCACAGCTCTCCCATCCGTGTGACAAAAAAATGTGCGGATACCTTCAGCCCGCGTAGCGATTCAAAGTAAGGATGCCCATTCCAGTCCAGCTGGTTGGTAAAGAGCCGGTGCACATTGCCGTTCCCGAATTTTCCGGGCGGCAGGCTAATCGAATGGATCACCAGCAGGTCAATTGCCGTGTCGTTAGGCCGCCGCTCGAAATTGGGTGAGTCAAGGCGCTTCGCAGGGCTGTACCAGCCTTCATGCCAAAGCGCTGCAAGCGGGGCGCTTTCAGGCGATTTCGTCATCGTCCGATGGCTGGCTGTCGGCGCTGGCTTCTCCATCTGGCAGTGCAATGTGAAGGCGCGCGATGCGATAGCGTATCTGCCGCAGGCTGATGCCGAGCCGGCTGGCCGCAGCTGTGCGGTTGAAACGGGTCTCTGCCAGAACACGGCACAAGATGTCCCGTTCCTGGGCGTCCAGAAAATCCTGCAGGTTGTCCGGAATCGCCAACGGCTGCGCGCTCCCTGCATCTGCAACCTGCACAGCTGGCATGTCCAGGCAAAGCTCGCCGCCTTCGCCCATGGCCAGCGCGCGATGCAGGATATTTTCGAGTTCCCGTACGTTGCCGTGAAACGGATGCTTCTGCAGCTGTGCCAGAACGGGCGCCGTGAGCATGCTGGGGTTGAAGCCGGACTCCTCGCATATCCGTGCCAGCAGCGCCCGGCATAGTTCGGGCAGGTCTTCCAGACGTTCCCGCAGCGCAGGAACATTGATCACGATCACGTTGAGCCGGTAATACAAGTCCTGACGGAAGCGCGAAGCCGATACCTCTGCGCCGAGCTCCTTGTGCGAGGCGCTCACGATGCGGACATCAACCGCGTCTTCCTGGGATGAGCCCAAAGGCCGGACGACGCGCTCCTGAATGGCTCGCAGCAGTTTCGACTGCATTGCCAGCGGCAGGTCGCCGATTTCATCCAGAAACAGCGTGCCACCCTTAGCCGCCTGAAAGTACCCGGGCCGGTCATGGGTTGAGCCGGTATAGGCGCCCTTGCGCGCGCCAAAAAATTCGGCCTCCAGCAGGTTTTCGGGAATCGCGCTGCAGTTGACGGCTACGAAGGGACCGGATGCGCGGTGACTGCAGTGGTGCACAGCCCGCGCGACCAGTTCCTTGCCGGTGCCCGATTCACCTTGTATGAGCACCGGCGCCATGCTGCCAGCCGTCTTGGCAATTCTCGATTTGACCGTCTGCATCGCGGCTGACTGTCCCACCAGTCGGACCAATGCGAGTGTCGTGCCAGCCGCAGCGGGCAGGGGCAGCGCGGATGAAGCCGGTACTGAACCTAACGCTGCACTGGACGTCGGGATACCGCCGGTTTTTTCACCGTCATTTCCCGAACGCACCGGCTTTACGGCTCCCATGACGGTCGACGTTCCCTGAACGGCAGAAGCCACGACGCTGCGAAACTGCTTCAGGTCAACCGGTTTTGTCAGGTAGTCAAAGGCGCCAGCCTTCAGGGCTTCGACGGCGTTTTCTGCGGAGCCGTGGGCTGTGATCACCACGCAGCGCTCCGGACGCTGTTGCGTCACCAGGTCTCGTAGCAGCTCAAGGCCCAGCCCGTCGGGCAATCGCATGTCGGTGATGACGGCATCAAAACGTTTTTCATCCAGGCACTGCCTGGCTTGTGCCAGGTCAGCAGCCGCCTCAACCCGGTAACCCTCTCGCAACAGGGTTAGCTCGTAAAGCGTGCGCAGGTCCGGTTCGTCATCGACCACCAGAACATGTACAGGCCGCTGCAGTGAAGAATTGACTGGTGCGGGCATGTCTCAAGCAATGTAGGAGTTGGCGTCGGAAAGCCGATTGGGCCTGATGAAGGAGACGCGGCGCAGGGTCAGGTGAAACTCATTACCCTCGACGATTCCGCGGAAGGCGCGCTGATAGCCGATGACGGCACCATAACGCTCGCAGAGCTCCCGACAAATATACAGTCCCAATCCGCTGGATCGGCTTTCCGATGAGAAAAAGGGTTCAAACAAGTGGGCCTGCACCGATTTTTCAAGTGGCGCTCCATCGCTCCAGACGGACAGCCGGGCTTGCCCTGCTTCGATGCGGGTGCCAATTTCAATGCAAGCAGGTCCACCCGCGGCATAGCGCAATGCGTTGTCCAGCAGGTTGACCATCACCCGTCGCAAATGCTCGGGGTCAAACGGCACCGAGGCGCGTGGCGAGCCGAGCGCCAGCGCCAGACGGTTGCCGCCACCGCTTTGGGACGACCACTCGAGCGCGATGCGGCCGGCAGCATCGTCAAGCATCAGGCTGGGCATCATTTCGTCGGGCCCGACAACCTGCACCCTCGCAATATTCAGTATCTCGTCGACGATTTTTGCCAGGCGCTCCGTGTTCTGCCGCACCATGCCGGTCAGCTGCCGCTGCGCCACGTCATGCAGGTCTTCTTCAAGAAGAGCGTTGGCCTGCGATATGGCAGACAGCGGGTTTCTGATTTCATGCGCCACTGCCGCAGACATGCGGCCCATGGCGGCCATTTTTTCGGTTCTGACCCGCGCTTCCATCTCCCGCAGATCCTCCAGAAACATCACGCACAGGCTTTCGCTCACATCGTTCTGCGAGTCTGCCAGCCGGGTCCGCACCCGAAGGCGCCGCGCATCGCGGGCCGCAAAGTGCAGCGTCAGCTCCGACTCTTGCGGTACCTGGCGCATAAAGGTCATGCCCATGATCTGCTCCAGAGGCCCCCAGGCGGGCTGGCTGGCCAGCGCAAACGGCGCAGCAGCGACAGTCTCACCATGTGTCAACAGGCGCCGGCTGGCCGGATTGGCGGACCTGACGATACCGCGGGAATCAATCACCAGCACGCCATCGGTCAGCGTCTCGACGACCAGTTCATTGACACGCCGCTGGGTGCGCGCCACAGACTGGCTGGTCTTGGCCAGCTGCTCTTCCCGGGCCAGCCGTAGCGCCAGCTGGTTGGCCAGCAGTGCAACCGCAAAAAATCCGGATCCGCTCAGGCCCGACTGCAAAAGCCTGGAAGCCAGTTCACCCATCGACAGGGACACCCACCAGGCATCAGCCAGCAGCAGCAGTGTTACCGCAGCCGCAGTACCGAGCGCCAGCAGTATCGGTCCCAGCACCGAAGCCAGCAGTACCGGCAGCGCAAACAGCGGCGTGTAGTTAACGCCGCTTGTCTGGAGAAAGTTAAGCGCGGAGAACACCAGCACATCCACGCCGATCGAGAAAAGCCATTGCGCATCAAGCCGGGTGCCTGGCGGTGTAGGCCGCATCCAGATGCGTGTTGCGGCCGTGGCCACCAGATAACCCGCACAAATAACAATGGACCACTGTGCGCTGACGCTTCCGAATGCGTAGACAAACGCCTGCATGATCAGCAGTACGCTGGCGATAGTCACCCGCGCCGACATGAAGGCTCGCCAGAGCCGGCTGAAGGATCCGGCGTCAGCTGCGGTCTTCCAGGCGCCCGTGGTGTTGTCCGGTGGGCCAAACCACGAATTGGCGTTGTCGGTCATTTCGCTAGCGGTCAGCTTGCCGCCTGTGCGCAAGCGAGCAATACACGCCGTCAGGGCCTGTCAGTGCTTCGGTACGCGGCAGGTGTACATGGCACAGGTCGCAGGCGACGATTTCCGTGACAGGCTGGGCTGGATTAAGCTCGCGGCCTGCCGGTGAATTGACGTGCGTGTCGACAGACTGGCGGCCGGCGCGCCAGAGCCATACCACCACCATGACCAGCGCAAAAATCAGTAAATACTTCATGAACGTTTCAGGATGACCTCAAGCACAAAGCGCGACCCGGCGTAGCCCAGCAACAGGAGTCCTGCGCCCAGATACAGAACCCGGATGGCCTTGGGTCCGCGCCAGCCCAGCTGCGCACGTCCGGCCAGCAAACTGGCAAAAGCAAGCCACGCAAGGACTGAAAAAACTGTCTTGTGGTTCCACGTGGCTGCGAGACCGGGCCCATAAAGCTGCTCTGCAAAGAGCCAGCCCACCAGCAGGGTGGCCGACAGCAGCAGAAAGCCCGCTTCCACAAAGCGGAAGGTCAGGCGTTCCAGCGTCAGCAGTGGCACCCCGGCTTGGGCTCTCGTTGCGAGTCGCATGGATTTTTCGGCCCGGCTCATCAGCCAGGCATGCACCACCGCTACCGCGAACAAGCCGTAGGATGCCAGCCCAAGCGCCCAGTGCAGGGGTAGCCAGGGCGACGCGACCATGTGGTACGAGCTTCCCGGAAAAACCATCGAGAGCAGCACGGCTAGCCCGCCAAAGCCCGCCAATGCCCAATGCCCTTTCAATTGCGGAAAGAGCCGGCTTTCGATGCCGTATACCGAAAGCACCAGCCACACTGTCATGGACAGCGCCGGGGCAAAGCCAAAGCGCGGCGGGCTGCCCAGCAAGCCCTCGCACAGCGTCAGGCCATGCAGCAACCAGGCGGTGAAAATCGCAAGTCTCAGCGTGCCGCTGCCCAGGCGCGAAGCAGCCAGCGCCAGCACGGCATAACTGGCCACGGCGCCGGCTGCCGCGGCCATACCCCACCAGGCGCTGAAAGCTAAAATCATGCCCACAGTTTAGCCTTTAGGCTCGTCCATTGCCGCTCTGTTTGCGCTTGCGACGCTTTCCTTTCACACCCTAATTGCTCCACGCGCGTGGAGCCAGCTTATGGCCTCAGCTCTTACCGACAAACTTTCCCGCCTCGTCAAGGAAATGCGTGGCCAAGCCCGCATCACCGAGGCCAACGTCCAGGACATGCTGCGCGAGGTGCGCATGGCGCTGCTCGAAGCGGACGTTGCACTGCCGGTGGTCAAGGACTTTATTGCCCGGGTCAAAGTCAAGGCGTTGGGCCAGGAGGTGATGGGCTCGCTCTCGCCTGGCCAGGCGCTGGTGGGCATCGTCAGCCGCGAACTGGCGGCCACGATGGGCGAGGGCGTGAGCGACATCAACCTGGCGGCCCAGCCGCCAGCTGTCATCCTGATGGCAGGTTTGCAGGGCGCCGGCAAAACCACCACCACCGCCAAGCTCGCCAAGCATTTGATCGAAAAGCGCAAGAAGAAGGTGCTGACGGTATCGGGCGACGTTTACCGGCCTGCCGCTATCGAGCAATTGAGAACCGTGACGGCCCAAGCGGGCGCCGAGTGGTTTCCCAGCACGCCCGATCAGAAGCCGGTCGATATCGCCCGTGCCGCGATCGACCATGCGCGCCGCCATTTCTTTGATGTGTTGCTGGTCGATACCGCAGGCCGCCTGGCGATTGATGAAGTATTGATGGCCGAGATCAAGGAACTGCATGCGGTCCTCAACCCGGTCGAAACCCTGTTTGTGGTCGATGCCATGCAGGGACAGGATGCCGTCAACACCGCCAGGGCCTTCAAAGAGGCCCTGCCGCTGACCGGCATCATCCTGACCAAGACCGATGGCGATTCCCGCGGTGGCGCCGCACTAAGCGTGCGGCAGATCACCGGCGCACCGATCAAGTTTTCAGGCACCAGCGAAAAGATTGATGGCCTGGAAGTGTTTGACGCCGAGCGCCACGCAGGGCGCATTCTGGGCATGGGCGATATCGTGGCGTTGGTCGAGCAGGTCACTGCCGGGGTTGACATGGCTGCCGCGCAAAAGTTGGCAGCCAAGCTCAAGTCGGGTGACGGCTTTGATCTGAACGATTTTCTGAGCCAGTTGCAGCAGATGAAGAACATGGGTGGCCTGTCCAGCCTGATGGACAAGCTGCCGGCCCAGATGGCCGCCAAGGCTGGCCAGATGGACATGGACAAGGCTGAAAAAGACATCAAGCGCAAGGAGGGCATCATTCAGAGCATGACCTTGCTTGAGCGGCGCAAGCCCGAGCTGATCAAGGCCACCCGCAAGCGCCGCATCGCCGCGGGCTCCGGCGTACATGTTCAGGAAGTGAACCGATTGCTCAATGAGTTTGAGCAGATGCAGGGCATGATGAAGAAGCTTAAGGGCGGCGGCATGATGAAGATGATGAAACGCATGGGCGGCATGAAGGGCATGCCCAAGTTCTAGCTATCTGCAGCAGATAAACAGTGTTTGTGGGCCATTTGGTCAGGTCTCGAGGCTAAATATGCCTCTAGCCCACTGAACGTAAGGGCCTTGAGCTATGAATACAGTAGCGAATGTCCCTGGCCGTCCGTGTTAAGGCAAGGCCAGCCGGGCCAGGCGCGAAGGTTCTCATGGAGCGTTGGCGCTTCAATTGGTAAACCCGCAGCGATTCTGTCCACGGAAACCCTGTAACTGCTGCGCTTGGCGGTTGACATTACGATTCTAGAGGGCCACAGTCAACCGTTGTAGCATTTGAAGAGCTTATGCGAGTTTACAAAACTGGCCACGCGGTGAAAGTTTCCGGTCAGCAACTAGCTGTGTTTCTGTCAAATCTCCTTCGGTTTGCCTAGGGCTGGCGCTTGTTCTAATGGCATAACAATCAATGACGAGTCGTGTACCCCTTGAAGAGTTGGTGCCTAAACTCCGTGAAGCCAATGAACAATTGGTCATAGCTTCCGTACGTGCTGCAGAGATGCAGGACGAAGCACTTGCCGCAAACCATAGGCAAAACGAATTTTTGTCAATGCTGGCGCATGAATTGCGCAACCCGCTGGCACCTATCGCCACCGCCGCCGACGTGCTGGAGAAGTTGGCTTTTGCGCACCCGGATCTACCCAACATCCAGCGCATCATTGCCCGGCAAGTGGGGCATATGAAGCGGCTACTAGAAGACTTGCTGGATGTATCTCGCGTCACCACCGGCAAGATTACGCTGGTCTGTAAACCCGTGCTGCTGGCCGATATCATTCGGCACGCTGCCGAGATTGCCCAGCCCTTGATTGACAGCCACCGTCAAAGTTTGACAGTTGATTTACCCATCCAGCCTGTTGTGATCCATGGCGACGCCGTGCGCCTGGCGCAAGTGTTTTCAAATCTGCTGATCAATGCCAGCAAATATTCGCCTGAATCCAAACCAATTGCCGTAGTTGCTCGAACCCTGGCCGATGGCCGCCTTGCTGTTTCAGTCAAGGACACAGGAGTTGGCATCGAGCCCGCCATGCAGCCCTATATTTTTGATCTTTTCACCCAGGCGCCCTGTACGCTGGACCGGTCCGAAGGTGGTCTGGGAATTGGGTTGCTGATGGTGCGTAGCCTGGTGCAGATGCATGGCGGCAACGTTGATGTTCAGAGTGAGGGCCATGGTCACGGAAGTACATTCACGGTTGTGCTGCCAATATCTGGCGATGTGGTTTCAGCAGACTTGCCTGCCCCTCATCCGGCGCTGGCTGGTTCGTCGCGCATACTGATCATTGAAGACAATGTGGACGGTAACGAAACACTCAACTATTGCCTGAGCGCTGAAGGCCATACGGTACATTCGGCATTTGACGGTCCACAAGGGCTGACATTGGCCAAAGGCGGTCATTACGACTATATTTTTTGCGATATCGGCTTGCCAGAAATGGACGGCTATGAAGTAGTCCGGCAGATTCGACTGCAGTGTTTCGAGCCCAGGCCCTGTTGCATTGCCATGACAGGCTATGACAAGCAGGAGTACCGTGACCGCGCCCATGCGGCCGGGTTTGACGATTTTTTGGTCAAGCCGGTGTCGATGAACCAGTTGCTTGACACCGTTGCCGCCAATCATTTACGGAACGGGCTTTGAATGAGACAAAACATTCAATACCCCAAACGCCAGTTGATCGAAGCGGTGCTGTTGCGGCAACCCGAAAGTGTTGTGGATGTGACTGTGCGGCTGTGGGAACAATTGATGCCGGAACTGGTTTCGATCATTGGTGAAGGCGGCTTCAAGCCGCTGTACGCCAGAAGCATTCGACTGGCCAGCGCCATGTATCCATCACTGGCGCCGGCCATACCCACGCTTACCGCGCAGCTGGGCGTCAGCCGCTTTTCCGAGTTGCGAACACACCTGGCTGCCATGGACGCCACACAAGCCGGCGAGTTAAGCCTTGCCTTGTTCGACATTTTTTTGGGTACCCTGGCATCATTAATCGGCGAGGGGCTGACCGCCCATGTCCTGCAATCGGCCTGGCCGCCTGAAACGTTTGAAGCAGTTAAAAAGGATTCGCCGACATGAGCGAGAAAGTAACCATACGCCAGCTCACAACCGGAGTGCCCGGCCTTGATGAGCTGCTGGGCGGCGGCATACCCGAGTTTTCATTTAACCTGATTGCGGGCACACCCGGCAGCGGCAAAACCACGCTGGCGCACCAGATCATGTTTGCGCTGGCCAACCCTAGCCGACGAGCGCTCTTTTTTACCGTTATGGGTGAGCCACCCCTGAAAATGCTGCGATACCAGCAGCAATTTGCGTTTTTTGATATCGACAAAATCAATGTCTCGGTGAGGTTTGTGAACCTGGCTGCAGATCTGCTTGACGGCAAGTTTGGTGGCGTGCTCGCCCGCATTGCCGAAGAGGTGCAAAACTTCGCGCCTAGCCTGGTTTTTGTGGATTCCTTTCGCTCGGTTGTTCAATCTGTGAACCCTGAAGAAGGCCCGGGTGATTTCAGCCTTCAGCGCTTTGTGCAAGAGCTGGGCGTGCAGATGACCAGTTGGCAAGCCACAACGTTTTTGATCGGGGAGTATCCTTCTCAAGAGCAGCAGTCGGGCGCAGTATTTACGGTTGCAGACGGGATCTTCTGGCTGTCGCAGCACGTGCACCGCGATGCCATGGTGCGCAAGATGCAGATTGTCAAAATGCGCGGGCAGGCTCAGCGGGCCGGCATGCATACCTTTCGCATCAGCGATCGCGGAATCGAGGTTTTTCCACGGGTATTGTTGCCTTCGGCTGGTGCCAATGCCGTCAGGCTGCCGGCCAACCAACGCATGACGATGGGCGTGCCGCTGCTGGACGAGATGATGGGCGGCGGCTTGCCGGCGGGTTATTCACTGCTGGTTGTTGGACCGACCGGATCGGGCAAAAGCATATTGGCAACCGAGTTCTTGGCCGAAGGTGTGCGTCTTGGTGAGCCGGGTGTGATTGCTGCTTTTGAGAAAAGCCCCAGCCAGTTGCTCAGCCACCGGCTGGATGAATTGGTGCAAAGCGGACATGTCGGCGTGATCGACACCCGTTCACTCGATTTGTCGATAGACGAAACCTTGCACGACATGGTGATCATGATCAAGCGCATGAATGCCAAACGGGTGGTGATTGATTCGCTGTCAGGTTTTGAGCTGGCGCTGTCGGCAGTTTTCCGCGAAAACTTCCGCGAATCGCTGTACCGCCTGACGGCCACCTTGACCGCCATGGGCGTCACTGTCTTGATGACCGCCGAACTGGAAGACCGCTACACCGACCTGCGCTTCTCATCTTATGGTAATGCCTTTTTGACCGATGCAATTTTGGTGCTGCGTTATGTGGAGCTGGGTGGTCAGCTCAAACGGGTGGTGTCGGTTGTCAAGGTGCGTGCTAGCCAGCACAGCAAGGACATCAGGTTTTTTGACATTGAAAAGGACAGCCTGCTCATTGGCAAAGCGCTGTCGCAATACCATGGCATTCTGGCCGGCCAGCCCAAAGTCCTTGGCGCACTAGGAAGCCTGGACAACAGCGGCGAGCTATGACCCTCGCGGGTTGATAAGACAACCGGCTTGCTGCTGCGACCGGGCCGCGACGGTTTCAAGGTGGAACTAAACGGACTGTTTTCGGGGCAGGGTAACGGTAAAAACGGTGCCGGATTCTTTGCTGGAGTCGGCACTGACTATGCCCCCGTGCGCTACCGTTATCTCGCGCGCAATAAAGAGGCCCAAGCCAATACTGCCGGCCGGCGCGCCGTTCTGCCCTTGCTTGGGTGACAGCTGCACCAAAGGGTCAAAAATGGCCTGCAAGGATTGCTCGGGAATGACAGGCCCCATGTTGCGGACATGCACGACGATCTCGGTCCCTTCTCCCCGCACGGTAATCGTCACCGGATCCGTGGCGGAGCGGTACTGGGCCGCATTGTTCAGCAGGTTTGAGAACACCTGCTGCAACCGGTGCTCGTCGAAATAACCATACGTATCACCCGAGCTTTCGAGCATGAACAGGCAATCCGGATGGCCTGCCTGCGCGTCTTCCATCGCGGCGAAGCAGATTTGATGCGCGTCCTGCAATGTAGGCATGAGCGGAATGAGCCCGCCGAGTTGCACGCGTGCATATTCCAGCAAGTCGTTGATCATGGCAGACATATTGGCTGCACTGCGTGAAACGCGTGCTCCCATGGCCCGCGTAGTGTCGTTACTGGAGGCCAGCCTTGAGAAGTAGCTGCCCGCCATCGATACCGTGAACAGCGGGCTGCGCAGATCGTGGCCCAGGATCGCTAGAAAGGTATCCCGCGTGCGATCGGCGGTTTCCGAGTAGGTCAATACGGACTCAGCCAGTGCCTGGTCAATAGCTTCGTTGAAGCGCGTCATATCGGCGAGGACGTCGTGAGTCGCAGGCTCCATTTGCGGCATCCAGAGCCGAAAGACGGTAGCGCGCAGCGCCCGGTATTCGGAAGTGAGTTGTATCAGGGTAAAGCCGCTGCCATGGCGGAGTGAGCCATGCACGCCAGCGGCGCTTCTACGGTCCACCTCATCGGCTGGCTGACCTTTGGATTTCTCGGTCTGTTCCTGATCGGTCTGGTTCGTCTCAATATCCAGGGCCAGTTCTTCCAGAATTTCCCGGGCATGGTCACGCAGCATCAGGTCAGTCGCGGCCGGTTCCACCGGAAAGATCGACTTGGCAAAACCGTCCCACTCGACAAGGATTTCTTCAATATTGGCGGTGATGAAATCGGCAAGTTTCATGGGCATTTTTTGCGGGTGGGCATTTTGCAGCAAGCCTCGGGAAACTTGGGAAGATCGGACTGATAACGAGAGGAACCGGAGCCGTTGACGCTGAGGACAGGACGTAAAGACCTGATTCTTAAATTGTGACTAAGCAAGAGTTGAGCAAAGCACAACCGTGCATTAGCTATGTAAGGCGGGAGTGAGCCCTGGGCAGAAACGTGATCAGGTGGGCAGAAGCGTAGCGCTGCGCTTCCGGGCTGTCTCCAGATGCGCAACCAAGAAAAAGGCTTATTTGTTAACCAAATAGGCTTTTTAGCCCTTACATCAATTAGGCTTGTAGCTATCAAAAAAGAGGCGCGTACTGCACTTGCTCGGTGCAGTGCTTGTCAGGCGCTTGCTCTGTCAAGCCACTCGCAGTTGCGGCAAGGCCAGCTGGCTCGCATGCAGCCAGGCGCGGCGCAGCACCGCTGGTGAGCGGGTTTCTTCCGGAATCAGCAAGTAGCTCTGGGCCCGCATGGCTTTGCCCAGGCCGACACGGCTGGTCACGACCGTCATCGGAATCGCCAGCAGCAACGGCAAGCCAACCGGCAGCAGCCAAACCAGCGCTTGCGCATCAATCAGGGCAATGCCAACTGCCAGCGCCATGATGACGCTGCTCATCGGTGCGAGGTTCTGCAGGGCGTGCGCCCATGGCACAGCGACCGCTTCACGCGGCGGCGATTTCCATTCGAGCTTCAGGCCGGTCAGTGCAACGATGACAAACAGTGAATGCGCCAGCATGCGGATCGGTGCCTGCAGCATGGCAATCATGGTTTCCAGCAGGGCGCTTCTGAGCAGGCTGCCAGCGCCCCCGTACGATTTTTGCTCACGCTTGATGAA
>JAQGNE010000073.1 GCA_028291985.1 Polaromonas sp. | reverse complement strand
AGATGGCAGTCAACGAAGCGCAGGCGCACGCTGTCCGAGCGCCCTTTTTCAGGCGGGGGCCATGCAGCCGGCTCTGCCGGGCCACAGGCGCAGCGGCGTTCCGCACGAACTGCAAAACGCAGCCCTTCTTCGTGCCGTCCAAGCCAGCATTGGCAGGCTTCGAGCCGCGGCACGAAGCCCCCTCGGGAGCAGTGCAGTGCGCGTTGCGCGTTGTGACAAGCATGGGGACCATATCCCTAGGGCGTCATGCCGCTCAAGCCCGTCAGCAAAGGCTCTGGCGGCAGCTGCGTGACGACCTCATCGGCGGGGTTGCCAGGCCTGTGCAGTGCGATGAAGCGCTTGTCACGTTCATACGGAAACACATCGTGCACATACCCTGCCTGTATGCGCGACTGGTGGCTCTGCCAGAAACCGGCGTCCAGCAGGTCGCCATGGTGCCGCATGAACACTTCGCGCACCGCGTCGTTGCCCAGCAGGAAGGGGCCGAAGGTTTCCGGAAACACGTCTTTCGGGCCAACCGTGTACCAGACCTCGCCGCTCATTTCTTCTTCTTCATTGCGCGGCACGGGCACCTTGCGAAACTTGCAGTCGGTGATGTATTCGATCTCGTCGTAGTCATAAAACACGACCTTGCCGTGACGGGTGATGCCAAAGTTCTTCCAGAGCATGTCGCCCGGAAAGATATTGGCGGCCACCAGGTCCTTGATGGCGTTGCCGTATTCAACAACCGCGCGCGAGATCTGCTCTTTGGCGGCTGGCTCCTGCACCCCCGCATCAAATGCTTCCTGCAGGTAGATGTTCAACGGAATCATGCGCCGCTCGATGTACACATGCTTGATGATGACTTCAACCTGCCCGTCACCATCGCGGTCGCTGATCTCCAGCTGGCTGGGCGCGAATTTCTGTATTTCAGCAATCAGCTCGTCGTCAAAACGGGCGCGCGGAAACGCAACCTCGCTGTATTCCTGCGTATCGGCCATGCGACCCACCCGGTCGTGCTGCTTGACCAGCAGGTATTTGCCCTTGATCTGCTCGCGCGTGGTGTCTTTTTGCGGCGGGTAGTAGTCCTTGATGACCTTGAAGACATAGGGGAACGAGGGCAGATCAAAAACCAGCATGACCATGCCTTTGATCCCCGGCGCGATACGGAACTTGTCGGTGCTGTGCCGCAGGTGGTACAGGAAGTCGCGGTAGAAAAGCGTTTTCCCCTGCTTGGCCAGCCCGAGCGCGTTATAGATTTCAGCGCGCGGCATGTGCGGCATCATGCTGCGCAAAAACTGCACATAGGCCGACGGTATGCCCATGTCCACCATGAAGTACGCGCGGGCAAAACTGAAAAGTATCAGCAGGTCATCTTCGCCAAACAGTGCTGCATCAATGACCAGCCCGCCTGCCTTGTTGTGCAGCACCGGCAGGGCAAACGGCACCTCGTTGAACCCGTTGATGATCTTGCCGACCACATAAGCGCCCTTGTTGCGGAAAAAGAGGCTGGACAACACCTGAATCTGAAAGTTGGCCCGCAGCTTGACGTCGCCCAGCCGCTCACCGATGGCCTCCAGCACATAGCGGGCATCACGCTCGAGGTCTTCAAACCCGACGCACAGGTCGAAGTCGCTGACCAGCTTGACGATGACGCCGTGCATGTTTTCGCGCGTCGGGTAGTACGCACGGTAAGTGGGTTTGGCCGTCGGTTCGTCGTTCTCGATGTATTCGGTGCTGACCGCCGGGCGCACAAAGATGAAGTCGTTCTGAAAGTAACTGCGGTGCAGGATTTTGGTGGTGACCGAGTTGAAGAACGTCTCGGCCAGCTCGGGCTGATGATGGTTGACCAGCAGCCCGATGTAATGCAGCTTGACCTGGTGCCAGACGTCCATGGACTGCTCGCCCGCCTTGAACTCGCGTTCCAGCCGGATGGAGGCCTCTCGCACCCGCAGGTCGTAAAACTCGATGCGCTCACGCTGGGCGCGCTGCTGACCGTGCCAGTCGGCGGTTTCGAAGCGGTGCTTGGCACGTGCGGACTCGGTACGAAAAAGCTGGTAGTGGCGGTTGAAGCCGTCCATCATCGCCTTGGCGATGTCATAGGCTACCCGCGAGTCAAGCAGCTCGGGAAACATGCCCGTGCCTTGTTCAGACCACTGCCGCAAGCGGCGCTGCGGACACAGGACTGGCGGACGGTTTCCGATTCCAGTTGTCCCACACCCTGTCGATCGCCAGCTGGTAGAGGCCGTCGAGCTGCACCGGGTTTGATATCGACATCTTCAGATCCTGCAGTAGCCCGTCATGCACGCCGAACGCCCATCCATGTATCCGCACCTGCTGCTCCCTCGCCCAGGCGTCGACCATGACGGTGCTGACCGAAACATTGACAACCTGCTCGATGACGTTGATGTCGCAAAGGGCATTGGCACGCACCGGTTCGGGCAGGCTGTCCAGCAGCTGGCGGTGGCGGTGGCGCACATCCTGGATGTGGCGTATCCAGTTGTCGGCCAGGCCGATGCGGGCACCGTCCAGCGCCGCCTGCACACCCGAGCAACCGTAATGACCGACCACCATGATGTCGCTGACTTTTAGACGCTCGACCGCAAACTGTATGGCTGACAGCGCGTTCAGGTCCGAATGCACGACGATGTTGGCCACATTGCGGTGGACAAAAACCTCACCCGGCTCCAGCCCGGTGATCTGGTTGGCAGGTACCCGGCTGTCGGAGCAGCCTATCCACATGTACTTGGGCGTCTGCTGCTTGACCAGGCTGGTGAAGAAGCCCGGGCGCTCGGCTTCCATCTGGGCGGCCCAGGTACGGTTGTGGCTGAAGAGGTCTTGAATGGATGAGTTCATGCTGGCATTCTCGCCGCGCGGTCACATCGTCTCGGCGAACAGCTCGCGGCCGATCAGCATACGGCGGATTTCGCTGGTGCCGGCGCCAATTTCATAGAGTTTGGCATCGCGCCACAGGCGACCCAGCGGGTAATCGTTGATGTACCCATTGCCACCAAAGATCTGTATGCCCTCGCCCGCCATCCAAGTGGCTTTTTCAGCGCACCACAAAATGACCGCCGCACAGTCCTTGCGAACCTGCCGCACATGGTCGGCTCCCAGCATGTCGAGGTTTTTGGCCACGGTATACGCAAACGAGCGGCCGGCCTGCAGCACCGTGTACATGTCCGCCACCTTGCCCTGGATGAGCTGAAATTCGCCGATGCTGCGGCCGAACTGCTTGCGGTCATGGATGTAGGGAACCACGCTGTCCATCACCGACTGCATGATGCCCAGCGGCCCGCCCGTAAGCACCGCGCGTTCGTAGTCGAGACCACTCATCAGCACTTTGGCCCCGCTGTTCAGGCTGCCCAATATCTGGCTGGGCGGCACCTCGACGTTGCTGAACACCAGCTCGCCCGTGTGGCTGCCGCGCATGCCGAGCTTGTCGAGCTTCTGCGCCACTGAAAAACCCTTCATGCCCTTTTCAATCAAAAAAGCCGTGACGCCGCGGGCACCCAGCTCGGGCTCGGTCTTGGCATACACCACCAGCGTATCGGCATCAGGCCCGTTGGTGATCCACATCTTGCTGCCGTTGAGCAGGTAGTAGCCGCCCTTGTCTTCGGCTTTCAGCTTCATGCTGATGACGTCGCTGCCCGCACCGGGCTCGCTCATCGCGAGCGCGCCGACATGCTCGCCGGAAATAAGCTTGGGCAGGTACTTGCGGCGCTGCGCTTCGGTACCGTTGCGCTTGATCTGGTTGACACACAGGTTGCTGTGCGCACCGTAAGACAGGCCAATCGACGCGCTGGCGCGGCTGATTTCCTCCATCGCAATCATGTGCGCCAGATAGCCCATGCCGGCGCCGCCGTATTCCTCTTCAACCGTGATACCCAGCACGCCCAGCGCACCCATTTTTTGCCAGAGGTCCATCGGAAACTGGTCGCTGCGGTCAGCCTCGGCCGCGCGTGGCGCGATCTCGGACCGGGCGAAATCGCGTACGGTGTCGCGCAGTGCGTCGACCTCTTCACCGAGCTGGAAATTGAGTCCGGGCAGGTTCATGGCTAGTCCTTCGTGGTCAGGCTATCAGTAGGTTTTAGGGACCGGCATGACGGTCTGCTGCATCAGTGCACAAGGCGTTTGCTTGCCGGTGGTGTCATGGTGCATGACCTCGGCGCTGGTCACGATGATGCGCTTGCCGGCCTTGGCAACACGGCCGGTAGCAACGAGTTCGCCCCCGGTGAAGCCGGCAAGAAAATTGATCTTGTATTCGACCGTGGTCACCTCGGACTCAGCCGGGACGGTGGTCATGGCAGCGTAGCCGCAAGCTATGTCTGCCAGGGCGCCCATCGCGCCGCCATGAAATCCGCCTTGCTGCTGGGTTACCCGATCAGAGTGCGGCAGCGCCACCACGCAAAGCCCCGGCTCGACACTGACGAGCCGAGCGCCCAGATGCTGCATCAGTCCCTGACGCAAAAAACTGGCCTCGATTCTTTGAAAAAGTTCTGACGGCACGGAAGTTAAGCTCATCGTGGATTTGAGATCAGGCGCATCTTGAACCAGGCAGGCTGTGGTGCACCGGAAACCGGGTTGACGTTTACGTAAACGTCAATTATCAACCATCCACGTGCCGGGGCTGACGAACGATCAGCTGTTGACAGCGTTGACAGCGTTGGCCGCATTGGCCGCATTGGTAGTCTTGCCTGGTTTGTTCACAGCGCCGCCCTTTTGGCCTCCACCGGCCTTTGCCAGCAACGCCCGGGTTTCCTTTTCGTGGGCCCGAAGTTCGTCCAGATTGGACTGCAAATCCAGCATCTGCGCTTCCAGCTTTTTTCGGTGATCGGTCAGCACCGCGAGAAACTTGCGAAGCTGTGGAGCGGTATCACGCGGGCTGTCGTAGGAGTCAATGATTTCCTTGGCCTCCACCAGCGAAAGCCCGAGCCGCTTGGCGCGCAGCGTCAGCTTGAGCCGGGTTCGATCGCGTGCGGTGTAGACACGGCTGCGGCCACCCGGGCCTTCACGTTGTGGCTGCAGCAGGCCCATGTCTTCATAAAACCGCATGGCGCGGGTGGTCAGGTCAAATTCCTTGGCCAGATCGCTGATGCTGTAAGTGATTGCCATGAGAGCGAAGTAAATGGAGCCGCGCCTTGCCGAAACTGCGCATGCAAGCCTGGGCGGGTGGACTCTGGTTGACGTTAACGTAAACGTCACGTGTGGGCCGGAATGTTACCCGAACCAGGGCAAAAACAGTCTCATGCTCAAATCGGCGACCAACGACCCGCGCGACGGCAAGCTGGCAGGCACTGTGACCAGCCAGGCTTGTCACTGCTCATGCGGCGGCAGTTCCGACGGATCCCCGGGAGCCGAAATGCAAGGCTGCGCGGCCAATGGGAAAGCCATGAAGAAACTGGCGCCGCCGTGCTCGGTGGTTGCGCCCCATACCCGTCCGCCATGGCGCGACGACACTCGCTTCACGATGGCCAGTCCCAGACCGTGGCCAGGAAAATCTGCCGTTGAATGAAGGCGTTGAAACGCATTGAAAAGCTTGGACGCATAAGCAGCGTCAAAACCGACGCCGTTGTCGGATACCTGCAGCACGATTTCTGCTGCATCGGTTCCCGGTTGAAGCTCGACCTTGATCCAGCCTTCTGGTTTTCTGGCGGTGAATTTCCACGCGTTGCCCAGCAGGCACGACAAGGCTGTTGTCATCAGCGCCCTGTCGCAGCCCAGCATCAGGCTGTTGGCGATTTCCATCACAACATGCCGCCCTGGCTCACGCTTGCCCAACTTGGCAACGATCAGCTCACAAATCGGCGCAAGATCAACCTGCTCAGCCGTCCGGTTCATCTGCGGTAGCTGAACAAGCACCCGCAAATCGTCGACCAGCTGCGCCAGATCGCGGGTGCTGGCCCTGATACGGCCGACATAGTGCATGCCCTGCTCGTCGAGCACCGCAGCATACTTTTCAGCCAGCATGCCGGCAAACCCGTTGGTGACGTGCAAGGGCGCCTGCAAGTCGTTGGACAGCGCATACGTAAATGCCGCCATGTCGCGATTGACGTGCGCAAGCTCAGTCTTGGCGTGTGAGAGCTGCTGCTCCAGAAACCCGTTTGCACGCCGCAGTGTACGGTCTGCCAAATGACGCTCGGCTACATCGGCAACGCTTACCAGCACAGCATTATGTCCTTGCCATTTGAGCTGGCCGAAAGCCAGCTCAACCAGCAACGGCGCACCACCGAGCTTTTGCTGCTTGCACAGCTGGTACTGGAACCGCCCGTGACGCAAACCTTTTCCGGAGGCAATCGACGCCAGCAATCCGGATGTTTCGCCATCGGGGAACAGCGCGTCCAAGCTCATTTTGAGAAACTGCTGATGCGGAATCCCGTAGAAGGCCACCGCCGCCTGGTTGGCGGCCAGGATGCGTAGCGACAGGACGTCAAACATCCACATCGCTATCGGGTTGGCATCAAAAACCAGCTGGTTGTAGGACTCGCTGGCGTCCAGAAGCTTTTCCAGCTGAGACAGCTCGGCAACATCCTTGAGGTTGACGACATAGCCTTCAGGGTATTTGCGGAATGCGTACTCGGTCCATGCGTCCTCAAACTTGAAGTTCACCACAAAGGTGTGTTCGCCGCGAGCGCGCACTGCCCTGTCGGTCTCGCTTTGATGCCTTTCCGCGACCTCCAGCGGGACGACATCCCACAAGTCCTTGCCGATGACCTCGGGCAGCGATGTGCGCAATATGGCCAGGGCCTTGGCATTGGCCTGGGTTATGAGTCCGCCACGGCTGAGTACCACCATGCCGTCGCTGATGAAATCGAATGCGCCTGCGCCCAGTGCGGGCGAAGCTGCATTCTCGACAAGGCCACTGCCGCTGTTAGGCCATGGCATTTTTGACAGCTGAGTCATTCGAGTCTGGAAGCGGCTCGGTCGAGGCTCCCTGGCCGGTCCGTTTTAACGGTCTTTGCGCCGTACTGCGCCACTTGGCGTTGGCGGTGACCATGGCAGTCACATAGCCCTGGAGCCAGTCAAAATTGACAGGCTTTGTCAGATGATGCGCGTGCGGAGGAAGCCCGCCGCGGGCTTCGATTGCTTCTGGCGGCAAGCCGCTGATCACCATGATCTGCATGTCGGCCAGCTGCTGGTTTCGCTTCAAAACCTTCAGCATTTCCAACCCATCGACGCCCGGCATGGACAGATCGGTGATCAGCAGGTCTGGCCGCATGCTTGCGATGTCCATCAATGCTTCCAGCGCAGACGGCATCCAGGTGCAGTCAATCGGCAGGTTCCATGACTCCAGTTCGCAGCGGTACAACTCGCGGGTGGCGTCATCATCCTCAACCAGCAGCACCCGCAGCCGGCCGCGGGGATCGATATCGGCCCTTGTCTGGCGAGGGCTATTTTTTGCCAGGTAGGCATTGATGGAATGCAAGGCGATGCGCCGATGGCCACCCAGCGTTTTCCAGGCCTCGATCTCTCCTTTTTCCACCAGTGATTGCACGGTCGCCACCGACAACCCCAAAAGCTTGGCGGCATAGCTGGTGCCGCAATAGTCGTCGCTGGAGAAATCAGCCGAAGATATGGCGTCCTCAAAGGATTTAGGCTTGGTCATAGGGAGCAACGAAAAAGTTGTTTTATCAATTTTGGCATTTTTTACAGAAACATAGTCATTGCTCGACGACAGTTGGCAGCCGGGGAACGGTAAAAAAGAAGGTAGCGCCCTTTCCGGGCGAGGCATCGGCCCATAAACGCCCGCCATGACGGATGATGATGCGGCTGGCAGTTGCCAGGCCGATACCGGTTCCGGGGAATTCCGCTGTGGTGTGCAGGCGCTGGAAGGCGGTGAAGAGCTTGTCGGCATACGCCATGTCAAACCCTGCCCCGTTGTCCTTCACAAAAAACACAGGCAACCCGGCCGCATCATCCAGCTGACCGACCGTGATCTCGGCTCGTGGCACACGCACGGTGAATTTCCAGGCGTTGTTGAGCAGGTTTTCCAGCACGACCCGGAGCAAGCGCCCGTCACCGACAGCTTGCAGACTCTCTTCGATCCTCACGTTGACCTCGCGCTCGGGGTTGCTTGCCTGGCGCTCGCCCATGATGATTTGCGCCAGTGCTGTCAGGTCGACGGGTTCGGCACGCAACGGACCACGGGAGACTTGCGCCAGCGACAGCAAATCCTCGATCAGCTGGCCCATTTGCGCAACACCGGCCTGCATCCGGGACAGATAGTGCTTGCCCTTGTCGTCAAGCGTGGGCGCCAGCTGCTTTGCAAGTAACCGGCTGAAGCCATCGATTGTGTTGAGGGGTGACCGCAGGTCGTGCGACACCGAATATGAAAAAGCCTCCAGCTCCTGGTTCGACAGGCGCAGCGCGGTTTCTATGGCCTTGATCTCGCTGACATCAGCATCAATGCCGACCCAGAAGGCAACTTCGCCCATCTCGTCATGCACCGGCGAGGCCCGGTACGACATGGAGTGGTAACTGCCATCCACGGACAACACGCGTCGGATGCCCACATAGGGAACGAGATCGGCCACAGCGGTCTGCCACGATGCACGAACCTGCGGCAGGTCGTCGGGGTGAACCACACGAAACCAGCGGGTACCCAGCCAGTCGCTCATTTCGCCGCCGGCCAGGTCAAACCACGCCTGATTGAGAAAGGTGACCCGCCCTTCCACATCGGCAGTCCACACCACCTGCGGCGCCTGTTCAGCGAGCGCCCTGAAAAGCGCCTCCTGTCGTGTCAACGCTGCTGTTCGTTCAGCCACCTTTTTCTCCAACCCGGTGTTGAGCTGGTTGACCTGCTCAAGCAATTGTGCGTTTTCAATGGCTATCGACACCAGCTGAGCCATTTCGATGGCGACATATTCGTCCTGCATAGTGAAGTCGCCTTCATAGCGGTCAGACAACTGGAGCATGCCGATATTCTTGTTGTTTCGCCCTATCAGGGGCACTGCCAGGCATCCCCGTACGTCCGGGAGCGCATTGATATCGGTGGCCGGGTTAACCCAGTCGGGATGGGCCTCCAGCTCGGCCTGGGTCAGACGCAGGGGGCGGTTGTTGCCGCAGACCATGGCAAGAATGCCCAACCCGTGGATAGGTTCCAGGCGGTCCCGGTAGCTCGAGTATTTTTCGGACAGTGAAACCGCGTGAACGGCGTGGACGCCATCGCTGGCCGACAGGGTGAGTACAGCCTGGTGGGCCCCGATAACACCACGCGCCTGATCCACAACCTCACGCATGGTGCCGTCGAGGGTCTGGTGGAAAGTAATCGCCTGAGCAGCATCCGTGGCGCGCTGCAGGGTATACAAGTATTCCTGCACATCCTGTTCTGCCTTGACCTGCGCCGTCATGTCCAATGCCAGCACAAAGCGTGCGTCCCGGTTGTTGTATTGAATTGGTTTGGACAATGCTTTGGCGGGAAATACCGTTCCGTTCTTGCGTTGATGCAGCCAGTGCAAACACTCCGCGCGGTTGGACTCGGACAGCCAGCTCTTCAGGGGCTCGCACTCCGTTTCGGGACAAATATCGAAAAGCGTCATCGACAGGAATGCGTCTAGCGAAAACCCGTATTGCGCCACGGCCGCCTGGTTGACGGTCATGAACTGGAAGGTTTCCGCGTCGTAGACCCACATGGGCACGGGCGCCTCGGCGAACAGCGCGGTGTAGCGCTGTTCGCTGTCCATCAAGGCTTGGTGGGCAATTTTCCGCTGGGTGATATCTCTTTCAACCGCCACCCACTGCGTGAACCAGCCTTTTGCGTCAGCAATCGGATTGATGTCCATTTCCAGCCAGAACTCTTCGCCATTCTTTTTGTAGTTGACGATTTCGGCCCTGACCGGCTCCCACCTCCTGAGCGCCTGGCCGATGCGCGCTAGCTCGGCCTTATCGGTCTTGGGGCCTTGCAAGATCCGGGGCGACCTGCCGATGACTTCCTCACGGGTATATCCGGTGCGGTGCTCGAAGGCATCGTTCACAAAAATAATTCGAGGCCCTGGGTCATCAAGCGGCTCGGCCTCGGTGATCAACACTATGTCGCTCACCCGAGACAGGGCGGTTTCCAGCAAGGTGAGATGAGCCTGTGCCTGAACCTGTTCGGTGACGTCCTGCATGGCACCCACCAAGCGCTGCGTTTTTCCGTCCTTGCGCTGCGCCATGCCTTGCACACGCACATGAACACGCCGGCCGCTGGCGGTTATCAGCGGCAACACCAGGTCCCAGGGCGTTCCGGAATCAATACCCGCGCGTACCGCAGCCTTGATCTCAGGCTGGGCTTCAGGCGCGTAGAAACCGATCGCCGTCTCCAGGGGTGTATAGCCGGCGGGTTCGACATCATGAATACGGTAAACCTGATCCGAACACACCAGAATATTGCGCTCCAATATGAGCTCCCAGCCGCCTATTTTGGCCATGTCGCCGGTGCGGTTCATCAGTTCTATATTTCGAGCGACCGCCAGCTCGGCTCGCTTCCTGGCAGTGATTTCCTGAATGATTCCGGCGCGGGAGACCAGACGGCCAGCGTCATCAAATACAGGGCGGCCCCATTGGTGAACCCATATCACGTCGCCTGCGGGCTTGAGCAGCCGGTATTCGACGTCAAACTCGTCGTTACCGGCAAGGGCTTGCTCCCGCGCCTGCAAATAGCTTGAACGATCGTCCAGATGCACGAGTGCAACCAGCGATTCATGGCGTCCATCAAAACTTCCGGGCTCTACACCTAGCAGCAAGTACACCTCGTCGGACCACCATAACTGGTGTGTGCTGATGTCATATTCCCAGTTGCCGATACGTCCCAGCCGCTGAGCATCACGCAGTTTTTGTTCGGTCTGTCGGCTCAACGCCAGTTCATTTGCCACCTCAAGCTCGCGCTGCTCCAGCGCGCTAGCCATCAGGTTGAAGCCGTCTGCAATACGCGTCATCTCACTTTTGGAAGCTTCGCCCTGCGTCTCGACGCGGACGTGTCGCTCTCCGCTCTGTACTCGGCCAGCAGCGTTGAGGATTTTTGCAGCGGGCAGCACGATCGCTTTTTGCCCCACCCGCCAGGCCAGGTAGCTGCCCAGCAGCGACACCAGCGTGAGCGCCAAAAATACCCGAATCAAGCGCAACCGGCTTGGCGCGGTTATTTCCCGCATATCGGCACTGATGGCTATGAAAAACGCCGAATCGCTGCCGACCTTGCTCGTTGTGTAGGCATAAATCTGGCGTGTCCCGTTTGGATCGTTGACTTCCCGGATACCGGCCGCCTTTTCCCTAAACGCCGCCTGTAACGTGGGGTCTTGCATTGGCCGGCCCAACGCTGCGCTGTCTTCAGGATTGCTGACCAGTACGTTACCAAGGCTGTCGGTCACCAGAAGCTTCTGGCCCGGCGGAAGCGACGCGCTGGCGATGACCTTGGAAAGTTCGGAAAGACCCATCGCCGCGAAAACGATCACGCTGACGTCACCATTTGCGTCGAGCAGGGGCAATGCAAAAGCAATTAACGGTTTCGAACTCACCCTGCCCACTAAAAAATCGCCAACGACAAACTTACGATTTGCAAGCGCCGCCTTGAAGTAATTTCTGTCCCCCACAAACTTATTGGACACCGCGCTGCGGCCGTCACACAGCATGCGCCCGTCGACGGCGATGATGCCAAAGTTGGTATAAGCGGAGAGCTGCTGCGTCAGCGCCTGGAAATAGTTCTGGCACTCCGGAGCCTTGGCATCGCGGACCTGGGGCATGTTGGCCATTGCGATAAGCAATTGGTGCGCCGAATGTGCCACCCGGGCCTGGTTGGCCGCCACCAGGGCGGCCGACAGTTCTATGTTTTTGGTGGTACGCCTGACGGCGTCGTCAGCTGTCAGGACAGCGCCCACCACAGCAAGCCCGAACAAGGGAAGGATCGCGGCGACGACCAGCATCACCAGCCGGGCGCGCAAGGTGATGTCGCATCGCATGATCGAGAAGGTCATGGCGGCAGCCTTAAGTCGAGATGAACACAAGGCAGAAAACCGTCAATCGCGCTGGTGCCTAGTGGCGCATACAGCCAGCTGCTGTGTTGCCTTTTAAGCCAGGGTGATCGGCTCATTGACGCCAAGCCAGTACGCCTGCAGACAATTGAGCTTCGCAGTGAACTCACCAAAGTCGACAGGCTTTCTGATGAAGCTGTTGGCGCCATTTTGAAAACACGCCAGGATGTCAGACTGTTCGCTGGATGACGTCAACATCACCACCGGCACCAGCGCGGTCAACGGGTGGGCTCGCACGCTGCGTAAAACATCAAGTCCCGACAGCTTGGGCAGTTTCAAGTCCAGCAGGATGAACGTAGGCTGCTTTTGCGTATCTCGACCCGCATGCGCACCCTGCCCGAACAGGAAATCGAGCGCCTGGGCGCCGTCGCGGGCAACTGCAATCTCTGCAGTGACACCCTGGTCGCGTAGCGTTAGCACGGACAGCTCCAGATGATCAGGATTGTCCTCGACTACAAGTATCAGCTGATCTTTCATGAGCATCCTTAAGTGCCAGGAAATCATTTATCATTTTTTTATCAAAAAAATTGATATCGTTTTTCTATCATATTGCACCTTGTTGAGCTGGCCAGTGAATGCTTGGCGGATACCGATTACAAAACGTGACATTTGTCAGCTATTCCCAACGCGGCATGCCCTGGCTCTTTAATTCACCTCGAAGCACAGCGTAATTCGGCACCACCGCCCTGACGGTGTCCCAGAACTGGGGGCTGTGGTTCATCACCCGCAAGTGGCTGAGCTCATGCACGACCACATAGTCAATCACCGGCAACCGGAAATGAATCAAGCGCCAATTGAGCCGGATAGAACCGTCGGCATTTGCGCTGCCCCAGCGGGTGCCGGCGCTGGACAGGCTGAGCTTGCGCCACTGAACGCCCAGCGTCGGCGCGAAATGCTCCAGTCGGCCGGCGAAAACCGCACGCGCCTGACGCATCAGCCACGTCTGGACCGCATCGCGTATCTGCTCGCCGGATGCGGTGTGGGGCAAACCGATATGAAGCAGCAACTCGCCTCCTCTTGGCTCGCTGACGGCGTCGACGATCGAGACGGATTTCAGCGCGCCGCTGCCGCCGCTGAACAGCTGAGCACCGGCTTCCCGGAAATCATGGCGCGGATCCAGGACCAGCGTGACCGTCTGGCCCATCAGCGGCAGGCTGGCACCGTCGGCCCAGGTCATGCGCGTGGTTTCCAGCCGCTCCTTCAGTTGCCGGGCTTCTGCCAGCTTTTTCAGGATCCAGCCGGATTTGTCGAGGAGCGCCTTCTCAACTTCATGCAGCGCCACCCATTTCGGTGCACGCACTGCCAGTCCGTCGGGGCCGACTGAAAAACCAATCGTGCGGCGCTTGCCGCGCGCAAACGCATAGGCCACAAGCGTGTCACCGAAAAGCAGCTGGCGCGTGGCCTGCGGATGGCGAAAAGCCACCGGCAACAGCGACTGCTGCACGGTTTGCAGCGGAAAAACGGTGCCGTTTATGCAGGCGTCTGCAGGTGCGGCAGGGCCGTCCTGCACCGCATCAGGCCATGCAGGCGAGGTCGCTGGCTTGCTCGCCACTACAGGTGTCAAGGGTTCGCCCCAGAGGTCTACCAGGGGCTGAGCAGTTTGCTGCGTCTCGCCGCGTGATGGCGGGGGTGCGCGGGGCGGGCGGCCGGCCTTGCGGCGGGGCTCGGGTCGCTGCCCGGACGCGGGTTCCAGAAAACCCAATGCGAACTGCAGAAATGTTTGCATCGTTTCAGATTAATGCGCGCAGGGTTCGAGCCTGGGATTGCCCCAGCAGGTGCGTATCGGGAAAAGTCAATGTATTTTGGTCACGGCCACCGGTGTGGGCTGGCCGGCAACATAGGCCTGCGGGTCGAGCCGGCGCATTTCGGTCTCGATCCATTCCTCTACCTCGCGCATCAGTTCGTCGGGTTGCCGGCCGGCGCTGGGAATCGGTTTGCCAATCGAGATATCGACAATGCCGGGCCGCTTGATGAAGGCCTTGCGGGGCCAGCATTTGGCCGATGTCACGGCGACAGGAATCACCGGCGCACCGGTTTCAATCGCCAGGCGTGTACCGCCGCTTTTGTAAACACCTTTCTGACCGCGCGGAATGCGTGTGCCTTCCGGAAACATGATGACCCAGGTGCCCTGCGCCATCAGACGCTTGCCCTGTGCCACCACCTTGCTGAAAGCCTGCGACCGCTGGCTGCGGTCAATATGGATCATGTCCATCCGGGCCATGGCCCAGCCGAAAAACGGCACATACAGCAGTTCTTTCTTGAAGACATAGGCCAGCGGGTGCGGCATGATCGCCGGCATGCTCAGCGTCTCCCAGGTTGACTGGTGCTTGACCAGCAGCACCGCAGCGCTTGTTTGGCCGGTGGGCAGGTTTTCCATGCCCGTCACCCGATTTTCAATGCCCAGAATGGTGGTGCCACCCCTGACGGCTACCTTCAACCAGCCGGCGCACATCCAGTAGATCTGGGTGCTGCTGCCCACCAGCGAGAACACCAGCACCGCCAGCGCCCACGGAATGATGGTTACCGCCATCCACAGCATGTGAAGAATTGATCGAACGAGGGGCATGCAAGACTTTCCGTGAAAACAGGACGATGAAAAACACAAGGAGCAGGCTTACCGCTTTTTATAAAGCTTTTATGCCTCTAGCCCTTTTACCATGCGGGGAAGTAGCTATCAATTTGATACCAAAAACTAAACCGGTAGGGATTCCCGCTCCAGGATGAAATCGGCAAATGCGCTCAGGTCCCGGTGAACCAGTGTGCCGCCCGGCAACCCGTCGGGCAGCGGCGCGCCACGGTATCGCTCAGCCTTGCCGGTAAGCACCAGATGGGGCTCGCAACCGGCGGCCGCACCTGCTTGAAGATCACGCAGTGAATCGCCTGCGGTAGGCACGCCTTTAAGCGGCACGCCAAAGCGGGCGCCAATCTGCTCGAAGAGGCCCGGCAAAGGTTTGCGGCACTGGCAGTCTTCTTCGGGGCTGTGGGGGCAGTAAAAAACCGCGTCGACACGCCCGCCAAGCGCAGCCAGCAGCTTGAACATCTTGGCATGCATGGCGTTCAGTGCCGCCAAGTCAAAAAGGCCCCGGCCCAGACCCGACTGGTTGGACGCGATGACGACATGCCAGCCTGCCTGGTTCAGTCGGGCCATCGCTTCCAGCGAGCCTGGCAGGGGCACCCACTCCTCGGGACTTTTGACAAAGTCCTCGCTGTCGCTGTTGATGGTGCCGTCACGGTCGAGGATGACAAGTTTCATAAGTTGCTGGCTTCCTGGGCGCGGCGCTGCGTCCATTGGGTGATGTGGGTCAGATCGTGATGGGCTCGGTCAAGCATGGCGATGCGCTTCATCAACACTTCAATGTCAACCAACCGATGCTGCAGCAAAACACTGCCGGCGGTTTATCCACAACAAGCAGAATCGCCTGACTCTCGACCAGGACACAGATGGTTTCGTTTGCGATGGCCGTGCTGGCGCGCAAGACGTGAGCAAGTTCGCGGCGCTGCATCTCATTCAGCCAGCGACGTTCTGCCCACGTAAGTCTGACGCTCAGCAGGCGTCAGGACAATGCCAAGCGGTGAAACACTGCGTAGTGTGGCGGCCAAGCCGGTATCTGCGAAGACCTGAGCTTGCAGGGCATCAAGATAACCGCTCAACAGTGTTTGCCATTCTTTCAAATAACTGTCCGACGCTGGCGGCCCCCGTTGCTCAAGCCCACTAGCCTAGCCAGGGTATCCATGGCTTGTTCCACGAGCTCAGGCTGGGTTTGCAGCCGACCGACCGCTTCCCGGTGAAAGGCCAGCGTGAACGCGTCGATATGCTGGTGGGATGGCATGGACAACAGTAGGCCTTGATCAACCAGCCAGCTTCGACAGGTCAGCCACACGGTTCATGGCCACATGCAAAGTGGCGAGCAGGCCCAGCCGGTTGGCTTTCAAAGCAGGGTCATCCGCATTGACCATCACCGTGTCAAAAAAAGCATCGACCGGCGTCCTCAAAGCAGCCAGTGCCTGCAGGTTTTCGGTGTAATTGCCGTTGGTCCATGCAGCATCTGCCTGTACAGCTATTGTTTTGATAGCTTCTGCCAATTGCTGCTCCGCTGGCTCTTGCAGCAGCGCAGGGTCAATACGGGCTTCAATCAAGCCGTCCGCTTTTTTCAGGATGTTGCCGACGCGTTTGTTGGCGGCGGCGAGGGCTGGGGCTTCGGGTAGCGCGGCGAAAGCGCGGACGGCGGCGAGGCGTTTGGA
>JAQGNE010000038.1 GCA_028291985.1 Polaromonas sp. | reverse complement strand
TTGCTGGCTGCAGGTGGGGGCGCGTGTGCGCCTGCGCAGGGTGCCGGCACAGCAAGTTATGACGTCTCGCCCTGGTCAGGTGGCAACCCAGGCTGGAAGCTCATCGACACAACCGGTAAAACCTGGTCCGCCAGTGACACCGCAGGCCGCGCCGTGCTGATCAATTTCTGGGCAAGTTGGTGCGAGCCGTGCCGTGCCGAGATGCCATCGCTACAGGAACTGGCCGACCTGCACGGTCCGCGCAAATTGCTGGTCCTGGCGGTCAACTTCAAGGAGCCGCCCGCCCGCGCGCTGCGGTTTGCCCAAACCCTGGGCCTCAGGATGCCGGTGCTGCTTGACACCGATGGCGCTGCTGCTCGCGCCTGGGGTGTCAATATCTTTCCGACCACGCTGACGATAGACAGCCGTGGGAAGCCGCGACAGCGCCTGCGCGGCGAGGTTGACTGGTCCGCGCCCGAGCCCCGGCAACGGGTGTCGAGCCTCTTCGCTGGCTGAGTGTTTCTGGCGTCGCGGGTGGGCCTGCCGGTGCAACGATAATTGCCCCGGTGTGCGAACAGCCCTTTACGGGTTTTCGCGCTCTCCCAGACATCCCGGGGCATCTTTACCTGCCCCGGTGCACGTTTACCTCACCCTATCCGGAGCTCTTTTCATGACCACCGTTGTACGCCGTGCTTTTCTAAAAAATTCCGCTTGCAGCGCCCTCGCTGCCGCTATTCCCGGCTTCGCCCTGGCCCAGAACGCCGCCGCGCCTGCTGCCGCAATGCCTTTGCGCAAACACTTTGCGCCGCAGTCCAGCGGCTGGCGAACCTTTGATGTCACCACCCGGGTTGACATCCTCCAGCCTCAGGGCGTAACGAAGGTCTGGCTGCCGGTTCCATCGGTCAACAGCGGCTACCAGACCTCGCTCGACAACACCTTTTCCAGTAACGGTGTCGCCACGCTGGATACCGACGGCCGGCAGGGTGCCAAGATGCTGCGGGTCGAGTTTGGACCCGACGACAAGTCGCCGTATGTCGAGCTGACCAGCCGTGTGCGCACCCAGAACCGGACCACCGACTGGTCGCAGAAATCGGCGCCAGCCGAAGATGCTGCCACCTTGCGCCACTTCACCCGGCCGACCCAGCTGATTCCCACGGGCGGACTGGTGCGCGAGACCGCGCTCGGTGCCACAAAAGGCGCCAGCACCGACGTCGAAAAAGCGCAGATGCTGTATGACTGGATCGTGGCCAACACCTATCGCGACCCCAAGGTACGCGGCTGCGGCGAGGGCGACATCAACGGCATGCTCGAGACCGGCAACCTCGGCGGCAAATGCGCTGACTTGAACGCCCTGATGGTCGGGCTGTGCCGCTCTATCGGCCTGCCGGCAAGGGATGTGTATGGCATTCGCCTGGCGCCTTCAGCCTTTGGCTACAAGGAGTTGTCTGGAAACGCCGCCAGCCTGAAAGGCGCACAGCATTGCCGCGCCGAGGTCTACCTCAAAGGCTACGGCTGGGTCGCGATGGACCCGGCGGATGTTGCCAAGGTGATGCGCCTGGAAACCCCGGACTGGATCAAGGATGTCAAACACCCCGTCGTCGCGCCGGTTAACAAGGCGCTCTTTGGCGGCTGGGAAGGCAACTGGATGGCCTACAACACCGCGCATGATGTGGCGCTGCCGCAAGCCAGCGGCCCGGCACTGGGCTTTTTCATGTACCCGGTTGGCGAAAGCGAAGCAGGTCGTTTCGACTCCTATGCACCCGATGATTTCAAGTACCAGATCACGGCAAAGGAAATCATCATTTGACGCTGCGCAGATTGTTTTGCCCGGTGCCTCCCGGTGGCCACAGGGCCCAGGCATAAGGCTGGAATCACCAATGCCGTTTGACGCGCGCAGCATTGCAACTGGTCCGCAGTGCAGGTCGGTGTCTAGCGATCTGCTGCCGAGCCCGCCAAAAGCGTCACCCGAACCTGCTGATCACGGCGCATCAAGAGGCAAATGATGAACCATCAAGCTGCTGCTGACCAGCGCGTTCTGGCCATCGACGCGTTGCGCGGCTACGCGATGCTCGGCGTGGCGGTGGTCAATGCGCATGCGTTCAACCACGGCTTCAACACTGGCAATTACGCGTGGGACCTGGCCCTGACGTTGCCCGACCGCGCGGCAGAACTCATCTCGAATCTGGGATTCGCCCATCGGTCGATATCGCTGCTCGCGTTTTTGCTGGGTGTCGGTCTGGTGGTGCAGTCGCGCAGCCTGGAGCGCAACCAGGTCAGCGCGGCGCTATCCCGGCGCTACCTGGTGTTGCTGGCGATAGGTGTGGTGCACGGTCTGCTGCTGTGGCCTGGCGACATTCTGGCTGCCTACGCTGTCATGGTTCTGGTGCTGGGGCGTTTTGCGGTGGCCTGGTCGCCCGGCAGGCTCAAAAGCGCGATCGGTGCGCTGGTTTTGTTTTCGTTTGGCATGACGCTGTACTGGGCGCTGACGATTCCCTATGTGCTGCAGTGCCAGGTTACGGCGTCATCTGCAGAGGTGTCGTTCGCGCAGTCGAACTGGCTCGCCGGTCGGCGGTATGCGGTGAGCGAATTTCTCTGGTCGGGCCTGATCGGCCAATTGCTCAACGCCAATATCTGGGCACTGGTCCTGCTGGGCGTCTGGTGCGGACGCGCGCAGGCGTTCTGGCAGCACCTGCGAAACCCGTCCTTTCGCCAGCCGCTTGTGCTTGCCAGCCTGGCCCTGCTGGCCGTGTCAACCACGGCCGAATGGCTTACCGGGCGTGCCGGTGGCTGGTCAACTTCAAGCTGTTTCGGCAGCGTGATTTCGCTGTTTCATCTGGCAGAGACCACGACAACTTTTGTCAGTGTGCCGGTGCTCCTGACGCTGTTTGCCTGGCTGGCCCAGCGCAGGCCCGGCGCACCCGCCGTCAAGGTTCTGGAGGCCGTGGGCCGCGCGCCACTGACCATGTTTTTCGGCCAGTCTGTCGCGTTCACCTTGGTGTTCAGCCACGCCTTCATGGGCCTGCATGGTCAGGTCGGACGGCTCGGCGTCCTGGCCACTGCTGTGCTGACCTATGCGCTGCTCGCGGTCTGGATCGAACGGCGTTATAGGCGCCGTGGCGTGTCGGCGCCACTCGAGCGCCTGTGGCGCTGGTTCTCTTCGCCCCATCGCCAGGCGGGGTAGGCGCGGGCAGGCTAGCCCCGCAACTGCAGGCAGCTGGTAAATCGCCGGGTCTGCGCCGTCACGGGGTCCACAAACGCAATCGATTTGGCGAGCAGTTGCAAGGGCGCTGCAAAATCGTCCGCTGGCGTGTCAGGAACCGGTGGGTACATGCGGTCGTTGGCAATGGGCAGGCCCAGTGCATTCATGTGAACGCGCAACTGATGCTTCTTGCCGGTCACCGGGCTGAGCGCGTACCGTGCCGTGCCGCCGCTGACCGCAATCACGTCGATATGCGTTTCGCTGTTCGGGGTTCCAGGCACTTCCCGTTGCCTGAAAAAAGGCTCATCCTCCACGATGCGGCTTTTGCGAACCAGGGGAAAGTCCATGCCAACGGGGGCGGCGGCAATGGCCTCGTAATGTTTGGTCACCTCATGGCGCCGGAACAGGCCCTGGTAGGCGTCGCGCTCGGCAGGCTTGACGGAAAACACAACCAGCCCCGCGGTTTCGCGGTCGATACGGTGTATCGGTACCAAATCGTCCAGTCCCAGCCGGTTTTTCAAACGTACCAGCAAGGTCTCCTGCAAATAGTGGCCGGACGGCGTGACGGGCAAAAAATGCGGCTTGTCGGCGACCACCAGGTGTTCGTCCTGGTAGAGGATGGTTTCATCGAACGGAATGCGTGCCTCAAAAGGCAGGTCCCGGTAGTAGTAAATGCGGATATGCCCACGGTAAGGCCGGTCCGGCGTCACCTTGCAGCCAAACTCGTCCTTGACCAGGCCCTGCGTCATGCGGCCGAGCCAGACGTCACGTGTGATGGCCGGAAAGCGCTCGACCAGAAAGTCGGTGATGCTTGCCCAGTTGCCAGCGGGCAGTCCGACGCAGCTCGGACCCACACCGTTTCTGGTCGGCAGCCCGTGCAAGACGCTGGTGGCACCGGCACCACTGGCAGCGCCCACCCTATCGCTCGTCCAAAGCATCAGCTGTTGAAGCGGGTGCGCTCCGAATGAACACCACATCCCACACCCCGTGGCCCAGTTTGATGCCGCGGTTTTCAAATTTGGTGAGGGGACGGTAGGCTGGCTTGGGCGCATAACCTGCGGCTTCAGCGTCAGCCGCATCGACCGTGTTTTTCAGCAGTGGCTCAGCGCTCAGCACCGCCAGAATCTGCTCCGCATAGGGTTGCCAGTCGGTGGCGCAATGCAGGTAGCCGCCCGGCTTCAAACGCGCAGCCAGCCTTGCAATCAGCGCTGGCTGGATGAGCCTTCGCTTGTTGTGTTTTTTCTTGTGCCATGGGTCTGGAAAGAAGATGTGCACGCCGTCCAGGCAGGCCTGGTCACCGGTGGGCAGCATGTGGTCGATGACTTCCACCGCGTCGTGCTGCAGGATGCGAATATTGGTCAGGCCGCCTTCCTCGATGCGTTTGAGCAGGGCACCCACGCCGGGTGTGTGCACTTCACAGCAGAGAAAATTTTTATCAGGCAACAGCGCCGCAATATGCGCTGTGGCTTCACCCATGCCGAAGCCGATTTCCAAAATCGTGGGCGCCTGCCGGCCAAAAACCGCTGGCATGTCGATCGACTCTGGCCGGTAGGGCAGCAAAAACTGGGGGCCTTGCGTCTGAAAGGCCCTGGCCTGGCCGGCGGTCGTGCGCCCGGTACGCAACACAAAGCTGCGAATGGTGCGCGGAAACGGAATCTTTTGGCCCCCGGGGTCGGGCGTTTCGGTGGAACTGGTCATGGCGCTATTGTCCCGCAGGCCAAGGCCCGCAGCCTGCTGCCCCGCGGTCAGGCTGGCTGTGTGTGCATCAGCTGCAAGCGCCACTGCTTGACCGCCAGCGCCAGCCAGTCGCCAGGCGTATCGGCCCGTACCGTGATGCCCAGCACAGCGCCAGCCTCGCGCAGCACTGTCAGCGGGTTGCTCACATCCAGCGCCTGGGCGTCGTTTTGCTTGGACAGCTTTTCGCCATTGCTGCCGAGCACGAGCGGCGTGTGCAGGTAAAGCGGCTGCGGCAAACCCAGCGCGCGTTGCAGAACGATTTGCCGCGCGGTGTTGTCGGCCAGGTCTTTTCCCCGTACGACATGGGTGACGCCCTGCGCCGCATCATCCACCACCACGGCCAGCTGGTAGGCCCACAGGCCGTCTGCACGGCGCAGCACAAAGTCGCCCACCTCGCGCCCCACATCCTGTGACTGCGGCCCCAGCCGCCGGTCATGCCACGCCACTACCGGGCTGGTGGTCTGCAAGGCGGATGCTATGCTTTCGATAGCTTGTACCCCTGACATAACCTGGACTACAGGCATTATTTGCTCAGATTCTGCAGTCAGGAGGCGCCAGGCGCGGGCAGGGCGTCCGTGCAGCCCGCCGCGGCAGGTGCCCGGATAAACCAGCTCGCCCGTCCGCTGGCGTGGCGTGCCACTGGCCGCCAGCGCCAGGGCGATATCCTGCCGGGTGCAGGCGCAGGGGTAGGCCAGCCCTGCAGCAATCAGCGCATCAAGCGCCTGGCCGTAAAAGGCACTGCGCTGCGACTGGTAGACCACCGGCGCATCGGGCTCAAGCCCGCAAGCGGCCAGCTGCGCCAGGATGGTCTGGCTGGCACCGGGTATGCAGCGCGGCGTGTCAACGTCTTCGATGCGCACCAGCCACTGGCCAGCATGTGCCCGCGCATCCAGCCAGCCGGCCAGTGCTGCGACCAGCGAGCCGGCATGTAGCGGGCCGGTGGGTGAGGGCGCGAATCGGCCTGAATAGCCCCCACGGTTGCTCACTGCGTGTAGCTCCCTGCCGCCCGAGGGGGCTGCTGCGCCTGTGGCCCGGAAAAGCCGGTTCCACGGCCCTTGCTCGAATGGAGCCACCACGGTGGAGATTTTTTCACCGCTATGGTTCGTAATCGGTCACGTCCGCTTGATCTCAGCCAGCCCAATTCAAGCGAGAGCCAAAGCCATCTCCAGTCCTGAGACAAAACCGTTTTCAACCCGATGGCCCAGGCACCAGTCGCCGCACAGGCCGATGCCCGATGCCGCATCGAGCGCGTGGCTTTTGCCCATCGGCTCGGTGGTCTGGGCATAGCGCCAGCGGTGCACCGACGCATAGGGCGGCTGGGCACGGATGCCAGTGATCTCGGTAAAGGCCTTGAGCAGCTTGGCGGTGACGCGCTCGGCATCGTCTTCGAGGTGGCGCTGCGACCAGTCGGGGCTGGCCTGCACGGTCCAGCGTTCGATCGCATTGCGGCCCGGTTTGGAGGATTCGCGCGACAACCATGCCACACGGTGGTGGGTGCTGCGCGCTGCGTTCCAGTGCGGGCCCAGGTGCGACAGGTTGGGCTGCAGCGCCTGCGGAAAAGCCAGCATCAGCGTCCAGCACGGGGCCACATCCACATGCGCCATGGCCTCCACCAGCCCGGCTCCCTGCTGCGACGTGATCAGCAATGCCCTGGCCTGAACCGAGGGCACGGCCAGCACCACGTTGTCAAAACCGGGAAAGACACGCGCCTCGCCGCCCGGCGCTTCGGTTTGCAGCTGCCAGCGCCCGGCATGCAGCTTGTCGGCCTCCAGCTTGACAACCGTGGTCTGGAGCATCAGACGCCCGGCATCGGCCAGCGGTTCTGCCCAGTGCCTGACCAGCGCGTTCATGCCAGGGGTGGCTACCCAGTGCGCTTCTTTTGGCGGGGGCGATGCAGCCACGACCCGGCCCAGTTCGTCCAGTATGCGCACCGTGTTGGCGCTCCACGGCCTGACCAGGCCAGGCGTGATGCTCAGGGCTTTTTCAAAGCGGCTGTCGCGCACCGTGAAGTACTGCGCGCCGTGGTCAAACCCGCCAAATTCGGTGGTGCGGGTCGACATTCGACCGCCAGCGCCGCGGCTTTTTTCAAACACCATGACCTGGTGGCCCGCCTGCATTAGCGTGCGGGCGCAGGCAATGCCGGCAATGCCTGCGCCTATCACTGCAATATGGCGCGGGCCTTGGCGCTGACTTGAGACGGCTGGCGCGGCAGGTGGTTTTTCAGATTTGTTTTTCATGTCTTGATCGGGCGCTTTGGGTAGTTGATGACATCAGCCGGACTCAGTCACTGGCAGCCTGGCCATTGAATGCAGGGCTTGCAGTGCATTCAGAGGCCCGGCGGGCGGGCGGCCGCGTATGCACACTCTACACGCAGCGCACCACCGGACAGGGCGGGACTTGCCCTCAGCCAGCGTCACGGTTTTTTAGCCCGCTTGCTGGCGCTCCAGAAGGGCGGCGCGCGTTACCGGGTTTTCCAGCTGATCCAGCCACCACTGCAGGGCCTTGCCAGGGCGCCCGGTTTTTCCGTCGGAATGGGTTCGCCAGGCATAGCTCACCCGGATGGTGCGCGGCGGCTGGGCCACGGCGCGCTCTACCAGGCGGCCGCTGGCCAGGTAAGGCCTGGCCATGTATTCCGGCAGAAAACCAGCGCCCAGCCCGCGCAGCTGCGCGTCCAGCTTGCCCATCATCCCGGGCACGGTAAAAACATCCTGACCCCCCAGCAAGCCCACTGTGACGCCGCTGCCACGCTGCACCGAGTCCGCCACTGCCACCACCCGATGGGCCAGCATCATCACTTCAGTGACCGGCTCGGTGCCCTGTGCCAGCGGATGATGCGGCGCAACCGCATAGACAAACCGGGTTTCGCCCAGCGGCTTGCTGTGCAGGGTGCTGAAGGCGGATACCGGCGCGGCCAGGGTGCTGCTGAAGTCGCCTGCCACGCCGATGGCCAGGTCTGCCTGTCCAGATGTCAGGGCCTGCAAGGTGCCTGACAGGGCTTCTTCGCGCAGCTTCAACCGGGTGGGCGGGCTCAAGGCAAAAAACGCCTCGCACAGCTCCATCACCGTGGTGCGGGAGATGATGCTGTCCACCGACAGCGTGAGCTGCGGCTCCCAGCCGGTGGCCACGCGCTTGACGCGGTTTGCCATCGCGTCAAGCTCCTGCAGCAAGCGGTTGCCCTCGCGCAGCAGCTCCTTGCCGGCTTCGGTCAGCCTGGCCTGCCGGGACGAGCGGTCAAACAACAGCACATCCAGCGCGTCCTCGACCATGCGGATGCGGTAAGTCAGTGCACTGGGCACCAGGCCGAGCTCTCGCGCGGCGGCCGCCATGCTGCCGGTGCGGTGCACCGCATCAATCAGGTTGAGGGCCTGCGGCGTCAGGGCGTCTCTGATGGCGTTGATGCTCATGCTTCGTTTACCCGTCGTTCGTTCAAATATTTTGAATGATGCCATCAAACAGGCGCTATCGCCAGCAGCCTTTGCCCGCATACATTGGATGCACCTGAGCGACAACTGATATGCCAGGGCTCTGCCAAACCAGTGGCAGTCAACTGAAAGGATGGATGTTTGTCATGATGACTTTACGCAAATCTGAAGACCGCGGTTATGCCGACCACGGCTGGCTCAAGTCACACCACTCGTTTTCGTTTGCCGGCTATTACGATGCCGCGCACATGGGTTTCGGCAACCTGCGGGTGATCAATGAAGACCAGATCGCTGCCGGAAAAGGGTTCGGCACGCACGGCCACAAGGACATGGAAATCATCAGCTATGTGCTGAGCGGCGAGTTGGCGCACCGCGACAGCATGGGCAATGTGAAGGGCATCCCGCCGGGCGATGTGCAGCGCATGAGCGCCGGCACCGGCGTACAGCACAGCGAGTTCAACCACGCACCGGGACAGATGACGCACTTTCTGCAGATCTGGATCGAGCCGAATGTGACCGGCATTGCGCCCAGCTACGAGCAGAAGAGCTTTACCGAACAGGAAAAACGCGGTCAACTGCGGCTGGTGGCGTCAAACGATGGCTTTGACAATTCCGTCACGGTGCATGCCGATGCCAAGGTGTATGCAGGCCTGCTGGACGGCGATGAGAAGGCCGACTTGCGGCTGGCACCCGGCCGCAAGACCTATGTGCATCTGGTGCGGGGCGAATTGCAGGTCAATGGCCAAGCCATGCATCAGGGCGATGCGGCGATGATCGAATCAGAAAGCCGGCTTGAGTTGCAGGCCGGCCGCAACGCCGAGGTACTGGTGTTCGACCTGGCTGCCTGAGCTTTACCGTTGGCGTGAGGCCCACGGGCTTGCGCCAACAGGGTTGACCACGCGGGGACGGCCGGAAATTGCGCCTTACCCGATCACTATTTTTTCATGTCGTACTACAAGGAGGATTTTTCATGTTCACTTCGCTTCAAAACCCGTTTTCCCTGATTGGCCGTGCCTTGCTGGCCCTGCTTTTCATACCGGCAGGCTTTGCCAAGATCGGCGGCTTTGCCGGCACTGTCGGCTATATCGCGTCCAAGGGCGTCCCGTTGCCAGAAGTCGCGGCGGCGGCCGCCATTGCGATAGAGCTCGGCCTGGGCCTGCTGCTCCTGGCAGGCTTCAAGGCGCGCTGGGCGGCCTTGGGCATCGCCATCTTCACGGCGGTGATCACTTTCATCTTTCATGCTTTCTGGAACGTACCTCCCGAGCAGGTGATGCAGCAGCAGCAAGCGTTCTTCAAGAACATCGCGATCGTCGGTGGCCTGCTGCTGGTGGTGGCCTGGGGCCCGGGCGCATGGAGCGTTGACGGCAAGCGTGTCGACTGATTTTTAGGTTTTTGGTTTTTTTAAACTTTCAGGCAGGACTATTCACATGGCAAACGTCGTTGTTATCTATCACTCGGGTTACGGTCATACGCAGCGCATGGCGCAGTCGGTTGCCGAAGGCGCAGGCGCAGAACTGATCGCCATCGATGCAGAAGGCAACCTGCCAGAAGGCGCATGGGACACCCTGAATGCCGCAGACGCCATCATCATGGGCTCGCCGACCTACATGGGTAGCGTCAGCTGGCAGTTCAAGAAGTTTGCCGATGCGTCGTCCAAGCCATGGTTCAGCCAGGCCTGGAAGGACAAGGTGTTTGCAGGTTTCACCAACAGTGCCAGCATGAATGGCGACAAGCTGTCCACCCTGCATTACCTCTTCACGCTGGCGATGCAGCACGGTGGCGTATGGGTCGGCACCGGCATGATGGCGGCCAACACCAAGGCCGCGCAGCGCAACGACCTCAACTACCTGGGGACGTTTGCCGGTGCGATGGCCCAGTCGCCTTCTGATGCTGGCGCAGCCGAGATGTTGCAGGGCGACCTGGACACCGCGCGCAGCTTTGGTCAGCGTGTGACGGCACTGACCGCTAAATTCCGCGGTTAAGCCGGGCACGGTCGGACGGCATCACACAGAGGCGGCAATATGGCGATTGGACTTCAGCTGTCGGGACAGCAAAAAGATCTGGGCGGAGGCTTCACCGTCAGGCGCATGTTGCCGTCGGCCCGCCGGCAAGCGGTCGGGCCGTTTGTGTTTTTCGACCATTTCGGGCCGATTGAAGTAGAGCCCGGCGAAAACCATGATGTCAGGCCGCATCCCCATATCGGCCTGGCAACGGTCACCTATCTCTTTGACGGCGCCATCATGCACCGCGACAGCCTCGGCACGGCCCAGCGCGTCGAGCCGGGAGCCATCAACTGGATGACGGCCGGTAGCGGCATCGTACATTCCGAGCGCGGCCCTGATGACCTGAAGAGCCGGGCCTATACCAACCATGGCATTCAGCTCTGGGCGGCCCTGCCGGCTGCCCATGAAGAGACCGGCCCCGCTTTCGAGCACACCCCGGCAGCCAACATACCTGAGGTGGCGCTGCACCGGGCAAAAGTGCGGGTGTTGATTGGCACGGCTTTCGGAAAAGTCTCGCCGGTCAGAACATTGGCGCCGACGGTTTACCTCGATGTGCACATCGAAGCCGGTGGCACGGTCGAGCTGCCTGCACTGGCGGCGGAACTGGCGGTGTACGCGATCGACCACGACATCACGCTGGACGGCGACATGTTGGCCGCCCATGTGCTGGCATTGCTCAGGCCGGGGGTGCCGACAATGATCCATGCGCCGCGCGGCGCGCGTCTGATGGTGGTGGGCGGCGATGCACTCGACGGCCCGCGCCTGATTTGGTGGAACTTCGTGTCCAGCCAGAAAGCGCGCATCGCGCAAGCGGCTGATGCCTGGCAGGCGCAGGTTATGGGCAGGGTGGATGGTGATGATGAATTCATACCGTTGCCGGAACGGCGGCCCGCCTGAGTCAACTGGCCTGCGGCAAACCTCTTCAACCCGTGGCTTGTTGCCACGGGTCATGCAGCTCAGGGATGGCGAGTTATTTTGCTTCTTTATTGATAGCTTACAGACCTGGTAACTATTGGGCTACAGGCACTTTTTGCTTAAAGTAATGACCACAGCCCGATAAAGACGGGCCGAGGTCGCAGATGCCGGTTGCAGCTCAAAACGTCGATTCGCACAGCGCAGCTGCCAGTCCAGGGGCGGCTGCACCGCGCTGGCCGCAGGACTCCTGTCAATCTTGTCCGCCGCGAACTGCGCGGTGTACTGAAGGCGTTTCAGGTCGCGCGGGTCGGGTTTGTCGAGGGGGGTGAAGCTGAAGGGCGTCGTTTGGTACCTTTGCGGCAGTATGGCTGTTTTCTCAGGCCGCTAGGGTTCATGAATCAGGCGATGACGCATTGGCTGCCTGATCCGCCTGGTGGTGCTGTCAAGCCGCATCCCTGGCAAGCCGCAACCCGCTGAACTGCCAGCGCGCATCTGGTGGAAAAAAATTGCGATAACTTGCCCGGATATGGCTTTGCGGCGTGGCGCATGACCCGCCGCGCAGCACAAACTGGTTGCACATGAATTTGCCGTTGTACTCGCCCACCAGGCCTTCGAGCGGCCGGTAGCCAGGGTAGGGGTTGTAATTGGACTGTGTCCATTCCCACACATCGCCATACATCTGGGCCGGCCCGCCACTGACCACCTGTTGCAGGGGCAGCGGATGGAACGCATGGTTTTCGACGAAATTGCCCCTTGTACCTGGTGCGCCCCGCGCGTCCCGTGCGCCGCTGGCAGGCAGCAAGTTGCGCGCAGCCAGTTCCCATTCCTGCTCGGTCGGCAGGCGGGCCCCTGGCCAGCGCGCAAAAGCGTCGGCTTCAAAATAGCTGAGGTGGCAGACCGGCGTGTGCACATCCGGCTCGACCACACCTTGCAGCGTGAAGTGGCTGTAGCGCCCCTGATCATCCTGCCGCCAGTACAGCGGCAGCCGGTGACTGCCCTCCTGAACCCATTCCCAGCCCATCGACAGCCATAGCTCCGGGCGCTGGTAGCCCTTGTCGGCGATGAAAGCCATCATTTCGCCATTGGTAACGAGGCGGCTGGCCAGCTCGAACGGCGCGGCATAAAACAGATGCGCCGGTGTTTCATTGTCAAACGCGAAACAGCCGTCCAGCGCCGCATCAAACCCGTGCGTCACCAGCCCGCCCGCAAACGGCAACCAGTGCACAGCTTCAGGCCGGGTACCGGCCAGCGGCCAGCCCCGGGCGTAGGCGGGCCGGCTCGGGTTGAAGGACAGCGCATGCTTGATATCGGTGAGCAGCAATTCCTAATGCTGCTGCTCATGCTGCAGACCCAGGCTCAACAGATCCCATATGTCGCCGGCATCGCGGGATTGCTCGGTCTGCACCATCAGCGCCAGCATGCGCTCGTCCACCTGACGCCGGTAGGCCAGTACCTCATCCAGGCTGGGGCGGCTGATCAGGCCACGCTGCGCCCTTGCAAACTGCTCGCCCACACCCTTGTAGTAACTGTTGAAGAGCACCCGGAAGGCGGGATCAAAGGGCTTGAAGTCGGGCTCGAAGCGCTCCAGCAGAAAGGTCTCAAAAAACCAGGTCAGGTGGGCCAGGTGCCATTTGGCAGGGCTGGCGTCCGGCATGGACTGCAGCTGGCAGTCTTCAGCGCTGAGCGGCTTGATCAGCAATTCGGTCTGCGCGCGCACTGCCAGATAGCGCTCGGCAGCACGCGAAGCGCCCAGCCGCGCCGCGATAGTGTTGCCGTGCGTCTGCGACGTTGTCGTTGTCTTCGGTCGCTGCATAAAGTGCCGATGCATGAGCCAGTCAATGGCAGCCAGCCTCGCACAGCCGGCACGGCCGGTGTGTCGGACAAGCCGCCTGATTCGCCCGACCGGGCATTGGCGCTGCAGTCGCTGGCTCAGGGTGGCTTCGGCGTGTCGGCCGCCAACGCGGCGTCAACGGCCCGGCGGTCGTCAAACACGAAACACGAGCCTTTGAAGTGTGCGTCGGCGTTGACTTCAAAATAATGAAGAATGCCGCCGTCGAGCTGAAACACATCCTGCAGCCCGGCTTCACGCATGAAGATCGCGGCTTTTTCGCAGCGGATGCCGCCGGTGCAAAAGCTCACCACGGTCTTGCCGCGCAGCGCATCCTGATGGTCCAGCAGGGCTTGTGGAAATTCAGTGAACTTGCGAATCCGCCAGTCGATGGCGCCCTCGAAGGTGCCCACATCCACCTCGAAATCATTGCGCGTGTCCAGCATGACGACCGCCTGGCCTTTGTCATCGTGACCGTTGTCCAGCCAGCGCTTGAGCGTGAGCGCGTCCACCGCCGGTGCACGGCCGGCGGCAGGCTGCACCGCCGGATGGTTCATGCGGATGATTTCGGGCTTTATCTTGACCAGCAGCTTGTGAAAAGGCGGCGTTTCAGTCCAGCTGTCTTTGGTCTGCAGGCCGGCAAAACGAGCATCTTGGCGCAACCATGCCAAAAAATCATGAATGTCAGGTGCAGGCGCCGCCAGAAAAAGATTGATGCCTTCCTCTGCCAGCAAGACCGTTCCCATGATGGCGCGGTCTTCTAGCTGCTGGAGCACCGCAACCTGCAGTACCGGCAAATCATCCAGCGCTACAAAACGGTAGGCGGCAATGTTCAAAATTTTCATGTCGGTGGCGATTGTAGGTAGGCAAGCTCGGCTCGGACGGCTGGGATGGCGGGCGCCGGGCCGGCCCGCAGAGCTTGGGCGGGGTACCCCAGACCTAAAATGAAGCGATGTTCGTTCATCTCCGTATCCACACCGAATTTTCCGTCGTCGACGGCACCAACCGCATTGATGAGATCGTTGCAGCTGCGGCGGCAGACCAGCAGCCGGCACTGGCCATTACCGACCTGAGCAACCTGTTTGGCACCGTCAAGTTTTATAAAGAGGCGCGTGGCAAGGGCGTCAAGCCGCTGATTGGTGCGGACCTGTGGGTGCAGGTGCCGGGTAAGGACGCGGCCGCGCCGCCTGCACGCTTGCTGCTGCTGGTGCAAAACCACCGCGGCTACCTTAACCTGTCTGAACTGATCACCCGCGCCTGGACGCGCGGCGTGGTGCGTGACCAGGCCATCATCAGCCTGAACTGGCTGAAAGAGCTGAACGAGGGCCTGATTGCGCTGTCGGGCGCCCAGCGCGGCGCGGTTGGCCAGGCGCTGGTGCAGGGCGACGATGCACGTGCGACGGACAGCGCGCTTTACTTTGCAGGCGTGTTTCCGCACCGCTTTTATCTGGAGTTGCAACGCGCCGAGCAGGCCGATGACGCACGGCATGTGCCGGCTGCTGTCCAGCTGGCGGCACGGCTTGGCCTGCCAGTGGTGGCGACGCATCCAGTGCAGTTTCTGGGCTACGAAGACTATGAGGCGCATGAGGCGCGGGTGTGTATCTCCGATGGTGAAATTTTGGGCAACGCGCGGCGCGTGCGGCGTTTTACCCGGGAACAATATTTCAAGTCCAGCGCACAGATGCAGGCGCTTTTTGCCGATATTCCGAGCGCTCTGGCCAATACGGTCGAGATCGCCAAGCGCTGCAACCTCAAGCTTGAGCTCGGCAAGCCGATGCTGCCAGAGTACCCGACGCCTGAAGTCAACGGCGTACGCATGCCTGCTGACGACTACTTTCGCCTGACCTCGTTTGAAGGGCTGGAAGAGAGGCTGGGACACCTGTACCCCGACGAAAAAGTGCGCGCCGCCAAGCGGCCAGCATATGTCGAGCGGCTCGAGTTCGAGATCAACACCATCCTGAAGATGGGCTTCCCTGGCTACTTTCTCATCGTGGGCGACTTCATCAACTGGGCCAAGAACAATGGCTGCCCGGTTGGGCCGGGACGGGGCTCGGGTGCGGGCTCGCTGGTGGCTTATGCCCTCAAGATCACCGACCTGGACCCGCTGCAGTACAACTTGCTGTTCGAGCGCTTCCTGAACCCTGAGCGGGTGTCCATGCCCGACTTCGATATCGACTTTTGCCAGAGCAACCGCGACCGGGTGATTGACTACGTCAAGGCCAAATACGGCAAGGAGGCGGTCAGCCAGATCGTCACCTTCGGCACCATGGCGGCGCGGGCGGCCATCCGTGACGTAGGCCGGGTGCTGGACTATCCCTACGGCTTTTGCGATGGCATTTCCAAGCTGATTCCCAACAAGCCCGGCCAGGCCGTCACGCTGCAGCTGCTGCCGGCTGAGCGCAAGAAAAACGACAAGCTGGTGTATGCGCTGGAAGCCGAGCCCCTGCTGGCCGAACGTGAGCGCAAGGAAGAAGACGTGCATACCCTTCTCGAGCTGGCACGCAAGCTCGAAGGCCTGACGCGCAACGTCGGCATGCATGCCGGCGGCGTGTTGATAGCGCCGGGCAAGCTGACCGATTTTTGTCCGCTCTACCTGCAACCGGGCAGCGATTCGGCCGTCAGCCAGTTCGACAAGAACGATGTCGAGGCGATCGGCCTTGTCAAATTTGACTTTTTGGGCCTGGCCACGCTGACGATTCTGGAGATCGCGCGCGAGTTCATCATGGCACGCCATCCGACGCAGAAGGATTTCAAGTTCGAGAACCTGCCGCTCAACGACGCCAGGGTCTACAAGCTCTTTGCCGATGGCAACACCGAGGCTGTGTTCCAGTTTGAAAGTATCGGCATGCAGCGCATGCTCAAAGACGCCAGGCCAGACCGACTGGAAGACCTGATCGCCATGAACGCGCTGTACCGGCCAGGACCGATGGACCTGATACCGACCTACATTGCCAGGAAGCAAGGCAAGGAAACACCGGAATACCCGGACCCGCGCGTCAAGCCGATGCTTGAAGAGACCTACGGCATCATGGTCTACCAGGAGCAGGTGATGCAGACCGCCCAGATTTTGGGCGGCTACTCACTCGGCGGCGCCGACATGCTGCGCCGCGCGATGGGTAAAAAAGACGAGAAGGAAATGGCCCAGCACCGGGACATTTTCCGCAAGGGTGCAGGCGTCAATGGTCTCACGCAGGAAAAAGCCGACGAGGTTTTTGACCTGATGGAAAAGTTTGCCGGCTACGGCTTCAACAAGTCACACTCCGCTGCCTATGCCTTGCTGGCGTACCACACCGCCTGGCTCAAGGTGCATTACACGGCCGAGTTTTTCGCCGCCAACATGACGGTGGAGATGGACGACACCGACAAGCTGAAAATCTTGTTTGGCGACGCGCAAAAGATGGGCATCGCGTTTGAATCGCCTGATGTGAACCGGGGCGACTATCGCTTTGAGCCCACCGGCAACAGGAGCGTGCGCTACGGGCTGGGCGCGATCAAGGGCACCGGGCAGCAGGCGATTGCGGCCATTGTTGCGGCGCGTCAGGCGGGTGGCGCTTTCACATCGCTGTACGATTTTTGTGTGCGGGTCGAGCGCACCAAGCTCAACAAACGTACCGTCGAGGCACTCATCAAGGGCGGTGCATTTGACAGCCTGCAGTTGAACCGCGCGTCGCTCCTGGCCTCGGTTGACCGCGCGTTTGACTTTGCCACGGCGGCCGAGGCCAACGCCAACCAGGGCGGCTTGTTTGACATGTCCGACTCGCATGCTGCCAGCACGCAGGAGCCGGCGCTGGTCGACGCTGTGCCTTTTGGCATCAAGGCCCGCCTTGTGCATGAAAAGACAGCCATCGGCTTTTACCTGTCGGGCCATCTGTTTGACGAGGTCGAAGCCGAGGTGCGGCAGTTTGCCAAGCGCCGGATCGAAGACCTGATCGACACGCGTGAAACGCAGCTGCTGGCGGCCATCGTCGGCGACTTGCGGGTCATCAACGGCACTAGAGGCAAGGTGGTGATCTTCAAGCTCGATGACAAGACCGATGTGCTGGAAGCATCGGTCGACGAAGCAACCTTCAACGCCAACCGCCACTTGCTGAAAGATGATGAGCTGGTGATCGTGCAGGGCACGCTGCAAGGCGCATCAGAGCGTTTTGGCAGGCGCTTCAAGGTGACGCAGGTGTGGGACCTGGAGACGGCACGCTGCAAGTTCGGCAAGTTCCTGCGGGTGCAGCTCGACCGCAGGCAGGGCGCCAGCCCGCCCGCGCTGGATCACCTGTTCAAAAGCTTCCCGCCCAAGCGGGATGCATCAGAGCAAGGGGACATCGTGCGCGGTCTTGGCGTGCGGTTTTCACTCGTCTACCCCGACTTTGTGGCAGAAGACAAGGTGCGCCTGGACGAGCAGAAGTTTTTTCCCAGCGAGGCGGCCCTCGCCAGTTGGACGGCGCAGGCCGACAAAGGGCTTGCGCGCATTGTTTATGAATAAAATAGGGCTCTAGCCCAATGCGTATAGGGGGTGGTAGCTATCAAAAAAGAAGCAACCGGGCCTGTTGCAGGCGCCTGGTAAGCGCTTCACCTCATCCCCGGCCCCGACCGCCGACCCTGGTTGTATCCCAAGGTCAGCCGCGCGGACGCATTTCAATCAGCATGATGTTGTCAGGCATGCGGCCGTTGATGTCGCGGGGCAACACCCGGGTTCGAATGATGGCGTTGATCGCCGCATCATCCCAACTCTTGTCGCCACTCGATTCCTTGAGGCGTTGGCTGATCACGGTGCCATCCGACATGACGCGCACTTCAACAAGGGCAACAGGATTGCCGCTCACCTCGCCCGAGAACACCACGTTGGGCCGGATCGCTGCGCGAAGTTTTCCGGCATAGCTTGCCGAAGGACCGGCCGAGCGCAGCGCGGTTCCGCTATCGTTGGCGCCGCCATTGGCACCGGCAAGTTCTTTCATCCGGTTGATGTTGTCCTCACGCTGCTTTTGCAAGGCCGCCTGCTGCTGCGCCTGTGCCTGTTTTTCCAGCGCCTGCTGCTTGGCCAGCTTCTGCGCTTCGGCCTGCGCTTGCGCTTCCTTGGCCGCAACGCGCTTTGCCTGTTCTTCCCTGGCTTTTGCGGCCGCCTGCTTTTCGGCTTCTCGTTCTCTTTCGGCAAGCTTTCTGGCCTCGGCCTGCTTTTGCTGTGCCAGCTGCTGACGCTTTTTCTCTTGCTCCAGCGCGATGTCCACCTGTGGCGGCGGCGCTGGGTCGGGCGTCTTGGCAGGCATCGGAGGGGGCGGCGCAGGGACAGGTCGCACCGGCGGAGTGGGCGGTGTCGGTGGCGTGGGCGGTTCGGGGTTGGTCAGCCGGGGCGCGACCTGCTGCGGCACGGCCGACCAGATCTCGGCTTCATATCCGACGGACTGGTCGGTGCGCTGCCATTTCACGCCCCAGGTCAGCGCCGCAATCAGCAGCGCATGAACCAGCAGCGCCAGGGCCGTTGCACGCAGCGAGCCCTTGTCGGCCGGCGGAACAAAATCACTGCGGTCGTAAACGCTGGGCATGTGGTGCTAGGGCGTTATAGAAGAGGAAACGATGGTGCCGGGCTGCATTAGCCACCCGTTTGGACAGACAGGCCGATACGCGAAACGCCAGCCTTCTGCAGTTTGTCCATGACCTGCACCACGGTTTCATATTTGATGGATTTGTCGGCGCTGATGACCACCGGAACAGCCTGCGCACCGGGCGCCGCAGCCTTGACATTCGGCTCCATCCGGATGATGTCTGCCGCCACATTGGCCACGCTGCTGTTGGACGCATTGGACTTGAGCTTGATCTGGATGGTCTCATCCTTGCTGATCATCACCTGGATCGGGTTTTGCGGCTGGCTGGGCGCCTTGCCCACACGGGGCAGGGCAATCATGCTGGGCGTGATCAGCGGTGCCGTCACCATGAAAATAATCAGGAGCACCAGCATGACGTCGATAAACGGCACCATGTTGATTTCGCTGATGGTGCGGCGGCCCCGGCCGCGGGATTGCATGGCTGGCATGGCTGTGCCTTTCAGTGGCCGGACGGCGAGTGCGCGCCCAGGTTGCGCTGGAGAATGTTGGAGAACTCTTCAATGAAGGTCTCCAGCCGGTTGGCAATGCGGTCGATGTCGTGCGAAAAGCGGTTGTATGCCACGACCGCCGGAATGGCTGCGAACAGGCCGATGGCGGTAGCCACCAACGCTTCAGCGATGCCAGGCGCGACGGTAGCGAGCGTGACCTGCTCCAGTGCTGCCAGCCCGGTGAAGGCGTGCATGATGCCCCAGACCGTGCCGAACAGGCCGACATAGGGCGACACCGAGCCCACGGTTGCCAGGAACGACAGGTTGGCTTCAATCACATCGACCTCGCGTTGGTAGCCGGCCCGCATGGCGCGCCGCGCGCCGTCCAGCAGCGTGCCCGGATCGCTGATATGGCGTTCGCGAAGTTTCTGGTACTCACGCATGCCGCTGGCAAAAATACGCTCCATCGGGCCCGAGTACTTGGCGTTTTGCGCCGCGCCCGCAAACAGGTCGTTCAGGCTGGTGCCCGACCAGAACTCCCGGTCAAACTCGGCATTGAGCTTTTGCACTTTTTTCAGCGCCACGATTTTTCTGAAGATGGCAGCCCAGCTGGCGATTGAAACGCCAATCAGGAGAAGCACCACAAACTGCACAACCCAGCTGGCGTTGAGGATCAGCGAAACAATGGACAGGTTTTGGTTCATGTTGTAGGTAAATTTGCTTAGGTTGTGGCAGCCGCCGCAGCCGGACCGCCTGGCTGGGTGGCCTTCAGGGCAAGCAGCACAGCTTGCGGAATACGCCGGGGCAGCATGGTGGCGCTGTCAACCCACCCGATGCGTATGGTGCCTTCACACAGCACCGCCTCTGCAGCCGGCACGGTCGGCCTCAAACCGGCGCAAGGCCTGTCGGATCGCTCTGTCATCGTATCCGCCGGTTGTTGAGGCTTGCGGTTACGCTCAGTTTTTAATAGCGCCTGCTGCCCGATTATCAAGGACGCGCGGCCTGTTTCCCTGATGAACGCGGTAACAGTCAGTTCATCATCCAGGCGGGCAGGGCGCAGATAGCGCAGTTGGGTTTCCAGCACCACAAACATGCCGCCCGATTCGTTTTTCAACTGCTGCTGTGCGATGCCGAGAGATCTGAGCCACTCGGTGCGCGAACGTTCAAAAAATTTCAGGTAGTTGGCGTAAAACACAATGCCGCCGGCGTCTGTGTCTTCCCAGTAAATGCGGACTGGCCAGTGGAATATGGCCCCCACGCCCCCCACTGCGTGTGGTTCGCTGCCCCCCGTGGGGGTTGAACTTGCTTGGGGCGGCCCTTCGCTGCGTTCGTGGGCCCCCGCGCTTGCCGCTTCGCGTATTGCGCTGCCGTCTGCGCGTGTGTTCATTCGTACGGACGTATCGAAAGACGCGCTAGCGGTCTGGCCAAGCCGGTTCCGCAGCCCCGGCTTCAAAAGGTCATGGCTTTCGACTTCTGGGGTCACATTCTGTCTAGGCAATCACGGACTCCAGCCGGGAGATGGCGGTTTTGAGCTGGGACAGGGAACTGGCAGTCGAGAAACGGATGTATTTCTCAGGTGCGGCATGACCGAAATCCCGCCCCGGTGTGACGGCCAGATGGGCTCGCTGCATCAGCTCGAACGCAAGGTCCCAGCTTCCGCCGGTGCCGTCCGGTCGCTTGGCTTCAAGGCCCCATTGCCGAGCCAGGTTTGAACAGTCGGCATAGGCGTAAAAGGCGCCGTCAGGCATGACCGGAACCGTCAGCCCCAGCCGGTTCAGCTCGGGTATGAAGTAATCACGCCTGCCCTTGAACTCCATCCGCCGCCGTTCATATTCGGCCAGGCTTTCCGGCTCGAAGCAGGCCAGCGCCGCATGCTGGGCAATGGTGCTAGGACAAATGAAGAGGTTTTGCGCAATGCGCTCTACGACCGGTGCCAACGCCTCGGGCACCACCAGCCAGCCCAGCCGCCAGCCGGTCATGTTGAAATATTTGCTGAACGAGTTGATGCTGATGACACTCTGGCCCAGCTCGCCTGGCATGCTAAGCGCGGTATGCCCGTAACGCTTGTCGTAGCTGAGCCCAAGATAGATCTCGTCAATCAGGGTGATGCCGCCGCGGCTGCTAACAAACTCATGTATGAGCTGCAGCTCTTCGGGAGCGATGGATGTACCGGTCGGGTTGGACGGGGACGCCAGCAGCACGCCGCGGGTGGCACGGCTCCACGCTGCCTCCACCTTGTCACGCGTCAGTTGAAACCTTTCTTCTGGCGTGGTGGGAATCAGCACCGAGCGGCCTTCAGCCGCACTGACGAAGTGGCGGTTGCACGGATAGCTGGGGTCGGGCATCAGCATTTCGTCGCCTGCCTCAATCAAGGCCAGGCAGGCGATGTGCAGCGCCGCCGATGCGCCCGCGGTAATGATGATGCGGCCAGGCGCGACATCGACGTTGAAGCGTGATGCATACCAGCCGCTGATTTTCTCCCGCAGGGCTTCCAGACCGGTCGCTTGCGTGTACTGCGTCATGCCGTCACGCACGGCGCGAGCGGCGGCTTCCTGCACCAGCGCAGGGGCAGTGAAGTCAGGCTCGCCAATATTCAAAAAGATCATCGGGTCCTGCGTGGCCTGCAGTTTTCTGGCCATGCTGGACGCAGCCTTGGCCACTTCCATCACATAAAAAGGCTCAATCTTTTGGGCACGTTGGGCTATTCGCACCGCCGTGCCGGCAATGGGGTTGGCGTCGCGTTTCAAAAAGGGTCTCCCACCGTTATCGGGCATGGTCTGCGGCGACTTCCGGTGCGCGCAAAGACGGGGCCATCTTGTGCAGCACGCCGTTGACGTATTTATGCCCGTCAGTTCCGCCAAAAGCCTTGGCAAGTTCAATGCACTCATTGATGACCACGCGATACGGCACGTCCACGCAATTCTTGAATTCGTACGCGCCTATCCACAGCACCGAATGCTCGACCGGGGAGATTTCGGCCATCGGTCTGTCCAGCAAGGGCGTGATCGCAGCGTCAAGCGATGCAGCGTCGGCGATGCAGCCGTGCAGCAGCGCATCGTAATGGGCAGAGTCAGCCTTGTGAAAGCCGACCAGATCGCGCGTGAAGGCATCAATGGAATCGGTGTCGTTACGACCGACGAGATGTTGATAGAGCGCCTGCATCGCGAACTCGCGCGCGCGAGTTCGCGATGATTTGTCAGCGGCTTTTTTGACGCCGGTGTCTGTGAGGCCGGTGCGAACTTGTGGAGGGCGTTTTGGTTTTGCGAGAGGTTCAGCCATAAGCGCCGATTAATGAATATGAATATGAAAGCGAAGCAGGACTGCTTAGCTCAGGTCGTCAAGCAGGTTGGCCATTTCTACCGCCACGCGGGCAGCGTCCTGGCCTTTTTCGGTCTGACGCGCCTGTGCCTGGGCCAGGTTCTCGGTCGTCAGGATAGCGTTGGCAATCGGTAGGCGGTAGTCAAGACCCAGCCGGGTAATGGCCGCACCGCTTTCGTTGGCGACCAGTTCAAAGTGATAGGTTTCACCGCGGATGATGCAACCGAGCGCCACCAGCGCATCGAAATTGTCGCTCTCGGCCAAGGCCTGTAGCGCTACTGGAACCTCCAGCGCGCCGGGCACCTGGATATGCGTGATGTTCTTGCTCTCGACGCCGAGTGACATGAGCTCCTTTTTGCAGGCATCGGCCAGCGCGCTGGTGATGCTGTCGTTGAAGCGCGCCTGCACGATGCCAATCGACAATTTTCTTCCGTCCAGGCGATTGCCTTGTCCTTTTTCTGCGCCAAACACATGAGCTCCCGGTTTAAGACTGGTTGTGGGGGATGTACCCGACGGTTTCAAGGCCGTAGCCTGTCATGCTGGGCATACGCCGCGGGTTTCCCATCAGGTTCATTTTGGTCACGCCGCAGTTACGCAATATCTGCGCGCCTATGCCGTAGGTGCGCAAGTCCAAGCGCCCGCGTTCCGGGGCCTGGCTGGCACGGGCAGTGCCTTCAAATTGTGCAAGCAGCTGTGCCCCGCTTTCACCACAATTGAGAAGCACGACCACGCCTTTGCCCTGGTCTGAAATGTAATTGAGGCTTTCGTCCAGGTTCCATGAATGCATCGAGCGGCCGGTTTCCAGCGCATCCAGCACCGACAGCGGCTCATGCACGCGCACAGCCACGGTATCGTCTGCTCCCCACTCACCCTTGACCAATGCAAGGTGCACGCCCTGGCTGGGCTTGTCAATGAACGCATGCGCCATGAATTCGCCGCAGCCTGTCTGCAAAGGCCGGCAACCTATCTTTTCAACCAGTGATTCGTTTCGGCTGCGGTGTTCTATCAGGTCGGCGATGGTACCAATCTTGAGACCATGTTCGGCCGCAAAGATCAGCAGATCTGGCAAGCGTGCCATAGTGCCGTCGTCCTTCATGATCTCGCAGATCACGGCAGCGGGCGAGCAGCCGGCCATCGCCGCCAGATCACAGCCTGCCTCGGTATGCCCCGCGCGCATCAGCACGCCGCCATCTACCGCCTGCAACGGGAAGATATGGCCCGGTTGCACCAGGTCAGCAACAGTTGCATTTTTGGCAACAGCCGCCTGCACAGTGCGCGCGCGGTCCGCGGCCGATATACCGGTGGTCACGCCTTCGGCTGCTTCGATCGATACGGTGAATGCGGTCGCGTGCTTTGTGCCGTTGCGTGTCGCCATCGGCGGAAGCTGCAGCATCTCGCATCGCTCGCGTGTCAAGGTAAGGCAGATCAGCCCACGGCCGTAACGCGCCATGAAATTGATGGCATCGGCCGTGACATGGTCTGCCGCCAGTACCAGATCGCCTTCATTTTCGCGGTCTTCCTCATCAATAAGAATGACAGTACGGCCGGCACGCATATCGGCCACGATGTCTTCGACAGGGGAAATGGGAGTGGCAGCTAGGGTTGTATTCATATCTTGTTTTTTTCGATGCCATTGAGCGTATGGCTGAGCATCCGTTCAACATAGCGGGCTACCGTGTCAATTTCAAGGTTGACCGTGGAGCCTTCAACGAGTTCGCCGAGCGACGTGTTTTGTACCGTGTGAGGAATCAGGTTGATGCTGATTTCACAGCCCCCGTCAGAGGCAAGGTCCGTTGCCTGGTTGACGGTCAGGCTGACGCCGTTGATGGTTATTGAACCCTTGTAGGCCAGATATTTGGCCAGCTCTGGTGGCGCCACGACACGCAGCTCCCAGCTTTCTCCAACCTCGGCGAAACGGCTGACCACGCCAATGCCGTCCACATGGCCAGATACGATGTGCCCGCCCAGGCGGTCGTGGGCACGCAGCGCCTTCTCAAGGTTGACGCCCGACAGCTTGTCGAGCCCGCTGGTTTTGGTCAAGGATTCGGCGGATATGTCGATGTCAAACCGGTTGTTGGCGCCGTCGATGGCAACAGCTGTCATGCAGGCGCCGTTTAACGCAATGCTGTCGCCGAGCCCGACATCGTCAAGATACCCTGCAGGCGTGGTGATGGTGAGGCGCTTGCCATGATGTGAAGAGCTGCCAAGGCTATGGATGGCGACGATGCGCCCCAAGCCGGTGATGATTCCGGTAAACATGGTGTATTTTCGCAGGGAATGCGGCTGTGCCCGAGCCAGGCCCGCAAAAGACGGTGTGTCACACGGTCAAGCGTGGTGTCTTGCTCGCAGCCAGAGCTGACAATGAGGTCTGCGCACGCTACCCAGGGCAGCATGACTATCGAAGACACAACGCTAAAACTGGTCCCGACCGCGAACCCTGGCTCTGATGAAAAGATCCTTGCCGATTGCCGCTGTTTCGGCGAATTCCAGCTCAAGCGCGTCTGAAAGGCGCTCCAGCGGACCGAAGGTCGCCATTCCCTGAGCAGTGCCGAGGAATCGGGGCGCCAGGTAAACCAGCAACTCGTCGACCAATCCTTCACGGATCAGAGAGCCATTGAGCTTGTGTCCAGCCTCGACATGAAGTTCATTAATTTCCCGCGCTGCCAGGTCGCGCAACATGGCAGAGAGGTCAACCTTTCCGTTGGTGCCAGGCATATAGATGATCGTGGCGCCACGTGCCTCCAGGGCCGCTTTCTTCTCATCATTTCGCTCGGCAGCGTAGATGTACCGAGGGCGATCAGCTATGAAAAGGAGAGCATCCAGCGGCGTCTGCAGCTGGCTGTCGACCACCACCACATGAGGTTGACGTGGCATTTCTTCCAGCCGTACGTCTAGCCTGGGGTTGTCTTCAAGTACCGTACCTATACCTGTCAGGATGGCACCGCTACGCGCGCGCCAGGCATGGCCATCAGCACGCGCCGCTTCCCCGGTGATCCACTGGCTTTCGCCATTCATCAAGGCAGTTTTTCCGTCCAGGGATGCAGCCATTTTCATGCGCACCCAGGGGGTATTGCGAATCATGCGGCTGAAAAAGCCAATGTTGAGTTCACGCGATTCGGCAGCGCCCGGACCCACGACCACCTCTATGCCAGCGGCGCGAAGCCGCTCGAAGCCGCGGCCTGCAACCAGGGGATTAGGGTCGGCAACTGATGCGACAACTTTTTTGATGCCTGCTGCAATCAAGGCGTCGCAACAGGGCGGGGTACGGCCGTGGTGGGAGCAGGGTTCCAGGGTGACGTAGGCAGTGGCGCCAAACAGATCATGGTTGCCCATGGCAGCATCGCGAATCGCCATAACTTCGGCGTGAGGCCCGCCTCTACACTGGGTATGGCCAATGCCAACTGTCCGCGCATGCTTGTTGACAATAACGCAACCAACGCTTGGGTTTGGCGACGTCTTGCCAAGAGCCAGACTGGCCTGGCGAAACGCCTCAGTCATAAATGCTGAACCGTACATCAGGAGTCGGTGCAGCTAGGGGCTAACTTGGGATCACACAGACGTGCTCTTCCTGTACTGAAAACAATTACATGCTTCTGCCGTGCTGTCTCGGTGGAACTGAAAATGACACGGCTGGCTGCATTGCCTCTCAAAAACCCCCGCGGGTCAAAAGAAAAGCTCGTCGGCGGCGCACCACCACCTTGGCCGGTAAGCGTAAATGCTGAAGATACTGTCGCGGTCTCAAGGATCAAGCGGTCACTTCCTGCATCAAAGCTACCGTTATTGTTCAGATCAACGTAAATCCGCCAGCCCGATTTCCAATCAGCGCTGGCGAGCGGCTCAACGGTCACCCGGCGATTAAGACTTAGCGCTTCATTACGGGCTTGTAATAACGATGCGTACAGCTCGTCAGATGCCGCAGCAAGCTTTTGATTGGTGCGGAGCGTGCTATAGCTGGGAGCTGCCAAACTTAACAAAACCGCAATCATTGCTACGACAACCAACAACTCAATCAAGGTAAAACCCCTACAGACCGAGCGCACCGTGCACAAATGTTTTGCTGACTGACTATTGGCGAGCATGTTTATGGCCAGCAAATCGAACCGTCGCTTACTTTGGTACTTGAACCGTTCAGCTTACATTGTTTGGAACCCTGGCTGTCCATGTGGAGGGTAGTAATTTTGCTGTCTGCTTTGACCGGAGTTCCTACAAGTTCGACACAAGCTGTCAAAGCCTGAGACCCGCATTGCTCAGCTGCAATACGGCATGCGCTCCTCGCGAGAGTTTCGCCCGAAAAAGCACTAATTACTGCAGTGGTAGATCCGCTTGTGAAGGCTACATATTGATTGAACTGCGTGTAATAGCGCTCCTGCTCCTGCATCGTCTTCAGTAGACCGCTGCGACATTCCGCTCTACGCCCTTTTTCAATCTGGCTTGTGTAAGACGGATAGGCTACAGCGGCAATGATGCCGACAATAGCTACTGCAATCATCAGCTCAATTAAGGAAAATCCAGCGACAAGGCGTCTGTTCAGTGTCATATATACCGCTTATTGCGTTACCAGATTAAAGTCCCGGACCTCGCGCCAGTAAACGCGGCCAGTACGGAGGTAGGTGACATCAAAATACTTGGTGATACTTTGACCTCCCGCACCTGGAACGACAAGCCCTTTCCTTAGCGACGCAGTACGTCCGCCTGACACAGTTCGTGCCGAATATGAGGATGTGCTTTCCAAGGGAAATAGGTCAACTTTGTATCCTCGAGAAAAATATCCAGAATCACCGGCTACATCAACCAAAAGCAACCCATTTGCAGGATTCAAAAAATATACCAATGAATTCCCGTTATCGGTACATTCCGAAGTCGGAGGGATCGTGGAACTGAATTGCACTACGCCAGTAATAGAGAAGGGACTTACGACAATGCGTTCCTTGCTTCTCGTGAGATTAAAATACCAGCCGCGCTTTGCGCCAGCACTGGCGGAAAATGTGGCTGTGGACCCACTGATGACCAAGGTGGTTGGGTTTAAAGTTAACGCGCTGAGTTTAGCCGGCACAAGGTTGTAACTCGCAGCGTCCGTATTACCGCTGTCCCAGACTCCGTACACCGCTTGGGTTGACGTGGTATTTCTGTCGACTGACTCCAGCAACCGTCCTGTACCAAATATCACCATATTCCCACCGTCGGCATACGGGTAGATGACCGGTGCTACGGTAATTGGCTGAATGTTAGCGGCTGCGTCTTTCGCCGAAAACAGTGGCGTTTTCACATTGCTTCCATTTTTACGAACAGCGCCTGTTACTTTTGTACTGTTGATACCGCCAGGGAATGCAGCCTTCCACATATTTCCCTGCATGTCACCGATAAAAAATTCTACGCCTTCGTTTGCGCTTCCGAGACGTACTCCGGGCTGTGCGAGTCCATTGACTTTTGTTGGGTCGGACGCAGGCAGGATTACTTTAAAATAATTAGTACCCTCCGCCCACGCAGTTTCAATGCCTTTGTTTATGTCGAGGAAAAATAATGCTTGATCTGGCAAAGTTAAGTGTCTGCCTGAACCGTCGTTTTTATAATTATTGTATCCACTGCTAACAACAATATAGTATTTATAACTTGCCGGGACTGAATTCGCAACAAGCATCTTCACGAACTGAGGTTGTGACGTTACGTTACCCATTGCGGGGTCATCCAGGTCCGTAAATTCAAACATAACCTTGGACGTGTTGAAATTAGTAGGGTCAGTGACGTCAAGTGCAAAAACTCCCTGGGCACCTCCCCCCATGCCCGAAGCCAGCACCGTTTTCCAGCCTGAACTGGTCCTGACTTCATCAACTGTCGGAACTGCGTCGACGAAGAGTTCATGTATGTAGCTTTTAGAGGTAAGGTTGGGTATTTTGGTAAGCACGCCGCTTGGAATATAGGCAAACAATTCCTGTCCTGTGTCGGCCCTAAAGGCGTGCATCATGCCGTCATTTGCACCGCTGTAAACAACCGGTGTACGGTTGCTATGAGCCGCTGAAAATGCAGGATAGTCGGCACCGCTGATGCTGAGGTTTGCACCACCTTTGAAGAACGGTCCCGAGTTAATAATGTCACCTAAAATATTTTGTCGAGGCCGGAAGGTCTCATCCATCTCTTTTGTACGGTCGCCGCGCAAATAATTAACGCGAGCTTCTGCCTGATTATCAACTGACGCCGTGTAGGGAATCTGGTTGAAAGTTGCGGGAAGGTCTGCGCCATCGCTGGTTGCCGCAAACGTGAAAGTAACGCCGCGCGGCGTGCCAGCAGCAATATAAGTGATGATGTTTCTTTGCTCGGGCTTTACTTTCGGCAAACTCACAGCTCCGGCTTCCCGCGATGCAGAGGTCAAAACTTCACCCGCATCCCAAGTGACCGAGCCGCGTTCCAATGTATTGGTTGCGGTGTTCAAAGACAGCTGTACGCTTTTAATGGTTCCGCCCCATTGTCCCGGTACAAAGCTGGGCTCGAATGTCTGACCGCTCGGCGAGGTGGCGCTCAACGAATTACTGCTTACTGCAACCGTGGCGAAGGAATTACCCCCATTTGTACTGTCGTCGAAAAACTTTTTGATGCCGGCAACCAGTCGCTGCGGCTGACTGGCGAGCACGTATCCCTTGGCCGATCCGCTTGCGTCGGACCATTGAGACCCATCAGTGTTTAGATAAGGGTTTCCAGTTTGCGCAGAATCATCAAAATACCCGTATTTTCCGGCGAGGTAATACGATGTTCTCTTGATACTTGCATTGACGCTGCCTTGGTTGTTTTCGTCGACATCAATCATGAATGTTTTGACGCGGACCTGATCCATACTTGCGCCGCCTTTGATGTCGGTGCGGATGGGCTGCGTATTTGCCCAGTAGGCCAGACCGGTCCAATGATAGCTACTCCGACCGCCAGAGCCCGTGCCCCAAGTGTCAAGGTCGCTGAAACCTGTTGATGGTGACGGATTTTTGGCCGCCGTGGTTTGCGCCCGCAGCTTACTGTCGGTATAGGTCCTAGCTGTCGCACCGCTGCGCTCGTAACCATCCATGATCTGCGTCCAGGTATGGGCGTTAAGCCCTGTGCCGCTTCCTTTGATGGTGGGTGCTGCAGAGTACTGAAAATCGTTGGTTTCACTTTCGGAATTGCCTGCGATTTGTTCTGCCCTTGTGATCCCAGGCATGGTTCGATCCCAATGCGTATTGGTATCGCCTATGCCAAGTATGTAGTTGTTTCGCTGGCAGGCGGAAGTTAGAGGATCTGTCCATGTCTCATAAACAGGATACCCATCTTTCATAGCCGCCGTCATTCCAGACGTGGCTTCAGCTGTAGGTGACAATCCCTGAAGGTAACGAAGTGACTCATACCATAGCTCACCGGTGGGGTCAAAAGTTTTGTAGTTCCCTGTTTTGCCAAATTTATTGAGGTAATTGATGACGCCGGTATTTGTGAAACTAGTGGATGTGGCGTCAGTAATGGGTTTTACCTCGAATTGGCCAGTAGTTATTTTCCATTCCCGTTCTGGATTTACCGATAAATTGCCTAAGTCATCGTATTTATTTGGGCCCACATACTTCATGGGTGCGCGCATCACGCCGCCATAACGAGCCGCCCCGTCCAAGAGGTACGAGAATACTGAGACGCGCAGGTTCTCCGATTTCTGTTGAATCTGACCTTCCGGTTTATAACCAGAGTTTCCGGCAAATTCGTATTTAGTGCAGTAGTTGTAAAAGTCACCGGTACCCGTGCCATATACTACGGAGCGGGTGGGTCCTTCGATGCTGTCGCAAACCAGTGCACGGGGTTTGACAATAGCTTTGGCATTCGCGCTGTAATTGTTCCATACAGCTTGTTCAAAAAGCACCTGATATTTGGTGTAGGACGTGTAGGCCCAATAACTGTCTATACGGTTGTAGCTGATATAGTACGGCGCATAAGTACGATAATAAGGTAAATATGCAGTGTAATAAGGAGTGTAGTCCCGGTAAAAAGGCGCGCCTCGCGTATATAACGTTTTTACCGTTCGCGTGTTGTTATTGCTAGCAATGGTTTGGGTCCAGCCTTTGTCTGCGCAGTATTTTTGTGTAATGTTGGTTGATGATCCGGCGCTTGTTGTTGAGGTTGAACCACTGGCTGAATAAGCTCGAATGATCCTTGGCGCACCCGGGCTAAAGCAGAGATAGCGACTGTTTGGAAGACTTTCGTTTGTATTAGGTGCGTTTGCGGGCGCTGTGCCACCTTGATAATCGAGAGAGACATCGCCAGAATCGGTCCAGACATAGCCCCTGATCACAGCTGGCGACTCCTCTGCTGTAACGGGCGCCACAGTGGTCGTCGAAGTGCCATTCCAGAAGTAACCGCGAATCACGGCGGGTGATTCAGCAGCAGCGATAGGTGCTGTCGTGGTTGTTACGCTGCCGTTGGCTGTATATCCTCGTATCTCCGCTGGACTTTCTTGGGCAGTTGGTGGCGCCGTCGTTGACGTTCCACCTGTCCAGTAATAGCCTTGAATCGTTCTATTAGGAAGACCTCCGGAAGTGGGCCAAGCAGCAGGAGCGGCAATTGTTGAGGTTCCTAAAACCGAATAGCTGGTTGCCTTTATGCCGGTGTCTACGGTTGGCCCTGCTTCTGTTACGCAGGGCGCTGCGGGACAAATGAAAGCGTTGGTGGTTAAAGCCTGAGTTGTTGTATAGAACGTTACGCTGACAATCGGACCGAAGGTAGGGATTGTGGTGGTCAAATTACCAGTATTGGACCAAGTGGTACCTATTTGCTGCATGGGCGGGATCGTCGGGGTCACGGTAGTTGTGCCAGATGCGACCACCGAGCTCGCGACGATGGGGCTCAAATCACTTGCGTCACCAAGGTTCGGGTTCTCACATCCTTTGCCTGAGTTGGTAGTAAATATGACACGGTCGCTGCAGTTAAATGCATACAGTGCCTGATTAATGTTAAAAGGCGATACCCGAGCTGTCACAGCAGAAGAAACGACACGCCGATAGTTCGCAGCAGTCGTGCCACGATCCAATACCGTACGGTTGACTTCATCAATACCCCTGTCCCCACCTGTTAACGCAAGACGCAAAATGTCTGGAGCGCTCATGGTTGCGTAATTAAGGTAATTGCCGCTGAATCCTGACCCAGCACCCCCTACGTTGCATTGGTAGGTGGTATTCGTAACGCCAGTGGGTGAGAAATAATCGGTGTTTGCATCGAACTGCCCGGTTCGGGGGATATTGCCATACCCTGGGTAGGAGTAGCATCGGCTGGAATTGAAGTAACCGAGATATTCTTTTCCATCGATATAAGTGGCATCTTTATAGGCGCCGCCCGAGGTTGGAAATTCGACGGACAGAGCCAGTACCACGTTGGCGGGCTGGTTCTTTGCCACCAATGGACCATTGTCAAAATCTACCGCTGTTACAGCCGCGTTCTGAGCTGTTACTTTATAAGCAATAAATAGCGCTGCTATTGCGATGACAAAAACCAGCTGATATCGGTATCGTCTTAGTGTTATTGGCATATCAGCATCCAGGAGTTTTTAATGGCTTGAAAATGAGCGCCTGCAGCATGACGCGGGTATTGTCAGAGATCCCATAACCGAGAGCCGTTATCAGGAACGCGGTGAGCGGTTTTTCTGCAGGCGTGGTACTGCTGCGACCATCGGGGCCTGTTGTTTTTGTCATGGCTGTGTAAGGTGAGATGGCTTCGATGATGTATCGCGGGGTTTTTGCACTCACACCACCACTAGATGTGTCAATGAAATTTGTGTCTCTTCCGGTGAATTCACCGAAATTAACAAACCTTCGATTGGCATCGCTAGCGTCAAGGTCAAAGTTGATGCTTGAGTACAGCGGCTTGTAGTCGGTCGCTTCCGTAGGTGCGTTGTTGCTGCATAGGCCTCGCGTAAAGTCGCCGCTGTTCGCACCGCAGCCCTCTGTGAACAAAGTCGTTTTTTCTGCCTCGATCATCCCGCAGCGTTTGTTGGCAGCTGAATTAGGGCCCATGATGTCTAATTCAGCGTCGGAAAGTGCGGCCTCGGCCGCCTGGAAGGCTATTTGGCGGTCTCGGTCGTTGCGTGCCGAGCGTTCGGCGAGCAAGGTCAAGCGTATCGAAATAGTGGCGATAACAAAAACTACGCTCAACATGCCAAGTACGACAATCAGCGCCATTCCCTTTTGGGCTGCTAGAGGTTTTATGGTTTGCCGGCGCATGGGAAAGAGCGTAGATGTGTCATTAATCCAAGGGGTTTCGAATGGCCAGATCAAAAGTGAACGCGCGGCGAAGGCGACGGTCATTTGGCGGTACAAAGCTCATGCCTTGTTCGGCTGAAGCAGAGCCTGATATTTGTGAAAACGCTTCGCCAAAAGGGTAGAGCACGGGTGCTTGCCTTTCGGCAGAGCCTACGGGTCCCCGCAAAATCATTCCGATCCGGATCATCCTGACACTCCGCCATAGGCTACTATCGCCGACCTGTTTCCCGTTTAGCCAACGAGTCGGGGTGGTGTCTTCGCCAGCAGTTGTGTCAACTGCATACATGGCCTGGAAAGACTCGACGCCACTGACGATATTCCAAGCTTGGGCACGTGCACGGTTGATGCACATCAACTCAGGCTCTCGGTCTGATGCGCGCAGGGCTACCTGAAAAATGCTCAGGCCGATGTCCGCTTCAGATTCGGGGTAACGCACGGGAACACCCCGGCAGTCGATGACCGAACCGTCAGCAGTGCCGGGATCAAGAGGATGACCATCGAGGCGACTGGAGCCAAAATAGCGCACGCCAAAGACATCGCTGAAATTTATGGCGCCGGCGGCATCGTTCGCGCCGTAATCATCTACATTGCCGGTGCTTAGAACTTTGCCGTTGTTATACCCAAATAGCGGCGGTTGTGTGCCGAATACAGATGTGTCTGAAGCCGGCGGCAGTACCGGAGTCGATGCACCGCTAAATGCAGCGTACTGCGCGCCATCCTGCAGTCCGGCTTGACGGACGGCTTGGCTGAGTACTTCAAATATAAAGCGTGCATTGTCCTGCAACTGTTGATTGGAGTCTATGGTCCTGTAGCTGCCAGCCGAAGCGGTGTACAGCGCAAGCACAACTAACGTGATCAAACCGACGAGTACCAGCGAAACCAGTAGTTCAACCATCGTCACACCGGCCTGCCAATTTCGGCCGGCTACGTGCATGAATCGCCTCATAACTCGTATCCCGCCTGGTTGCCTGTTATTGGGATAACCATACGCGGCCGATCGGTTCCGTCCGAGATACCAGATTCGCGTAGCGTGCCGTCTGCGAAGCGGCTTAATTTGGTCACCCAGCCAACCTTGACGACCATAATGTCACCGGTGTTGCTGCAATCCCATTTGTATAGCCCGATTGCGGCACCGCTTGTCTCTTTGAAAGCGCTGTCAAGGCAGACGGTGACCCTGCCTTCGGGGAGCGCAGCGCGAACCCGATCTATCCATTCGACAACTTGAAAATCAGTGAATTGGGTGGCGGTGCAGTTGGCTGCGGTGCCTTTGCAATCGGCTGCGGAGCCGTTGATGGCGGCATAAGCATTTTGAGTGATGTTGACGGTAGCCGTATTGGAGCTCAGTTGCAGGCTCGGCATGGCGACCATCATGTCCTGGTAGTCGCGCACCAGAGAGGCTGCAACAGCGCTATTAGCCGCCTGCTGGTTTCCACGCAAAGCTTCAAGTTGAACGCCTACCACTGCCAACAATCCAAAAGCAAGGACCACGATGGCGACTAGCGCTTCAATCAGGCCAAAGCCGGTTTGTTTGTTGCGTCGGAAATGCATGCTCGGTGATAGACAGGCTTTCATGAGCGCGACTTTATCTGTGTCAATACTTATCGGGCTGTCTGTCCGACGACCGGTCGTTACAGCGATGCGAACGGTGGCGCGTCGAAAAAGTAAGGAAGAACTAACGGCCTTGCTAGGTGAATAGCCCGACCCTGATAGATGGAGTAACGACTGAACGGAAAGTCGAATTTACGTTGCACGCTCCAGTGCTGTCATGGCGCAGAGCCTACTAAGAGTTAGTCTGTAACGCAGAAATCCGGCATGAAAAAGATTATTCCGACGGTCTTGCCATCATTACAAAAAACTTCGGTGCGTCGAACGGATCGATTGCGACAAGTTGAGCTCTATTTGCATTGTGAATCTGTGCCAGATGACGAAATATGACGACCGACGACTGAAAGCGCCTGGCGAGATCAAATAATCACGACACGATCGGTAATGGGGCAGTCTTTCAGTGGGTCGCGTTACATCCTCTATTATTGTTTTGTAAGGGCGATAGCAAGGGGTGAATTCGAACCGAAGGTATCATTTCTCACATATAAATGCCATGATCTTAACGATCCGTAGTTTCGTTCAGGACAAACTTGCATTAAGATTTTGAAGGCGAGAAAAGCGCAGGAATTTGCCACGTTCTCGAAACGAGGGATTTGATCAGATGGCAACCTGCCACCGACAGATGCATATTGATATCAACCCTAATCAGAAGTGCCGAAATGGGTGCTCAGGTAATCACTGAAATAGAGTACCTGTCTATTGCGTTGAGTATGGGTCAATCTGTGCTGGAGTGTCTGCGCTACCCGCTGCCTGCTACCCGCTGCCTGCACCCCCATATACCTCAGAAAATAGACAGTTGACTTGGTTAGGAGCGACTAGACATTATCGCCTTACCTCATCTACAAAAGTTTTGAACTCATCGATATCCTCAAAACTCCGGTAAACGCTGGCAAACCGCACATAAGCTACCTTGTCGAGCTTTTTAAGCTCGCGCATGACAAACTCGCCCAGGCGGTTTGATGCGATTTCGCGCAGGCCCAGTCCCAAAAGCTTCTCTTCAATGCGTTCGATAGCGGAGTCGACCTGTTCCGTGCTGACGGGGCGCTTGCGCAGCGCCAGGCTCATCGAGCCTGCGATCTTGCTACGCTTGTAATCTATTCGCCGGCCATCCTTTTTGACGACCGCCGGGAAGGTGACGTCGGGACGCTCATAGGTGGTGAAGCGTTTCTCGCAAGCGCCGCACTGGCGGCGGCGTCGAATGAAATCGGCATCTTCTGAAACCCGGGTTTCCACCACCTGGGTTTCCAGGTGGCTGCAAAACGGACATTTCATGGGATGTTTCCCTGGTTTATAGGCAATATGTGCCCGTAGCCCTTACAGGATAACGGGCATCAGCTATGCAAAATATAGCAATATCTCGCTGTCGCCGTGCGGCGCCGACGTTAACGCATCGATCGGTTAACCGTAAACCGGGAAGCGGCTGGTCAGCGCGTGCACTTTGGCGCGAACAGCATCCAGGTTGGCAGCGTCGCGCGGGTTGTCGAGCACGTCGGCGATCAGATGCGCCGTAGCGCGCGCTTCCTCGTCCTTGAAGCCGCGGGTCGTCATGGCTGGCGTGCCGATGCGCACGCCGCTGGTCACCATCGGCTTTTCCGGGTCGTTTGGAATCGCGTTCTTGTTGATCGTCATGTGGGCGCTGCCCAGCACGGCCTCGGCTTCCTTGCCGGTGATGCCCTTGGCGCGCAGGTCGACCAGCATCACATGGCTTTCGGTGCGCCCGCTCACAATGCCCAGCCCGCGCTGGGTCAGGGTTTCGGCCACTATCTGCGCGTTTTTTAGCACCTGCTGCTGGTACAGCTTGAACTCGGGCGACATCGCTTCCTTGAAAGCCACCGCCTTGGCGGCAATCACATGCATCAAGGGACCCCCTTGCAAGCCCGGAAAGATGGCGCTGTTGATGGCTTTTTCATGTGCAGACTTCATCAGGATGATGCCGCCACGCGGTCCACGCAGGCTTTTGTGGGTGGTGGATGTCACCACATCGGCATGCGGCACCGGGTTGGGGTACACGCCCGCGGCAATCAGCCCTGCATAGTGGGCCATGTCGACCATGAAAATCGCGCCGACATCCTTGGCGACCTTGGCGAAGCGCTCGAAGTCAATCCGAAGCGAATAGGCCGAAGCGCCTGCAATGATCAGCTTGGGCCTGGACTCATGTGCTTTGCGCTCCATGGCGTCGTAGTCGATCTCCTGTTTTTCATTCAGGCCATACGACACCACATTGAACCATTTGCCACTGATATTGAGCGCCATGCCGTGCGTCAGGTGCCCGCCTTCAGCCAGGCTCATGCCCATGATGGTGTCGCCGGGCTTCAAAAACGCCAGAAAAACCGCCTCATTGGCGGATGCGCCGCAATGGGGCTGCACGTTGGCGGCGTCGGCGCCAAAGATCTGTTTGGCACGGTCGATGGCCAGCTGCTCGGCCACGTCCACATGCTCGCAGCCCCCGTAGTAACGGCGTCCAGGGTATCCCTCGGCGTATTTGTTGGTCAGTTGCGAGCCCTGCGCCGCCATCACGGCTGGCGACGCGTAGTTTTCACTGGCAATCAGCTCGATATGCTGCTCTTGCCGGGCGTTTTCAGCCTGGATGGCAGCAAAAATTTCGGGGTCGGTTTGTTCGACAAGTATGTTGCGGCTGTACATGGCAATCCTTTATGGCAGTCCTTGGACGAAAGTCCCTGTCATTGGTGCAATGAAACAAGGGCTGCCCAGGCGAACGGCTGAACACCGATACCGCTTTCGTTGTCCAGAAAACAGGCGTCAGCGGTGCGCTTCCCAGTGGTATCCCACGTCAGCACCGGTCCTGTCAAAGCATTTGCAGGGCCGTGCCTATCGCCAGTCGCGCACCCCTCAAGTGTAGCCCAGCACGGTGTCAGAAGACTTGCGGCCGGGCAACGCGCGTACCGAATTGCGGGCGTGCGGAGGCTTCAATTACCCGATTGCGAGTGAGCCAGCGAGGCCACTTTTTCAGTCTCTGGCTCGCGCTCTTCGGCTGGCTGTGCTTTGGTGGGGATGGTCGCAGGCATGATGCGGGCTGGCGCAGGGGCCTGATAAAAAGGCGAGGGCGGCTTTCCGCTCACCACTGCCAGCAATCGGCTGTGTTCAGCCATGACCTTGCCCGCATAGCCGCCATCGTCTTCCAGGTTGGCAGCGCCCACATAGTATTTGAGGCCACCTTCCAGCGATCCAGCGCGGGTGATGCACTCCTGTAGCACCTTGACGCCCACCCGCAGGTTGGTCACCGGATCAAACGCGGCCAGTTTGCCGCCGAAGTGGTTGTATTTGTCATGGTGTATGTGCGTCATCACCTGCATCAGCCCCTGCGCACCGACTGGGCTCTGGGCAAACGGGTTGAAACCCGATTCGATGGCCATGATCGCCAGAATCAGCGTCGGATCCAGCTTGGTTTTCTGGCCGATCTCGAAAGCTGAGGACACCAGTACGCTCAAGGGTTCAGGCGCCACGTTGTACTTGCGGCTGAGCCAGTAGGCAACAGCGGCTTGCTGCTTGGGCAGGTCTTTCGGGTTCGAAGCGGTGGCGCGGTCAATGGCGTCAGGCTCGACATAGCCCACCGCAGCCACATGGCGCTCCTGCAGCCAGGCCATCAGTTTTGCTTCGCCGGCATCGCGCAGGTCTTGCCGGGCAACGAGGGTGATCACGGCAAACGCCACGCCCAGCCCCAACAACGCAAAACCGTTGTGCGTGATCTCGAAAAAGCCCTTGGCAATGTCATCCAGCACACAGGCCATACAACCGCGAATATCTTGGGCACGCGCATGCATTCGCGCCGAAAGGTTATAGCTTGCTTGCATTGGCTTGAAACTCCTTATCTGTCGCGGGCAATGACATCGCTGTCACGCCTGCCTGGATTGGGTCGCCATCAAACCCGAGCGGGTCGTGTGGACCCGAGTGCTCTGTCGGTATTGACCCTCGTGTGCTTTTCAGGCGCTGGCTGTAGCGCGGAAAAGCCAATTTTGATCTACATGGACCGTCTGGTGGTGTAGGACTGGGCGGATTCTAGTAGTGCTTCAAATAACCTGTCAATAATAACGAAATAGATCTTTATTCCTTTTGGCGGCACAAAAGCGGCGTTTTGGTGCCCAAACAGCTTCGAATTGCGGATTTTCGCTAGTTCATGCGCTCTAGACAACAGCATCCCAATCACGTTGGGCAATGTGATCGGAATTTTTGAGTTGATCTCAGCCCCCGCCTCAGGCATCGTGTTTCATGTCTGGCTCCGGCCTGGCATCGTCGGGTAGCCAATCCCGGCACAACCTGGGTGCAATCACTTGCATCCTTCGCGGCAGGACGATCATCTCCTGCTGGCGAAACCGATGGCACGGGTCTTCGTACCTGCTGCCGGCCCCGGTCAGCTTGTCTGGCTGGGGTTTCTTTTTGTCGGCAGCGATGCAATCTTCCAGCCTCGTTTCTGGTAGCGATCACGGTGCAGGCGGCAAAGCGTTACTGGCCTACTTGCCGCGGTGGCCTCAAGCCTCATCATTGAAGACTATGGACAGCACAGCGGCTAATTCCCCATCCGGTAGACGCCAGCGTTGGCTTGACGCTTTGAAGGCCAGGGCTGGCGCAACCCCACCCGGTGCCAAGCGCCGCTGGGCAAGGCGGCTGGCCTGCGCAGGGTTTGTCGTAATGTTGGCTGGAGCTATCGCCTACGCGGCCGTTCCCGCCCTGGTGAAGTGGCAGCTTGAAGGCAAGGGCTCTGAAATCCTCGGACGCCAGCTGACCGTGGGAGCCGTTGACTTCAAGCCGTGGTCGCTGGAGTTGACGTTGACCCAACTGGAAGTGGCCCGGGCGCGCAGCTTGGCACCTCAAGCACAAGGCAGCCCCGCTGCAGCCACTATTCCCCAGCTGGCGATTGGCCGCCTCTATATAAATATGCAATTGCAGTCGCTGGTGCAACTGGCACCGGTGGTAGCGGCAATTGAGGTCAGCCAGCCGGTGCTGACACTTGCCAGGCTTGCTAATGGCCGCTATGACATCGACGACATGCTGGCGCGGCTGCAGTCGCCGAACACCGAACCAGCGGGCCAGACGCCGCGTTTTTCGCTGAACAACCTGGTCTTGACGGACGGGCGGCTGGACTTCAGCGACCAGCCGGTGGGCAGAACCCATCTGCTGCGAGGTGTGAACCTTTCGGTGCCGTTTCTGAGCAATTTCAAGTCCAAGGTCGAGGTAAAAACTTCCCCGCGCCTGGCGTTCACCCTCAATGGCAGCAGTTTTGACACCGCCGCCGAGGCAACCCCCTTCGCGCAGACACGCAAGACCGATGCGGTGATTCGGCTGAGCGATTTCGATGTGCAGCCTTACCTCGGCTATCTGCCCGCTTCGCTGCCGGTACGCCTGAAGAGCGCGGTGATCGATCTGGACGCCAAGCTCGCATTCGAGCAAAACCCAGAAACTGTGGTGCGACTGTCAGGCACGGTGTCGGCCCGCCAGGTCGTGTTGACGGAAGCTGCAGCCGGCCGTGCGCCTTCGGGCAGTGCCGCCCCACCAGCCGCGCCCCGCGACGTTCTGGCGCTTGAAAGCTTGCGCGTCACCCTCCAGGATGTGCGCCCGCTTCAACGTTTTGTTCAGCTGTCCTCGATCGAGTTGGCGGCGCCGGTGTTGACGATTGCGCGCGACCGGGCAGGGCAGCTGAATGTGGCGATGCAGAGGTCATCTGCTGATGCTATTGAAAAAGTGGCGCCAATCCATGGCGGAGAAAGGGCTGCAGGCCCAAAAGGATTGAAAAATCAGAGCAGCCTTGCCACAACCGCCACAACCGCCACAACCGCCACAACCGCCACATCCGCCACAACCGCCACATCCGCCACATCCGCAGGCATCGCGCCGCGGCCCTGGCGGGTGCAGGTCGGCAGCATCGCGGTGCGGTCGGGCCGGGTGAACTGGTTGGACGATTCGCTGCCGTCGCCCGCCCGCATCGGCCTGACCGGGCTGACCCT
>JAQGNE010000042.1 GCA_028291985.1 Polaromonas sp. | reverse complement strand
GCTGGCGGCGAAATGGCTGGCTTTTCGTATCGACTAGCCGGCCCACAACTTCATACAGGCCGTCAGAGCGGCCGTAAAAACGCAGATCTACTTGGCGGTGATGGATCTCTTCGCGTGCAACTTCTTGAGCCATAGCGTTTTCCAGAAAAAGTTAACTAGCGATTGTCGTCGGGCAGAAGAGCAGCTTTCGGGGCGGAGGCTGCAAGACCATCGGTGTGCCTAATCGAATGCTTTGTTGCCCGCCGACGCTTTTTTTTCACGAGGCGAGGGCGGCTGGAACTGTTCTTACCGCTACCCTAACGTTTGCGCCGATGGTAAAACTCCAATAGACCCTAAGACGAGAACAGGAATGTACTCATCGATCACATGGCCGCTAGACCGGTTTAAAACAGCGCTGTCTGATAGGCGGCTTAAAAAATCTGCCGCGACAGCTGTTTCGGCAGGAACGCATGGTGGGCCCTGAAGGCTCGCAAATGGCCCCGGCGGCATCATTCTCGTTGGAATTGACATGCGGCTTGACGAATTGCGGCGCTATCAGGCGTGCCGCGTGGCAATCGACTGGAGCTCACGCGCCCAGTAATGGCCGCTGCTGCAAGCTTCCATGCTGATCAGAAACGGAGGGATGTTGACGAAGAACGTGGCCATCTGATCTCGGCGAAGTTGCTGTTTTACCAGCACCTTGCCATGCATCATCAATGCCGTGGACCTGAAAAACGTTTTTTTCCAGGTCAATGTCAACAGTCATATGCTTCATGGCGGAGGCCCGTTTCCGGCTCAGGTGGTTGGTCAACGTGTCCACTTTGGCACATTCGATGCCGGTACGGGTGGAGGCGTTCATCACATTGCTCTCCTTCACGACTTCTGAGAAGGCGCGATGACACTTGCTCAGACACATTGGCCCGGGCGCTGCGCGATGCAGTCATCGCCGAACATTGCGCGCGAATTGACACACGCTGCTCGCTTGCGCCTGCCGTGCGTGTCATCAACCGGCAACTTAGCAGAAGCTTCACTCTATACGCAACTGCGGCATTTCAGGCAATTTCACCGCATTGACTGTAGTGTGCAGGTTGGACACTACTCGACGCTAAGTCCCATTTCTTTTGATAACTTTCGATAGGTAGGCCAAGACCGTCCAATGAATTTTTTCAAATCTAGTCCTATTAGCGGAATGTCTTCGGCGCCTAACATGTCGCGGACCGCTTTCACACGCACTGATTCCGTAATCGATGCTGAAACCAGCTGGGATAGCGAGTCGACTATGTTTTGAGGCGTCCCTGCTGGTGCCATCAGCAGGTTCATCTCTGCAAGATCTTCATAGGCCGGGCCCTTGAACCCCGCATCCACCCAGGTCGGTACGCCGGGCAACTTGCTTGACCTTGATCCGATAGCTATCAAAACTGGTCTGACGGCACCCTTCTCGAGGCCACCAGCCATACCGGCCAGCGAGCCGGCACCCAGGTCAATATGGCCAGCATAGAGGTCCAAAAGCATTGCGCCTGTGCCCTTGTAGTTCACCACGTTCAACTCGGCGCCAGTTTCTTTGATGAGCTGGTTCAGCATTATTTGCCACCCAGACCCGACGGCATAGTTTCCAACATTGACGGGTTTCTTTTTTGATAGGGCAATGATGTCCTGAAGCGTCTTGACTGGGTAATCCTTGTTGACAACGCCCACCACCGGTCCAACGCCAATGGCGGCAACCGGCAACAGATCTTTGTCTGGATCGATCAGCAATTTTTTGAGAAGCACTGGGGCTTGCGCCAGTACGCTGTTGAGCGACACCAGCAAAGTAGTGCCGTCCGGTGCGGACCGCGCGACCGCCTCGCCTGCGACCATGCCGACTCCTCCTGGCCTGTTTTCGACAACAACGGGAACACCAAATTTTTGGGAGAAGTAGTCGGCATAGGCTCGTGCGGTAGCGTCTGTAGAGGCGCCTGGTGCTTGTCCGCAGATCAGCCTGATCGGCTTGGTGGGCTTCCACTCGCCGGACTGCGCCCTCAGGCTTGGGGAAACTACCAGTGAACCAAGCCCGGCAGCTAATAATGTTCGGCGATCTAAGCCCGGGTGAAGAATTCTCATAGCAAGATTCCTTTTTGTTAAGTCAATTTGGAGTGAACACGGAAATGGTGCAGGAACTAAGTCGCTAAATCGGCCTTCGCACGATTTAAGGTCAGGCAAACATTCTGGACATCGCCATCCGACCGTTTCAGGATTGATGCCATCAGCGCATCGCGAATCGGCATAAGAAGTTTTTCTGCCGGGAAATCCAGCGGGGCATCCAGCAGTGACAAACCCGAAACGATGGCCTGGCCACAGTCTCCGTGGTTGACGCAGTCCTGCCACTTCTGCTCCATCTGCGACCGTGTCATGGGGTCCGCCAGGGACCCGGGCGCCCAGTCAACCAAAATGTCCTCGCGCCAGCCGTCACCACGCAACGTCACCCGGACCGGCGCCGTGTCCAGACTTTCGCCATCCATGTCTCGTTCGCGCAAGTTGATGCGTTGCATCTGGTTTTGGCAGGACTGTCTCAGCACAGCGGAATCGGTAAATGAATCCAGGCCTATCCTTCCGTCCAGCCATGCCGCTGCCGCACAGTAGGGGCCGCTGAACTTGCCTTCCAGTCCAGTTTTTGCCTGCGGGTACTTGAGCGCGGCCAGACCATGCCTGGCGACTTCAATATCGATGTGCACTGCCTGCGACCAGGTTGACTCGTCCAGTCGCCCACGGATTGCCAGAACGCCAGCGATTAGCCGGTGCGAGAGGTAGCAGCTGGGAAAACGTTTAAGTTCAAAGCCGGGCTGTACGATGGTCCATTCGCTGTTTTGATGCCAGTTGAGTGGCCCAGGCGTTTGCCCGCCGCTGAAGGCCAGTTCGAAGCCGGACGGCCCCCATACGTCGTTGCTGGCCCGGGCTCCTGCGCTTGCGAGCAGGGCGGCACGCACCCCTGCGGATGCGGCAAATCCCACGTGCAGGGGCTTGGTGTCGGTGCCGAAGTTGGCGCGCAGGCCGCCTGCACTGCTTGCGGCGATTGACAAGGCATTGTGGACCTGCTCCGACGGCAGATTCATGGCATGCGCTGCAGCGGCCGCGCTGCCGATTGAGCCCAAGGTAGACGTGGCGTGGAATCCCAGCGAGTAGTGCTTGAAGCCGAGCCATTCGCCCAGCCGCAAAGTGGTTTCAGCGCCAACCAAGTATGCAGCCAGAAAATCACCCAGGGTCAGCTGAGGTCGAAGTCGTACGAGCTGCGGCAGCAGACCCAGCAACGCCGAGATGGGTGGCGCGCTCGGATGACAGGTCGCAAGCATGCACACATCGTCGTAGTCGAGCGCATGCGACGCAGTTCCCAAGATAAGGGCGACATCGCGTGCCGAAAGCGGTGCCCCGTTCAGGTCCGCGCATGAGCGATACGCAGCGCGGGTGCAGTTTTCTACCGTGCCCGCTGCAGTGACAGCAAGCGTGTCGAAAATGCTTCGACGAGACCCCTCTACCGCGGCGGCAGACAGTGGTCGGCGAGCGCGGAGCGCTAAAGCGTTCCCAGTAGACAGGAAATGCGGCAATACATCGGGGGTGGCCATGGTGTTCTGCTTGGTGAAACGCGTCAGTAGGAACGCGGCATTTCGAGCAGGTGCTGAGCCACATAGGCAAGCACCAAGTTGTTGGAAATCGGCGCAGTGCGAAAAAGGCGCGTCTCCTTCCACTTTCGCTCGATGTCGTATTCGGTGGCCACTCCGAAGCCCCCAAATGTCACCATGGCCGCCTCTGCGGCCTCCCACGAGGCTTCGCTGCAGAGGTACTTGGCCATGTTTGACTCACCGCCACAAGGCTGGCCGGCATCGAATAGCGTAGCGGCATGATTTCGCATCAGCTCGGCTGCGGCGAGGTTCATGTGCGCCTTCGCAATGGGAAAGCACACCCCCTGATTTGCGCCGATCGGCTTGTCAAACACGATTCGTTCAGTTGCGTAGCGGCGCGACTTTTCCGTGAACCATTTTCCGTCACCCACGCACTCGCTTGAAACGAGCAGACGCTCAGCGTTGAGCGAGCTCAGAAGGTATCGAAATCCCTGTCCTTCCTCACCAACGCGGCAGGCATCTTCGACCTCCAGGTTTTCGATGAACACCTCGTTCGTGTGATGGTTGAGCATCGTGTCGATGGTGCGGGCCTGCAAGGCCTTGCCGGCTTTGGCGATGTCAACCAAAAACAGGCTCAGGCCGTCCGTCTTTTTAGCCACGTCTTCATAGGGTGTCGTGCGTGCAAGGAGTAAATAAAGGTCGGATTGGCGAAATCTTGATGTCCAGATCTTTTGGCCATTGATTACATAGCCGCCCGTCACCTTTTTGGCGAAGGTCTTGATGCGCAAGGTGTTGGAGCCCGCCGTAGGCTCGGTCACCCCGAATGCCTGCAGGCGCAGTGAACCGTTCGCAATGCTTGGCAAGATGGCCTGCTTTTGCTGCTCGCTGCCGTGTTGCAAGACAGCGGCCATCGTGTACATCTGTGCATGACAAGATGCGGCGTTTCCACCTTGCGCATTGATTTCCTGAAGGATGACGCAGGCGTCCAACAACGCCATACCCGAGCCCCCATAACTTTCGGGAATCAGTGCGGCAAGCCAGCCTGCTTCCGTCATGGCCTGCACAAAGGCGTCCGGATAGGCCAGTTCGGCATCGCAGCGGCGCCAGTAGTCAGCGGGGAATTTCTCGCAAAGGCCGCGCACTGCCTCGGCAATTTCTTTTTGGGTGGAAGAGTAGGCGAAGTCCATAAATAGGCTCTGATTGGATTGGATCAAACCTGCACAGTGCCCTGGGCAGTCAGCGCGGCAATGTCGTCCGGTTTAAGGCCGGCGTCTTTCAGGACGGCATGGGTGTCCTCGCCGACTCGCCGGCTCAAATGAGGGTTGAACAGGCGCTCGCCGTCCAGGCGGATAGGCGTGCCCACGGCACATATATCGGGCCCAGCCCCGGTTTTCAGCATCCGGTGCAGCGCGAGTGCTTCAACTTGGGGGTCGTGGAGCAAATGAGCAAGGTCGTTTACGGCTGCGACGGGCACGCCTGCTGCCTGCAGCTTGTCAACCACAATCTTTGTGTCGAGCACAAGCGTCAGCGCAGCCACGCTTTCGTGAAGCGCTTCCCGGTGCGCGACGCGGTCTGCATTACGAACGAAGCGGATGTCGCTCGCCAACTCGGGGTCGCCCAATGCCGCCGCAAGTTTTTGAAACATCCTGTCAGAACCGCAGCCTATGAAGACATGCGCATCTGCAGTCTCGAATACTTCATAGGGTGTCAGCATGGCCGTAGCCGAGCCCATGCGCCGCGGCAGTTTACCGCTGGCGCTGTAGTTTGCAATCGGATTTGTCATCCATGCCAGGCCTGTTTCCAGCAGCGACGTGTCCACGCGCGCGCCCTGTCCGCTGTGCTGGCGCTGCGCTACAGCAGCGAGGATGCCGATCACCGACCACAGGCCGGCGCCCATATCCACCATGGAAACACCGACCCTGGCAGGTGGCTGGCCGTCGTGGCCGTTAACAGACATGATGCCTGCGTAGGCCTGTATCAGGGGGTCGTAGCCTGGCAGCGCCGCCTTCGGCCCGATATTGCCGAAGGCGCTCAACGCGCAGTAGATCAACCCCTTGCAATGGGGCTGAAGGTCTTCATACCCGAGTCGACGTTGCTCCGCACTGCCTGGCTTGAGGGAGTGGATCAGTATGTCGTCGGTGCGCAGCAAGCTGCGCAATAGGGTTTGCCCGTCGACATGGTCCAAGTTCAATGCCACGCTCTTCTTGCCGCGATTGAGTGTGGCATACGTCGGCGAGAGGCCATCGCCGATCTGCGGTGCCCAGTGCCGCGTGTCGTCGCCCGCGCCGGGACGTTCAATCTTTATGACTTCAGCGCCAAGGTCCGCAAGAATCTGCGTGCAGTAAGGACCTGCGACGTTCTGGGTCATGTCAATGACCCGCTGACCGGCGAGAGGCTTCATTGGATATGTGTCCTGTAATTGGATGGGAATGAGTTCAGCTTCCACGAAATTCGGGTTTGCGCTTTTCGTTGAATGCGCGCACGCCTTCGCGCCGGTCATCGGTATCGACCAACCGGTTGTAGGCCTCGATTTCAAAGCGATATCCAGTAAGAGGATCCATTTGTAGCCCGTAGTGGATGGACTTTTTAGCCTGGCGCGTGGACAGCGGTGCGTTGTCCGCAATGATTTGAGCGGTTGTCAGGGCTTCATCTAATGTCGCGCGCCCGTCGCATGCGCGATTGAACGCGCCCCAGGCTACGCCTTCATCAGCCGAGAAGGACTTTCCGGAAAGAATCAATTCCTTGGCGCGCCGCTCGCCTACTGCGCGTGGAAGGTTTTGTGTGCCGCAACCGCCTGGCATGATTCCCAGGCGCACCTCTGGAAGCGCGAAGCGCGCGCTGTTCGCTGCGTAGATGAAGTCGCAACACAAAGCCATTTCCAGACCTCCACCAAAGGCGTGACCATTTACAGCCGCGATGATCGGAATGGGACACTCCATGATTGAGACGAACGCACGCTCGAATACCTCGTGTTGCGCCTGCCATGCTGCCTGGGTCATGCCCTCGCGTTCTTTGAGATCGCCACCGGCGCAAAAGGCTTGGTCTCCTTCCCCAGTCAACACGATGCATCGCAGTGCGCCGGAAACGGAAGTCATCAGCGTAAAGAGCTCCAGCAGATCGCGGCCCATTTGTGTGTTCAGTGCGTTCCTTGCCGCAGGTCGGTTGAGCGTGACTTGCAGCACAAACTCACCATGGTTTTGCACCACTAGGGTAGGGTAAGAGGGTAGTTGGTTCATGAGGTCACATTGATGTTCTTGACGCGGAATCGCATGCCCAGGCCCTACTGGCTGCTTAATCGCCAAGCCAAAAAAGAATTTACGAAACTTATCGGCACAGCAACCGGCGCCACCCGGTTTTTAATAAACCTTCATTGAGCGTTGAGCTGTCTCCTGCCTGAACTGGTTCAGCGCAAGCCTTGAGCCATCAGGGCCGCACATGTTCGATTGCAGGGTTCATCCTGTCTGCACAGGCGTACATGCTATCAGGGGATTTGGTCGGCTAGCCGATTTTTTCCTATCGTTTCCCCTAATTACTCTAGACTCGGTGGCAAATTTGCCAGTTGCTTTTGACTCTAATGACTATAGATAAAAAACCGCTATTCCCTTACACCAAGCACGGGCAGATCGCTGACGCACTATCGACAGAGATTCGGGGAGGGCGCTATAGCCCGGGCGATCTGCTTCCCTCAGAGCCCGAACTTAGCCAACGCTTTGGCGTCAGTCGGCACACAGTCAGGGCCGCACTGCGATCGCTTTCAGACCTGAATCTGGTGGCGAGTGAAAAGGGAATTGGGACCCGTGTGCAGCAAACGCGACCTGTCTTGCGTTATAGCCACGGGTTCAGCTCCGCGGAGGACCTCTTGCAATACGCCACTACGACGAAGGTACGCGTCCTTGACAAAACCGAAGTGGCTGTTGATGACGAAATGGCCGAACGTTTTGGCTGCAAGACTGGCGAACACTGGTGGCGCGTTCGTACTGCCCGAAAAGATCCGGTAGGCGATTCGGTAGTGGCCTATTCTGAAATTCACATTCCGCTTGCCTACGGGGCGGCACTCCAGGGGCTGTCGCGCAGCCGACAGCCGATCTTCTCGCTTATCGTCCACCGCTTTGGGGTCACTATCAGTGAGATCAGGCAGGAGATAACCTGCATTGCCGCCGTGACACGGGAGGAAGCGCAATTCCTACATGTGCCAGAAGGCTCACCTGCCATGCAGATAACGCGGCGTTACTTCGGCGAAAACCGCCAGGTGATAGAGGTCGCACGGTCCCTGCACCCTAACGAGGTTTTCAAGTATTCGATGCGCGTACAGTTGAATCATGGGGCGGGCAATTATTTTTAGCTGGCTGCTGTGAATTGGGTCGTTGCGAAGCGTTAAGCGTTTACGTGGCTCTTGCATCGCGTAATTGTCAAACTGAGCCGCATGCTTAAAGCCATGACGGTGTTCAAAAAACATGATGATGATCCTATAAAAGCAATGCTGAGCTTGGCAGTAGCGGGATCCTGCGGGGGTCTGGAAAAAAGGACAAGCGCACAAGTGAGATCTTCTCAGAATTGCATAGATCCAGCGTTGACCGCATCGCTGCCATGACCTGGTTGTAAGTGCTTTGCGGGCTACCATTGAAGGAATGCAAAACCGGATACAAGGCCGGACGCAGAGGCGGCAGGAGTCGCGCTAAGTTGTTGATTTGTACAGGCGATGAGAGGAGGGGGACAGTTCCCCATCAGCCACCCCAAAAAACATCCAGAACCCTGCTATCTTTTCGGTAGCGGGGGTTTTGTTGGGCGATGCCGAGCGTCCTCGGACTGTGATGCCAGCATGTTGCGTTCATGCGCTGGCAGAAACGGTTAGTCTGCACCAGAGGCTGTCTGCATCAAAGTGTGATGTCCTACTTGCGCGAGCAGGGCGCCGCGCTAGTGTCTGGTTATGGTTCCACGCAAGCGCAGCACCGCGCGTAAAGGCGCAATTTTCGTGTCGGGCTTTTTGCTTGGCGCAGTTGCGGCGGCAAGCGTCTGGAAGACTTCGGGGGCCGCTGCCCGCGCCGCTGGCAAGCTCGAAAATATGGACGAGCTTGGGCGTGAAGCCACTCCCCCGTTGCCGACTACCGATGACGCGCCCGAGTCAGGCACCGCTACTGTGCCAAAGACTTACGGCGAATCCAGACGGGTTCCGTCGGGTATGGCAGCTACGGCTCATCCGGAAAACGATGGGGCGAATGCGCCCCTTGAATGGGGTTTAGGTGAAGGCGGGTCTGTGCCAGAGCAGGCTTCGGGCCTGCCAGCCACGGCCCGCCTCACCCCGCCACAACATCCACAGCGCTTGAATGAGGAGGCCGCCGGGCCGGCGGAAGAAGCACCCGCGGGTGGCTCACGTACACCTGGACGATTCGTGGTGCTTGCGTTTGGGTTCCTGGTGGCCGCCGGAGCAGTTGGAACAGGTTGGATGAACTTCCAGTCCGAATCTCGCCCAAGCGGCCGTCTGGCATCCAACCATGCTTCGCCACAGGCAGGCGTGGTGCCGTGCCCGCTGCAGACGGCACTTCTGGCGCGCGGCGACAGGGACGGTCGATTTCCGGTTCAGGATGATGTGTCCACCTTGATTGCGGCTGACATTGCGACATTCTCTGTGATGGGGCAGGAATTCGCGGCTTCCGGTCAGCCGAAAGATGCCGAGGCCGCATTTCTGATGGCGTGCCGGGTGGCGGATCAACTCAAGGGCGCTGACTCCACCGCATCTGCCGACGCGAAATTTCAACTGGGCGCGCACTATCTCAAATTGGCGCTTGCGAACGAAGCACTTGCTCAGGCTGTCAACATGCCGGAATTACGCAAACGCACGGAGGACCTGCTGGCAGACAGTCAGCGTGTGTACGCCGCAGCCTACGGCGGGTCCAACGAGAAAACGCGGATGGCAGCGAACCAGCTGGCCGAATTGCGCCAGATCGCGATGGTCGCGCAGGCCGAGACTCAGGACACCGCCACCGCCAGCGCCGGGCCGTCGGGAATCCGGCAACCTGCGCAGGATCTCGCCAGTCGCGGGTTACAACAAGCGGGTCAGGCGGCCGGCGCTGACCAACCCTCGTTATTGCCAGCACTGGCGCCGCCATCACAACCTTTATCGCCGTCCAGACCCTCACCGTTGACAGCGCCTGGCGGTGCGCCATCCGCTGTGCGTGCACCTGGGACCGCCGCCACAGTGGCATCGATTGCTCCAGCGTCCGTACGGGATGCTGTTCCGGCTACTGCCGTGGCTCCGCCTGACGCACCGTCGCCTGCGCCCCGGGTCTTGCCTACGGGCCCCTCGCCGACCCAACAGCCGCCCTTGCCAGCACAGGCTTCATTAGGGCCAGCAAGCCCGCGGCCTGCGATGGCAACCCGGGTCAGACCCAGTTTTGATTGCGACAAAGGGCGATCGATGCTGGAGAAGATGATCTGCTCGGATGCTGAGCTCGCGACGAAAGATCGCGAACTGGGGCGTCTGTACGCACGGGCCCGCAGCATGAGCAATGACGCTGCTGCGTTCAGAAGGCAGCAGGAGTCCGAATGGGTAAGACGCGAATCGACCTGCCGTGATCGGAACTGCCTGCTGCGCTGGTATGCGCAAAGACGCGCTCAATTGGTCAACGTGATCGAGCGGCGGGGCCAGCTGCAGTCCGAGTTGTCAGGGCAGCGCGCCTTGCCGGGCGAACTTGACGGGATCTACAAAGGCCGCTGACCATCAAGCAACCAGCCTTGTTCTCACTGGTTGACCATCACCAGCTTACCCAGCACGCCGCGTGAGCCCATGTGCGCATAGGCGGCCTTCAGCTCTGCCATCGGCATGGTGCTGTCGATGACGGGTTTGATTTTTCCCTGCGCATACCAGCTGGCCAGCTCGGCCATCATGGCCGCGTTGGCCTTGGGCTCCTGCTTCGCAAAACCGCCCCAAAAAACACCGACGATTGAAGCACCTTTGAGCAGCGTCAGGTTGAGCGGCAGGGAAGGTATGTTGCCGGCGGCAAAACCGACCACCAAATAACGGCCGCGCCAGGCGATCGAGCGGAAAGCGGGCTCTGAAAAATCGCCGCCAACCGGGTCATAAATGATGTCGGGTCCCTTGCCAGCCGTCAGGGCTTTGACCGCCTCGCGCAGGTTTTCGGTGCTGTAGTTGATGGTGGCGTCTGCGCCTATCGACTTGCAAAGTGCACATTTTTCGTCTGTAGATGCAGCGGCAATGACGGTAGCACCCATGGCCTTGGCCACCTGAATGGCAGAGGTGCCAACGCCGCCCGCGGCACCGAGCACCAGCACCGTTTCGCCAGTTTTGAGCTGCGCCCGGTCTACCAGCGCGTGGTGCGATGTCGCGTAAATCATGATGAATGCAGCAGCGTCGGTAAACGGAAATCCGGGCGGAAGCGGCATGCATAGCGCTGCCGGGGCTAGCGTGTGGGTCGCAAAGCCGCCGGTGCCCGACAGGCAGGCCACAGACTGGCCCGGCTCCAGATGGGTAACACCTTCGCCCACGGCCCTGATGATGCCTGCATATTCCGAGCCCGGCACAAAGGGCAGAGGCGGCTTCATCTGGTACTTGTTCTGCACGATCAGCAAATCCGGAAAATTAAGGCTTGCCGCCTTGATCTCGATCAGCACCTCGCCTGCTGACGGTGTGGGGTCGGGCAGTTCCTTCCACGTCAGGGCATCGACGCCCGTGGGGTTCTCACAGAGCCAGGCGTGCATGGTGTATTCCTTGTTCAGCGTGTTGAGCGTTGTCTCTGTGTACGATCATAGGCACGCGTTGGCATAAAAAACAAACCGCCCGGCGCTGACGGCCCTGAGCTGTCGCCATCGAGACGGATCGGCGTACGCAACTGCTTTGCGACGCTAACAGCAGCGTGTCGTGGTGGATCAACTACAGCACCGCCTGTTGAGGGCATCCCACGGGTGCTTGCCGCTGGAACACAACATTAAAATCGGGCGATGAAAATTCTGATTTGCAACGACGACGGCTACCAAGCCACCGGGCTGGTAGCGCTGTACGAGGCCTTGAAAGACATCGCGGATGTTGAAGTGGTTGCGCCCGAGCAGAACAATAGCGCCAAATCCAACGCGTTGACGCTGCATTCGCCGATGTATGTGCAAACGGCTGCCAATGGTTTCAGGTACGTCAACGGAACGCCGGCCGATTGCGTGCATATCGCCATGACGGGCCTGCTGGGCTATCGGCCTGATCTGGTGGTGTCCGGCATCAACAACGGCGCGAACATGGGCGACGACACCATCTATTCGGGCACAGTCGGCGCCGCCATGGAAGGCTATCTGTTCGGCACGCCGGCCATCGCATTCTCACAGACCGAAAAAGGCTGGTCCTATATCGAGGTGGCTGCTGCGCGAGCGCGGGACATTGTTGCCAGGCTGTTGCCGTCGCTAGAGGTGATGTCGGAAGGCGTGGCACCTACTCTGGCACCCTGGCTTTTGAATGTGAACATTCCCAATTTGCCGGACGACCAGATTAAGGGCGTGCGCATTGCGCGGCTGGGACGCCGGCATGCGGCAGAGCGCGTGATCACGCAAACCAGCCCGCGCGGCGAGACCATGTACTGGATTGGCGGGGCGGGTCCGGCCAAGGAAGAGGGCGAGGGAACGGACTTTCACGCGGCCAAGCACGGCTTCATCACCGTTACACCCCTGCAGGTTGACCTGACTGACCATGAGCGCCTGCCGCATTGGGCGCACCTCTGGAAGGAGGCGCCGGTGGCAGCCGGGGCAACGACGCTAGCAGCGCCTTCAGCGGTCAGCGTATGAAACGCTCCGCAAGCCCTTCCAGCGAGCCTGTGGGCGATGAAGCGCCTCAGGCGGCAGACAAGCTTGACCCAAGGGTGCGGCCTGGTTTTCCCCTGCGTCTGAATCCAGATGCATTTGCCATTTCTGCTACGAAAAGAGTAGCTACAAACCTCGACAGGATAAGGGCTGAAGGCCAAATATCCTTAAAAAATGAGCGAAACCGGACGCTCGCTTCTCCCTTGAAAAGCGCAGCCAGCCATGGGGTTCCTGCTGTGCATCGGCCGCCGGCAGCGGGTTCCGGCATGGCCTCCGATGCGCTACGGGCACACATGGCTCGCAAACTGGCAGCGCAAGGCGTGTCAGACCCACAGGTGCTTGCCGCCATGGGCAAGATCGAGCGCCACCGTTTTGTGGACTCTGCGTTGGCCAACCAGGCTTATGAGGACACCAGCCTGCCTATCGGCCTGGGGCAGACGATTTCTAAACCCAATGTGGTGGCACGCATGCTGGAGCTGCTGATGCGCGGCATGCCGGGCAAGCTGGGGCGTGTGCTGGAAATCGGCACGGGCTGCGGTTACCAGGCGGCGGTCTTGGGGCAGCTCGCCGCCGAGGTCTACAGCATCGAGCGCTTGCGTGGTCTGCATGACAAGTCGCGAGAGAACCTGCGGCCATTCCGGCTGGCCAATGTTCACCTGTTGTTTGGTGACGGCATGGAGGGCTATGCCAAAGGTGCGCCTTATGCGGCCATCGTGGCGGCCGCAGGCGGACAGGCGATACCCGCCGCCTGGGTTGATCAGCTTGCGGTGGGCGGCCGCCTGGTGGCGCCCATGCAGACGGTGTCAGGCGGGCAGGCGCTGGTCGTGGTCGACAAAACAGCCGCTGGCACGCGGCAGACGGTGCTGGAAGCGGTTCACTTTGTGCCCCTAAAATCGGGCACAAGCTAACAGCCCTGGCAACAGGGCAAGCCGCAGCCGATGGCTGCGGGCAGACAGGGCGGAATGAAAGACAAGAACCAGATGATTCAAAAGACAGGGCTTCAAAAGGCGATTTGCCGTGAAACCGGCGCCGCGGCGGCGCTCGCGGCCCGCTGGTTGGCGCGGCGTAAGGGTTTCAATTTGACCGGCACCATCCGGTCAGGTCTTTGGGTTGCAACGGCGGCATGCGTGGCGCTGACCGCAGCATGCAGTTCCCGGTCACTGACGAATGCACCTGTCGAAGACCGCGGAAACATGGCCTCGCGTACCGTGCCGGTTGCTGGCACCGACAACGCCGTTGTCGCAGCTTTGCCGGGGGCTGAGAACGCCGGCAAACCGGGTTATTACACCGTCAAGCCGGGCGATACGCTGATTCGCATCGGTCTGGACAACGGGCAGAACTGGCGTGATATCGCCCGCTGGAGCAACCTGGACAATCCGAATGCGATTGAGGTCGGTCAGGTGGTTCGGGTGGTGCCGCCCGCCGAGAACCCGCAGGTTGTGGTTCGCCCGGTGGCATCAAGCGCGGTTGGCAGCACGGCGATTGCCCCCCAATCCAGTGCTTCCGCGCCAGCGCCACAGGTAGCCAGCGCGCCGGCGCCAGCTGCAAGTGCACCAGCGCCAGCAGTGGTTGCGGCTCGCACGCCCGGGTCTGACGAAGACCTGGCGTGGATATGGCCCGCACAGGGCAGCCTGCTAGCAGGTTTTGACGAAGCCAAGAACAAAGGCTATGACATTTCGGGCAAGGCAGGCGACCCGGTTGTCGCGTCGGCGGATGGCCGGGTGGTTTATGCCGGAGCAGGCTTGCGAGGTTACGGCAACCTGGTCATCCTCAAGCACAACAATACTTTCTTGACAGCGTATGCGCACAACCAGACCTTGCTGGTCAAGGAAGACCAGGCGGTCAAAAGGGGCCAAAAAATCGCTGAAATGGGCAACAGCGACACCGACCGCGTGAAACTGCACTTTGAGATTCGCCGTCAGGGCAAGCCGGTGGATCCTTCACGGTATCTTCCAGCCAAATAAGCGGCTTGGCCTGATGACACAGAGCCCGGAAGCCCGGGCTTTTTCGTTTTTATAATAAAAAGCCCCCTAGTCCAATGTATTCGAGGGGGTGCAGCTATCTATTACGTAGCAAGGTGCATGACGTTGCGCCATCGCGATCCTGCGCACGCAGTTGTTGCATACGGCGGCGTGTTATCTACCTGGCCAGGCTGTGGATGGCTGCCGCACCTTCCGGACAGTCACGCAGCAAGCTCTAGCCGCCCCTGAAATCAGCCGCTCACCTGAGACAATCGGGCATGTCCGAAGAACACCCACACGCTATCGTCAACGCGCCTGAAAAACAGACACCCAAAGAATATCCGCCTGATCTTCTGCATGTTGAGTCGCTGGATATTGAAGCCCAGGGCATTGCCCACCGTGCCGACGGCAAGGTCGTCTTTATCGAAGGTGCGCTTCCTTTCGAAATCGTGACGGCTAACGTCTACCGCAAGAAAAGCAGTTTTGAAAAAGCGATGCTGACCACGGTTTACCGTGAGTCCTCACAACGTGTGCAGCCACGTTGCCCGCATTTCGGCATGCACACCGGAGCCTGCGGTGGCTGCAAGATGCAGCATCTGCATGCGGGCGCGCAGGTTGCCGTGAAGCAACGCGTGCTGGAAGACAACCTGCTGCACATCGGCAAGCTGCGCGCTGACAACGTGCTGCGCCCCATCGAAGGCCCGACCTGGGAATACCGCTACCGCGCCCGGCTGTCGGTGCGTTATGTGCGCAAGAAGGGCACGGTACTGGTGGGTTTTCATGAGCGAAAAAGCGCCTACGTGGCCGATATCAAGGAATGCCATGTGGTGCCGCGGCATGTGAGTGACATGCTGCTTCCGCTGCGCGGCCTGGTGTCTAGCATGGACGCGAAGGAAAGCATCCCGCAGATCGAGCTGGCATGTGGCGACACCGTCACCGCCATGGTGCTGCGGCACATGGAGCCGCTGAGCGCTGGCGATCTTGAGCGGCTGCGCGCATTTGCTGCCAGCAACAAAGGCCTGCAATGGTGGCTGCAGTCAGGGGGGCTGGACACCGTCAAGTTGCTCGATGAGCCAGTCAGCGTGGAAGCGGAGCTGAGCTATGGGCTGCCTGACTTCGGCGTGGTCATGCCCTTCAAGCCCACGGATTTCACCCAGGTCAACCCGTATATCAATCAGGTGCTGGTGTCGCGTGCGTTGCGGCTGCTGGATGTTCAGCCCGACGAACGCGTGATCGACTGGTTTTGCGGCCTGGGCAACTTCACGTTGCCCCTGGCTACCCTTGCGCGAGAGGTGCTGGGGGTAGAGGGCAGCGAAACGCTGATTGCACGCTCCCGTGAGAATCTTAAGAAAAACAAGGCTTCAGCCCTTATAGGTAAAAGGCTTGCAGCTACTGAATTTGTAGCAAGAAACTTGTTTGACATGACCCCAGCGCAACTGGTTCGTGACGGTCGTGCTGAAAAATGGCTGGTAGACCCGCCCCGAGAAGGCGCCTTCGAGCTCTTCAAGTCACTGGCGGCGCTACACCAGCAAATACTGACTGGTGTGCCCTGCGATGACGGAAAACATCAGCAAAGCCTGGCGCTGGGAGACTGGACGCCGCCGCAGCGCATTGTGTATGTCAGCTGCAATCCCGCCACGCTGGCGCGAGATGCAGGCGTTTTGGTCGAGCTTGGCGGCTATCGCTGCACAGCCGCTGGTGTGGTCAACATGTTTCCGCACACGGCCCATGTGGAGAGCATCGCGGTCTTCGAGCGGCAATAAAAAAGGGCCCGAAGGCCCTTTTCACGTTACGCAGAAAGCGCGATACATGATCAGTCGCGCTCGCCGCCCATGATGCCCAGCAGAGCCAGCAGTGCCTGAAACACGTTGAACAAGTCCAGGTACAGGGCCAGCGTTGCGCTGATGTAATTGGTCTCGCCGCCGTCCAGAATCCGCTTCAGGTCATACAGCATATAGGCGCTGAAAATGGCAATGACAGCCACTGAAATCGCCATCATGCCGGCGGTGGAACCTACAAACACATTCACGATACCGCCCACCATCACGACCAGCGCGCCGACAAACAGCCATTTGCCCATGCCTGACAGGTCGCGCTTGATGACAGTGGCCAGGGAGGCCATGACGAAAAACACACCGGCGGTGCCTCCCATCGCCGTCATGATGAGTTGGGAGCCATTGGAAAAGCCAAGGATCATGCCGATCATGCGCGAGAGCATCAGGCCCATGAAGAAGGTGAAGCCCAGCAGCACAGGTACGCCGGCAGCGGAATTTTTGGTCTTCTCGATCGCAAATATGAAACCGAAGGCACCGCCCAGAAATACGATCAAGCCAAGACCGCCAGTCAAGGCCTGGGTGATGCCGGTGGCTACGCCCACCCACGCGCCCAGAACGGTAGGCAGCATGCTCAGTGCCAGCAACCAGTAAGTGTTGCGCAGTACGCGGTTGCGTTCCGCGCTTGGGGCGGCAACGCCGTAGTCAAGGGGTCGGACGTTTTCATTCATGTCGATAGTCTCCATAGAGCCAGCATATGCCGGTAGCGGACATTTTAGGGGTGGGGGACAACTTTTCAATGGTTTCACACCTTGGACTCCGATTTTTTGTAAGGGTTCTACAAGAAAAGAACGTGGAACCGGGCAGATCAACGATTGAAATTGGGCCCTTGGGAACCGGAAAACAAACTTGCGTATGCTCATGGTCTTTGCAACTCTAATCACCCGACCATGAAATCAAAAGCCGTTCTTGAATCCGCAGATGTCAAGCTGATTGCCGCTGCTGCCGAAACTGAAGCGCTCAATAACAACTGGGCAGTCACCATTGCCATCGTGGACGACGGCGGCCACCTGTTGCATCTGCAGCGCCTGGACGGTGCGCCACCCATTTCGTCGCATATAGCGCCTGCCAAGGCCAATACCGCGGCCATGGGCCGGCGCGAAAGCAAAGTCTATGAAGATGTCATCAATGGCGGACGCGCCGCGTTTTTAAGCGCGCCTTATATCCACGGCATGCTGGAAGGCGGCGTTCCGATTTTGAAGGACGGCCAGTGCATAGGCGCAGTGGGCGTAAGCGGCGTCAAGTCCAATGAAGATGCGCAGGTTGCGCGGGCCGGCATTGCCGCGATCGGGCTCTAGCATGTGAAGTATGGCGGTTGCGGTCCGGCCTTCAGCATCACCTGAAACCGGCTGCGGCCGGCTTTTTTATGCGTCAACAGGGGTTGCTGCAAAAAAAGCGTGGCTGGCAGAAGCTGGAGGCCGCCTGAGCGGCAACTGCAGCACCTGTGGCTGGCAAAAAAAAGTTCGATTGCTGCTGCGCACCATGGCCTCAGCTTGCGAATTGCCCCACGATACATGCGGGTTGGACGATGCGCTACTTGGTCAGGATGAGCTTGCCCAGCCGGGTGGCCTGCAGCCGGTACGTCAGCCCGTTATGGTTGATCTCGACCGTTTTCTGGCCCCGCAGGACGTCGCTGCTGTCGAACACCCGGGCTTGCGCGCCCTGCAGGGTCGTGCTGCGGCAGCGTCCGAGAGGGGGACGGTCGGGCTGATGGCTGGCTGGGACGGTGACATATGGACGCTGTTCATATCTTGGTTAATGAGACCGTGCGCATTTGAAAGTCGGGCAAACAGGCATGTGATCGAATCCCACAGTCATCGACGGCGCAGGAGCACGCTCCATTTGGTCGATGAGCCGGTCAACTTTTGGGCTCGGTGATGAACCCGATTTTTTTCAGGCCGGCTTGCTGCGCCGCTGCCATGGCCTGGACCACGCGCTCATAGCGCACGCTTTTGTCACCACGAATATGCAATTCCGGCTGCGGTGTCCGTGCCGCGGCAGCCTGCAGCCGCGGACCGAGTTCCGCGTCGGAAACCGGCGTTTCGTCCATGAAATACGCACCTTGCGCATCCACCGCCAGGCGCAGCGTCTCGGGCTTGATCACCTGTGCTTCAGTGCTGGCCTGTGGCAGCTCAACATTGATCGAATGTTTCAACACCGGCACGGTGATGATGAAAATGATCAGCAGCACCAGCATGATGTCCACCATGGGGGTCATGTTGATCTCGTTCATCACATCGTCTGTGTCGTCCTGGGTTCCAAAAGCCATAGAGGTTCTCCGTCAGGTAAGGGCGCGTCAGGCTTTTTTGATAGGCAGCACATTGGTCTGGCCAAGCGCACCTGCCACGCCCACCCGGGCACCGGTGACGAAATAGGCATGCAGATCATGCGCAAAACGGCTGAGTTTCTGCAGAACCCCCTTGTTGCCGCGAACCAGTGCGTTGTAGCCCAGCACGGCGGGGATTGCCACGGCCAGTCCCAACGCCGTCATGATGAGCGATTCGCCGATCGGGCCTGCGACCCTGTCAATCGTTGCCTGGCCTGCAGCGCCTATCGCGAGCAGCGCGTGGTAGATACCCCATACGGTGCCGAACAGGCCGACAAATGGTGCGGTGGAACCAACTGACGCCAGAATCGCCAGACCGGACTGCAGCTTGCCGGTAAATTCATCGATCGCGTTGCGCAGGGTTCGCGTCACCCAGTCGCTGACATCCAGTGTGTCATGCAGATGGGCCTTGATGTTGCGGTGGTGCAGGGTGGCTTCACGGCCCGCCAACACGAGTTGGCGAAACGGGTTGGACGGATCGCTGCCCAGCTTGTCCAGGCCCGCCGCGAAGTCTTCGCTGTGCCAGAAGTCTTCAGCCTTTTTGGCGACGGATTTGTATTTGATAAGGTCCAGCGTTTTGATGATGATGACCATCCATGACGCCAGCGACATCACCAGCAGCAGCAGCGCCACCGATTTGGTGACGATGTCGCCCTGGCTCCAGACATTGGCAAGGCCGAATTGAGAATTCATTGACGGGTACTCCGGAAATCAAACAGAAAATAAGTCGAGCAGATCGGCAGCATGGCGAGGATGTGGGGAAGTGAAGGCCATCCTGTCAACGGCCGGCGCAACTGCCTAGTTCTTCAATTCCCAATTGATAGGAACGTTGAACCACATCGCCTCTGGCACGCCGCCGCGTTTGCCGGGCACATAACGCCAGCGCATGACCGCCGCAGAGGCGGCCTGGTCCAGTCTGTCAAACCCACTGGATTTGGCGATTTCTGCCCGCTGCGGCTGCCCGTCGATGCCAATCAGCACCTTGACGATGGTTTTGCCCTGTTCGTTCATGCGCCGGCTTAGCGCAGGGTAGGTGGGGAGCGGATTCTGCAGGTAGTCCGCGTCGCTGGACGGCAGTTGCAGCGCGGGTTGGGGCGCAGCAGGTGCCGCGGCAACAGCTGCAGATGGCGCAGCTGGAGCTGCTGAAGTGACTGCAGCGGGTTGAGGCGACGGCTCACTCTGGATGGCGGCAGGCGAGGGCGCAGCGTCTGCAATTGCCAGTGGCTGTGGCTGTGGCGTTGCCGTTTTGGAAGCGATTGGCGCTTTTGAGACCGTCGGCTTCTGGGGCACTGGCGGGTTTTTGGCGGCAGGTTGTGCAGGCGCTGCAGGTGGCGCGGGCGGGGCAGGTTGGGCCTTGGGCTCTGGAGGGTCGATGAACTCCGTCAGCAGTGTTGCCGGCACGATGACCTCGGCAGCTCGCATTTGCAAGCTACTTTGCAGTGCCCAGATGAGGCCAACATGCAGGGCCACCACTGCCACGGCGATCACCGCATTTCGGCTTGTGCGCCCGAACAAAGCCGTGGCAGATTCTCCCGGCCCGCAGCCAGCGGCAGAAAGGCCGTCAGGAACCCATGAGGTCACGGTAATCATCAGTCAGGGTATCAAGAGGTCGGACGCGAACATAGGCATGTCAATTGTGCTTGCCAGAAAAGCATTAGTCGTCTTGGGGAGAAGCGGGACCTACGGAAGCGTTTCGCGAGCGCAATACCCACCGCGCACAGCCGGCAACCAGCGCCAGGCTAAGCAGAAGGGTCAAGGGCGCTGCGACGAAAGCGGCGAAGAGGGTCACAAGGTTTGCCATGAACTGCTTTCCGGAGGGTTTCTGGCAGGCTTGATATGGGCGATGTGTCCTTGAGCGCTGCATGGGCGACGACATCGCGGGCACAGCTTTCGCACTAACCAGATCGGGTTCTGACGCAGAGCTCAAGCCGGATATCGTCGAAACTCATCCCGGCACGCGCGCGGCGGGCGTTTTTCCCGTTCGGAGATTCGGTGGCAGACACAAACGATCATGGATTGGCTTGCTGGCTGATGAGAGCTTGAGGCAATTATAAATGCGAATGGCTCGCATTTGCAATTAGCCGGTCAGTTCTGAGGGGATTCCGCGTGAAAATCTTCATTTGTCACTGAGCCGAAGTCAGTTGCGGTGGGGTCAAAAAAACACGCGCCTGGCGTTTTCATGCGGTGGCCAGTCTCGCCAGCGCCCTGGGCGGTGCCAGGTCGCTCGATTGAGGTTGTTAACCTGGCGGCAGGCAGTCTGCTCAGCTCGGCTCACCCATCTGGCTTTGCAGGTAGTTATGCAAGCCGACCTTGTCCACCAGGGCGGTCTGTGTCTCGGGGAAGTGAATATGCTCTTCCGTGTCATCCAGAATCTCGCCGAGCAGATCACGCGATACAAAGTCCCTGACCGACCCGCAATCCGCCATACTGGCCCTGCGGGTGGCCTGTGCGCCTATATCCTTTTGCAGGTCACAAGCCAGCGCTTCAGCTACGTTTTCGCCAATCAACACTTTGCCAAGGCCCGCAGAACGGGCAGGCCATCGAGCATGAAGATACGGTCCATCAGCTTGTCGGCATGCTTCCTTTCGCAGATGGACTCTTCGTATTCCTTCTTCGCCAGCTTTGTCCAGGCCCCAGTGCAGGTACATGCGGTAGTGCAGAAAGTACTGGTTGATGGCGTTAAGCTCATTCTTGAGCTGAGCCTGCAGATAGCCAACGACTTGTGCGTCGCATCTCATGTCTACAGACGGCTCGCATCGGGCAAGACATGAGCCGTCAATCCTATCCGTGCCGTCGACGTACGGACAAGGTTGACAGCCCCTTGTTCAAGCGGGTGCCGACGTGCGCATCAAATGGTCAAAGGCGCCCAGCGCTGCCTTGGCACCATCGCCAGCAGCAATGATGATCTGCTTGAACGGTACCGTCGTCGCATCGCCGGCGGCAAACACGCCGGGTACCGACGTCTGGCCTTTGGCATCCACCACGATCTCACCATGCTTGGACAGCTCGATCACACCCTTGAGCCAGTCGGTGTTGGGGATCAGGCCGATCTGGATGAAGATGCCTTCGAGCGCGACGGTATGCAACTCGCTGGTGGCGCGGTCCTTGTAGATCAGGGCGTTGACTTTCTGGTCGCCGGTAATCTCCGTCGTCTGCGCGTTGGTGATCACTGTGACGTTCTTCAGGCTGTGCAACTTGCGCTGCAGCACTGCGTCAGCCCGGAGCGCCGTGTCGTATTCGATCAGCGTCACATGACCGACGATTCCCGCCAGGTCAATCGCCGCTTCAACACCGGAATTTCCGCCACCGATCACGCCCACGCGCTTGCCCTTGAACAACGGTCCATCGCAATGCGGGCAGTAAGCCACGCCCTTGTTCTTGAACTCTTTTTCACCAGGCACATTGATGTTGCGCCAGCGCGCGCCGGTAGAGATAACCACCGATTTGCTGCGCAGTGACGCACCGCTTTCCAGCTGGATCTCGATCAGATCCTGCGATGGCCCGCTGTTCGGTACCAGCGCCTTGGCGCGCTGCAGGTTCATGATGTCCACGTCGTAGCTGCGCACATGTTCTTCCAGCGCCAGCGCGAACTTGGGACCTTCTGTTTCCTTGATGGAAATGAAGTTTTCAATACCCAGGGTGTCCAGCGTCTGGCCGCCAAAGCGCTCGGACGCCACACCCGTGCGGATGCCTTTGCGCGCCGCGTACACGGCAGCAGCAGCGCCTGCTGGCCCGCCACCCACGATCAGCACGTCAAACGCATCTTTCGCGTCAATCTTTTTGGCTTCACGCTCGACGCCGCTGGTGTCTATCTTGGCCAGGATTTCTTCCAGGCTCATGCGGCCCTGACCGAATTCGGTGCCATTCAGGAAGACGGTGGGAACCGCCATGATCTGGCGCTCTTTCACCTCGGCCTGAAACAGGCTGCCCTCGATCATGGTGGTCTTGATACGTGGATTCTGCACCGCCATCAAGTTTAAAGCCTGCACCACGTCGGGGCAGTTATGGCAGCTGAGCGACACGTAGATTTCAAACTCGAAATCGCCGTCGAGCGCACGAACCTGCTGAAGGATTTCTTCGTCGACCTTGGGCGGGTAACCGCCAATCTGCAGCAGCGCCAGGATCAGCGAGGTGAACTCATGCCCCATTGGCAGGCCGGCAAAGCGCGGGCCGTGGTTTTCGCTGGGGCGATTGATCGAAAACGAGGGTTTGCGGTGCGAGTCGTCGCGGCTTTCCGTCACCTTGACCAGGGGTGATGCGTCCGCCACATCCTTCAGCAGCGATTGCATCTCCACCGAGGCTGGGCTGTCGTCCAGCGAGGCAACAATTTCAATCGGCTGCGTGGCGCGCTGAAGGTAACTTTGCAATTGGGCTTTGGTGGCTGCGTCGAGCATGGTGGACTCACTTCCTTAACGAACGGAAAACAAAAAGGCCCGGCAGCCTGCGCGTCCGGGCCTGACATGGGTAGCTGCTTAGATCTTGCCGACCAGATCGATCGACGGCGCAATCGTCTTGTCGCCATCGTTCCACTTGGCAGGGCAGACTTCACCAGGGTGGGCTGCGGTGTACTGGGCAGCCTTCAGCTTGCGAAGGGTTTCCTTGACGTCGCGGGCAATCTCGTTGGAATGCACTTCCATCGTCTTGATGACGCCTTCAGGGTTGATGATGAAGGTGCCGCGCAAGGCCAGGCCTTCTTCGGCGATATGCACGCCAAACGCATGGGTCAGCGTATGGGTTGGATCGCCCACCAGCGGAAACTTCGCCTTGCCAACTGCAGGGGACGTCTCATGCCACACCTTGTGGGAAAAGTGGGTGTCGGTGGTCACGATATACACCTCTGCGCCCATTTTCTGGAACTCGGCATAGTTGTCGGCAGCATCTTCGACTTCGGTCGGGCAGTTGAAGGTAAATGCCGCCGGCATGAAGATCAGCACCGACCATTTGCCCTTGAGGGTTTCGTTCGATACATCGATGAACTTGCCATTGAGATAGGCCTGAGTCTTGAAGGGCTGGACTTGGGTGTTGATCAGGGACATGGTGGTTTCCTTAGGTTGATGAAAGGTTTGCAGCAGCTGCTTGCTGCCGACTGGTAGATAGTATACGTCAATAAAATACACAGAATCGATAGATTATGGCTATTGAGTCTGTGGCTTTCGGCTATGCTGCGGCATAAGCGCGGCAGGCAGCGGACAACACCTGAGGAAATCTCTACCCGCCCGGCTTCGCACGGCCACTCCTTCGCAGGTTGGACACCTCCCGGTTGAATAGAATGGGCGCGGCGTCGCCGTCTGCCGGAGGTCATCGGCCAAAAACCTGCACATTGACCGCGCCTTCTTCCTCGCCATCACATGACTGGTATTGATGCGCAGCTACCTTCTTTGCCTGTCAGCCTTTTTGCTGAGTCTGGCCGGGCACTCCATGACGCTTGCGGCTCAGGCGCATGTGGCCGTGGCTGCAAACTTCGCCGAGCCAATAAAAGCGGTGGCTGCGCTGCTTGAGAAAACCACCGGACATCGACTGAGCATCACAGTGGGCGCCACCGGCAAGCTGTTTGCGCAAATCATGAATGGCGCGCCCTTTGACGTGCTACTGGCGGCGGACACCACGACACCTGCCCAGCTTGAGAAAAATGGCCTCGCCAAGCCGGCCAGCCGTTTCACCTATGCCACCGGCAAGCTGGTGCTGTGGTCGGCTGATGAGGTCCGGGTGGATGCCAATGGAGAGGTACTGAAGACAGGCAGCTTCAGAAAGCTGGCCTATGCGTCACCGAAAGTTGCCCCTTACGGCGCAGCGGCGGTGCAGGTCATGCACGAGCTAGGTTTGGCTGACTTGCTGGCCGCGAAGCTCGTGCAGGGCGAAAGCATTGGCCAGACCTTTCATTTCATTCACTCCGGAAATGCAGAGCTTGGTTTTGTGGCGATGTCGCAGGTGCTTGGAGACGGGCAGCTGAAAAGCGGGTCAATGTGGGTTGTTCCGCAAAATTTCTATACGCCGCTTCGGCAGGATGCGGTCCTGCTGATGCGCGGCGCAGCCAATCCGGCAGCGCAGGCATTGCTCGATCTGCTTCAAAGCTCTGAAGCCCGGGCGCTGATTCGCACTTACGGCTACGCGGCATGAACCTTCTGACATGCTGCTGACGCGACCCGACCTGCAGGCCATCGGCCTCACGCTGCAGGTCGCGGCCATCACCACCTGCATCCTGTTGCTCATCGGGACTCCGCTGGCCTGGTGGCTGGCGCGTACCCGGTGCTGGTTGCGTGCGCCGGTGGCTGCGCTGGTGGCAGTGCCGCTGGTACTGCCGCCGACCGTGCTGGGGTTTTACCTCCTGGTCATGATGGGGCCGAACGGGCCGGTCGGCGCGTGGACGCAGGCGCTGGGCCTTGGCGTGCTGCCGTTCACGTTTTCCGGCCTGGTGATCGCCTCGGTTTTTTACTCGCTGCCGTTCATGGTGCAGCCGGTTCAACTTGCCATGCAGGCCATGGGCACGCGGCCCCTGGAGGTGGCAGCCAGCCTGCGCGCGTCGCCGGTGAATACGTTCTTCACTGTGGTGCTGCCGCTGTGCAGGCCAGGCCTTGTCACCGGCTGCATCATGAGCTTCGCCCACACAGTGGGCGAGTTTGGCGTGGTGCTCATGGTGGGCGGCAATATTCCCGGTGTGACGCGGGTGGTATCGGTACAGATCTACGACCATGTCGAGGCGATGGAATATGCCGATGCACACCGGCTGGCAGCGGTGATGCTGGGCTTTTCGTTTGTGGTGCTGCTGGCGCTGCATCGGTACAACAACGGGCGCGGTGTGGGAAGACGGGCATGAGCGTGCTTTCTTTGGGCGATGTCTGCAGCCCTGCAGTCATGCGGCAGACCCTGCAGTTCCAAGCCGTGCTTGAGCGTCCGGACTTCACGTTGGACGTCGACCTGCAGTTGCCAGGCCGGGGCGTCACGGCGCTATTTGGCGCGTCGGGTTCCGGTAAAACCACTTGTCTGCGGGTTCTGGCAGGCCTGGAGCCACGCGCTCGCGGGCGTATCGGAGTGGACGGTGACGTCTGGCAAGACTCCACGCAACACGTGTTTCGGCCGGTGCACCAGCGCAGGCTGGGCTACGTGTTCCAGGAGGCCAGCCTTTTTGCGCATCTTGATGTGCAGGCCAATGTGAAGTTTGGATTTGACCGGGTTCCCGCAGCCCAGCGCAAACACGGCTGGGACCAGGCACTGGCGCTGCTGGGCATCGGCGGCCTGCTCGAACGCCGGCCACATGAGCTGTCGGGCGGGGAGCGACAACGCGTGGCGATTGCGCGGGCACTGGCCACCAGTCCGCGCCTGCTGCTGATGGACGAGCCGCTGGCGTCGCTCGACGGTCAGCGTAAGGCGGAAATCCTGCCGTATATCGAGCGACTGCATGTGGACCTTGACATACCGGTGCTGTATGTCAGCCATTCGCCGGATGAAGTGGCCCGGCTTGCCGATCATCTGGTGCTGCTGGAGGCTGGCCGCGTTCTGGCGTCAGGGCCCACGCACGAGTTGATGACGCGAACGGACCTGCCGCTCTCGCAGGGCGACAGCGCCTCGGCCATCGTCGACGCGGTCGTGACCAGCCTTGAGCCTGACTACCACCTGTGCCATGCCGAATTTTCGGGCGGGCGCATCAGCGTGGTCCATGCTGCGCTCCAGGTCGGCCAGCGTGTTCGGCTGCGGATTCAGGCGCGAGACGTGAGCATCACGCTTGAGCGGCAGTCCGGCACCAGCGTGCAGAACACCATTGGCGTGCTGGTCACGCAGGTATCGCCCGATGGCAATGGCCAGGTCATGCTGGCGCTGGACGCGAAGGGCAGCACGCTGCTGGCACGCATCACACACAAATCAGCTGACACGCTGGGGCTGACGCCTGGCTGCAGGGCCTATGCCCAGGTCAAGGGTGTTGCGGTACTGGTTTGACGCAAAATGCTATCAAATAAGTAGCTATTTCCCCTTTTCTATACTGGGCTAGAGGCCTATTTGACGCTTAGAGATCGTTTTAGGCCGTGTTGCGGGTCATCAATACACCAGCCGCTCCGGCCTGACTTCCTGCAAGATAGTGGTGGCGATTTCCTCAATGCTCTTGGTCGTGGTCGAGAGCCAGCGAATGCCTTCACGCCGCATCATGGCTTCTGCCTCGTGAACCTCATGGCGGCAGTTCTCCAGGCTGGCGTATTTCGAATTGGGCCGGCGCTCATTGCGTATCTGCGCCAGGCGCTCGGGTGCAATCGTCAGCCCGAATATCTTTTTGCGGTGTGGCACCAGGGCAGGGGGCAACTGGCGACGGTCGAAGTCCTCGGGTATCAGGGGATAGTTCGACGCCTTCAAGCCATATTGCATGGCCAGATAAAGCGAGGTCGGGGTTTTGCCGCTGCGGCTTACGCCCACCAGAATGACATCCGATCCCTGAAGATCCTTGTTGCTCTGGCCGTCGTCGTGTTCCAGTGAAAAGTTGATCGCCTCGATCCGGTTGTCGTATTCCTTGCTTTTCGACGCATCCGAAAAGCGCCCGACGCGGTGGTTGGACTTGAGGCCGAGTTCGCTTTCAAGCGGCGCCACAAACATGCCGAACATGTCCAGCAGCATGCCATTGCAGTGTGCCTTCATCACCGCCAGGATTTCCATGTCGACCAGCGTAGTGAAAACAATCGGCCGGCGTCCCTCGACCTCTCCGGTGTGGTTGATCTGCCGGATGATCTGGTGGGCTTTGTCAACGCTGTCGGTAAACGGAAGGCGCACATGGCGTGGCTTCATCTCGAACTGGGCCAGGATGGCGTTTCCGAAGGTTTCAGCAGTGATGCCGGTGCCATCGGACACGAAAAACACGGTGCGGTTGGACATGGGCAAGTGCCTCTGGGTATTCAGGATGGTGACAGGTCGGCATGCGTGCCGCTTGACACCCGCCTCTACAATTAAGACGATTATCCAGATTTGCCACCATGCCCCGCTTCAACTCCTTAGAACAACAACAAGGTTGCCTGCCGCGCCTGCTGGACTTGCCCGTTTTTAAACCTCCCGGAGTATTTTTATGTCCCAGCTATTTGAGGCGACCGCCCTGGTCGTACCGTTTGAAAACCTGAGAATGACCGATGTCGAGGCGGTGGGCGGTAAAAACGCCAGCCTCGGCGAGATGATTTCGCAGCTTCCCACCGGCCCTGAAGGCGTGCGCGTACCGACCGGCTTTGCCACCACCGCACACGCCTTCCGCGTGTTTCTCGCGCATGACGGCCTCGATAAAAAAATCAACGCGGTGCTTGACGTTCTGAACACGGACGACGTCAAAGCCCTGGCCGAGGCGGGCGCCCGAATCCGCGGCCTAGTTGAAGTACAACCTTTTCCATCAGACTTCGAGCGCGCAGTGCGCGACAGTTTTGCCGCTTTAAGCGCCGGGAACCCCCAAGCCAGTTTTGCCGTGCGCTCTTCAGCCACCGCTGAAGACCTGCCTGATGCATCGTTTGCCGGTCAGCAGGAAACCTTTTTGAACGTGGTCGGCATCGAGGACGTGCTGCACAAAATGAAGGAGGTTTTTGCCTCCCTCTACAACGACCGTGCCATCAGCTACCGCGTGCACCAGGGTTTCGCGCATTCCGACGTGGCCTTGTCGGCCGGTGTGCAGCGCATGGTGCGTAGCGACAAGGGCGCCGCCGGCGTTTTGTTCACCATCGACACCGAAAGCGGGTTCGAAGACGTGGTCTTCATCACGTCCAGCTATGGCCTCGGCGAGACCGTGGTGCAGGGCGCGGTCAACCCGGATGAGTTTTATGTGCACAAGCCGATGCTCAAGGCTGGCAAGCGGGCGGTCATTCGCCGCAACCTGGGCTCGAAACTCCTGCAAATGGAATTCACTTCGCCTGACGAGAAAAAAACGAGCGGCAAGCTGGTCAAGACCACCGACGTACCCACCGAGTTGCGCAACCGCTTTTCACTTACCGATGATGATGTCGAGCAACTGGCCCGCTACGCGTTGATCATTGAAGCGCATTACGGACGCCCCATGGACATTGAATGGGGCAAGGACGGCACCGATGGCCACCTCTATATCCTGCAGGCGCGGCCCGAAACCGTGAAAAGCCAGGCTAAGGGCAAGGCTGAGCAGCGCTACAAACTCAAGGGAACCGGCACCGTGCTGGCAGAAGGCCGTGCCATCGGTCAGAAGATTGGAACCGGTCCGGTTCGCATCGTGCACGACATCAAGGACATGGACCAGGTGCAGGCCGGCGACGTGCTGGTGACCGACATGACAGACCCGAATTGGGAGCCGGTGATGAAGCGCGCGAGCGCCATAGTCACCAACCGCGGCGGGCGCACCTGCCATGCGGCGATCATTGCGCGAGAGCTGGGTATTCCGGCGGTAGTCGGCTGCGGCGATGCGACCGAGCAACTCAAAGACGGCATGCTGGTCACGGTGAGCTGCGCTGAGGGCGACACCGGCAATATCTATGACGGTCTACTGGAAACTGAAGTGACCGAGGTCGAGCGTGGCGACATGCCGCCGATCGACATCAAGATCATGATGAATGTGGGTAACCCGCAGCTGGCGTTTGACTTTTGCCAGATACCCAACCAGGGCGTGGGCCTGGCGCGGCTGGAGTTCATCATCAACAACAACATCGGTGTGCATCCCAAGGCGATTCTTGACTATCCAAATGTGGACGCCGACCTGAAGAAAGCCGTTGAAAGCGTGGCCCGCGGCCATGCGTCACCGCGTGCTTTTTATGTTGACAAGGTCGCCGAAGGCATTGCCACGATCGGTGCGGCCTTCTGGCCAAAGTCGGTGATTGTCCGCCTGTCCGACTTCAAGTCCAATGAATACCGCAAACTGATTGGCGGATCGCGCTACGAGCCGGAAGAAGAAAACCCGATGCTGGGTTTCAGGGGTGCAGCCCGTTATGTGAGTGCTGAATTTGGCGAAGCTTTCGCCATGGAATGCGAGGCGCTCAAGCGCGTGCGCAATGACATGGGCCTCACCAATGTGGAAGTGATGGTGCCCTTTGTGCGCACGCTCGGCCAGGCCAAGGCAGTGACAGAGTTGATGGCGCAACACGGCTTGAAACGAGGCCAGGATGGCCTGCGCATCATCATGATGTGCGAGGTGCCCAGCAACGCGGTGCTGGCTGATCAGTTTCTGGAATATTTTGACGGCTTTTCAATCGGCTCGAACGACCTGACGCAGCTGACACTCGGCCTCGACCGGGATTCCGGTCTGGATATTCTGGCCAAGGACTTTGACGAACGGGATCCTGCGGTCAAGGCCCTGCTAAGCCTGGCGATAGCGGCCTGCAAACGCCAGGGTAAGTATGTCGGTATCTGCGGTCAGGGGCCCAGCGACCACCCGGACTTTGCGCAGTGGCTGAAGGATGAAGGCATCGGTTCGATCTCGTTGAACCCCGATACCGTCATCAATACCTGGAAGCAGCTGGCTAGCTGAGCGCGCTTCGCAGCCGAGGGAAAACCCCGGCTGCAAACCCGGCATTGGGTAAGCATCCGGAAAGCCGGCTGATGACAATCGTCCGGGATATGACCGATTCTGCCCATACCTGCCACCGCCTCAGGTCATGCTGTAGGCGTGGCAACGTTTGGCGGGTTTCAGCCAAGCTATGCAGTGCCTGCGAGGACGCGAGGTTTGCCTTGTCAACGTCGAGCGCACCATGTGCTGCTTCGACTTCAGGCGAGCCTGCTGCTGGCGGCGGGCTGGTGCAGCATCTTCAAGGATTCGAGCCGCTTGTTGCATCCCAGGTTGAACGCCACCCGGGTGGGGCGCCGGCCTATTCGTCATTTACCAAAGCACAGGTCCATGCCTTATCCTGCGTTGGCTGAAAGCGATAGCCACCGCCGTTACTGGCGAAAAAACCGTATCGTCATCGGGTTGCTGCTGGTCGTGTGGTTTACGGTTACCTTTGGCGTGAGCTACTTTGCACGAGCGCTCAACTTCAGCTTTTTTGGCTGGCCTTTCAGTTTCTGGATGGGCGCGCAAGGTGCGCTGCTGATCTACTGTCTCATCATTGCTTTTTACGCGTGGTACATGAACCGCCTGGACATCGCATTTGGTGTCGAAGAAGAGGCCGAGTAGCCATGGCTGACTTCTTCGGCATGCGTGACGGCGTCAAGCTAACGACCGCGCAATTCAAATCACAGCTGAATCGCCTCTACAGCTGGTACACGCTGGGCTTTGTGGTGTTTGTCGCGCTGCTTGGCGTGGCAGAGCGTATGGGTCTGCCGCGCTTGTGGATCGGCACCATCTTCCTGATGGCAACTATCGGGCTTTACGCTGGCATTGGCGTGATGAGCCGAACCACAGACGCATCGGAATACTACGTTGCCGGCCGCAGGGTGCCCGCTATCTACAACGGCATGGCCACGGGTGCTGACTGGATGTCTGCCGCATCCTTCATTGGCCTGGCAGGAACGCTTTATCTGTCGGGTTACAACGGCCTGGCCTTCATCATGGGATGGACGGGAGGTTACTGCCTGGTGGCGCTGGTTCTGGCGCCGTATCTGCGCAAGTTCGGGCAGTTCACCATTCCCGATTTTCTGGGTGAGCGCTATGGCGGCAACCTGCCACGCCTGATAGGCCTGTGTGCCGCCATCTTGTGTTCGTTCACCTATCTGGTGGCACAGATTTACGGCGTCGGTCTGATCACCTCTCACCTGACGGGTATCGCCTTCGAGCTTGGGATTTTTCTCGGGCTCGGCGGCATTCTGGTGTGTTCGTTTTTAGGCGGCATGCGCGCAGTGACCTGGACGCAGGTGGCGCAATATATTATTTTGCTGGTCGCCTATTTGATTCCTGTGATCTGGTTGTCCGTCAAGCAAACCAGCGTGCCCCTGCCGCAGCTGGTTTATGGTTTCCAGCTTGAAAAGGTAAGTGCACGCGAACAGCAATTGATGGCAGATCCTCGCGAGAGGGCGGTACGCGAGATCTTCAGGCAGCGTGCAGACGCCGCCGAAGCCAAGCTCGCAAACCCCGGTACGGCATTGGCCGCGGACAGGCTGGCGGCAGCCACCCAGCTGGAAAAACTGAAGAACGGAGACGCGTCCGTCACGGCGATTGCCGCTGCTGGCAAGCTCGTCGCCAACATGCCCAGGGATCAGGCGGATGCCGTCCGGCTATGGACAGCGCAAAAAGCAGCGGCCGACACCAAAGCCCGGCCTTTGAATGGCATGCCGCTCCATGCTGCGCAATTTGCGGGAGAGCCAGACGGCTCGCCCCGTGAACAGGCGCTGTACGAGACCTCCCGCCGTAACTTTTTGGCCCTGATTTTTTGCCTGATGGTGGGCACCGCTGCGCTGCCTCACATTCTGATGCGCTACTACACCGTGCCCAGCGTGCGCGCAGCCCGAAAATCAGTCACCTGGTCCTTGCTGTTCATTGTTTTGCTGTACCTGACCGCGCCAGCCCTCGCGGTGTTGGTCAAGTACGAGATCTTCACCCAACTGGTCGGTACGCCGTTTGACCAATTGCCCGCCTGGGTCAACGCGTGGAGCCGGGTTGACCCCTCGCTTCTATCGGTTTCGGATGTCAACCAGGACAACATTCTGCAGCTGGGCGAACTCACCATCGGAGGCGACATCATCGTGCTGATGACGCCCGAGCTCGCTGGTCTGCCGTATGTCATTTCAGGTCTGGTGGCGGCAGGCGGGCTTGCAGCTGCCTTGTCCACGGCTGACGGTCTTCTGCTGACCATCTCGAATGCGCTTGGACATGACCTGTACTACAAGATGGTGGACCCGAATGCCACCACTGTGAGCCGCGTCACGGTGTCCAAAATTTTGCTGTTGATCGTCGCGCTGCTCGCCGCCTACGTGGCCGCGCAAAAGCCCGCCGACATCCTGTTTCTTGTCTCTGCCGCATTTTCGTTTGCGGCCGCATCTTTTTTCCCGGCGCTTAGCCTGGGCATTTTCTGGAAGCGCGCTAATGGCACTGCTGCCGCGCTGGGCATGGTGAGCGGTCTTGGCATCACCTTCTATTACATGCTGGTCAATCAGCCCTGGCTACGCGCCGCTTTCGGCATCACCTCGCCGGTCAGGCTGTGGTGGGGGATCGATCCTATTTCAGCTGGTGTCTTCGGCGTACCCGTCGGTTTTGCCGTCATCGTGCTGGTGAGCCTGATCACGCGCCCGCCCGATCGCAAGGCTCAGGAACTCGTGGAATACATCCGTTATCCGGATTTGAAGAGCCTCTAATTCGGATTCTTTCAGGCAGGGTGCAAAGCTGCCGTGCCAGCCTCAATCGCATCCTTCGATACCGCAGGAGGGCAGACACTCCCAAGGTACAGTGCGCTACTCGCAGTGACGGACCGCGGGGGCTCTTTTCCTTCAAACAGGGGCCGCGGATCGGGATCTGCCGGGCTGAGGGCGCAGCAGCGTACCGTTCCGCTCGGCCACAAAGGCGCAGCCTTCTTCGTGCCATCCAAGCCTGGATGGGTAGGCTTGGAGCCGCGGCACTCAGCCCCTCGGGGGCAGGGAGCTGCGCGAAGCGAGCGTGGGCGCATTGTATAATCATGGGCTTCGCCTTGCTGCACCCAATACCGTACGCGGTTCGACGCTGGGGCAGCTTTATCAACCACAAGGAGAGTTATGCGTCATTACGAGATCGTTTTGCTGATCCATCCGGATCAAAGCGAACAAGTCCCAGCCATGCTGGAACGTTACAAGGGCATGATCACCGCCGGCGGCGGAAAAGTGCATCGTGTTGAAGACTGGGGTCGTCGCCAGCTGGTGTACCTGATCCAGAAATTGGCTAAGGCTCATTACCTGTGCATCAACATCGAAGCCAGCCAGGCCGTGATGGATGAAATCGAGCATGCATTCAAGTTCAACGATGCCGTGCTGCGTCACCTGACCGTCGTCAAGAAGAAAGCCGAAACCGGCCCATCCCTGATGATGCGCAATGTCGAACGTGAAGAAGCACGCAAGACCCAGCAAGCAGAATACGCAGCCAACTGATCGTTGAGCCCGGTCAATCATTTTGATCTGACGGCGCGTATCGCCGAGGCAAGTCCTCTTCGCTACACGCCTGCTGGAATCCCCGCCCTTAACCTCGTCCTTGAACACGAGTCCGATGTTGTTGAAGGTGGCACCAGCCGACGGGTCAAGTTGATCGTCAAAGCGGTTGCGTTTGGATCGCTGGCTGAAACGGCTGGCCGACTCGAACTTGGCAGGCCCTGGCGATTCACCGGTTTCCTGATCAACGCGCGTACCAGCAAGAGCATCGTCTTTCATATTCAAGCCATCGGTCAGTTGTCTCAAGAGAATACTGACCCCGTACTGAACCCCCTTTAAGGAGTCCATCATGCCCGGACCAAAACGTTTCAACAAAGACAAGCGCCCCAAGCGCAACACACAATCGCTGCTGTTCAAGCGCAAGCGCTTTTGCCGCTTTACCGCTGCTGGCGTCGAAGAAATCGACTACAAGGACATCGACACCTTGCGTGACTTCGTCTCTGAAAACGGCAAGATCATTCCTGCACGCCTGACCGGCACGCGCGCTATTTTCCAGCGCCAGATCAACACCGCCGTCAAGCGTGCTCGCTTCCTGGCAATGCTGCCGTACAGCGACCAGCACCGCAGCCTGTAAAGAGGTACTACCCCATGCAAATTATTCTGCTCGACAAAGTTGTCAACCTCGGAAATCTGGGTGAAGTTGTCAAAGTCAAAGATGGCTATGCACGCAATTTCCTGATTCCGTCTGGCCGCGCCCGCCGCGCTACCGCGTCGGCTATCAAGGAGTTTGAAGTCAAGCGCGCCGAACTCGAAAAAGCCGCTGCCGCCAAGCTTGCCGAAATGCAGGCTTTGGGTGCCAAGCTTTCGGGCACCACCGTCAAGCTCACGCAAAAAGCGGGCGTTGACGGCCGCCTGTTCGGCTCGGTCACGAACCACGATGTTGCCAATGAGCTGACCAAGCAGGGCTTTGCTGTTGCCAAGGCTCAGGTTCGCATGCCCAATGGCCCGCTGAAAACCGTGGGCGACCATGCGGTTAGCGTTGCGCTGCACACCGATGTGCTGGTAGACATCAACGTAACGGTGCTCGGCGAAACTGCCTGATTTCCCGGCAACTGCCGTTCATGTGAAAGCCGCTCGCCGAGCGGCTTTTTTCATGGCTAATCCGTGGGCGTATCCGTACACAGCTACAGGCGGCAAATCCACTGCATTTCCCCTGCTTGTGCACAGCCTTATCCCGCGCTCTGGCGGGCGAAAAGCGTAGCATGCAGGGCTCTCTCACAGGACTTCCATGTCAGCTGCACTTTCCACGTTTGAACAGCCCGGCTACAGCCCGGACCGGCAGATCGCTCAACTGCGAATTCCACCGCATTCCATTGAAGGCGAATCCAGCGTGCTGGGCGGCCTGCTGCTGGACAACAGTGCCTGGGACCGCGTGGGAGACTTGTTGGTGGATGCCGATTTTTACAGGGGCGAGCACAAGCTGGTGTACGGCGCCATAGGGGCGCTGATCAACGCCAACAAGCCGGCTGACGTGATCACGGTTTACGAGCATCTGCAAAACCAGGGCAAGGAAGGCGACATCGGTGGTTTGAGTTACCTCAACTCACTGGCGCAGTATGTGCCGAGTGCCAGCAATATCCGCCGTTATGCAGAGATCGTTCGTGAGCGCTCCATTTTGCGCAAACTGGTGGCCGCCAGCGATGAAATCTCGACCAACGCGTTCAACCCGCAGGGCAAGGACGTAGCCACCATCCTGGACGAGGCCGAACAAAAAATCTTCAAGATCGGCGAGCAGGGCTCGCGCATGAAGGAAGGTTTCCAGAGCATGGACACGCTGGTGGTCAGCCTGCTTGACCGCGTGACCGAAATGGCTGAAAACCCCAACGACGTGACGGGTGTGCCCACTGGTTTTTACGACCTGGACCGCATGACGTCCGGATTTCAGGCCGGCGACCTGGTGATTCTGGCGGCCAGGCCGTCCATGGGCAAGACTGCGCTGGCCATCAACATCGCCGAGCATGTGGCTCTGAACGAGGGCCTGCCGGTGGCGGTGTTTTCGATGGAGATGGGCGCGTCACAGCTGGCGGTGCGTATCGTCGGCTCCATCGGGCGTATCGACCAGACCCATCTGCGCACGGGCGCTCTGACCGATGAAGAGTGGCCGCGCCTTACCGAAGCGATTGAAAAGCTGCGCAACATCTCTTTGCACATTGATGAGACCCCCGGCCTGACCGTCAGCGAGTTGCGCGCCAACGCCAGACGCCTGGCCAAGCAGTGCGGCAAGCTCGGCCTGATCGTGGTGGACTATCTGCAGCTGATGAGCGTGTCAAGCAGCATGAACGAAGAGAACCGCGCGACTGCCGTGGGCGAGATTTCGCGTGGCCTCAAGATGCTGGCCAAGGAGCTGCAGTGCCCGGTCATTGCGCTGTCGCAGCTCAGCCGTGGCGTCGAGTCACGCACCGACAAGCGCCCCATGATGAGTGACCTGCGCGAGTCCGGCGCCATCGAGCAGGACGCCGACATCATCATGTTCATCTACCGCGACGAGTACTACACCAAGGAAGCCTGCAAAGAGCCCGGTGTGGCCGAGGTCATCATCAGCAAGCAGCGTAACGGGCCGACCGGTACCGTCAAGCTGGCCTTCATCAACCGCATCACCAAGTTTGAGAGCCTGGCAAATGGATCGGGTGATTTCTAGAACGCCCGGTCCAAGCTCACCACTGATAACTGCGAGCCCCTTTGGAACTGAACACTGACATCGTCACCGGCCCGCCACGCGCTGCAGCTACTGTCATCATGCTGCGCGACGGCAGCGGTGACGCCCAGGGCCTGCAGGTATTCCTGATCAAGCGCCACGCCAAATCAAACGTGCTGGGTGGCGCCTTTGTCTTTCCGGGTGGCAAGGTTGACAAGCTGGATGCCGAGTTGAATACCGGTTTGCATATCGACCAGCCGCTGGCCGATTTGCATGCAGCGCTCAATGAGCCCGATATAGACCACGCGACTGCTGCGGGGCTTTATATTGCCGCGGTGCGAGAGGTGTTTGAAGAGTCCGGCATTTTGTTTGCCGACGGCGTCACCCACGCGCATGCAGAGCGTGCAACCCGGATGCTGCGCGAAGGCCAGGCTTTCAACAAAGTGCTGGCCAGCATGGCGCTGCGGCTGCAAACCACTTGCCTTGCGCCCTGGTCCCGCTGGATCACGCCGGAATCGCCATCGGTGATGAACCGGCGTTTTGACACCCGTTTTTTTGTGGCTGCAGCGCCCGCGGGACAGGTCGCTACTCATGACAACTTTGAGGCAACCGAAAGCATCTGGCTGCAACCCAGGGCAGCGCTCGAATTGCACCGCGACGGCCTTTTTGAACTGGCACCGCCGCAGATCATGACGCTGGCGCACCTGTCACGTTTTGCGAGCGTACAGGCTGCCCTGGCTGATGCCCGCAGCCGCTTGCCACCGGTGATCCAGCCGCATCCGATTGATATCGACGGCACCCGCGTGATTTGCTACCCCGGGGATGCGGAGCATCCGTTGAAGGCGAGGGCGATGCCCGGGCCCACCCGCTTGCGGTACCGGAACAAGCTGTTTGAACCCATGGATGGATTTGAGGGCTTGTTTGCTGATTGACCACTGCGACGGTACATCGGTACCAGGCCGCTTCCTTGCCGGTGCGGCAGTGTCCTAGGAATGTTTTTGCGTGGTCAGGGCAGTTGCTGGCGGCACATCACTGTCGATCCATCAAACGCTGGCTTGCAACCAGCCGTTCGCGGGTTTCCAGGATCCGAGGTTCGATCAACGATCTCCCAGAGCTGGTAGAAGCCGTTATTGGAAAATAATGCCGCTAGCCCAATATAATTGATGGTTTGTAGCTATAAATATCATAGCAAACAACCGCTTTGGTGGGGCGGACAGCATTGTTTATTTGGCTGCGTTGCGTCTGCGGGTCGCGGCTGCCTTCTTGGCTGAGGCTGATCGCTCGGCTGCTGTCCGCTCTCCGGCAGCCTGTCCGCCTAGGCGGCCGCCCCTGCGCGAGGGTTCGTGGTTTTCCGGTTCGCCACGGCCCGAACCTGACTTTTTTCCGCCACCGGTTTCCTTGTTGACGGTGGCCCATGCCCGTCGCTCTGCTTCGTTCTCGGCCATGCCGCGCTTCTCATAGCCTTCCTCGATATGTTCGGCCTGCCGCTTTTGTTTGTCGCTGTAGGTTGATTTGTCACCTCTTGGCATGTTGGGCTCCTGGCGTGATTGGTTGGTGCATCCTTTGCACATTAGCGCTGGGACAGTGTCGAGAGTCGGCATAAGCACCACAGCTGGTGTCGGTGAGCGCCTACCGGTGCGACGGCGTGCATCACGCGAGGTGCAGTGTTCACATGTCGTGTCAGACACCAGACACCAGACACCAGACACCAGACACCAGACACCAGACACCAATGCAAGGGGCAAAAGGCAATCGACGGCTGGCGACTTGCATTGCAGACGTCTGATTTTGTGAAGTCGACCTCGAAGTTATGGCGCCTGACACCTTTCCAGATCGCAGTCGCGTTGGTAGAAACACCCGTACATACCAGTAATTACGGGTAATTACTGCTAATCACAACCCGCGACAGATGCTAATCTGTGCTTTCCAATCCGCCTAAAAACATGCGACTCGTCCCAAACTCCCTGCACGATGAAGTAGCTGGCATCCTGCGCGAACAGATCTTCGCAGGCGAGCTGGCGCCGGGCAGTTTTCTGGATGAAGCAGCGCTTTGTACGCGGCTGGAAATTTCGCGCACGCCGCTGCGCGAAGCGCTGAAGGTACTCACCGCGGAAGGCCTGTTGCGGCATGAGCCGCGCCGTGGATGCTTTGTGAACGAAGTGACCGAGCAGGACCTCGACGACATCTTTCCGGTGATTGCGCTGCTGGAAGGCCGGTGCGCATTTGAGGCGGCCCGCCGTGCCACCGATGCCGATCTGCGTGAACTGGGTGTTCTGCACGACAGGCTGCAGGGCCATGCCGACGCTGGCCGCATCAAGGACTACTACGCCACCAACTTCATCATTCATGAAGCCATCATCGAACTGGCCAACAACCGCTGGCTGGCACAGGCGATTGCCGACCTGCGCAAGATTCTGAAGCTGTCGCGGTTGCAGTCCTTGGGCGCACCCGGTCGGTTGGCGCAAAGCCTGTCCGAGCACATGACCGTGTTTGCAGCGCTCAAAAGTCGCGACAGTGAAGGCGCCGAGGCTGCCATGCGCACTCACTTGCTGCGCCAGCGCGAAGCCTTGCGAGACCTTGCCCGAAGCCAGCGTTCCAGGTTTGCATCATGAGCGGCCTGGGCTGGTTTGGCACAGGCGCGGCAACGCCTCCAGTTGAAAAAAATCAATCAAATATGCCTCTGGCCCAATCGGTACAGGCGAAGGAAGCTACAAAAATGATAGCTGTTTCGACACCGGCGGAGCGTACCGCTCCCGGCCGGAGTACGCGGGAGCGCCTGAAGGCCACCTTGCGGAAGAAGGAAGAAGCGCTGTCGCCCCGCGTTCTGCGCCGTACGCTTGAAGAGTTGAAAGCCATCGTGGATCCGCGCGTCAGCGAGGTGGAAGGTGGCCGGCGCGCCATGGGCGTGGCGTCTTGGTACGCCAAGGCATCGCAAGAAGAGCGGCGCGATATGTGGCTGCTGATGAGCGAGCAGTTTGTCGCCGATGTGCAAAAAACCAAGGCCGCCCAAGCCCAGTACGCCGCGGCGGTGGGCACCAGCGATGAGGCCGTGGCCGAAGTGCGCCTGCGCCGCGCCACCGTGTCGCCCCGGCGGCGCCTCTTGCAGCGCTTCAGCGCCTTTACAGAAGGCATTCGTTTTCTGGTCGACCTGCGCGCCGAGATGCTGCCTTCGCTGAAGACCGACAAACGGCTGCAGGCGCTGGATGTCGAGATGGAGTACATGTTTTCCACCTGGTTCGATGTCGGCTTTCTCGACCTGCGCCGCATCAGCTGGGACTCTCCGGCATCGCTGATCGAAAAGCTGATTCGCTACGAGGCCGTGCATGACATCAAGAGCTGGTCGGACGTCAAGAACCGGCTGGATTCCGACCGCCGCTGCTACGGTTTTTTTCATCCGCGCCTGCCCGATGAGCCGCTGATATTTGTTGAGGTGGCGCTGCTCGACAGCATTGCCGGCGGCATCACGCCTCTGCTGGATGAAGCCGCCGACGCGACCCAGGTGCACAAGGCCACTACCGCCATTTTTTACTCGATCAGCAACACCCAGGCCGGCCTGCGCGGCGTGAGCTTTGGCGACTCGCTCATCAAGCGGGTGGTTGAAACCCTAAAGGAAGAGTTTCCACGCCTGCGTACCTTTGCCACGCTGTCGCCTATTCCGGGGTTCAGGGCCTGGCTGGGCAAAAATGCCGCCGCGGCGTTGACCCGGCTGGACGACAAGACGCGTCTGGGGCTGGGGCGTGCCCTAGGGCAGGATGTACCCACGGCGGCCGGTTTTCTGGCGGCTGTAGAAGACGCCTTGAACCTGCCCGAGAGATCGCCGGTTCGACACATGCTGTTGCGTTGCGCGGCGCACTACCTGGGGCAGGCGATGGATGATGGCAAGCCGGTTGATGCGGTGGCGCGCTTTCATCTGGGCAATGGTGCGCGTATAGAGCGCATCAACTGGGCGGGAGATCCTTCCGCGAAAGGTGTCAAACAGTCCTACGGACTCATGGTCAACTATGTGTATGACCTGCGGCGGCTGGACCGGCACCGCAGCATGCTGGCCGAGGGCAAGATTCCCGCAGCTGGCGACATCGAGCATCTTTATTTGTGACCCAGCCGCCATGCACAAAGATAAAAAGCGCGTCAACAAGCGCTGGTTAGCAGAAGTTTTGACAACACACCACTGGAGACAAGCATGACGATAACTTCCGACGCGATGCACAGCCGCCGCGACCTACTGCAACTGATGGGTAAAGCCACTGCCGGCGCTGCCGGCCTGGGGCTGCTGTCCAGCGCCGCCTACGGACAGTCTGCCTGGCCCGCCAAGCCAGTGAGCGTGATCGTTCCGTTTCCTGCGGGCGGCGGCACCGATGCGTTTGCACGGCCGCTGGGCGCGCAGTTCGCCAAGCTGACTGGTAAGCAGCTCATCATTGACAACCGGGGCGGTGCTGGCGGCACGCTGGGCGCAAGTCTCGCAGCCAAAGTCGCGCCCGACGGGTACAACCTGTTCATGGGCGCGGTGCACCACACGATCGCGCCGTCGATGTACCCCAAGCTTGACTACGACATCGAGAAGGACTTCATTCCCCTGGCCCTGCTGGCCAATGTGCCACAGGTGCTGGTGGTCAACCCGAAAACCATGCCTTTTGCCGACTTCAAGAGCTTCATTGAAGCGGTGCGCAAGACACCGGGAAAATACAACTATGGCTCTGCAGGCGCTGGCACCTCACACCATCTGGCAGGCGAGTTGTTCAAGCAGCAGACCAAGACTTTCATCACGCATATTCCTTACCGCGGCGCGGGGCCGGCGCTGCAAGACCTGATCGCGGGCAGCGTCGACATGATGTTCGATGGCCTGGGTTCATCGGCATCGCACATCAAGGGCGGCCGCATCAAGGCGTTGATGGTTTCCGGCACCAAGCGCAACCCGGCTTTCCCGGATGTGCCCTCGGCCGCAGAGGTCGGTCTGCCCGACTACACGGTCACGACCTGGTACGGCATGTGGGCGCCCAAAGGCACACCAGCCGATGTCCAGGCCCGTGCGGTGGAAGAGTTCCGCAAGGCAGCGGCCACCGAGGAGCTCAAGGCGATCTGGGCCAGCAATGGCGCCGAGTTTGGCAACCTGAGTCCGCAGCAGTTTGGCAGCTTTGTCAGCAGCGAGGTCAAGCGCTGGGCCGAGGTGGTCAAGGCCTCCGGCGCCAAGCTCGAATGAATATGGCCCCTACGGTGGCGCATTTCGTGTCGCCCCCTGTCCCCCAAGGGGGCTGCGTGCCGCGGCGTCAAGCTCGCATCTGCAGGCTTGGACGGTACGCGGAAGGGCTGCGACTCGCAGCCCTTCCTGAAAGGCGCTACGCCTGCGTTTTGGCGAAGCCAGTCCCGCAGCCCCTGCCTGAAGGAGGATGTGCCGCGCAGTCAGGCGCTTTGTCTGCGGCACGGTCAGGCGACAAGCTTTTGCACAATAGGGCATGGGTGAGGGCTCGCGGCCTGCGACACGCTATTTCGCGTCCATGACCGGTGCTGTCACGTTGAACGTCTCGGGCAGCCTTGCCCGGGTCACCCTGTCGAACCGCCGCAAGCTCAACGCCATGTCGCTGGTAATGTGGGCCGAGCTTCGCGAGGTGTTCGCGCACCTGCAGGATAACTCGTCGCTTAGCGCTGTGGTGGTGCAGGGCAAGGGCGGCCACTTCTGCGCCGGCGGGGAGATTTTGGAGTATCCGTTGTTTCGTTTCACGGAAGCTTCGCCGCGCGAGTTGCATGAGCTTGAGGTCTGGGGCGGACTGCAGGCCTCGCTGGACCGCGATCTGCCCATCGCCGCCCGGATCGAAGGCAATTGCATGGGGGCGGGGCTCGAGATTGTCAGTTGTTGCGACATCCGGATCTCGGCCACGTCTGCCCACTTTGGCGTCCCAATGCCCAAGTTGGGTTTTCCAATGGCGCCGCGCGAAGCAGCGCTGGTAATGCGGGCCGCTGGCGAATTGACGGCTCGCAAAATGTTGCTGTCAGCTGCAGTGCTTGATGCTCCGGTCATGCAGCAACGCGGCTTTCTGAATGAGGTCGTGGCTTCGGACGAACTTGACGAAACGGTACGCGTCTGCACCGACCGCATGGCTGAGCTGTCACGCGAGGCAGCCCGCTTGAACAAACAATTCTTCAAGCAATTAATAGCCGAAACCCAACAATATCAAGGGGTTGTTGCTATG
>JAQGNE010000037.1 GCA_028291985.1 Polaromonas sp. | reverse complement strand
GTGCGAGCTTTTGCCCATGCCGATAGAACTGAAGCAACGGTTGATGCAGCTGGACAATCCACTGGTCAGGCTTGAGCTGGTGAGCGATATGCTGGAGCGTAGCGGTATTGCGCTGTGAAGCGAAGTGGCAGGCAATGGCTCCGTCAGGAGCGGAATTACGCTAATAATTCCATTTGGGTTTTGTATTCCGGCACATAACTCCTCAGCCACGCTCTGATACAGCCGCTTGTCGGCGCTGGACCCGCTTGCTGCACCCAGTTTTCAATCGCCTGTATCGCTAACGTTTGCATACCTGATGCTTTGGCAATACGCAGTTTGGAATGGGGTGTTGGCTCAGAGCTTTCGTCGTCGGCCAAGAGCTCCTCAAAAAGCTTCTCTCCCGGCCTCAGGCCTGTAAAAATCAAGGGAATTTCACGTTCGGTCTTGCCCGACAGGCGAATCATCATGCGTGCGAGGTCTGCGATCTTGACCGGCTCTCCCATGTCGAGCACATAAATCTGCCCACTTTGACCAATCAGGCCAGCTTGCATCACGAGGCGAGCTGCCTCAGGAATGGTCATGAAGTAACGAACAATGTCAGGGTGCGTGACTGTGATGGGGCCGCCCTTGGCAATTTGGTCGGTAAAGAGCGGCACCACGGATCCACTGGAGCCCAGCACATTGCCAAATCGAACGGAAACGAACTCGGTGCTGATGTGTTCACGAGCGACGCTCTGAACCACCAACTCAGCCATACGTTTTGTGGCTCCCATGATGTTGGTCGGATTGACCGCTTTGTCCGTCGAAATAAGCACAAATTTTTGAGCGCCGGTTGCGCCTGCAATCCGGGCTGCGTTCAAGGTGCCCAAAATATTGGTGCGTATCGCCTCTATCTCGTTATGCGACTCCATCAAGGGCACGTGCTTATAAGCGGCCGCATGGAAAACCACGCTGGGCCGGTATTGAAGCGCAATAGCTTCCAGCCTTTCAAATTCACGCACATTGGCTGTGTAGTAAAGGCATTGCATTTGCGGGTGCGCCTCACGCATTTCCTGCTCCAGGCGGTACACCGCAATTTCAGAGCAATCAACGCAAACCAGTTTAGAAACGCCAAGGCGCGCTATCTGCCGGCAAAGCTCGGAGCCGATGGAGCCTCCAGCGCCAGAAACCAACACGGTCTTTCCCAAAAAAAGCTCGGCTAGCCCATCGATGTCCAGTTCCACCGCCTGCCGACCCAGCAAGTCTTCCAGTTCAATCTTGCGGGGACTTCCATTGTTGGTACGAAGCCACTCGTCTGCGCGAGGCAGGGTCAAAAGTGTCAAACGGCTTTCGCCTGCCTCGAGCAAGGCCTCACGCCGACCTTCAGAACCCGGCGGACTTGCAATCAAGGCGGTTGCGGAGCCGGTTAGTTCGGCGATTTCCGCGATGGCAGAAGGAAGACCCAAGACGGGGATTTGGTGGAGGTAGGAGCCCTGCTCCGCGGCCAGCGGCGACACGATACCCACGCATTGCCATGAGCTTGAGCCTTTAAGGGCGCGCAGCGCCGCCGCAGCGTCTTCGTGCGATCCGATGATCAGCAAAGGACGCAATCCGTCTGACGGTTGAACGTTCTCGGCCAATGTTCGCCAAGCCGCGCGCACCGCCCCCGACATAACCAGCACCAGCAGCGGATGCAATAACAACACAGACCGAGGAAAATCGGGATACCGCATCATCAAAATTACGGCTGCCGAAAACAGCCCACCTAGACATACGCCACGGCCTAGCTGACGCAATTCAGGCAATCCAATGTATCGCCAGACCTGCCGGTACACGCGCGCAATCGCGAGCCCAAGGGCGTAGCCTCCCATAGTCCATGGAACACTGCCTAAAGCAAGCGCGAAAAAACTGTCGGGTATTTCAAAATTGAATCGAAGCCAGAAGGCTGCCCACCAAGCCAGAAATACCAGTAGCAGATCGATCAACCAAAAAGGTAAAAAGGTTTTAAGCAACCGCACGTTGGGTCCCGATCATTGCCAGCGCGTGTCGCAAATGCTCAATGACACGATCTTGTTGCTGCTCTGTCAAGTTGGAGCCAGAAGGCAGGCACATGCCGGCGTTGAATAATCTGGCAGATACATCGTTGTCGTCATCGTGGGAAAAATATGGCGCTCCTTTATAGAGAGGCTGTAGTTGCATGGGTTTCCATACGGGCCGTGCCTCAATCAAATGACGCTCTAGCGATTTCATGACAGTTTGGCAATTGCGGTGGGCATCAGGTCCGTTCAGCGTAAAACAACTCAGCCAGCGGGTGGAGCGGTAGCCCGGCGGCTCAGGCATCCAGGTGAGCTGTGGAAAGTCCTGCAGCGCGCGGGCATAGCGCTGGAACACCTGTCTGCGCTGATTCACGCGTTGCTCAAGCACTCGCAACTGGCCACGGCCTATGCCAGCAAGCACGTTGCTCATGCGATAGTTAAATCCGATTTCAACATGCTCATAATGCGCCGCCATTTCACGTGCCTGCGTTGACAGCTTGCGGGCTTTAGCAACCAGGTCTGCATCATCGGCGACCAACATGCCGCCACCCGAAGTCGTGATGATCTTGTTGCCGTTGAAAGAATACACGGCCATGCGCCCAAATGTTCCACTGCTCTTGCCCTTGTAGCGGGCGCCCAGTGATTCGGCGGCATCTTCCAGTACTGGCACTCCATAATGCTCGCATATCGGTAGCAGCGCGTCCATGTCCGCGCTCTGGCCATACAAATTGACGAGGATGATGCAACGCGGTAAGCGATTTTCGCGACGCGCCCACTCCAAGGCACGCTCTAGCGCCGCCGGTGACATGTTCCAGGTATTCGGCCCCGAGTCGATGAACACGGGGCGCGCTCCGCAGTAAAGTATCGGATTACAGCTGGCGACGAAGGTTAGCGCCGAGCAGAAGACGGTGTCGCCAGGCTTGACGCCTAGCAGCAGGAGTCCCAAGTGGATTGCGGCTGTGCCTGATGAGACGGCAGCACCGTTGGCGATGCCTACATGGTCCGCAAGTTCACTTTCAAAAGCGTCGACATGGGGTCCTAACGGGGCGATCCAGTTAGTCTTGAACGCATCATCCACAAACACGGTTTCCTCACTGCCCAGATGTGGGGAAGAAAGCCATACCCGTTGCGATAGCTCACGTCGGAAAACCATGTCAACGGGTTTTTTTTCCGCGTCAAGCACCGGAATATGGTCAATCTGGTGCAAGTCCATCAACTGGAGAACGTCAGCAGCGTTTGTATTCAGTCCTGCAGTAATGGGGGCGACCTCCGGAAGGTTTGACAGCGGCGCCATCTCACCGATATGCCCCAGGATGGCTCTTCTAAGATCGCCATCGGTGAGCGTACGCGCCAGTTTTCCTTCTGCATTCAAAACCAGCAGAATGCCCCGGCCGGTCTGGTCCATGCGCAGCAGTGCCTGTCGCAAAGTAAGCTCAGGATTAACTGACAACGCTGCAAGCTTCTCCGGACTCATGAAATTCTCCTTGCCGGTATGCCCGCGTATGTACCTGGCTGGATGATGTCGGTAGTGACCACAGCGCCGGCACCCACGACGACGTCATCGGTTATGCAAACCGATGGCAGGACTACCGCAGCGGCACCAATCATCACACGGTTTCCGATGCGGACCGCTCCGCCAAGCGTGGCATTGGGTGCAATATGGCAGAAGGCACCTGTCTGTACATCGTGGTCGGCGACGGCGCCATGATTGACGATGACACCTATGCCCAGAACCACGCCAGGCGCAATGACGGAATTCGCCGCGAGAAAACATCCCGCGCTTATCTGACTCGCCCTTGAAACTACAGCAGCGCTGTGTCTGATGGACACCAGTCGGTCCAGGCCCTTTAAGGTGGCCTCACGCTCACGAGAGAGATTACTGCCAATTGCGACATGAAGAGCGAAGTCGGATGACGACACAGCCTCCATCTGCACAAGTTCGACACCCGGCAACAGCCGCCCACAACAAACCGCCCGGTTTTGATCGGAAGCGATAACCCGACCCCAGCTGCCCGACGAGACTGCTGCATCTGCTACCACCCTGCCGTGACCGCCGGCACCGAAAACAAGTAGCGTGTCGGGCGTGAGCAGTGACGATTCAAGCGCATTCATGTGGTGGGCGATCAGTGATCTCAGTAACTGTTGATTTTCTCAAGAACAGATCGCTCAAGAGAAAGAGCCAAAAGTGTTTCAACGATGCGAGGGCCCGCCGTGCCATTGCCATACCTGTTGCTGCAAGGCCACTTGCCATGCACGATCGCCCTCCGGGTAGCTTCGTAAATTAGCTGTGCGTCGGGAGCGACATCCTCGACATTGATGTTTCGCTCACGAAGCCGTTGCCGGTCTCCGACGTTGACCACAGGTGTTCCAAAAGAAGCCGCCTCAATAATCCCTGCCGATGAATTGCCAACCATGACAGAGCTGTGCTTCATGGCTGCACAAAAAAGCGGTCTGTGCAGATGCCTTCTACGGCGTGATCCCGGTGGCAGGCCCTTGTCGTTGAGAGCCTTGACAATCTCTGCCGAGCCAGCGTCTGCATTAGGCTCTGGCCACAGCACTGGTAAGCCGAGTTGATGCAAGGCTGCCAACAGGTTTGAGGTTTGTGCAAAGGCATCATGCGCTTGCTGCACAACCGGGTGAAATAGCGCCAGCACAAATGGCTGTTTGGCGGGCAAGCCCAGGGCCAGTCGACAGCCGTCAGCGGATAACTCTGCCTCATCAACAATTCCGTCCAGGCCCGGAGCACCCGTGATGCAAATGCGCTCTGGCATCTCACCCATTCGTATCAAACGATCACACGACTCTTCTGTTGCCACCAAGTGATAGCTGGCCAGCTTGCTGATGGCGTGACGCATCGGCTCATCAACGGTTCCGGAGCGCTCCCCCCCATGAAGATGCACACACACGATGCCCATGTGCAAGGCGGCAAGGGCACCCGCCAGCATTTCGCCGCGGTCACCCAGAACTACAAGGATGTCGGGTCTTTCTTCGACCAGCAACGCCGTCAAGCCTTGCAGGCAGTCTCCAAGACTGCTCGACATGCTTGCACGCGTGCGACTGATAACGTCAACCGGAATCTCGCCGCAGACGCGCAGACCCGCTACACGGATCTCGTCCACGGTGTGGCCAAACGCCTGCTCCAGATGCATTCCGGTTACCGCCACAGAAAGGTTGGCCACAGGAGCCAGCAACTGGAGCGTTGACTTCATCAATCCGAAGTCGGCCCGGGTGCCGCTCAAGTAAATGATCTTGCGCAGTGCTTCGGCCATACCCGTTAGAGCGTTACTGGCGGAACCAGCTGGTCCCATTGCAAAATGGTTCCAGCCGCAATTCGGACTGCGGAAGTACAACCTATAACCCGCTGCAAATCACGCGGTGCTATGCCCGTTGCTGGCCGGCGGCACATGAGTTTATCGGCGGTAATGATCTCGCCCTCACAGATATCATCTGCCGCCGCTACGCTGCGCCTGGCCACCCGGGCGGTGTCAAGCTCTTCAGGCGACGGCGCTTTGACGCCATTGCCCAGCATGGCACTCACCCTGCGTATGCCCTGCACCATGCGGGTAAATTCGTTTGGCTCAAGCGATGCGCTGTGATCAGGCCCTGGCAGATTACGGTCGCTTGTGATGTGCTTCTCAATCACGACAGCACCGAGGGCAACGGCAGCGAGCGAAGCTTCGATGCCCAGACTGTGATCGGAATAACCCACGTCAACATTTAGGTCGCGTCCCATGCTGACCATCGCCCTCAAGTTAAGCGCTTGGTCGGACGCCGGATAAGCTGATGTGCAATGCAGCACCACCACGCCGTCGAGATGGCCACGCGATGCGCGTACCCAGGAAACCGCTTCGTTGATCTCCCCCATCGTAGCCATACCGGTTGACATCAGCAACGGCAGTTGCGTGGCAGCCGCGCGCTCGACCAAGGCAAGGTGCGTTAACTCACCCGATGAGAGCTTGAGCCTGCGTACCCCAAGCCGAACCAGCATGTCGACCGCATCGCATGAAAACGGCGTAGAAAAAAATTCTATACCGATGCCGTCGCAATGGGCCTTGATGTCCCGATGCATTGCTTCGGTCAACTCCAGCCGCTGCAACATGCGGTACTGATCCCGGTCACCGGTCTGCCGCCTCTGGTACTCGGCGGTCGCTGCGCCAGGTACTACCAGATCTTGGGCAAGGAAGGTTTGAAACTTGACCGCATCCGCGCCCGCCCCACGGGCCGCGTCACAAAGCGCCAAAGCCATGGGCAGCTCGCCATTGTGGTTGACACCAGCTTCGGCGATGACGAAAACGCCGTCAGCCATGAAAGTCTCGCAAGTGGCGCTGCGCCAGCCACAGCGCATAGTCAAAATCATCGATGTCGTCGATGTCCACCGATTTCCAACGCGGCATGCCATAGGGCGCGATCCGCACGCTCCACAAGCCATGCACCGCCGCATGAGCGAGCGCTGCACGTTGCCATACATAGATCGAACCATTGAGCGCATACACCGCCGGTGTGTCTTGCCGTCGGGTGCTGCCATTACCCTTGGACAGGCGCACCAAGCCATCTGCGCCCTGCTCCACCAAGTTGAAATAGGGGTTGTCGCCAGACGGCGTAATGCTCACCGTCAAATCCACATTGGGGGCCGCTTCCAGCGCACCGGCGATGTCGCTCGCCTGCCGCAGGGGTGAGGTCGGTTGGAGATCCACGATGCGGGCTATAACCAGGCCTTCGCGCTCCAGCGCTGCCACCAGGTGTTCGATCACTGGCAGCTTGGGCGCAGTATCAGTCGCCAGCTCAACGGGGCGCAAAAAGGGAACCTGTGCGCCAGCCTCACGCGCCACCCTGGCAATCGCCTCGTCGTCAGTGGACACATAAACCGCGTCAATCTGCTGGCAGGACAGCGCCTGCGCAATACTGTGCACGATCAGCGGCCGCCCGAGAAACTCGCGAATATTCTTTCCTGGCAGGCCCTTGCTGCCGCCGCGTGCGCAGATGGTGGCAATGACTGAGCCGCTCATAAGGCAAGAAACCTTTGCAGCATGGCCAGGCCCGGCAGTGCGCTCCGCTCGGGATGAAACTGACATCCGTGCAGGTTGTCCCGCTGAACGGCCGCGCAGATGGTTTGTCCGTCATAGCTGACATCGGCCAACCGCACGCCCCTGACTGCCGGCATTGCGGCGAACGAGTGCACAAAATAAACACGCTCGTGCGGCTGCAATTCCGCCAGCACGCCTCCGTCCCATGAGTCGCGCGCGTTCTCCAGCGGCCTCCATCCGATATGCGGTATGCGATGCGGCGTGCCATCGACGCCCACGGCTGGCACAGGCAGCACACGCCCATCCAAAAGGCCCAGACCCTTGTGCACACCCATTTCTTCGCTGGCGTCGAACATCATTTGCATGCCTACGCAGATGCCCAAAAAAGGTCGCCCAGTATCTGCAAAGCGCTTGACCAGCTCGTCAAAGCCACGTGCCCGCAGTTCTGCCATGCCGTCGCCAAAAGCACCCACGCCCGGCAGCACCAGGCGCGGGGCGTCCATGTCTCGGGCCGAGGCTTTGTCGACGAGCCGTACAGACGCGCCGCAATGCTCCAGCGCCCGCACCACATTGAGCAGGTTGCCGATGCCATAGTCAATGACGGTAACCGGAATGCTCATTCCGCGTACCCCGGCTCTGACAGCCGCACATCCAGCCCCGCATCCACGGCAGCCCGCTTGACCTGCGCCAAGGACATACGATTCCAGTGGAAGGCATCAGCAATCGCAACGCCAGACACACCGCTTGCGCACGCCGCTACCAGGTCTGCCGCCTTGCCAAAGCCTCCGCTGGCAATCACCGGCACCTGTACCGCGTCGCAAACCTGCTGCAAAAGGGCAATGTCGAATCCCTTTCGCGTACCTTCCCGGTCTACCGACGTCAGCAAAATCTCGCCCGCGCCTAAGTCCACCGCCTCGCGCGCCCACTGCACCACATCCTTGCCAGTGCGTTCACGGCCGTTGTCAGTGTAGGCTTCCCAGCGGCCGGCCTCCACCTGCTTGGCTTCGACGCCTAGCACCATGCATTGCGAACCGAATCGCCGAGCCACTTCGGCTACCAGCTGTGGCCGTGCGATGGCGGCCGTGTTGATCGCTACCTTGTCGGCACCTGAAGCCATCATTTTGCTGACGTCATCCAGTGAGCGGATACCGCCGGCCACTGTGATCGGCACATAGACTTGGTCGGCCGCGCGCTTGATGATGTCGGTGAGGTTGTTGCGCTGGTAGAGGCTGGCGACGATGTCCATAAACAGCAGCTCGTCGGCACCCTGCGCGTAATAACGCAGGGCGAACTCTTGCGGATCGCCAACCACGCGTAAGCCCTCCAGATGAATGCCCTTGATGAGATTGGGCCCCTTGATGTCTAACCGCGGGATGATGCGTACGCTGTGCGCCATTCAACTTTCCCAAACGGCGTGGCGCAGCTTCCAGTGGTCGCCCTCGCGCCTCCAAATGTGATCGCCACGCCAGCTGTCGATCACCGCGTGGAACTCTTCCTCGGTAATTTGGCAATAGTCGATAAAGTCGCGCAGGTAGCGCTGCGGAAACTCGCCGTCATAGCGACGCACCAGCGCGACGCCCTCTTCGCGCGTTATTTTGTTGTCGCGAATCTCATGCGCCGTATCCGAGGTGGTGCGGCCGATGCCGAACTTGATGTACGCCAGGTAATAGTGATAGCCGTCGATCCGGTCATCCAGGCTGGCGTACTTGGAATAGGTGCCCTCCGATCGCTCGGTGTTGGGTGCAAAGCCGGTGTTCTCCACGCAGTAATAAAAATTTTCTTGCGGATCCCAAAACTTGTAATAGCCGAAGAAATGAATTTCGGTCTTGTTCTTCAGGATGTCTGCATAAGGCGGCGCCATAAAGGCTCGCAGATCAGACAGGGACACGCCATGCTCAGCCCAGAACTCGGGCGGTAGCCCAGAAAAATAATGCTTGTCGTGATCGGCGATGTCGCGCGTCGGCTTGAACGCGTTTTTCATGTCACCGCCATACTCCACCTCGCCGTTTTCGCCATACATGATCAGATGCACGTCGTGCTTGACGGCCATGTGCAGCGGGTAGTTGGTTTGGCCGTAAATGAAGGGCTGGAACGGGTCTCCCAGATGCGCGAACGACAGCTGTGTTAACTTGCGCGTGACAACCGGGTTGGGTGTACCCAGTACATGGTTAAAACCCGCCCGCAAGAACGCATCCAGGTTGCGACGGCCGATCTCCGTGGCCATGAGGGGAGCCCAGGTCACGCACAGCGGGTTCATGCCGTACTTGTACTTGAGCTGATGCGCCACAAAGCTGCCATCCTTGCCACCGCTGCAAGGCACTATCACGTCGTAATTGCCATCGGATTTTCGGTGTTGGTCGCAAAGAGCGCCCAACTCCGCATCACGCTGGTCCCAATCGACTTGGGTACGCTTGTACACGGCGTAGTGACAAGCAGCGCAAATGCCTTCAGCATCAAGAATAATGCGCGGCCGCTGGTTGGACACGGTGCATAGCTTGCAAAACTTCACCTCGGCGGGCAGCTTGTACAGCTGCGCCACGTTCTTGGGTTCGAGGTTCAGAAAAACGCTCATCTCATATGTCCTTCAATACGTCTAAAACTGCTTGCGCCGCCTGTGATGGCTGGGATAGTGCCCGCTGACACGGCTGCCGCCTGACAATGTCGTCCAGCATGACGCCAAGGTCCGCGGGGTCGGTACAGGCAACGGCCATGCCGAAACGTGCTAGGGGCACGGAGTCGTCAAATAGCGATCCCAGCACTTGAACAACCGGCAGCCCTGCCAAATGAGCTTCGACGCCGACGGTCGAGTTCATCGTCACCACAACATCGGCAGCATGCAACAGCGGGTGCAAGTCGAATTGTCGCCCATCCCCGTAGATGCGCGCCTCTGGTGTGACCTCCGATGGGGCAGGCTCGCTGGGATGGCGGCGAACGACCAATACGCGGTCCGAAGCGGTACTGACCCAGCGCATCAGCGCCCGCTCAATTCGCCCGGGTAGCGAAGGGTCACCGCCCCGCGCGGGTACCGAAGGATGACTCGCAGGCTCGGGTTGCGATGCCCACACCACGACTTGAACACCGTTCCATCCCTGCGCCTGGCGCAGTGCGCGACCTGCTCTTATCGTGGTCTCCAGTTGCAGCTTGTCAAACGCAGGATTACCGGTGACCACGATCTCTCGCGGGTCACGGCCGGCCGCCACCAGTCGCTCGCGCACCGCGTCGTTGAGCACGCAAACACGGTTGGCATAACCAGGCCTGCCGATCCAGGCGGCTTCGTCCACCGCAAACAGGTCGACCACGCAGGCGGACGGGATGCCCAAGCGGCCTGCCGCGAAGATGGCCGCTCTTTCCGCACGCGGCGAATTCGTCGCCACCACCAAATCGGGCTGCAGCTTGTTGATGATTCTTTCAAGTACGCCCACCGGCTCAAAGCACTGCCTGCCCATGCTGGTGTACAGGCTGGCTGCCTGCTGCTCGCCCTGCCTGCCCGCCAGGTCCGCATAAGACAGCCCCAAATAGGCCGCGCTTTCGCGCAGATCAACGGGCGCCGTGGGCAGCCCGGCCACCAGCTCGCGGCCAATGGCCAGCGCAGCGGTGTCTTGCGGTTCCAAAAAGTCGGCAAAACCCAGCGGCTGGAATCCCTCGTCCAAGGCCACGGCAGCTGCCGTCGTCAACGCCAGGATGACGGGCACCGCGACTTTCTGCTGTCGGGCCAGCTGCGCCACCGGTAGCAGCATACGAATATGGCCGCCGCCATAGGCGACAAATAGCCAGACGGGCAACTCAGCGCGCGGCATTGCGCTCCCATAGCGCGAGCGCCACCAGTGCCCGCAGCTCCCTCGTGAAATTGGCGCTGCCATGGCGGTGACGCTCCAGCATCGAATCGATGACGCCGGATTGGAACAATTGACCCACCAACCCGCTATGGCCCAGCGTGGTGTTCAGCCAAACATAGCTCTCCGCCCGAAACCAATCCCCTACTGGCACCGTAAACATCTGCTTTTTGCGATACGCCAATTCGTCACCGATCAACGGCGCAGCAGCTTTTTTGAACCAGTGCTTTTTGTCACCCGCAGCCGACAGCTTGGTTGCGCTGCGCGATCGGAAGGCCAGCTCCATCATGCGGTAATCCAGAAACGGTGTGCGGGCCTCGATGCCGACCGCCATGCCCATGCGGTCGGGCTTGGCGAGGTTGTTGCCGCTCAGCAGCAGTTGCATGTCCAGGTACAGCGCCTGGTTGATACGGTCAAAGTGTCGTGACTCGTCAAACCAGGGTTTGGCGGCCTGCTCAAAGCTGTCAATGCCGCCGAGTTGATCGCAAATTTCAGGCTGGTACAGCGCGCTCTTGGCCGCGGTTGAAAACAGGGAGATGGAATCAAAATACTGCCGCTGGAACGTCCCATCCGGCAGCGTCTGCGCGTCGGGCCGCGCAAAAAAAGCGGCGTACTTGTCATAGCCGGCAAATAGCTCGTCCCCACCGTCGCCGGTCAGCACGACCTTGACGTGTTTCGCGGCCAGCTCGCTCACCCGCAGCGTGGGCATGAATGACGCATCGCCATGCGGCTGATCGAGGTGATACAACACGCGCGGCCACTGATCGAGCATGTTCAGCTCGGCGACTTCCATGGTGTGGTCGCAGCCGAAACGCCTGGCCGCCTGCAACGCGAATGCCGATTCGTCGTAGCGCGGGTCTTCAAACCCAATACAGAACGTTTTGACGGGCGCTTTCACGTGCCGGGCCATCAGGCCGACGATGGTGCTGGAGTCCACGCCACCCGACAAAAACGCGCCAAACGGCACATCTGCCCTCAAACGTATGCGGGTCGCATCGTCGAGTATGGCCATGAAATCTTCGGACCATTCCTCAAACCGGTAGTCGCGTTCCTGCTGGTCAGCCAGGCTCCACCAGCGCTGTGTTTCAACGCCGCTGCGTTTGAATTTCATCCAGGTGCCTGGCATGACATGCTTGATGCCCTGGTGAATCGTCCATGGCGCCGGAATGTAGTTAAAACTGAGGTAATGGTGAATTGCTACTAAATCAGTAGCAACAAGAGCAGGCGATGCCTGGGCTACAGGCACTATTGCCTTGATTTCCGAGGCAAACAGCATGCGCTGGCCGTCGTCGCACACATAGAGCGGCTTGACGCCGACACGGTCCCGCACCAGGTACAGCGCATCTTCACGGGCGTCGTCAATCGCTATCGCAAACATGCCATTGAGCATGCTGGCAAAGCCTATGCCATGGCGCTCGTAAAGCCGCAAAATCACTTCGGTGTCGGAGCCAGTCTTCAGATGAACGCCTTGCCGGCGCAAATCGGCTGCCAGCTCGATATGGTTGAATATCTCGCCGTTCTGCACCACTGCAACCATGCCATCGTCGGACACAAAAGGCTGATGGCCGCCACCGATATCGATGATGGACAGGCGGCGGTTTCCGATGGCAACGCCCCGCGCTGGCTGGCTCCAGACGCCTTCATCATCGGGGCCGCGATGAACCAGCTTTTGCGCCATGCCCGCAATGGCCGCTGCTTCCAGCGGCCTGCGTGCACGATCCCAATAGCCAAAAATTCCGCACATCAGTTGCTTTCCTTGCCGTTCAGGCGTTCCAGCGTCCACCACATGATTTTCAGATCAAGACAGACGCTCGCTTCTCGCGTGTATTGCAGGTCCAGCTCCAGCCGGTGCTCCTGCGTCCCGGCAGAGCGTATTTTCGCCTGCGCCAGGCCGGTGATGCCTGGGCGCACGCTGCAACGCTGCGCCCAATCTGCGTCGCTGTACAGCCCGCGTTGTACCGGCACATCAGGCCGGGGTCCAACCAGGCTCATGTCGCCCTTCAGCACGTTAAGAAGTTGCGGCAGTTCGTCGATGCTGGTGCGGCGTATGAACCTGCCGACCGGCGTAATGCGGGAATCATCAGCCTGGGTGAAGTAAGGGCCGGTAGCTGCTGCGTTCTTTCGCATGCTGCGGAATTTCAGCATGTCAAAAGGCCGGCCGTTCAGGCCAAGGCGGCTCTGGCGAAACAGCACCGGCGCTCCGTCTCCCAGCGCAATCGCAACCGCAGCCGCCACCATGACGGGCGCTAGCGCCACCAGCGCCGCCAGCGAGAGCAAGATGTCCATAAACCGTTTCATGCGCCATGCCTGTCCACGGCAGCCAATTGCCGGATCAAACCGTCCACACGCAGGTGGTCCCGCTCGACTTCCTGCGGCAGTCGGTGCAGCAGATCCCGCTCGGCCTTTCTCAACTCGGCTACCGCGTCCTCAAAGGCAATATCGCCCTGCGGATTGCTCACCGTGCGGTTGAAGGTGCGTGACAAAATCACTGCCTGTGAGCCCAGCCGCAAATGCTCACCCAACACATCGCGACCGGCCAGCAGGCCCTCATCCATCCGGGCAATGCCGCCAAAGCCAAAGCGCAGGCCCGCTTCCCCTGACGCTTTGGCTACCCGGTCGACGTGCCCCTGCAGCAAGGGCTCGAACATGAAGCGGCAGCCCAGCGACAGGTGCAGGTCGTTCAGGCCGACAAACACTTCATGGATGCCATCCGTCTCTATCCATTCATGCATGGAGTGCAGCGCGCCGGCGGTTTCGAGCAGCGGAACGACAGGCACACGCCCGTTGAGGATGGCAGAAAAATGGCGCAACTCTTCAGCAGTGCTGAACATGGGCAGCATGATCAGGTCAGCGCCCTGGTTGATCACTTCATCGACTTCCCTGGCAGTGGCCTGCAGGTCGGCCAGGTCGATCGGGTTGACGCGCACCATCAGGCGCGACGCCTTCAAAACCGCCTTGACGCGGGCGACGTCCGCCATTTGATGCGAGCTGATGAAAGTGTTGCGGCCCGCCTGACGCTCTGCCTTGCCCTTTCGTTCAAGGTCCACAAAAATGCGCATACCGGCCAGTTGATCGCATTGCCATGCCTGCTCGGGGCTGTTGGTGATGGTCAGCAGATCAATCATGCAGTCGTGTGGCTTCAGCCGAATTTTTTGCGGCGCTCGTGCGAACATTTCCACGCGAGTGTAGAGCGGCACCGCGTAGCAAAGGGCTCGCTGCCAGGGCACTGGCCATGACAACGATTCCAAATACGGTTGCCAGCAACGCCGATCCGGCCAAGCCCATCTCGGGAAGCCACGGTTTTGAAAGAACCAGGCCGCTGCACACGACCAGGGGCGCCAGCATGGGCAACACCGGCATGCTTGCACGCAAGCTGTGTCGCTGGCTGAAAAGCAGTAAAAACGCAACCCCAGCCAGCACAATATTGAGCAGATACATCACCGCCAGGCCGCTCATCAACCCCTGCGTTGCGCCCCACCAGCCCACGATGGCCAGCGTTGCGATACCGGCTGCGTACGCCCGTACCGCCACCTGCATGTGCTGCGATATCGCCATGACCGTCAGCACAACCGCAATCAGAGCCTGCGGCAACAGCGACCAGACACCGGCTGCACCCCACTGGGAAATCACCTGCAAATCTTCAGCGCCCATCCGGCCCCAGCCAAACAGCAAGGTTGCCAGCGGCAATGAAAACACGCCCACGACCGCAACAGCCGCGCAAGCCAGCGACCAGGCGAGCATGAAGGACAGTTCCAGTGCCTTCGCGCGTTCTGCCGATGCAGGCGCCGTACGGGTAATGGCCGGAAACGCCAGGCTGGCAACCAGCTGAACCGCCAATACCAGCGGCAGCTCGATCAGTTTCCACGCGTAGTTGAAATAAGCCAAAGCGCCTTCTCCCGCCAACGACGCGAGGCTACGGGCGACGACCGGAAGCAGCAACAGCATGCCCGAGGAAAGCGCCGCCCATAACCAGATGGTTGGCCCGGGCAGACCGGCAGTAGCCCGTCCCGATGCTGGCGCTGATGCGGGCAAGGCTATCTGTTGCGGAAGCCGCCAGTACAGCCACGCCAGGCGCGCCAGCATGGCCAGCACCAGAAAGCTGCCCAGCACCCCCACGCTGGTAGCGCTGCTGAAAGCCTTCGCTCCCATTACCGCCATCAGCGCCAGGGCTGCCATGAGCAGCAGGTTCACCAGCAAGCTGCCGGCGTACATGCCGACAGCATCACGCTCATGCTGCAGCCGGGTGGTCCACAACGCCGAGAGCAGGGCCAGCGGCAGCACCACGGCGCTCCATGCCAGCGAGGCCGCACCCAGCGTTGCCATGTCTTCCTGCAGGCCCGGGGCCAATGCCCGGCTCACTGAACTGCGCATCAGCCAGACCAGCAGCGCCAGCAGCGCGCCGACAATCACCACACTGCAGGCAGCCTGCCGCTGGCTGCGTTGCACGGCGTACGCGTCTTGTTGCGCCCAGAATGGCAGCAGCACATAGGACAACGCACCGCTCGCCAGCACGCCAACCAGCAAGTCGGGCAGCGTGAACATCACGATGACCGCATCCCCCATGCCGGTGGCGCCGAATGCTGCGGCCTGGGCCGACTCGCGCAGCAGCCCTAAAAGCCGGCTGACAAGCAGCAAACCCAGCGAGACAAGTCCGGCGCGCAGATACATAGCGCGCGATTATCAAGGCTCCTTCGGCGCGGCTGTCCATAGAAACCGCCAACCGACAGGTTTAAAAACCTAAAATGCGTGGTTTTGTGCAGCGACATACTTTTTGTGCTTCCTGGCCCCGAGCCACCGCCCGCACGCCTGACCCCAACGGATTTCCATCACATGACGCCCACCCCCACGCAGCCTGCGACAACGCCACTTGCGGACGAGAACCAGCTCATCACAGAGCGCCGTGACAAACTCAAAGCCCTGCGCGACGCCCAGGACAGCGGCAAGGGCGTTGCCTTTCCGAATGACGTGAAGCCGGATCACCGTGCCGAAGCGCTGTTTGCGCTGTATGACGGCATGGACAAGGAAGAACTTGAGGCGCTGGCCGTCAAGGTCAGCGTTGCAGGCCGCATGATGCTCAAGCGGGTGATGGGCAAGGCCAGTTTTGCGACGCTGCAGGACTCGTCCTTTGGCCCTTCTGGCGGCCGCATACAGCTCTACATCAACAACGAGGGCGTGGGTGAGGATGTGCACAGCGCTTTCAAACACTGGGACCTGGGCGACATCGTGTGGGCTAGCGGCACCTTGTTCAAAACCAAGACCGGTGAGCTCTCGGTGCATGCCACCGGCCTGCGCCTTATGACGAAGAGCCTGAGGCCCCTGCCCGACAAGTTCCATGGCATGACCGACCAGGAGGTCAAATATCGCCAGCGCTATCTCGACCTGATCATGGATGAAGCCGCGCGCAAGCGGTTCATGTCGCGCAGCAAGGCGGTCAGCAGCATTCGCGAATTCATGGTGGCCAATGACTTTCTGGAAGTCGAGACGCCCATGCTGCACCCGATTCCGGGCGGCGCAAATGCCAAACCCTTCAAGACCCACCACAACGCGCTGGACCAGGAAATGTTTTTGCGCATTGCGCCCGAACTGTATTTGAAGCGGCTGATCGTGGGTGGCTTCGAGCGGGTGTTTGAAATCAACCGCAGCTACCGCAACGAGGGCATCAGCGTACGGCACAACCCCGAGTTCACCATGATGGAGTTTTACGCCGCATGGTGGAACTACACAGACCTGATGACCTTTACTGAATCGCTGATACGGGATGCAGCGCAAAAAGTTGCGGGATCGGTGAAGCTGACCTATGGCGGAAAGGCTGTTGACCTGAGCCAGCCTTTTGAACGCCTGACGATTCGCCAGGCCATCATCAAACATACCGATGCGGCTGCAAACGTTGACGACGCTGGCTGGCTTGTCAACGCACTCAAAAAGCTTGGCATGACCGAAGCAAAGGACCGCTTGTCCAGCCGCTCGCTGGCCAGTCTACAGGTACTTTACTTTGAAGATCTGGTTGAAGAAAAACTCTGGCAGCCCACCTTCATCATGGAGCACCCGACCGAAATATCGCCACTGGCCCGCGCCAACGACAGCCGGCCGGAAGTGACCGAGCGCTTCGAGCTGTATATCACCGGCCGCGAATTCGGCAACGGCTTTAGCGAACTGAACGACGCCGAAGAGCAAGCAAGCCGCTTCAATGCGCAGGTAGAAGCTAAGGACAGTGGCGACGACGAAGCCATGTTTTATGACCATGATTTCATCCGGGCACTTGAATACGGCATGCCACCCACCGGTGGCTGCGGCGTGGGTATCGACCGCCTGATGATGCTGCTGACCGACAGCCCGAGCATTCGCGATGTGATTCTGTTTCCGGCATTGCGGCGGGAGCATTAGCCCCCGGTTGCGCGGTGCGTGTAGCGCCTTGCTACGTGACGAGGCTTTTCATCCTGAGGTAACGAAGGATGCGCCTGCGACCCAGCCCTTCGCCAAGCCCGGGTCGGGTCATGACCACTTCCGCGTCCTGCGTGGAAGCTGGCAAAGCGACCCAGCGGTCGATTTTTAACGATTTAGTGCCTCAGCCCAATATTTATAAGCGGTATCAGCTATCTATTTCATAGCAAAAGACATGCAATATGAAGTACCTGACGCACTATCCTGAAACCCTGCAGCTTCAAGTGAAGCAGCTGCAGGTTCAGGGCAAGCTGGGCAGCATGCTGCTGAAAAAATACCCGCGCGCGCACGGCGTGCGAACCGACAGGGCGTTGTATGACTACGTCATGGCGCTGAAAGCGGAGTTTTTGCGCAGTTCCGAGCCGCTGTCAAAAGTGGCGTTCGACAACCGCTTGCAGGTGATCGCGCACGCGCTGGGCACGCATACGCAAATCTCGCGGGTGCAGGGCAACAGGCTCAAGTCCAAGCGTGAAATCCGGGTGTCGTCGCTCTTCAAGGAGGTGCCCGACGAGTTCCTGCGCATGATTGCGGTTCATGAACTGGCGCACATCAAGGAAAAAGAGCATGACAAGGACTTCTACAAGCTTTGCACCTATATGGAGCCGCAATACCACCAGTATGAATTTGACCTGCGGGTGTACCTGACGCACATGGACGCCAACGGAAAAATCGACTGGCCTATGCCTTGACAAAGCGGCTTGCGTAAGCAGTGGGCCCGGTGCTTCGCTGACAGGCCCGCGCAGCCCTAACGCTTCCAGTCGACCACTTGAGCCAGGCAGTCAAACGCCAGATCAACCACCACTGCCAACAGCGCCACGATCAGTGCACCCTGCAGCACATAGGCGGTATTGAAGCCGCCGAGGCCAACGATGATCGGCGAGCCCAGTGTCTTGGCGCCTACGGTGGACGCAATAGCGGCTGTTCCGATATTGATGATCACCGAGGTGCGCACGCCCGCCATCCATACCGGAAGCGCCAGCGGAACCTCGACGCGGCGCAAGCGCTCCCAGGGCGACATGCCCATGCCGCGCGCCGACTGGCCTACCGCATCGGGCACCGATTGCAGCCCTGAAACCGTTCCCTGCAGCACCGGCAGCAGCCCGTAGATGGACAGCGCCACCAGCGCGGGAAGCTCGCCAAAACCGAGCGCCGGCACGGTAAGCGCAAGCACCGCTACTGGCGGAAAGGTCTGCCCCATTGACACCACCGTATCAACCAGTGGCTTGAAGGGCTGGCCCACAGGCCGTGTCGTCCACACACCCGCCAGCGTCCCCATCACAACCGATGCTGCACTGGACAACGCCACCAGCTTGCAGTGCTGCCACAGCAGCTGCGCAAACGGCTCCTGCGTGTAAACCGGTCTTTCAAGCTGCGGAAACAGCGCAGAAAAAACAGGCTGCGAATGCGGCAACACCATTACCAGCAGCGCCAGGGATACCGTCGCCCCCAGCAGTTTGCGCATGGCGACATCAGACCTTGTCGCCACTGCGTTGCCCTTCCTGGTTGAAGATATCCACCGCGTGCAGCACACCTGCGTGCGCACCAGACGCCGTGACCAGATTGACTGCCTGGAGCCGCTGCGTCGCCATCAACGAGACGGCCTCACGCAGGCTGGCGTCTGCTGAAAGCGCAGCGCCAGAACTTCCTTCCAGCGGCGGCTCCACCCGGGCCACGCTCCCCGCTTGCTGCAGCGACAACAGCTTGATGCCGATGTCGCTGCGGCCGACAAAATCGACCACGAAAGAGGTGGCCGGTGCTGCCAGCAGTTCAAGCGGGCTGCCCGTTTGCATGATTTTTCCGCGGTCCAGCAGCACGATGCGCGTCGCCAGATGCAGCGCCTCATCAATGTCATGTGTCACCATCACAATGGTTTTGCCGGACGCCCGGTGCACACGCTTCATTTCTGCCTGCAGCGAGGCACGGATCACCGGATCCAGTGCGCCAAAGGGCTCGTCCATTAACAGCACATCCGGGTCCGCCGCCAGCGCCCGCGCTACGCCAACACGCTGCTGCTGGCCGCCCGACAACTCATGCGGAAAGCGCCGGCGGTAGGTGTCGGGATCCAGATCAAACAGCTGCAGCAGCGTGTTGACCCGGTTTGCTATCCGGGCTTTGGTCCAGCCCAGCATCTGCGGCACACAGGCAATATTGCGCTCAACTGTCCAGTGCGGAAAAAGCCCCACCGACTGGATGGCGTAACCCATGCGCAACCGCAGGTCGCGTACCTTGAAGCCACCAATATCTCGCCCATCAAACAATATCTGGCCGGTGTCATGGTTTTCCATGCGGTTGATCATCTTCAGCACGGTCGACTTGCCCGAGCCTGATGCGCCGATCAGCACCACGAACTCACCGCGCGAGACCTGCAGGTCAAGCGCATCGATGGCCTGGACAGCCCCGTAGGACTTGGAGACCTTGTCGAACTCAATCATGTTCACGCCCGGCAGCCATGGGTAGCACCTGGCGTGAGCCGACCGGCGCCGCCAGAACCATCAGCCCTGCGAAGACTGCATCGGCCAGCACACCCAGCGCGATGATGGGCAAGACGCCCAGCAGCACCAGGTCTTGCGCGCTGGCAAAAAGCCCTTCGAACATGATGGCGCCCAGGCCGCCTGCGCCAATCAACGCGGTCACAGCGGCCAGTCCGATCGCCTGGACTACGGCAGTGCGCACACCGCCAAGCACCACCGGCAGTGCCAGCGGCACGTCAACCCGCCAGAACACCAGCCACGCGGGCATGCCGATTCCTTTGGCCGCCTCGATCACGCCAGATGGCACAGCGTCAAGCCCCGCCAGCGTTGCCCGCACCACCGGCAACAGGCTGTAAAGCATCAGCGCCATCACGGCGGGCGCGAGGCCAACACCGCTGATACCGGCGCGGCCCAGTGCCGGCAGAAGTGCAGCCAGCAGCGCAAGCGGCGCCATCAACAGCCCGAAAAGCGCAATCGACGGAATGGTCTGGATGATGTTGAGCGCCGGAAACAGGGCACGGCCCAGGCGCACGCGTCGCCTCACTGCCCAGCCCATCGGCAGCCCAACGCAAAGTGTCAACAAAATCGCCAGCGCCACGATCTGAACATGGCGTGCTATGGCTGACGCAAACACGTCCGAACGATTTGCATATTCCTTCATGAGGGACAGTTCATCGCCCGCACCACTGCCCAGCAGTGTGGCTACAAGCGCCACCGCCACAGCAACCAGCAAGGCCCCAGCTGCATAGTGCGTGTGCAAACGCCGCACAGCGTCTGCAGCCATCAGGCCGCCCGGCAAGGCGGCGGCCCAGAAGCCGATTCCCAGCGACGTTCGTGCAATGGGTGATGCGGTTTGCACCACTGTCTGGGCGTAAGCGGCAGCCAGTGCCAGCAGGCACGGGAGCAACAAGGCAGCACCCGCCGCCACCCACCAGAGGCAGAGCCTGGCACCGCTTGTGCAGATCATGGCCAGCAGTGGGGCCAACAGCAGGGCCAGCAACAGCACCGCCAGGCCCCAGGCCAGCGGCCCCCCGGGGCCTTGCAGCATCCAGAAAAAGTAGACCGGCTCGCCCGATACCAGCCGGTTGGGCGCGACCCTGACGAAAGGCAAGCTGCAAAGCGCGCCCACCACCACCAGCCACAACGCCAGTGATGGCAGGTGGGCCCGGCAGTCGGTCCAGCTCACGGCGGGTCGTCCGGTTGCGCCCGAGGTGTTGGCCACGGTGCCTAAAGTAGTGGGCGTCAAGGATGAGCCTGCTCTAAACAGTGCAAGAAACGGGGGCAACAACAGGGCAGCTTGGCGACGCGTTGACGGCGCATCGCGCACGCTGCTATTTCAGCAAGCCTTTGGACTTCAGAAAATCACCCGCCACTTTTTTGGCGTCCTGGCCTTCCAGCTGTATCTTGGCATTCAGGCCCTGCAGCGTGGCGCTGTCGAGCAGCTTGAACACCGGCGCCAGCACGTCAGCCACCCGCGGGTGCCGCTTCAGGGCCTCTTCACGAATGACGGGAGCGGGCGCGTAAATCGGTTGCACGCCTTTCGGGTCTTCCAAAATAATCAGGCCCAGTGCCGCTACCGCGCCGTCTGTGCCGTAAGCCATGGCAGCGTTGACGCCAGAGGTTTTTTGCGCCGCTGCCTTGACGGTTACCGCCGTGTCGCCGCCTGCCAGTGTCAACAGCTGCTCCGGCGTGAGCTTGAAGCTGTAGGCCGCCTGAAAAGCTGGCAACGCATCGGAGCGTTCAACAAACTCGGCCGAGGCTGCCAGCTTGAACTGTCCGCCAGAGCGCAGCCACGGGGCCAGATCAGCCAAGGTCTTTAGCTTGGCGACGTCGGCAACGTCCTTGCGCACCGCAATTGCCCAAGTGTTGTTGGCCGGTGACGGCGCCAGCCAGATGATCTTGTTTTTGTCATAGTCCAGCTTTTTCACGCGCTCGTAGCCTGCCTGCGCGTTCTTCCACACGGGGCTCGACTCTTCTGAAAAAATGAAAGCGCCGTTTCCGGTGTACTCCGGGTACAGGTCAATTTCGCCGGCCGTGATGGCGCCGCGCATGACCTTGGTGTTGCCCAGCGAGGATTTGTTTTCGGTCTTGATGCCGTTGGCCTCCAGCACCAGCACGATCATGTTGCCGAGCAATTTTCCTTCGGTGTCAATCTTGGAGCCCACGCGCAAGGGTGCTGCCGTCTGCGCCAGCACGCCGCTGCCTATCAGGGTGCCGGCCAGCGCCAGCGCAAGTCTGCGTTTGATGGATTTCATGATGAGCAACTCCGGCAACAAAACCATGAAGATACACGAGACGGATGCCTGCGTAGCACCAACCACAGCAGCGAGGTATTCGGATGGCAACCAGGCGGCAATGCTTTTTTCTAGGTCAAATACGCCACTAGCCCAATAAATATAACGGGTATTAGCTATAATATTGATAGCGATAAACGCAGCGTCAAGGCACTCTGCTTGAGAGCGCGCCCGACCTCACGGAATCAGGCCCACCGCATGCATATAGGCCGGGTGCAGCATCAGTTCATCCCACTCATGCGCGGGCGTGGCCGGCAGCAGATCGAGCCGGCGCATGTCGCTGGCTTCAAGCGCTTCCCACCGGCCCTTTAGCAAGGCTTCAGCCATGTCATCCAGGAAAGCGTCCAGCACGGCGCCGTCTCCCAGCGACTGGTTGCACAGCAGCGCCATGTCGCAGCCCGCATTCAGCGCTGCGATAGCGGCCTCGGCATGGCTGACCTCCTGGCCATCGATGACGCGGGCGCCTGCCATGCTGAGGTCGTCGCTGAAGATCGCTCCGCCAAAGCCGAGCTGGCCGCGCAGGACGTAGGTCAGCCATTGTTCTGAAAACCCTGCCGGGCGCGTGTCGATTTTCGGGTAGATCACATGTGCGGGCATGACGCTGGACAGCGTGGTGTTTAGCCATTCATAAGGAGCTGCATCGTCAGCCAGGATGGCCTTGAGACTGCGCTTGTCGACGGGCACCGCTGTATGCGAATCAGCCTTGACAAACCCGTGCCCGGGAAAGTGTTTGCCGCAGTTCATCATGCCGGCTTGCAGCAAGCCGTGCATCATGCTTTTGGCAAGCAGCGACACCACGCGCGGGTCTCGCCCGAAGGCCCGGTCACCGATGACGCCGCTGGCGCCGTAGTCGAGGTCAAGCACCGGTGCAAAGCTGAAGTCCACGCCACATGCGCGCAGCTCGGCGGCCATCACATAGCCACAGGCAGTAGCTGCATTGGTAGCGCCCATCGGGTCTTTCATCCACAGCTCGCCCAGGGCGCCCATCGGTGGCAGGTGTGTGAAGCCATCGGTCTTGAAGCGTTGCACGCGGCCGCCTTCATGGTCAACCGCAATCAGGATATCTTGGCGCACACTTTTGATGGCCTTGCACAGGCTGCTGAGTTGCTCGCGGTTTTGCCAGTTGCGTGCAAACAGAATGACGCCGCCGGTCAGCGGATGTTTGAGTCGTCGCCGGTCGTCCTTGCCAAGCGTAATGCCGGCGAGGTCGATGATCAATGGAGCATGCTGGGTCATGAGTTGCATTTCTGTGGAGTGCTGGCGTGGAGAGGTTGCTGGCAAAGTGCCTGCCACAGGTGTTGGCAGCGAAGCCGATGGATGAAAGGCTTTTGGTGCTATCTGTTTGATAGCTAAATACCGTTGCCTCTAACGGGCCGGAAGCATTTTATCCAAATTTTAACGGTGTTGTGCGGTGATCCCGCCCAGCGATGACGGATGCGGCTGGACTATAGCTTTTCGACCACCACAAAGCTTGCAGCGTAATCCGTCTCATCGGTAACCGTCACATGGGCTGACAGGCCTCTGGACTCAAACCACAGCTTCAGGGCGCCATGCAGAACAATATGGGGCTTGCCGCTGGGCGCCTTGGCAATCTCGCAGTGCCGCCAGGTCATCGGCATACGCATGCCCAGGCCGACCGCCTTGCTGAAGGCTTCTTTGGCAGAAAACCGGCTGGCCAGATAGCTGACGCCCCGCGCGGGCCAGCGCGCTGAACGCGTCTGGTAAACCGCAAATTCGTTGTCGCTGAGGATGCGTTGCGCGAAGCGGTCGCCATGGCGCTCAAGGCTGCCCCGGATGCGGCGAATATCGCAGATGTCCGTGCCGATGCCGTAGATCACCCGGCCCCCACGGTCACGCACTTTGCCTTGTTTCCTGCGCCCCGGAAAGGCGTCCGTTCATTCCAAGCGCTCGAAGCATGCGCCTGCGATCTGGCGGAGCCGGTCGTGCAAGTCCCGTAGCCAAAGCTTGCAAGGCCGTTGGCGCGCCAGCTATCGGTCATGCGCTGGCAAATGCTTCGTCGATGCAGCGCAGATAGTCTTTCACCGTCGCTTCATAACCCAGCTCAAGCGCATCGGCAATCAGCGCATGGCCGATCGAGACCTCGCGCACCCAGGGGACCGCCTTCAAAAAAGCGGTCAGGTTGTCGCGGTTGAGGTCATGTCCGGCATTGATGCCGAGATTCAGGGCTGCGGCTGCGCGGGCGGCCTGCACAAAAGGGGCCAGGGCCTCGTTGTGCTTTTCGTCGGCCCAGGCACGGGCAAATGTCTCGGTGTAGAACTCGACGCGGTCAGCCCCGGTGGCTTTGGCAGCGGCCATGGCGTCAGCAACCGGGTCCATGAACAGGCTGACGCGCACCCCGCGCGAATGGGCCTGCTCGATCAGCGGCACAAGCCGTGCGGCGTCATCCGGAAAACTCCAGCCGTGGTCGCTGGTCAACTGGTCTTCGCTGTCCGGCACAAAGGTGCACTGGTGCAGCGGAAGCCCGCGCGCTGACAGGTCACGCACAAACTGCATCAGGTTCTGGAACGGGTTGCCTTCGATGTTGAACTCGCGGTCAGGCCAGTCTTTCATCATGGCGGCGATTTCAAAAACATCGTCGCTGCGGATATGCCGCTCATCAGGCCGGGGGTGTACGGTGATGCCGCTGGCACCCGCCTCCAGGCAGATGCGCGCGGCGCGCACCACATCCGGAATTCCCAGATGCCGGGTGTTGCGCAGCAGAGCCACCTTGTTGACGTTGACCGACAGATGGGTCCGGGCCGTGCTGGACACCTGCGCCGTGGCTGCGGGTTTCGGGTCGGCGAAGAGTATTTTGGTTATTTCCATAAGCTTGGCTTTCTACAAGGCTTGCAAGTCCATCATCATTTGCCGGGTTTTCAAAACCTTGACGTCGCAATGGTGGTGCAAAAGACCTCTGAGTTGGTTTTTGAGCTCGGGCAGGCAATTGACGCAAGCCTGCATGGTTTCGGTGAAGGGCGCCGTGCTGTCCAGCGCCGCTTGCAAGGCCTGCCATTGTGCGCCGTTCAGGCTGGCGCGGTCGTCATCATGTGCCTCGCGCAACCCGGCCTCCGGCAGCAATACATAGGCGGTGTCCGGCTCCAGAGTCATCAGGGTCGCGGTTTGCAGGTTCAGATCAGGCAGCAGGCCAATGTCGCGCAGCAGGCGCAGCTCAAAAGCGCGAAGAGCAACCTCCAGCATGCTCGGATGCGGACTGGCCAGCAGTTGCACCGTAGCGGCATAGGCATCAAACAGCGCGGGATGCGCGTCGTCGCGCGCCAGGAGCCGCATGAGCAATTCATTGAGGTAATAGCCCGACAGCAAGGCATCGCCTGTTGGCATCACATGGCCCCCCTGCCATTCGGCACTTTTCAGGTTGCGTATTTCGGCATCGCCACCGAAAGCCAGATGCAGGGGCTGCATCGGCAGCAGGATAGGCCTGAAACTGGAGCTGGGTTTTTTCGCGCCCCGGGCGATGAGCGCAATACGACCGAAGCCGCGGGTGAAAACCTCCAGGATCAGGCTGGATTCGCTCCAATCGTAGCGGTGCAAAACGAAGGCAGGTTCGTCTGTGATGCGTTTGATGGGCACGGAGCGTCAGGCCTGGATCACGGGTTCATTTCTAGCAGGGACTCAACTCAGCAAGGGCCGCGAAGCAGGCTTTTCTGGGCCGCAGCAGCTCTTATCTTTTCAAGTAGGGGCCACGGGACTGGCTTCGCCAGACCGCAGGCGCCGGCTGCGAGACGCAGCCTTTCTTCGTGCTGTCCAAGCCTGCATAAGCAGGCCTGGAGCCGCGGCACAAAGCCCCCTCGGGGGGCAGAGCGCGGCACGCAGTGCGCAACCGTGGGAGCCATATCACTCATAACCGAATGTCTTGACCCGTGCCTCGTCGTCGGCCCACCCGGAGCGCACCTTGACCCATATCTCCAGAAACACCTTGCCGCCAGTGAGCGTTTCCAGCTCATGGCGGGCTTCGGTGCCGATACGTTTGAGTTTTTCGCCCTTTTCGCCAATGATCATGCCCTTGTGGCCATCGCGTTCCACCACGATGGTGGCCGCAATCCGGCGCAGGCTGCCCTCTTCTTCGTACTGGTCAATGATGACGGTAGAGGTGTAGGGCAACTCGTCGCCCGTCAGGCGAAAAAGCTTTTCGCGAATGATTTCTGCGGCCATGAAGCGGTCGCTGCGGTCTGTCAGCTCATCGGCGCCATACATCCATGGCTGTGCAGGCAGATACTTTTCACAAATACCGAACAGGCGCTGGATGTCCCTGGTGTTGTTGGCCGACATCGGCACGAATTCGGCAAAGGGGTGGCGCTCCTGCATGCTGCGCAGCCAGGGCGCGAGTTCGGCCCGCCGATGAATCAGGTCAAACTTGTTGGCCAGCAAAATAGCGGGCGTTTTTGGTGGCAACAGGGCCAGAACCTTGGCATCCGCCAGGTTGAACTGCCCGGCCTCGACCACAAACACAATCAGGTCCACATCGTTGACAGCGCCGACGACGGTACGGTTCAACGAGCGGTTCAGCGCATTGCCGTGCAGGGTTTGAAACCCCGGGGTATCGACGAAGACGAACTGGGTCGCTGCAACGGTGCGCATGCCGGTGATGCGGTGACGCGTGGTTTGCGCCTTACGGGAGGTAATGCTGATTTTTTGCCCCACCAGCGCATTGAGAAGCGTTGACTTGCCGACGTTGGGTTTGCCAACAATGGCAATCAGACCGCATCGCTGGTCGCCAGCCGGCACCGCCGGCGCATCAGGCTCAGCGGCAGGCCGGGCCGCACCACGCGCGGCGGAAGCCTGCGCCAGCATGGCATCGATGGATGATTGCGCCTGGGTGCCCGCTTCGTGGCTGGCATTGGCCGCCAATGCACTGCCTGGCACCGTCGTTTCAGGCAGCGGTACGGCAACTGGTGAAATAGCGTCTTTTTTTGAATCAGTCATTTCTTGAGACCTAACGTCATGTTGATTTGCGACCCGGCAGCCGGTGTCAGCAGGCAGTGTGCGCTTGCGTAAGCGGCGCCCCCGAACGCGGCGCCGCCCTTACAGTGTTTTCACGAAAGCCAGCATTGCTGCCGCAGCCGCCTGTTCGCCAGCGCGGCGAGAGCCGCCAATGCCGCGTTCAGCACGTCGGTATTCAACGATTTCACATTCGACGTCGAACGTCTGCTTGTGCGCCGCGCCCTGAGTGCCGACCACGCGGTAAATCGGCAGGTTCATCTTGCGCCCCTGCAGCCATTCCTGCAGTTCGGTCTTTGGGTCCTTGCCAATCGCCTGCATGCGGGCATTGATCTCGACATCCTTGAACAGGCGACGCACCAGTTCATCGGCACGGGCAAAACCGCCGTCCAGAAAGACAGCGCCAATCACAGCTTCCAGCGCGTCGGCCAGGATGGAAGGCCGCTTGTAGCCACCCGACTTGGCTTCGCCTTCACCCAGGCGAAGCAGATCGGGCAGTCCCAGCGTCACGGCGAGTTGATGCAGCGTTTCCTGCTTCACCAGATTTGCACGCACGCGCGACAAATCGCCTTCAGGCAACTCGCTCAACTGCGCATACAACAGGCTGGCAACCGCCAGATTGAGCACTGAGTCGCCCAGAAACTCAAGCCGCTCGTTGTGATCAGCCGAAAAGCTGCGGTGGGTAAGCGCCTGAGCCAGCAGGCGTGAATCGGAAAACGCGTATTGAAGGCGCTTTTGCAGGGCCGACAACTTCGAACTCAGGTCTGCATGGGCCTGCACTTACTTGGATTCGCCTGCGTATTTGAGGAGCAGATAAGCCGGCCCCCCAATGTGGATTTCTTTGCTGTAGGCAAAACCGACCACCGTCTTGTCGCTCACTTTGGTCACTTCGAGGTCTTTGCCGGTGATGGATTTGATGTCATCGATCTGCGCGGCCGTGTCAAAAATGGCGCGAACCTCCGGCACGGTATTGCCAACCGCCGCCTTGCTTGCAGCCTTGTTGATGGCCTGAAACTCGACCAGCGTGGGGAAAACCTGCGCGGCGATAACACCGGAAAATGCCAGCACGCCACCCACAAACAGAATGCCGATGAAGGAAATACCACGTTGAGTGCTTCTCATGTTTCTTCTCCTAAAGCCATGCCACGAAATGACCACATGCCAGACGGTGCAGCGCGATACCGGTATCAGTCAAAAGAGCCAATGCGCTTGAGATTGCCAAAATTCATCCAGACAAAAAAGGCTTTGCCCACGATGTTCTTGTCCGGCACAAATCCCCAATAACGGGAATCGAGCGAGTTGTCCCGGTTGTCGCCCATCATGAAATAGTGACCCTCGGGGACCTTGCACACGACGCCCTCGGTACTGTAACGGCAATTTTGTTTGAAGGGAAAGTCCTCGGCACCGGGAATAAACGCCGGTCTGTCCTCGTCATTCAGGATGCGATAGCGCTTGTTGCCAGCCACTTCCTCGAACTGTTTGGCGTATCGCATCGAGTCCTCATCAAAGAAATCCGGCAGCGCTGTCTTGACCACTGACTGGCCGTTGACCGTCAGTTTTTTATTGAGATAGGCGACTTCATCGCCCGGCAGGCCGACCACACGCTTGATGTAGTCAAGACTCGGTTTCGGCGGGTAGCGAAACACCATGACGTCTCCGCGCTGAGGGGTCTTGTAATCGATGATTTTGGTGTTGATGACCGGCAGGCGCACGCCGTAGTGAAATTTGTTGACCAGGATCAGATCGTTGATCAACAGCGTCGGGATCATCGACCCGGATGGGATCTTGAAAGGCTCGAACAAGAACGAGCGCAGCAAAAACACCACCAGGATCACCGGAAACAGTCCTGCGGTCCAGTCCAGCCACCAGGGCTGCATGATCAGTTTCATGCGGGCGTCGGCGGTGTTGTCGTCCACATGGTTGATGCCCATCTTTGCCAGCTCTGTGCGGCGCCGGGCGGCGGTTTGCTCCAGTGCAGTCACAGCGCGGCGTCGCTGGGGAAGAAAGTAAAACCTTTCAGCCACCCAATAAATGCCGGTCACCAGAGTGGCCAAAAACAGCAGCAGCGCAAAGTTGCCGTCCACCAGCCCGAAATACCAGGCTGCGCCATAGCTGACAAATGCCGCCAGCACAAAGGCTGTAAGGGAACTCATGAAACTTTGCATTAATCTTCCACCTGCAGGATGGCCAGGAACGCTTCTTGAGGCACTTCCACCGAGCCGATTTGTTTCATGCGCTTTTTGCCCGCTTTTTGTTTTTCGAGGAGCTTTCGCTTACGCGAGATATCGCCGCCGTAGCACTTGGCGATCACGTTTTTCCGAAGAGCTTTGATTGTCTCACGCGCAATAATGTTGGCGCCGATCGCCGCCTGGATCGCGACATCGAACTGCTGGCGCGAGATGATCTCGCGCATCTTGGCAACCACCGCGCGGCCCCGATAGGCAGACTGGCTGCGGTGAACGATGATGGACAAGGCATCTACCTTTTCGCCGTTCAGCAAAATGTCGACCTTGACCACGTCCGACGCACGGAATTCCTTGAACACATAGTCCATCGACGCATAGCCACGCGATACCGACTTGAGCTTGTCAAAGAAATCCAGCACGATCTCGCCCAGCGGCATTTCGTACGTCAGCATCACCTGCTTGCCGTGGTAGGCCATGTTCAGCTGCACGCCGCGCTTTTGATTGGCCAGCGTCATCACCGCGCCGACATAGTCCTGCGGCATATAGAGATGAACGGTGACGATCGGCTCCCGGATTTCGTTCACCCGCCCGGCATCGGGAATCTTGGAGGGGTTTTCAACCATGATGGTCTCACCGTCCGCCTTGAGCACTTCATAAACCACGCTTGGCGCCGTGGTGATCAGGTCCTGATCGAACTCGCGCTCCAGCCGCTCCTGGACAATTTCCATATGAAGCAGACCGAGGAATCCACAGCGAAAGCCAAAACCCAGGGCCTCGCTAACTTCCGGCTCGTAATGCAATGATGCGTCATTGAGCTTGAGCTTTTCAAGTGCATCCCGCAGGGATTCGTACTCGCTGGCCTCCGACGGGTAGAGGCCGGCAAAAACCGCTGGCTGAATTTCCTTGAAACCGGGCAAGGCTTCAGCCGCGGTGAACGCCGCACCGCCGCTGCCGCCCTTGACGAGCGTGACCGTGTCGCCAACGCGAGCGGCTTGCAATTCCTTGATGCCGGCGATGATGAAGCCGACTTCGCCGGCCTCAAGCGACTGGCGCGGCTCGGTATGAGGTGTAAATACGCCCAGTTGCTCGGCGTTGTACATCGCCTCGCTGGCCATGAGCTTGATGCGCTCGCCTTTGGCCAGACGGCCATCCACCACCCGAACCAGCATCACCACGCCGACATAAGCGTCATACCAGCTGTCGATGATCATGGCGCGTAACGCGGCGTCCGGATTGCCCTGCGGCGGCGGAATCCGCGCGACAACGGCTTCGAGGATTTCATCGATGCCCATGCCGGTCTTCGCACTGCAGGGAATCGCATCGGTCGCATCAATGCCAATGACTTCTTCTATCTCCCGCTTGGCATTTTCAGGATCGGCCTGCGGCAGGTCCATCTTGTTAAGCACCGGAACCACTTCCACGCCCAGGTCCAGCGCGGTGTAGCAGTTGGCCACGGTCTGCGCTTCCACACCCTGGCTTGCGTCGACAACGAGCAATGCTCCCTCACAGGCAGACAGCGATCGGCTGACCTCATAAGAAAAGTCGACGTGGCCAGGCGTGTCGATCAGGTTGAGGTTGTAAACCTGCCCATCTGCTGCCTTGTATTTCAGCGCAGCTGTCTGTGCCTTGATGGTTATCCCACGTTCTTTTTCGATGTCCATCGAGTCCAGAACCTGTGCGCTCATTTCGCGGTCCTGAAGCCCACCGCACCGTTGAATGAGGCGGTCAGCAAGCGTGGACTTTCCATGATCAATATGCGCAATGATCGAAAAATTTCTGATGTGATTCATCAAAGAGAACGCCTAAGTGCTTGTTAGTATTGCGAACGCGTGGCGCGCTATTGGGGCCGGCCATAAAAAAGGGCGCGTCGATTAGCGACGCGCCCGGAACCAACAATCTATGGCAACTGCGATAGTTGGAAGTTCATTGTAGGCAAAAAGCCCATCGGGAGAAGCCCCAGATTTTTGCTTTTTTTGCCGTTGCCGGTGAGCAACATAAAAGTTATCAACAGATTGCTCACAGAACATGAGGATAAATACTTGACAACTTGTGGTTGATCGGCGGATCACTCACAAGTTGGCCGCGCTCAGGGGATAACGCTTGTCGCCCCGGATGCCATATACCGTCAACCGGCATTAGAACCCCGGTATTCTACCGTTTTCGGGATAAGCCCATCTTTTGCGAACGTCGCCAGCAAATTTTTGCAGATGCGAAACCTCGAATCCAAATCTAGATAGCGGCTAAAAAGCAACGCAAATGCAGCGATAACCGTAGCCGAAAACTGGATAAAAGGGGCATTTTCAGCGCCTTTTCAGGCTCAGCTCGGTAAACCCGGCGCTGGGGGCGTTCACCGTCCCAGTCTGATCAACGCATATTGGGCCCACTCGCCGCGCCGGAACAACACGTTGATGGGCTTTGTTTTGTCGACCTTGGCCAACGCTGCTTCAAACTCCCGCACATTGGCCACTTCAATATTGGAGACCGACAAGATGACGTCGCCCTCTCGAATGCCGGCACGAGCTGCTGCGCCTTCCGAGGTGTCTACCTTCACCCCGCCACTGACTTTGAGCTCTTTTTTATGTGCGTCGGGCACATCACTGACGGCCAGGCCCAGCACCTGAGCCGGGCCGGCTACTGGTGGCTTGGCTTCAGGTGCGGAAGCCTTGCGAACGGGTTTCTCGGGTTCTACTTCGGCGATGGTGACTGTCAGGTCCTTGGCAGTGCCGCGCCGGAACACGGTAACCACCGCTTTCGTGCCAGGCTTGACATTACCCACCATGCGCGGCAGGTCGCTGGATCTTTCAATCGTCTTGCCATCGAATTTGGTGATGATGTCACCCGCTTCCACACCGCCCTTTTCCGCTGGTCCGCCGGCCTCCACGCCTCTGACCAATGCGCCTTGCGGCTTGCCTAAGCCCAGTGATTCCGCGATGTCCTTGCCCACCTGCTCGATCTGCACGCCCATACGCCCGCGCGTAACCTTGCCGCTGGTGCGCAGCTGATCGGAAACCCGCGAGGCTTCGTCAATGGGAATCGAAAAAGAGATGCCCTGGAAACCGCCGGAACGTGAATAGATCTGGCTGTTGATGCCGACAACTTCGCCTCGCATGTTGATCAGCGGCCCGCCTGAATTACCGGGATTGATGGCCACGTCGGTCTGGATGAATGGCAGATAGTCGCCGGTGTCACGCTGCTTGGCGCTGACGATTCCGGCAGTGACGGTGTTGTCCAGGCCAAAGGGCGAACCAATCGCCATGACCCACTCGCCTACCCGCAGCCGCGACATATCGCCGATCTTCACCGCAGGCAATCCCGTGGCTTCGATCTTGACCACAGCCACGTCACTGCGTTTGTCGGAACCGATGACTTTTGCCTTGAACTCACGCTTGTCGGTCAAGGTCACGATGACGTCATCAGCGCCCTCGATGACATGCGCATTGGTCATCACAAACCCGTCGCTGGTCAGGATGAATCCGGAACCCACGCCGCGCGGCTGCTCTTCGTCAGGATGTGGAGCGCCTCGGTCAGGGCGCGGACTGCGCGGCATGTTCGGCGGCACCGGAATGCCGAAACGCTTGAAAAATTCGAGCATCTGCTCGTCAACGCTACCGCCGGTGGATGGCTTTGCTTTTTCGGAGGTGCGGATATTGACCACCGACGGGCCGACCTGGTCAACCAGATCGGTGAAATCGGGCAAGGTGCGCCCTTGCGCCCATACCGTCTGCGCAGGAAGACCGGCACCCAGACAGGCAACAGCCAGCAGCCCTGCGGCCATGCGGATCCGAAGCGGTTTCAAATGGAGTACGAACATCATCAGCCTCGTTGTAGATAGTGACAGAGAAAACGAAATACCGCTGAGCCACGACATGGGGCCACAAAGCCAAATGACAAGCCGGGACTCTGATGAACCGGACGAGACCCTGAAAGCACGGCTCACGCAGTTGCTGGCATGAAGCAGCAGCCGAAAATTCACCGGGCCTTATTTTTTTCTTTCAAGGCCACTGGCAAAAAGCTTCAAGGTCGCCAGAGGAACCTCACCCATAACGGTCAGCCAGTAAGCACCCACAGGCCGGGAAAGCGTTTGTGTCGCACCCATGGACAAGGCCGACTCACGATCGGGACTTGACCGGCTGATGGGCTCAACGAAGAGCGAGACTGACGCCAGCCCATCCGAAAAAATCCACTGAAGTGGCTCGCCTGTCGCGGCGGCGCTGGCAGTGGTCGCTTGCGCGGGTCGTTTGTAGCAGCTGACGGGTTTGAAACCCGGTACCGGTGCTTTCATCACCCAGCCTTCGGCAAGCGCAGTCGTTTTGACGAGAGTTGGCTGTTCCACGCGATAGCCATCAACCTTCGCCATCATTTGCAGGAGCTTGTCCATACTGACAGGAGCGTCGAGCTGAAGTTCGGAAAACGCTGCCTGCTCCAGTATCTTTCCGTCAGTGTCCAGTGTTTGCAATTTGACGACCAGTCCCCGCTTCCGCTCGGACCAGACCCTGTAGCCAAAACGCATGGTGTCTTTAGGCAACAGCAGAACGACATCGGCCTCAAGGCCAGCGACTCGGTCCAGCCCTTCACGCTGCACTTTGTAAAACTCGGCAATACGGTGATCTGTGGACTGCAGCAATTCGGGAAAGAGACCCAGCGACTCCCGCTTTTCGGTGCGAACCAGCTTATGGTCCGGCATGAAAGTGACCACGCGGTCGTTGTGCCGAAAAACCGAGCGGGGCGGTCCCGTCAGGGCTTCTACCCGTTCAATCTGCTGGTTGCCTTCACACGCGTGCCAGATCTTGGAACTGGACATGACGCCACCGGACGACACCACATAAGTGCCAACATAGGCCCGCGTCCGCGAGGCCTCATGCATCCGCATGAGCCACTCATTGATGCCTTTTGACTCTGCCTCGACATTGACGGCACTGGCTGACGGACTCGGCGTCGACACCTGCGCCGCTACATTACCAATAGCAAACAATGCATACAGTACATGGGCCAAAGGGCGAAATGACCTAAATTTCATGGTGTTATGCAATGCGGAAGGAAGTCAGCCGTGCGCCTAGCGCGCAGCCTGCTGCGGTGCCTCGAATGTGGCGTTGCGCAAAAACCCGGACGGAACCTGAAAAGCAGATGTCGCGCCCATCTGTTTATGGGCGGCCAGCAATTGCTCAAGGCGCGCATCCCGAACCATGGTGCCTTCCGGAGACGCAACGAGCAATGGCTGCAATGCGGGCGGCGAGCCAGAGCTCTGGGCCAGCTGGGGGGCGTTCACTGGCGCCAGAAATCCCAGCGCATTAAAACCCACTGCTGAGACCGCTGCCAGTGAGGCAAAGCCTGCCAGCAGCTTCCAGCGAAAATTACCGTCATTGGACGCGGGACCGCGGTTTTGGAACGTACCCAAAACCGTCTTGGGCTGAGGCGGCTCGACCACCCCCGGCTGCACGGCCGGCAGAGAAGTCACTTGCAACTGCTGAAACGCCAGACGACGGTTGAATTTGTCGACGAAGTCAGTGTCAGCGCCGAGCACCGACCTGCCAGGCGACCTCAACACGTCGCCGATCAGCTGGTAGGCCGCCCAGTCGCTCCGAACGGCTGCGCCCTGTTCTGTGTCCGACAGCAAGCCGCAAAGTTCATCGCTACTGATCTCGCCATCGGCAAGTGCGGATAGCAACTCGCGTTGCCGGTGATGGTGTGTCGTGTTGTTCATGTCGGTACGGAAAGCTGTGGTTTGCGCATGTTCGATGGTCTGTTTCTGATCCGGTCCCAACCTGTCCTGGAAAGTGTCTATCGCACGGTACGTTCTCGATAACTGCAATTCTCTCCACCTGGCTCCATCAGCCCGCCTTATGCCGGTCCTGTTCGGTCTACCAACGTTTTCCCGTCTGGTTTTCCAGCAGGGGCTTTACCCTTGCCGATATGGCCTCGCGCGCACGGAAAATCCGCGATCTGACCGTGCCTATCGGGCAACTCATCAACTCGGCGATTTCTTCATAGCTCAACCCTTCGATCTCCCGAAGCGTAATTGCCTGGCGAAGCTCTTCTGGCAATCCTTCCATGGCCGCATTGACCATCTCGGCGATTTCCTTGCTGGCCAGCACAGCTTCAGGCGTCTCGCTGCTGGTTAGTTCGTTTTCGAGCGGTGAAGTTTCATCGCTTTCGTCGCTTTGACCCGATTTAAAGAAATTCTCGGAAATCGTCGGATCGCGTTTGAGATCCATCAAGGCTTTTTTGGCCGTGTTCACCGCAATTCTGTACAGCCAGGTGTAAAACTGGGCGTCACCGCGAAACTGCGCCAGCGCGCGGTAGGCACGTATGAACGTCTCCTGAGCGATGTCTTCCACCAGGTCGACATCCCGCACCATTCGGCCAATCAGCCGCTGAATACGCCGCTGGTACTTGATCACCAGCAGCTCAAACGCCTTCTGGTCGCCCGCCACCGTGCGCTCGACCAGGATGGCGTCGCTGTCGGCGGCTTTCTCACCGGAAGGCAATGCGGGATCGGAACTCATGACCTGTAGAGCGGGTTATCGGCTTCACTGTCCGTCGGTGCGCCAAGCGCCGCAGAGCCATTGATGTCGCTTGCCGTGTCGGGCCGCGGGGAGTAAAGGGCGCGGCGAAAATCCATCCAGCGTTCAGGCATGGAATTTTTTTCCAACCACAGCCATCGGGTGTCATTTTCTGTTTGCATGCGCAGGAGGATGGAACTTTGAAAGTCCGCCATCAACGAAATGTGCCGGTTTGCAAGCCCGGTTGGATAGCGAACGTCTTCCCAGCGCCAGGCTTGCCCGTCCCAGCCCAGATGCCCCGTTGGCGCTTTGTTCCAGCTCGACCTTGCCGCCAGCCCGCTGGTGATCAACGCCAGAATTACCAAGCCTGTACGCCAGTCAAGATGTGAGCGCGAGGCGCCCCAAAAGGTGGCAACCGCCAGGCCCGCACACCACAGGCCAAGAAGTAGTGCGGCCTGAAAACGGGAACGCCCCACCGGATACATGACCGAAGGGGCGCTGTGCTTGGTCAAAACAATAGAAATAGACAGGCAATATGAACAGCAGGGTACAGCATATGGCCCAACGCTGGTCAGACCCGCTTGAAGACCAGACTGCCGTTGGTCCCGCCAAATCCAAAATTGTTCTTGACCGCAATGTCTATTGACGCGTCGCGCGCAGTGTTGGCACAGTAGTCCAGATCACACGCAGGGTCCTGATTGAATATATTGATCGTGGGCGGGATTTTCTGGTGATGCAGCGCCAGAACCGTAAACACCGATTCAATGCCCCCGGCGCCGCCGAGCAGATGGCCAGTCATTGATTTGGTGGAACTGACGACCAGATCCTTCGCGTGACTGCCAAAGGCAGCCTTGATCGCATTGGTTTCATTCAGGTCACCCAGCGGCGTGGATGTGCCGTGCGCGTTGAGATACTGGACCTGATCAGGATTCACCTCAGCATTTTTCAAGGCCATCGCCATTGCGCGTCGCGGCCCATCAATATCAGGCGCAGTCATGTGGTAAGCGTCAGCACTCATGCCAAAACCAATGAGTTCGGCATAAATCTTGGCGCCTCGCGCCTTTGCATGCTCATACTCTTCCAGCACCAGTACGCCGCTGCCTTCCCCGAGTACAAATCCGTCCCGGTCCCGGTCCCATGGGCGGGAGGCGGTCTTGGGATCCTCGTTGCGTGTGGACAGTGCCCGCGCGGCTGCAAAGCCGCCTACACCCAACGGTGAAACCGTAGCCTCTGCACCGCCAGCAATCATCACATCGCAATCGCCGTACTCGATCATCCTGGCCGACAGCCCAATGGCATGCAAGCCCGTGGTGCAGGCAGTCACCACAGCGATGTTCGGACCCTTGAAACCAAACTTTATCGATACATGACCCGAGATCATGTTGATGATTGAAGCCGGTACAAAAAATGGCGAAATGCGCCGCGGACCGCGGTTAACCAGCTCGGAATGCGTCTCCTCGATCATCGGCAGACCACCAATGCCCGAGCCGATGTTGCACCCAATGCGGCTGGCCATATCGTCACTGAGTGCATTGCCTGTGGGCAACCCGCTGTCAGCAACCGCCTGAAACGCCGCTGCAAGACCCAGGTGAATGAAGCGATCCATATGACGCGCTTCTTTTTCGGGTATGTACTGCGTGATATCAAAGCCCTTCACCTCGCCTGCAAACTTGCAGGCAAAGGTGCTGGCATCGAATTGCGTGATGAGGTCGATACCCGTCTGCCCGGCCAGCAAGCGGGTCCAGGATTCGGTGGCGGTGTTTCCCACAGGACTGACACAGCCAAGACCAGTCACAACAACACGACGACTCATTCAATGATCCTGAAAAGAAAGCTTTGAAGACTTATGGAAAGCCTGGCTTTGAAAGTGAAGTGAAAGACCAGCGGGCAACTTCCAAGCATCGACAGCTCCTGCCTTGCGGTACCTCAGGCCTTCTGGTGCGTGTTGGCGTAGTCAATCGCGTTTTGCACCGTCGTGATCTTCTCGGCGTCTTCGTCCGGAATCTCGATGCCAAATTCATCTTCAAGAGCCATGACCAGCTCTACCGTGTCAAGTGAGTCAGCGCCCAGGTCAGCCACGAAGGCTTTCTCGCTGGTGACTTGCCCCTCTTCAACACCCAGCTGCTCAGCAATGATTTTCTTAACACGTGCTTCGATATCGCTCATATTTCCCTCTGAGGGTAGTGGATTAACTTCCGATTTTACCGCGTTGCCGCGGCACTATTGCTCATCGGGCATGCACGATGAGGTAGCCATGCCGGAATGATCAACACCTTTGCAGAGCGGACCGATGCCAGGCATCAATTGACGCCCGCCAGCCGCCATGCTTACATATACATACCGCCGTTGACGTGAATTTCTTGCCCGGTGATGTAGCCTGCAAGCGGGCTGGCAACAAACGCTACCGCGTGCGCCACATCCTGCGGTTTGCCCAGATGACCCAGGGGTATTTGCGCCAGCAATGACTTGTGCTGCTCTTCACCCAGCTTGGCCGTCATGTCGGTTTCAATAAAACCGGGAGCGATGCAGTTCACCGTGATGTTGCGGGAACCCAGTTCACGCGCCAGGGCGCGGGTCATGCCGGCCACCCCTGCCTTGGCGGCCGCATAGTTGGCCTGGCCGGCATTGCCCGATGCCCCAACAACTGATGTGATGTTGACGATGCGGCCGTAACGCTGTTTCATCATGATGCGCATCACGGAACGGCTCATTCTGAATACCGCTTTCAGGTTGGTATCCAGCACCGCATCCCAGTCATCGTCCTTGAGCCGCATGGCCAGCATGTCGCGGGTGATTCCAGCGTTGTTGACCAGTATCTGCAGGCCGCCGTGCATCTGCACGGTGCTTTCCACGACCGCCTCTGCAGATGCCGCGTCGTTGACATCCAGCTTTCGCCCCACGCAGCCGGCAAATGATGACAGGGCTTCGCTGATTTTTGCTGCGCCAGCATCGGTCGTGGCCGTGCCCGTTACCCTGACGCCCTTGCTGGCAAGCACGTGCGCGATGGCCGCCCCTATGCCCCTTGAGGCGCCAGTCACAACAGCCACCTGCCCCTGAAAATCGATGTCGCTCATACCAGTGCCTCCTTTACCGCCGCCAATGATGCCGGGTCAAACAGCGCAATGCCTGTCATGTCGGCATCAATTCTTTTGACCAGCCCCGCAAGAACCTTTCCGGGTCCACACTCGACAACTGTTGAGTGGCCCTGAACCTTGACAGCCTGGACGCATTCCACCCAGCGGACCGGGCCAAATGCCTGTCGGTAAAGCGCATCGCGAATCCTGTCGCCGTCGCTTTCGATGGCCACATCAATATTGTTGATCACGGGAATTGTGGGCGGCGCAAAACTGATCTGCGCAAGCTCCGCTTTCAGCCGCTCCGCTGCAGGTTTCATCAGGCTCGAATGAAACGGCGCAGATACCGGCAGCAACAGCGCACGTTTGGCACCCTGAGCCTTGAGCAATTCGCACGCCTTGTCGACAGCCAGCTTGCTGCCGGCGATAACCGTCTGGGCCGGGTCATTGAAATTGACCGCTTCGACAATTTCATGGCCATTTTGGCCTGTAGCCCTTGTAATCTCTTGGCATATAGCTATCACTTTACTAGCATCCATACCTAGAATAGCAGCCATGGCACCAACGCCTACGGGCACTGCACGCTGCATCGCCTCGGCTCTGAGCCTGACCAGCGGCGCGGCCTGCGCCAGGCTCAGCGCCCCGGAGGCAACCCAGGCCGAGTACTCCCCCAATGAATGCCCGGCAAGGACCGATGGCGCCAGACCGGTTTCGGCCATCCAGACCCGATAGGCGGCAACCCCGGCAACCAGCATCACAGGCTGGGTATTGGTGGTCAGCCCCAGGGTTTCCCTGGAACCTTCCCTGATCAGTACGGCCAGATCCTGACCCAGCGCGTCAGATGCTTCGGCAAGCGCTTGAGCCACGATGGGATGCTGACCCCAACCATCCAGCATGCCAGGAGACTGCGAGCCCTGGCCCGGAAAAACAAATGCAAAAGACTTCACTTCGAGGCTCCCAAGAAAAATTTATGGTGTTCTGCTGTCGCGGGGAGAAGGTTCAAAGTTCGCCTCGACGCGGCGATGCGCGTTGTTCAATCGAAAAATGGCGAAAGAATGGCCGAGACCTGTTCTGACACATGCCAGGATGGCTGCGATCGCCAGCCAGGGATCCATCAGGTAATCCCACAAATTGGTCGATTCCATCAGGCTGATGGACCAGCCCAGCAAGGCGCACGCTATCGCCACCGGCAGCAATCTGAATTCACGCATCCAACTCGCCAGCGCTAACGCCAGAAGGATGGCCCAAAGCGCCCAGTCACCCCAGCCCGGCCGATAGGCATCCCAATCGCCCCAGCCCAAGGCCGTGGGATATAAAAACACTGCCGCTGCCGCGAGCGCTCCATAAAGCAGCATGCTTTCGCGCCGCGCGGTGGGAGGAAGCCCGCCATGACGCTGGCCCAAACTGAGGCAAGCCAAAAGCACAGAGGTCAGGCTCAGGTCCGATGTGATGCCCCGCACATAAGCCGCGATGGGCATTTGAGCTGCTCCAACAGGCACCCATAGCAACGCAAAACACAGTGCCAGCAAACACCAGGCCCAAACGCCGGGACGCGCGCGCCACAGCCGCGCACACAGCGCGCAAGTCACCAGGCTGATGCCCAGCAAGGCCATAAAATCAGTGAGAGGGGGGAACATCGGTAGTCAGATAAAACACTGCCGGATCAAGCCTGACATGCTTGATACGCGTGCGGTGCCAGGTGTAAACCAGGTGAAGAAATCCATCACGGCTTTGCAACAGATAGGGGTAGGAAAATTCTGGTGAGCAGCGCTCCGGCCCACACAGCTGCCTTCGGGCGCTGGCCACATACGCACCTACGTCGGCGGCTTCAACACCGTGTTCTTCCAGTTCCTTGCCGAGTAGCTGCTCAAATTCCGCAGTACTGATCTGCCTGTCAGGCAGTACGGGTGCCTCTATCTTCTTAAGCAAGGTGGCGTCCATACCAATACGCTTGTCGCTCGCTGCAAGTGCGAGCGTCCGGCGGTTGTCAGTGGTGGCGTTAAGGGCAAGCCAGTGCCTGCCATCACCGCTGACGATGCCGGCTACGGCGGAATCGGGATTAGGCAAGGCTGTGGCATGCGCTGCTGACCAGGTTCTACCGGCATTGTCGGTATGTGAAGCCATCAATGCCGTCGCGTTGCCGGAGCGCATATACATCGATGCGGTACTGCTTCCCGTGACGAGCACAACCGGTTGCAGGCTGGTGTGGCTTGCCGGAATCCTGACCTTGTCAAGCACGCGGCCGTCAGTATCGAGTCTCAAAACCTCGGACAGCTTGGTCACAAACTCGTGGTACACCGGCAAACCGGTCTGGCCGTTGGCATAAGCGAACGGCGCGCCCTTGGCCAGCGTGCTGATATTGAGAAACGGCGATGTCACCAGGCGCCGGGTTCGGCTCCAGGTGGTGCCTTCATCGGTCGAGCGCGCCCACGACAGCGAACTGCCGGCCCAGCCGCCGAGCGATACATTGACCATCCACAAATGAAGCGAGCCGTCCGGCGCACGCGAGATCACCGGGTTGCCAATCTTTTTGACATAACGCCAGAGCTGGCTTTCGATCTGGTGCCGCTCGAACAATATCGTCTCGGCGCTCCAGCGCAGGCTGGATGCGTCCATCACGGCAGTCTGGACGGTCACGTCTTTGGCACCCTCCCGCGAGCCCGAAAACCATACCGCGCGCAAATCGCCGTTATTCAGTTCGACGACGGAGGGCGCATGCACGGCCTGCCCAGGCGCAGCAGATACAAAACTGGTGCGCGGCCCGACGTTTCCGTTGGACAACAGCGGCTGTCGCGCCCCATTAGGTGCTGCGGCAGCCAGGGTTTCGGCAGGAGATGCAGCTACTGAAGCAGCAGGCCTAATGGCTGTCGCCAGCTCGCTTGACGGTACGCGCATCCACAGCTTCCAGGCTGACATCGCAAACGCCGCCAGCAGCAGGCATGGCAGCCACGGCAAGTCGGTCTTGAAAGCGGCAAATCGCATGTCTGGTTTCGCGGTTCAGCGATGAGACGTTCGACGGACGCTTGGCATGCGCAGGCAGATTGTCGGCACAGCACCGCCGTCAGTAGTTGAGAACCACTGCACCCCAGGTGAAGCCGCCGCCCACACCCTCGAGCATCAGCGTGTCACCCTTGTTGATCTTGCCGCTGCGCACGGCAGTATCGAGTGCCAGCGGAATCGACGCAGCCGATGTATTGCCATGCTGGTCTACGGTGACGACCAGTTTTTCGAGTGGCAACTTGAGCTTTTTCGCCGTGCTTTGCATGATGCGTATATTGGCCTGATGCGGGATCAGCCAGTCGATATCAGCCTCCTGAAGGCCAGCCTTTGCCAGCGTGGCCCTGGCCGAACTCTCAAGCACACCGACCGCCAGCTTGAACACCGCCTGACCATCCATCTTCAGAAGGGCATCACCAAGCACCTTGCCGCCCGACACATTGCCAGGAACACACAAAATCCCCACATGCTTGCCGTCGGCATGCAGGTCGCTGGCCAGAATGCCGGGCGTATCCGAAGCCTCTAGCACCACCGCGCCGGCGCCATCACCAAACAGCACGCAGGTTGTGCGGTCAGAAAAGTCCAGAATCCGCGAAAAGACTTCTGCCCCGACCACCAGGGCCTTGTTCGCAGCCCCGGTTTTGATCATCGCGTCTGCCACTGTCAGCGCATAGACAAAGCCACTGCAAACCGCCTGCACATCGAAGGCAGGACAACCGGCAACGCCAAGCTTGTTTTGCAAGATACAGGCAGCCGATGGAAACACCATGTCGGGGGTTGAGGTCGCAACGATGATGAGGTCGATATCGGCAGCGCGCAGCTGTGCGGCGTCCAGCGCGCTCTGACATGCCTGAAGCGCCAGGTCGCTGGTGGATACATCAGCTGCCGCAAAGTGACGGGCCCGTATGCCGGTGCGTTCAACGATCCACTCGTCGGAGGTTTCGACGCCGCGGCCGGCAAGCTCGTTTGCCAGGTCGGCATTGGTCAGGCGGCGCGGTGGGAGATAACTGCCAGTGCCGGTGATGCGTGAATATCGGGCCATTACAAATCCAAATCCGTCAGTGGGTCGATGCCGGTAGCGTGGCAGTCGTAGCCACCGCCTGGGTTGGGCGCGCAGTCGCAGAAGTGGCAACTTCGCTTGTGCAGGTTTGCTGCTGCGCTGCCAGCAATGGAGCAGCGTGTGCGATGCGCTCTTTTACCCTGTCGAGCAGTTGATGGTTTACCGCATCATAGGCACGGTTGATCGCGCGCTCGAAAGCAAAGGCATCGGCAGAACCATGGCTTTTGAATACCAGCCCCTGAAGGCCGAGCAGCGCTGCACCGTTGTAACGGCGATGGTCCACCCGTTTTTTGAAAGCCGCCAGCACGGGATAGGCAAGGACTGCCGCCATTTTGGTAAACGCGTTGCGGGAAAACTCGGCCTTGATGAAGCCGCCAATCATGGCCGCCAGGCCTTCACTGGCCTTGAGGACGACATTGCCGACGAATCCATCACAAACCACGATGTCCGTCGTGCCTTTGAAAATATCGTTGCCCTCGACATTGCCGAAAAAATTCAGGTCGCCCGATTCGGCTGCCGCCCGCAGCAGATCGCCAGCTTTCTTGATGGTCTCGCTGCCTTTGATGGCTTCCTCGCCAATATTCAAAAGCCCGACGCTTGGAGAGGCGTTTGCGGTAATGGCCGACACCAGCGCCGACCCCATCACCGCAAACTGCAACAGGTGCTCCGCGGTGCAGTCGACGTTGGCGCCCAGGTCCAGTACCGTTGTGGCGCCGCCAGTGGCATTCGGAAGCTGCGTGGCAATGGCAGGGCGGTCAATGCCGTCCATGGTCTTGAGCACATAACGGGCAATCGCCATCAGCGCGCCGGTATTGCCTGCCGAGACGGCCGCTTGAGCGGTGCCGTCCTTGACCTGGTTGATGGCCACGCGCATGGACGAATTTTTCTTGCGCCGCAATGCGATTTCGATGGAGTCTTCCATCGTTATCACCTCGCTGGCTTCCACCAGTTGATAGCGCGCGTTGCCACGAAGCTCGGCGTACCCCGGCTGAGTAGCCAGCAAAGCGCCCTGCCCCGTCAGGACCAGCGAAGCATCAGGGTGGCTTCGAAGAAATGCAATGCTGGCCGCAACAGTGACCGACGGCCCGACATCCCCGCCCATGGCATCGACAGCAATCCTGATCATGAACGCACAAGCCCGGTCAATCGAATGGCAGTCAAGAGTGCAAAACCCCGAGTAAGCGAGAAAAAACGAACACCAATAGAAAAGCCCGCAGGATGAGTGCGGGCCCGTCTTTAAAGCGCTGTATTACGCTTCTGATTTGGTTTTCAACACCTTGCGGCCACGGTAAAAACCGGTCGGGCTGATGTGGTGACGCAGGTGGGTTTCGCCAGTGGTGGATTCCACGGCAATACCCGGCACGGTCAGTGCGTTGTGCGAACGGTGCATACCGCGCTTTGAGGGTGATTTTTTGTTTTGCTGGACGGCCATGTTCCGCTCCTGATTAAGACACTGATAGGTGTGTAGGTGGGTAAATTACGTACCGGATGCTGGCAATGAGAAGCGGCTGGACCCGGTGGACGGTGAGTCCCGGTCACAAAGCGCCTACACCACTATCAGTACGCGAAGCCTCAGATTATAGCCCGATACTGCTGACCGGGAAAGCAAGTCACTGGCCGCCAGCTAATCGCCATCGCCTGCCCCTTGCCCTTGCCCTTGCCCTTGCCCTTGCCCTTGCCAGCCAAAGCAAAACGTCTGGCGCCTGATGATGCTAGGCATGTGCACTATTTTTTCTTCAGGACGGACAAGACGGCAAAAGGATTGGGTTTTGGCGTGCGCTCTTCAGTAGGCGTGCGCTGTCTGACTGCGGTAGCGGTCCCCGGTGGGCACTCATCGTGCATGGGCACCAGTGGCAAGCCCATCAGCAGTTCATCTTCGAGCAATGCCAGCAGGTCAAACTGCGGCTCCATGACCAGCAGGTCTTCCTCCGACGCATCATCCTCGGCCATCGCGATGTCTTCTGTTTCCACAAACCGGTACCACTGGTCGACCTGTACCGGCGTTTCTACCGGAGCCATGCAGCGCTGGCAGGTCAGCGGCAAGACGGTCTGGGCATGCAAATGCAGCCAGACTGCATCATCACCCGAGCCTGACGCGCCGGTTGCCGGGCGCAATTCGCCTCTGGCTTCCCATTTAATGGTCAAATCATGCTCCAGCCGTTGTACTTCCTCGGCCAGCCGCTCCATTTTTTGTAGCGGCACGGCGCCGGAAAGCGTTGAAGTTTCTCGGGCAAAACTCATCAGGTTAAGCCGGCTGGGCTGGAGCGGTCTGGTCATAGGGTCAGTGTAAGAGAATCAGACGATGAACCTTTCCACGCCCCCAGCCAACTCCACCGCTGACCCGGAATCCCGGTCGAGCAGCGACACGCGCACAGCGCAACGCCCGCTGATCCTGGCATCCGGTTCGGCCTACCGCAAGGAGCTGCTGCAGCGCTTGCGGATGCCCTTCACCGTCGAGATTCCAGATGTGGATGAATCCCCATTAGCCGGCGAAACTCCAATGGCGCTTGCCACCCGTCTGGCGCTGGCCAAAGCCCGTGCGGTCGCCGCCCGGTTTCCGCATGCGGTAGTGATTGGTTCAGACCAGGTAGCTGACCTGAAGGGAACGCCATTGGGCAAACCTGGCAACCATCTGCGCGCTGTGGCGCAACTGCGGCAAATGAGCGGACAGGCTGTCGCTTTTCAGACAGCGGTGGCGGTGGTCTGCCTGCAAAGCGGTTTTAAAGAACAGGCGCTTGCCACGGTGAACGTCAAATTTCGCGACCTGGACGATGAAGACATCGAAAACTACCTGCAGGCAGAGCAGCCCTACAACTGCGCTGGCAGCGCGAAAAGTGAAGGTTTGGGCATTGCCCTGCTGGCATCCATTGACAGCGATGACCCGACCGCGTTGATCGGTCTGCCTCTGATACGCACCTGCAACATGCTTCGCAGCGCTGGCATCAGGCTGCTGGGCGCGCCTTCCGGGTCTGGCCAATGAGCACGGCGACGGGAAAACTCTACCTGGTGCCAGCGCCGCTTGATTTTGGCTGCGGCAGTCAGGCGCCATTGACAGACATGATGCCGCTGGCAACGCTACAGATGGCAGCCAGGTTGCCGAGCTGGATCTGTGAGAACGCGAAAAGCACCCGCGCCTACCTTAAACGTATTAACGAGCTGCAGCCCTTGCAGCAGGCTGTTCAAGCGCTACAAATACAGGAGCTGCCGCGGGAGGTGCATAAAAAGGGCGACCACAGTGGCAATTTCGATGCGCGGCCACTGTTGAAGCCTGCACTGGAAGGACTGGACATGGGCCTTGTCAGCGAGGCCGGCATGCCGGCAATTGCAGACCCCGGCTCATCGGTGGTGAGGGCTGCGCATGATCTCGGCATTGAAGTGGTCGCGCTGATCGGCCCGATGTCGCTGATGCTGGCACTCGCATCGAGCGGGCTCAATGGTCAGAATTTCGCGTTTGCCGGCTACCTGCCGCAGGAAGCGGCTGAGCGGTCCCAGCGCATCAAGGCGCTGGAGTCGCTGGCCCTGAAAACTGCACAGACGCAGATTTTCATCGAAACGCCCTACCGCAACGCTGCATTGCTGACTGCGCTGCTGCAGACGCTGCAAGCCAACACCCGCCTGGCGCTGAGCTGCGGGCTGACGCTGGATGCTGCCTGGTCAAAAAGCGCGCTGGTCAGCCGGTGGAAACAGGAAAAATTGCCACCGCCGCTGGGTTTGCCAACGGTTTTCTGCATTGGACGCTAAGAGCAGGTTCAAGCCGATGCTTGTGCCAGATAGATGGCCGGCCCTTTCGGCCACGGCGCCTAGCGGCACTGTAGAGAGCTTTCGATGCGCTCGAATGCCGACTGTGCCCGCTAGCGAATGCCGGGTACGGCCTTTAATGACTTGACAGCGCCCTCACCCAGGGCCGCACCAAACCGCTTGGCAAGCCGCTCGGCCACGTTGTCGCGCCGCGTGTAATCGATGATTTCTTCGGTTTTGACAATCTCGCGGGCAACATAGTCGAGGTTGCCCAACTTGTCGGCCAGGCCCAGTTCAACCGCCTGCTGTCCGGTCCAGAACAAGCCGCTGAACATTTCGGGTGTTTCCTTCAGCCGTGGGCCCCGCCCGGTTTTGACAACACTGATGAACTGCTCATGTATCTGGTTCAGCATCTTCTGCGCGAACAAGCGTTGTTCTTCGCTTTGCGCACTGAACGGGTCAAGGAAACCCTTGTTCGCGCCTGCCGTCAGCAAGCGCCGTTCCACGCCAAGCTTGTCCATCAAACCAGTAAAGCCAAAGCCATCCATCAGAACGCCGATACTGCCGACGATGCTGGCCTTGTCGACGAAAATCTGGTCCGCTGCCACGGCGATGTAATAAGCAGCCGATGCGCAGGTCTCCTCGACCACGGCATACACCGGCTTTTTGTGCTTGGCCTTCAGGCGCAGGATTTCGTCGTTCATCATGCCGGCCTGCACAGGGCTTCCACCGGGCGAGTTGATCAGCAACACCACGGCTTTTGAGCCTTCGTCCTCAAATGCCGCACGCAATGCCGCATTGACGAACTCGGCGCTGGCGTCGGCACCGCTGGCGATTTCGCCCTTGATCTCGACGACGGCAGTGTGCGGCAGCGTGGGATCGGTCGCGGCAGCCCCGCGATGCAAAGTCATCCAGACCAGGGCGATAAAAAACGCCAGCCAAGCAAGACGAACAAATGTCTTCCAGCGCCGCGTCGCCTTTTGTTCGTTCAGTGCCGCAAAAGCGAGCTTTTCAAGCGTTGCGCGTTCCCAGCCGGGCTGGTTGGTCGAATCAGTTTTCAAGGAATTATTTGCTATGTTTTCAGGAGCTGTCTGCCCTGTCAGATAGGTATCTTCAGGACGATTTCTATCAAAATCCGGAGACCGGTAAGGGTCACCGGGGGCATCCATCGGATCGCGGCGGTTGGGATCGTTCATGGGCATGAGTTTAGAGGCGTATCAAAACACGACCGGTTTGAGGTTGTAAGCAGGATGCCAGTACACGACACCCGCGGCTTCAGACAACGTGATTTTTACCAGTCCCCCCTGGCAGGGCCCCCCTGCGCACTGGCCGGTGTCGGGGCGATAGGCCGCCCCGTGGCTGGCGCATAGCAGCCAGTCACCTGACGCGTCAAATACGCGGTTGGCCTGCCAGTCCAGTTCCATCGCCACATGGGTGCAGCGGTTCAGATAGGCATGCACCGCGCCCTGGTACCGCACAGCGAACGCCCGACAGGTCTGGCCAGCATAAACAATATCAAAAGGTACCGCCGGCCCTGCGTCCTGCAGGTCACGACTGTTGCATAGCGGGTGTTGCTCAAGCATGGACTGTTGCCCGTAGCAAGCTCATGCGTTGTGCGTCAGCCAGTGGTGCAATTCCTTTACCGAATGCGCAACATGCAGCGCATGCAGGCCCTCAAAAGTCACATGCTCATGCGCACCATACCCTACCCCGACGCTGGCACACCTGGCGTTGACTGCCATCTGCAAATCATGGGTGGTGTCGCCGATCATCAGAACGCGGTGGGCAGGCACGTCCAGCTCATCCATCAACTCATGCAGCATGCGCGGATCGGGCTTGCCGGCGGTTTCGTCAGCGGTGCGGGAGGCGGCAAACATGCCGCGAAGCTCGCTGCTCTCCAGTGTCTGGTCAAGGCCGCGGCGTGACTTGCCGGTCGCCACGGCCAGCAGATGTCCGCGCGCCTTGAGATCGGCCAGCATGTCCAGCACACCATCAAAAAGACTCAGATCGTCGTAATGGGCTGCGTAGTGATGCCGGTAGCGGTCTCCCAGCGCCGCATATTTTTCGGGCGGGACATCGGGCGCCGCGTGGGCAAGCGCCTGCATCAGCCCAAGGCCGATGACATAGGCGGCTTCCTTGTCAGAAGGCACGGTACCGCCCATATCACCAACGGCGGCCTGTATGCAGCGAACGATGATTTGGGTGGAGTCAAACAGCGTGCCGTCCCAATCAAACGCTATCAGGTCAAAATTTTTCGTGCTCATAACTGTGGTTTGATGACGCCCGGGTTTTGATGATCGCCTGCTATTCAGCCAGCGGCTCAGGTTCAGCCTGTCTTTCGGGCAAAAACTGCTGCAGTTCCGCAGGCAGTGATGCCTGCAAATGTATGGTTTTCCGGGTTTTGGGATGGTTGAACTTCAGGCTCCAGGCATGCAGAAACATGCGCCTGAGCGGTGCCGCCCCGGTGACGGTTTTCTGCAGTGTCCTGTTCAACTCGAAGTCGCCGTATTTATCGTCGCCGGCGATGGCATGGCCTTCTCCGGCCAGATGCACCCGGATCTGGTGCGTGCGCCCGGTCTTGATGGTCACTTCCAGCAAGCTGAAGCGCACCGCCGGTGCTGCCGGACCCGGGGGGATTGAAGCCTTCACCTTCACCAGCGTGATGGAGCGGAGGCCGTCGGGATGATCATGGGGCACTATCCTGACCCGTCGCTCGCCAGCGCTGCCAGCTTTGTCATCCAGCACATATTTATGCAGTGACTTGTCTATGACGCGTTTGTTTGCAGGCCAGTCACCCCTGACCAGGGCCAGGTAAATCTTGTCGGTTTCACGCTCCCGAAACTGCTCTTGCAGCAACTTGAGCGCCATGCGCCGCTTGGCAATCAGCAAGATACCGCTGGTTTCACGGTCCAGCCGGTGAACCAGTTCCAGAAAATCGGCGTCCGGGCGCGCCATGCGCAACTGCTCGATAACGCCAAAGCTCACTCCGCTGCCGCCGTGCACTGCCACGCCCGCCGGTTTGTCGATGGCCAGCAAAAACTCGTCTTCAAACAGCACCGGAAACTCTGCCGCCGGTGCATACCCGCCCACCGTTGAGCTGGCCCCATGGCGCGCGATTTCCTGCGCGATGGCTTGCGCCTTCTGGTCGGCGCGCTCGGAGGTGCGTACCGGTGGAAGCCGGATCAGGTCACCAGCTTCCAGGCGGGTGTCTGCCTGCGCCCGGCCCTTGTTGATACGGACTTCACCGCTGCGGATGATGCGGTACACATGGGTTTTGGGTACACCCTTGAGTTCACGAATCAAAAAATTGTCCAGCCGCTGGCCGGCATAGTCCTCATCGACCGTCACAAAAGTCGCTTGCGGTACCGCTTTGGACTCAGCCGCCTGTCCATCAGTTGCATGCAAGGCAGGTGAAGACCGGTAAGCAGGGTCAGTGCGGATGCGGGAAGCTGCTGGTGCCGCGGGAGACCGTGGACGCAAAGGTGTGGCGGACCGCTTTTTGGGTGGTGTCAGCACGTGTTTGGCTGCCCCTATAATGTGTTTCACTAGCGATACGCTGTAAGTGGTTGATTTGCCTTGAGTTTAGTTCACGCAAGTCTGGCGCGGGTCTCACGAGGCCTCTCGTCAACTCTGTTTGCGGCGGTGGCTGGTAGGTCGATGCCGTGCCGGCGGTCGTCCGCAGCCGATGGGCGCAAGCCGCCTCGCTGCTGGCGATTGCGGTGCAAGCAAGTCGGCGTTTAGCGAACACTACTACGGAATACCATGCGAGCAGCCCGCGTCGAGCGAACCGTCGACAACAGGGACTGCTTGCGGATCAGGTGAAAACAAGTCCTTCAACAGGTAGCCTTTCAATGACATCGCTGGTGGGTTTGATCATCAAATGCCTGCAGCAGCCACAGCCTCTGTGCGCGCTGCATTTTTGGCATAAATCAAGCGCCAGCCCTTGTCCCACGGGCGCAAGCAGCTATTCAAACAATAGCAAACACCTGTTTGACCCAGCTTCACCCCATCCACGCGCCTACGCCTGACAACCACCCCGCCGGTTGATTATTCAGCCGGCTGGCAGCTGCTCAGGCTCTCCGGCAATTCCCCACGTTCGCCAGACGTTTTCTTGGGCATCGTTGGCTCATTTGAGCTTGAGAACGAAAAACGACAAGGAACTTCCATGAAACGGATGCTGGTAAATGCCACCCAGGCAGAAGAACGCCGTCTGGCGATTGTTGACGGACAGAAACTCCTCGACTACGAAATTGAAATTGAAGGGCGCGAGCAGCGCAAGGGCAATATCTACAAGGCGGTCATTACCCGGGTTGAGCCATCGCTGGAAGCCTGTTTTGTGGACTACGGCGAAGACCGCCATGGCTTTTTGCCCTTCAAGGAAATCTCGCGCAACTACTTTGCACCGGGCGTGCCGGTCAACCAGGCCCGCATTAACGATGTGATTCGCGAAGGCCAGGAAGTGCTGGTGCAGGTTGAGAAAGAAGAGCGCGGCAACAAGGGTGCGGCCCTGACCACCTTCGTATCGCTGGCCGGCCGTTATGTGGTGCTGATGCCGAACAATCCGCGCGGTGGTGGCGTGAGCCGCCGCATCGAGGGCGAAGACCGGGCCGAGCTGAAGGAAAACATGGACCAGCTGGAATACCCGGCCGGCTCCAGCATCATTGCCCGCACTGCCGGCATCGGCCGCAGCGCGCCCGAGCTGCAGTGGGACCTGAACTACCTCATCAAGCTCTGGACCGCCATCGACGGCGCGGGCAAAGGCGGCAAGGGCGCGTTCCTGATCTATCAGGAATCCAGCCTTGTGATTCGCGCCATTCGCGACTATTTCAACAGCGACATCGGCGACATTCTGTTCGATACCGATGACGTCTACGAGCAGGCCCGCCAGTTCATGGCGCATGTGATGCCCGAGCATGAGCACCGCGTCAAGCGCTACCGCGACGACGCCCCGCTGTTCAGCCGGTTCCAAATCGAGCACCAGATCGAATCGGCCTACGCACGCACCGTGCAGTTGCCATCCGGCGGCGCCATCGTCATCGACCACACCGAAGCGCTGGTGTCGATCGACGTCAACTCGGCCAGAGCCATCAAAGGCGGCGACATCGAAGAGACGGCGACCCGTACCAACCTGGAAGCCGCCGATGAAGTGGCCCGACAGATGCGCCTGCGTGACCTGGGCGGCCTGATCGTCATCGACTTCATCGACATGGAAGAGTCGCGCAACCGCCGCGATGTTGAGAACCGCCTGCGCGACGCGCTGCGCCAGGACCGCGCCCGCGTGCAGTTCGGCACCATCAGCAAGTTCGGCCTGATGGAAATGAGCCGCCAGCGCCTGCGCCCGGCCCTCTCGGAAGGCGCGTCGATCCCCTGCCCGCGCTGCGGCGGCTCTGGCCACATCCGTGATACCGAAAGCTCGGCACTGCAGATCCTGCGCATCATTCAGGAAGAGTCGCTCAAAGACAGCACGGCGTCGGTACTGTGCCAGGTGCCGGTCGATGTGGCGTCTTTCCTGCTCAATGAAAAGCGTTCCGAGATCAGCAAGATCGAAATGAAGCAGCGCATCAATGTCCTTCTTGTGCCCAACAAGACGCTGGAGACACCCAACTACAAGCTTGAGCGTTTGAAGCATGACGACCCGCGGCTGGACAACATCGAGGCCAGCTACAAGATGGCCGACGAGATGGAAGATGCGACCACGGTCACGCGCCGCAGCCAGGAAAAGCACAACAAGCAGGAGCCGGTTATCAAAGGCGTTTTGCCTGATGCGCCTGCACCGCAAGCTGTACCACGTCCTGAAGTGGCGCCAGCAGAGAGCGCAGTGCCAAAAGCCACTGCCCGCGCAGCACCTGTTGCCGCCAAAGCCGCGCCGGCTCCAGCGCCCGCACCGGCAGAAAAAGGGTTTTTTGGCTGGATCAAAAATCTGTTTGCAGCGCCTGACGAGCCCGCAGCCGCAGCGCCGCCGGCCGAAATCAAGCCAGCAATTGCACCTGGCGCTGACGCGCGCCGCGATGTTCGTCCCGATTCGGCGCGCGGTGAACGTGCCGGTGGCGAGCGCGGTGGCCGCGACGGCCGCCGTGGTGGTGGCCGTGGTCGCAGTGAAGCGCGCCCGGAGCGCGACGGCGAACGTGGTGAGCCGCGCGGCGATGCGCGCAACCCTGAAGCGCGGCCAAGTGAAGGCCGACCGGAAGGCCGTGGCCGGGATCGCCATGCGGACGGCCGTACAGATGCCAGGGGCGACAGCCCTCGCCAGGAACGCCAGGAGCGACCTGTTGGCGAGGTACGCGCGGAGGCGCCGCGCGCAGAAGGCCGTGAGCCGCGCGAACCTCGCGAGCCCCGTGAACCGCGCGCTGAAGGTGGCCGTGGCCGCCGTGAGCGCGGGGAGCGAGGCGACCGGATGCCGCGCGATGCCGCAGAGCAGGATCTTGCGCTGGCAAACCAGGCAGCCATGGCGGCTGCCATGGGCGCCAATGCCTCGCAGCCGCGTCAGGAGCGGCCTTCTGCCGAGCCGGATGCCGGCCGTGAAGCCCGCACCGACGGACGCGAACCGCGCGGTGAAGGCCGACGCGAGCGGGGTGACCGCAATGGGCGGCGCAACGACAGGCGCAATGAGCCCGCTGAAGGCGAAAACCAGGCGATGAATGGCAGCGCCGGTCGTCCGGACCCTGATGGCACGGCAGGGGCCACGCCAAGCCTGCCTGCGGACGACAGCGCCGCGACAGCCCAGAGCGACGCTGCAAGCCAGTCGGGTGAAGTTGCCGGTAACGGCCAGGACGCCGAACAGCGTCCGCGCCGCAGCCGTGATCGCTATGGCCGTGAACGCCGGGAACGTACCGACCCTGCAGAAAACCGTGGCACGCCGGTATCAGCCGGACAGCCTGTCGACGCAGAACGCGTGGTTGATGGCCCGGACGCGGCTGCCGCCCCGGTTGCGGTCACTGCAAGCGCTGTCGAGTCCGCAGGCCGTGGTTTTGAGTCAAATGAGGCGCCAGCCCAGCAACCACGCCGTGAAGTAGCTCCCGAAAGAGTAGCAGAGCCTGATAGAGCCGTTCCTGTGGTCGCTGCGCCAGTTGCCCGTCCGGTGGCCGCATCATCGGCAGCTGCCACCGCTGCAAGCCCGTCGGCACCCGCGGCAAAACGATTGTTGCCCCAGGTCGAAAGCTATGCGCTGCCGATGCAGTCGCTTATTGAAGTGGCCCAGTCTTCAGGGCTGCAGTGGGTCAATTCGGATGCGGCCAAGATTGCCGAAGCCCAGGCGGCCATGGCGGCGGAAGCCAGGCCAGTGCATGTACCGCGTGAGCGTCCTGCCATCGTGGTATCCAACGAAGGACCGCTGGTACTCGTCGAGACCCGGCGCGACTTGCGAAACATGACGCTGCCCTTCGAGACACCGGCCCCCTGAACGACAGACGCCTGATGTCTGCAGGCCCGGCTCCCGCAAGGGGCCGGGCTTTTTTCATGGTGACAACAGCTGTCTCGCTGTTGCCTGCTGGCACCAGGTGCTGACTGCGCTGTCCGTCAACTGCGCTATCTGTTGCTTGCGCTCTTGATAGCAGTTGGGACGGTCAGGGCTGCAGCGATAGCAGTGGCCAGGGCAACAGGTCCAGCCTGTCGCAGCAAGTCCGCGGCAAGCCATTACTGCGGCTTGAAGCCCCACGCTGGGTAGCGCAAGCCAGCCGGCTGAGGGCGCTGCACTTGCTAGCGCTGCGCAGCCTGCCGGTAGGCGCTGGCGGCACCGCTGGCGTCATCGCGCTGCTCTGCCAGCGACGCCAGCCCCAGCCAGGCCTTTTGCCGAAGCCCCAGGTCCTGCAGGCCCGCTGCGGCGCTGGTCAGCAATTGCCGGGCCTTGCCCCATAACTGGCGGCTGCGGCAGGCCATGCCCGCCAGATACTGCAGGTTGGCATCACGCGGCCAGCTCATTTGCGCGGTCTCGATGCGGGCGAGCCATGCCGCATCGAGCGAGTCAAAACCGGCTTCCAGCACATTGATCAGTTTCACCCGCACGCTGTCGCTGATGTCAGAGCGCGGCTGCACCAGGCGATCCCAGATCGGCAGTATCCAGGTGCGGGCCAAGTGGGCGTCACCCTGCAAAACCATCAAACGCGACGCCGCATGCACCACCAGTTCGGGCATCTGGCGTTCGGTCTCGTCCAGCGAGGCCCAGGTCCGCTGCAGCTGCGCCGGGTCGTGCGCATCGCTCAGCAGTTCGAGCGCCAGGCCGCGCACGATGCTTTGCGCCGCCGCCGGTGAAAACGCGCGGTGCTTGGCCAATAGGCGGGCGGTTTCCAGTGCCTGCGGGATCTGGCGCGCCTGGCGCGTCGCACGAAGCTTCAGGCGCAATGCCAGGGTGCGGCGAGCGGCACCCTGCGGCAGTTGTGCCAGCCAGTCCAGCGCAGCGTTGGCATCCTGGTCGTCCAGCGCCCAGCGCGCCGCCCGAAACTGCACACCTTCCCGAACTTCCTGCGCATTTTTCGAGGCCGAGCTGCCCAGCGCCAGTTGCAGGTGCTGGTCGCGCAGCGCGGCGTTTTGCAGCGACTGGCCGCTTTCGGCCACCAGCAGATGCGCCAGCGAGCGCAACTGGCTTGAGCGGCTTGCACTGTGGCCGGTGGCGTGGCCCGACTCGTCAACCAGCACCACCAGCCCTTTTTCTTGCGCCAGCGCGTTCTGGGCCGACTTGCTGGCGCGAATATAGCGGCCAGCCAGCTGGTGCGCCAGTGCGTCCATCAGCGAGCCATACATCGCGCGCTCTTTTTGCTGTGCACGCCAACGCTGCGCCTCGGCCGGCAGCGCAAAAAGCGCAGCCAGCGCCCTCAGGGCAAGGTAAAGCACCATGAAGAAGCCGGCCAGCAGCAGCATCATCAGGTTGAAGGAAATGTCGATCCGGTGTGGCGGCCAGAACACCGTGACCACCGCCTGGTTGTTGCCCGCGATCAACGCCACCGCTACAGCCACTCCAAACAGGGCAAGAAGCCATAAAGCAGCGCGCATCTTGAGGTTTGCCCTAGCGGCCTGCGGCGGCCGTGGCCAGCGCTGCCATCGTGTCGTCCAGGCGCGGCAATTCGCTGGACTTCAGCTGGCCTTGCACCTGCTGCAAGAGCTGGATGGCCGCCTGTGTGCGGCGCGACGCCGGATCGAAATATTTGCCCAGCCACATGCTGGCGCTCTGCAGGTCTGCCCGGGCACTGGCGGTCTGGCGGGACAGCAGCGCAAGACGGGCATTGAGAAGCCGCAGCTTGAGGTTTTCACGCAGAAAAAACGACTGCTCCGGCGACATCAGCGCGGCCTCGGGCTGCTCGATACGGCTGACGCGCAGCAGCTTGCGTGCCTCGTCATGGATGGCACCCAGAAAACGCTGCGTCCAGGCACCCAGGGCGAAACGGTCTGCCAGGGATGCATCCGACGGGCTTGATGCTGTCGCCCGGGGAGCAGAAGCGCTGCGCGCTGGCGATGGTGCCAATGCAGCACCGGCAGGTGACGCGCCATCGACCACGCCGCTGGCAACCATGGCGTTGGTCAGGGGCAGCTCATCCACCAGCCGGGCGAGTTCGTCTATCTTGAGCATCAGCACGGGCACATCGGTCAGGCTGGCGGCCTTGACGCGGTCGGTGTCCCGGGCAATGGCGCGCTGCAACAGATTTAGACGGGGCTGGGCCGCGCGCTGAATCCGCACATCGGCTGATTTGAGCGCCGCGATCAGGGGTTCGGCGCTGCCCGCCAGTTGCGCCTGCTGCTGCGCCAGTCGCAGGTCCGATTCGATATCCACCACCAGGTTGTCATCGCGCGAGCGTGACAGGCTTTGCATCAGCTGCTCCAGCTGCGCGCGCTGCAGGCTGACCTCGGTGATGCGGCTCTCCTGCAGCGCCAGCCGGGTCGAGAGATCGCTGGTGGCATCATGCGCAGCTCTGGCCAGCGTGCGCGCCTCGATCGCCTGCGCGCCCGAATCCAGGCTACGCCGGGCAAGCTCTTCTTGAATAGCCCCCAGCTTTTGCCAGAGCAGCACGCTGGATACCAGACCGGCGGCTGACAACAGCAGCAAGCCCAGCATCAGCGCGCGCGAAACGCGGGCTGCGGCGGGCGCAGGCGGCAGGGCCGATGGTTCGACCACAAACGCGGTGCCGGTTCGCACGGGGACCGCATCGCCCGCTCCGGGATGCTGCTGCTCGAATGGGGCTGGGCTGTCGCTCATGGTCGGCCTATTCTATCGAGCGCATCCATGGGCTCAGCATGTCTGCGCAGCCCTTATCGCTGCCAGTGCGCGCGCCACATCAGTCAGCGCCGGACGGCACTCGTGTACGCTGCCCCAGCCCATGGCACGCGCGGTGGCGGCGATGCGTGAATGGGTCGCCAGCGCCACCGCGCGGCGCAGGTTCATGCCGCCCGGCATCGACCGCATGTATTGCGGATGCACGACCAGCCTGGCCAGGTTGTCCAGCGCTTCCGAACTGCTGAAAACCCAGATCGACGGGTGCTCGCCAGCATCATGCAAACGCTGCGCGAGCGATTCGCTCCATGCAGGGGCGCAGCGCTGGTAGACGCTGATGGCATCCACCCGGGCACCCGCATCCTGCCACTGGCGCATGATCCAGTCGCGCCCAGGCACAGCGGCCTGGCCCCCGACCGAAGGGCTCAGCCCTCGCACCACCAGTACGCGGCAACCCCGCCAGTCACGCTTGCCAATTACCTGCCACAAGGCTTCGGAATCAAATTGCGCCGCATCTGCTGGCGGCGCGTCAATCTGGCTGGCGGCAACACCGGCGGCACGCAGGGCCGCCACCGTGCCCGGGCCGGGCGCCATACAACGCAAGGTCGGTAGCAGCTGGTCAGTCGCGGCATGCTGTGCCGCTTGAGCTATGTTTTTGATAGCGGCAACCCCTTTACATTCTTGGGTTACAGCATGTTTTAGCTTGAAAAAATGCGCTACCGCATTGGCACTGACAAATAGGCACGCGTTATAGCTGCCCAGTTGCTGCCACGCGGTGGCCTGTGCCTGCAGGTGTCCGGCATCCGAGACCGGCGCAATCTCGATCAGCGGCAGTGCCTGCGCGTTGAAGCCCTCTTTACGAAGCTGCCCTACCCATGACACTGCATCCTGCAAGGGGCGTGTTATCCAGATGCGCGCGTCCCGGCCTGTAGCAGTGGAGCACGCCAGCTGCGGGCCGGTACCGCTGACGCCATCTGTGGCCATCAGCCCACCGGGTTGCCGGCCCACACCGCGCCGCCAGCGCGCAGTTGGGCCGCCACCGCATCACCCAGCGCTTGTGCGTCGGCAAATGTGTTGACCGCAGCAGTCTGGGTGGCAAACACCAGGGGTTTGAACACCCGCGCTGCATCCTGGTCCACACTGTCCGGGTCGCCCCATGCGGCGTCCAGTTGCAGGCCCTGCGTTCCATCCGGCAGCGCGGCCGCACGTGTGAAAGCCGCCAGCGGCATGGAGCAGCTGCCGCCCATGGCGCGCGAGACGGAGCGCTCGGCCGTCACCGCCAGCCAGGTCGGCTGGTGCGCCAGCCCGGCCAGTGCTTCCAGCAGGTCAGCCCGGTCCGCGCGAACTTCGATACCCAATGCGCCCTGCCCTGCGGCAGGCAGCATGTGAGCCTCGTCAAACGCCAGACGAATCCGCGACTCGAGCCCAAGCCGCTTTAGCCCGGCAGCGGCCAGCACGATGGCGTCGTAGCCCCCTTCGTCCAGCTTGCGCAGGCGGGTGTCGAGGTTACCGCGCAGCGGCCGAATATCCAGATCGGGCCGCTGCGCACGGAGCAGCACCAGCCGCCGCAGGCTGGAGGTTCCCACGATGGCGCCGTGCGGCAGTTCGGCCAGCGATGCGAAGCGGTTGGACACGAAAGCGTCGCGCGGGTCTTCGCGCTCCAGAACGCAAGCCAGCGTGAAACCTTCCGGCAAATCCATCGGCACATCTTTCAGCGAATGCACGGCGATGTCGGCCCTGCCCTCGCTCAACGCAACCTCGAGCTCCTTCACAAAAAGACCTTTGCCGCCTACCTTGCTGAGCGACCGGTCCAGGATCTGGTCGCCCATCGTCGTCATGCCCAGCAACTGCACCTGCCAGCCCAGCCGCAATTCCAGCATCGCCCTGACATGCTCGGCCTGCCACATGGCCAGGCGGCTTTCGCGGGTGGCAATGACGACGGTTTTCGGGCGGCTTGCGAGGGGTTCAGCAACGGGTATGGAGTGCACGGATCTGCCTGTGGATGGCGCCGAAATGGCCGTAACCTAGCTGTAATCTTTCGGCGGAGGGCAATGCTAGCATGCGAGATTCAGGCGCAACGCCGTCTCGAATCCGCTCTTTTGGGCACCGAAAGCACTCATGGCGACATCTGCACGCACACCCGCAAATTCCCCGCACCTGCCGCCAGGCACGGCGCAAACCAAAGCAGACAAAACCTCGTCCACCACCGGCAGACCCCCTGCCCGAGCCCGAGACAACGAGCGTCCGCTCGTGGAAGACATCCGCCTGCTGGGACGCATCCTGGGCGATGTCATCCGCGAGCAGGAAGGTGTAGCGGCTTATGAGCTGATCGAGCAGGTGCGCCTGCTGTCGGTGGCCTTTCGGCGCGATGCCGACCAGGACGCCGACAAGACACTGAAAAAATTGCTCAAGGGCCTGCCGGGCGACCAGACCGTCAGCGTGATCCGTGCCTTCACCTACTTCAGCCACCTGGCCAACCTCGCGGAAGATCGGCACCACATCCGGCGCCGCACCGTGCACGAACGCGCGGGCGACACGCAGGAAGGCAGCATTGAAGTAGCGCTGGCCCGCTTGCGCTGGGCCGGCATTGCACCCAAGACCATCGCCAACACGCTGGCGCACAGTTTTGTCTCGCCGGTGCTCACAGCACACCCGACAGAAGTGCAGCGCAAAAGCATTCTGGATGCCGAGCGCGACATAGCGCAGCTGCTCACGGCCCGTGACGAGATCAAGGCGCTGGCGCTGGCAGTCACGGCCGTCAGCCCGGCACGTGCGGCCAAGGATGCCCTCACCCCGCGCGAGCTGGCTGCGAACGAGGCGCAACTGCGCGCCCGCGTGATGCAGCTGTGGCAGACGCGGCTGCTGCGCTTTTCGAAGCTGACGGTGGCCGACGAAATCGAGAATGCGCTCAGCTATTACGAGGCAACGTTCCTGCGTGAGATTCCCAAGCTGTACGCCAACCTCGAGCGCGAACTGGGCGGCCACGCGGTGCACAGCTTTTTGCGCATGGGCCAGTGGATAGGCGGCGACCGCGATGGCAACCCCAACGTCAGCGCCGCCACCCTGAATTACGCGCTCGGCCGGCAGGCAGAAGTCGCGCTGCGCCATTATTTGACGGAGGTGCATTTTCTTGGCGGCGAGCTGTCGCTCTCAAGCATGCTGGTGGCGGTTGACCCGGTCATGCAGCAGCTGGCCGACCTGTCGCCCGACACCAGCGAGCACCGCAAGGACGAGCCCTACCGCAAGGCACTGACCGGCGTGTATGCACGCCTGGCCGCCACGCTGAAAAACCTGACCGGCGGCGACGCTGCGCGGCATGCTGTGGCGCCGCAAAATGCCTATGCCCGCTCGCAGGAGTTTCTGGCCGACCTGCGCACCATCGAGGCATCGCTCAAGGCCAACCATGGCGAAGCGCTGGTCGCCCAGCGGCTGCGTCCCCTGATTCGCGCGGTTGATGTCTTCGGCTTTCATCTCGCCACCGTCGACTTGCGGCAAAGCTCCGACAAGCATGAGGAAGTCGTCACCGAGCTGCTGGCACTGGCGCGGGTTGAACCCGATTACGCCCTGCTGGACGAGCAGGCCAAGCGCAGGCTGTTGCTGGCGCTTTTGAATGATGCGCGCCCGCTGCGGGTCATCGGCGCCAGCTATTCGGTGCATGCGCAGAGCGAGCTGGCCATTTTTGAGGCGGCCCTCAGCGCCAGGGCACGGTTTGGCAAAGAAGCCATTCGCCACTACATCATCAGCCACACTGAAACCGTCAGCGACCTGCTGGAAGTGCTGCTGCTGCAGAAAGAGGTGGGCCTGATGCAGGGCGTGCTGAACGAGCAGGCCCACCATGACCTGATCGTTGTGCCCCTGTTCGAGACCATTGAAGACCTGCGCAATGCCGCGCCCATCATGCGCGAGTTCTATGCCCTGCCCGGCATCGCCCAGCTGGTGCAGCGCAGCGGCGCCGAGCAGGACATCATGCTGGGTTACTCCGACAGCAACAAGGACGGCGGCATCTTCACCAGCAACTGGGAGCTGTACCGCGCCGAGATTGCGCTGGTGGAGCTGTTTGACGAACTGGCCAGTTCGCACGGCATTCAACTGAGGATGTTCCATGGCCGCGGGGGCACAGTCGGCCGTGGGGGCGGGCCGAGCTACCAGGCCATCCTGGCGCAGCCGCCCGGCACGGTACGCGGGCAGATTCGCCTGACCGAGCAAGGCGAAGTGATCGGCTCCAAATACGCCAACCCTGAAATCGGCCGGCGCAACCTGGAAACCCTGGTTGCCGCCACGCTGGAAGCCACACTGCTGCAACCGACCAAGCCGGCGTCCGACGCGTTTTTGCAGGCCGCAGCCGGGCTGTCGCAAAGCAGCATGGCAGCCTACCGCGCGCTGGTGTATGAAACGCCGGGCTTCACCGAGTACTTTTTCAGCTCGACGCCGATCCGTGAAATTGCCGAACTCAATATCGGTTCACGCCCGGCGTCCCGCAAGCCATCCCAAAAGATTGAGGACCTGCGTGCGATTCCCTGGGGTTTTAGCTGGGGTCAGTGTCGGCTGACCTTGCCGGGCTGGTACGGCTTTGGCTCGGCGGTGATGCAAAGCCTCAACGAGACCGGATCGCCGGCGGGCCGAAAGGAAGCCTTGGGCCTGCTGCAAAAGATGTACCGGCAGTGGCCGTTTTTTCGCACTTTGCTCAGCAACATGGACATGGTGCTGGCCAAGAGTGACCTGGCTCTGGCGTCGCGTTATTCAGAACTGGTCAGCGACGCCCGGCTGCGCAAGAAGGTGTTCAGCGCCATTGAGGCCGAGTGGCACCGCACCGCCGAAGTGCTGTCGCTGATCACCGGTGACAAGAACCGACTGGCTGGCAATGCATCGTTGCAGCGCTCCATCCGCCACCGCTTCCCGTATATCGACCCGCTGCATCATTTGCAGGTCGAGCTGGTACGGCGCTACCGCGAAGGCCAGACGGACGAAAAAGTCCAGCGCGGTATTCATATCTCGATCAACGGCATTGCGGCGGGACTGCGCAATACCGGTTAGCCGCTGGTCGTCAGCTGGTCGCCGGGCAGAGATTGCGCCCAGCCCTGTTGATCCCATGCCTGCGCCTGCGCCACCTCCCTGGCCGCCACGGCCGCCTGAACCGCCACTTGCGCCTCGCGCACGCGATGATGCCCGGGCACCCCCGCCAGAAGGGTTGCCTCGTGCCGGGCCTTGCAGGGGAATGTCCTGCACCGCCAGTGGCTCCCCGTCCAGCACCTCCCGGAGGTAGTTTCTCAGGGCAACCACCAGTTCCTCGGTGTGCACCTTTCGGCCTGCCACCAGGTCGTTGGCAGCCGCATCCGCCAGCGCCACCTGCCCGGCGGCTCCCAGAAGGATCACATCGGACAACGAAGGCTCTACCGCATCACGAATGCAGCGCCGCCGCTGGGCGCCCGGCGTGTCGGCGACGGCCGTTTCTGGCGCGCCTTCCTGCATGGCTGAATCACGCCGGTGCGCCGGTGCGCCGATGCGCCGGGGTCAACCGCTAGCTCGCCGGCAAACGAGCCGCCGAGCACCCTGTAGGCGGCGATCAGCGTGCGCAGACGTTCATTGATCTGGCGGTTCTCGCGCTCGCGGCGGCGCTGCGCCGTCTGCATGAGCAACAAACGCACACCGCCCATGATGAGCGTGACCATGCCCGGACCCAAAAAGCGTGGTCGGCACCGATGGCCAGGAACTGAGGTCGATTGCGCTGCTCATCAATGTGCTTTATTCAGATGGGGTTGGGTGGTGAGGCTTAATTTTTGTGTATGGCGACCACGTCGGTCACGGCTGCCAGGCGTCAGACCGGAACTGCATGCTGACGGACGAATCCGTCAAAGGCCTGCAGCATGGGCTCAAACCGCTTTGCGCCACCCTCAAGCTGGGCTAGCGCGGCGCAGGTTGCTTCAAATGTTGAGAGCTGCTCAGGCCGATGCGCCTTGCGGATGCGGTATCGCGACAGCGGCAGGTCAACCAGCGCCAGCCGTGGCAGCTGCAGCAACCAGGGGTTGAGGTGCAGCATCTTCCGGCTTTTGCGCCAGGTGGCATCCAGCACGACCAGTCGTACGCCTTGCAGATGGCCCACTGTCAATGCTACCGGTTTAGGCATGCCGATCTGCGGTGTGTCAGGGTAGAGCAGCCATACCTGTCGATCGGGCCGGGCCAGATGCGCGATGTCAAACACCTCGCCGACGTGCAGCTCGCTGCGCGCCAGGCACATGTGCAGCAGCCGCGCAGTGCCTTTGGCCTCGCCGGCTTCCAGGGGATGCTGCAGGATGACGACCTCGACCCGGTTGTCGACGTGCATCACCCAGTGGCAGATACACATGCGCTGCGGCCGCCGGCATGCCGCGCACATCAGGCGTTTCACGCTTGCTGCTGTGTCCATTGGCTTGTTGGTTTGCAGGCGTGGTTTGCCAGGCAACGGTCAGTCCGCATGCACCTGATGACCCGCCAACACAGCCGAGCCTTACCTCTATTGCATGAACCAGCCATGGCTGACCACCAGGGACTGTCCTGTCAGGGCGTTGGACCCAAAGCTGGCAAACAGCAGCGCCACTTCGGCCACGTCCTGCACCGTGGTGAACTCGCCATCGACGGTGTCCTTCAGCATGACTTTCTTGATCACATCGTCCTCGCTGATGCCAAGCGCCTTCGATTGCTCGGGAATCTGCTTTTCTACCAGCGGCGTGCGGACGAAGCCCGGGCAGATGACATTGGCGCGAATGCCGAACTTGCCGCCCTCTTTCGACACGGTTTTGCACAGCCCCATCAAGCCATGCTTGGCGGTGACATAGGCCGATTTCAAAACCGACGCTTCCTTGGAATGGACAGAGCCCATGTAGATAATGCTGCCGCCCTTGCCGGAAGCTTTCATATGCGGCACGCAGGCCTTGGTCGTCAGAAAAGCCCCGTCCAGGTGAATGGCGAGCATTTTTTTCCAGTCGGCAAACGGGAAGTCTTCAACCGGATGCACGATCTGGATACCGGCATTGCTCACCAGCACATCGACACCGCCCCAGGCGGCCGCCACCTCCGCCACGGCTGCATCCACCTGCTCTTCACTGGTGACATCCATCGCCACCGCCATGGCCTGGCCGCCGGCCCGATTGATCTCGTCGGCAACCACCTGTGCCGCCGCCTTGTTCAGGTCGGCAATGGCAAGCTTGCCGCCCTGGCGGGCATAGGTCATGGCGATTTCCCGGCCAATGCCGCTGGCGGCGCCGGTAACGATGCAAACTTTGTCCTGAAGTTTCATGGAATAGAGCCTTGTGATGAAGAAGCCGATAGTGATGGAGAGTAACGGGTGCAATGACCGGGCAGGCAGGTTTCGCGGTCAACTACCTTAACAGGGGATCGCCCGCTTTTGTGGCGTACGCAATGCCACTTATGCCCAGATTCTCAGGCCTTGCCAGCGTCAGGGTCTGAAGCTTGTTCCTGCCCCGGGGCAAATTTTCCAATCAGGTCGAAGACCCGCACGCCCGGCGTACCAGGGCGTTGACGTCGCGCTGCAGCCAGCGCGGGGCGTTCAGGGTTTGCGTCATGTCCGCGCAACCGCTGGCCCCGTGCTCACGCATGCTGAGCCGTGAGAACCCATAGTCCTTGGACCGGGTTTCGTAGCGCTTGCTGCGGTAGATCAGGTGAACCACGTCCACCGCGCTTTCGCAGCGCATGCGTGTCAGCGCGATGACGTCAGGAGCGTTTTGCAGCTCAGACGGAAGGCGCGCCGCCAGCCGCCGTGCAGCCTGGGCGATGACCTGCAGGTCAAGCTCCATCCGGGTGTTGAGACGCGCGCGGCTTGAAGACCGTATGTCTTTATCCCACTCGTTCGCCTCGGCAATTTTGGTGGGCATAGGGCCCTCGGCCGCGAACAGGTCGACCTGGCACACGACACGCTTGCGCATGCCTGGCTGGCCCAGCACATACCGCAACGGCGTATTGCACACGATGCCGCCATCCTAATAATGCTCGCCGTCGATCTCCACTGGCGCGAAGCCCGGTGGCAAGGCAGCGCTGGCCATGATGTGGCGGGCATCCGGAGGCGGATGCGCAAATCGAAATACTCGAAGTCGCCGGTGCGGACGTTTTCCGCACCGACGGACAGCCTGATCGGCCCTTGGTTGAGGAGGTCATAGTCAATCACCTGCGCGGCGCTTATTTCATTGAGCGCCTCCCTGACGGCAGGGCGGGTGATCGCGGGTGCGGGGGCCGTGGCATCAAAATCGGTTCCGGACCGTGCTGGCTTTGTCAACGCAAGCGATAAGGGGTAAGGGGATAACAGGCGGTGCCAGATCGGGCGCGGCGCACAGGGTTACCCAAAACGCCTGCAGCGGAACGCCGTCACTTGCCGGGTCGTCACAATCAGGCGCGCCGTTCTTTTTCACCATCGCAGAAGCATGCCCGTTGGCGTTTGGCAAGGATTCCTACCGTTATGCAACAGACCCGCAACATCGCCGATACCGACCGCCGCCTGACCGAGCTTGAGATAAAGGCGGCCTATACCGAAGACCTGCTGGAGCAGCTCGACACGGTGATCATCCGACAGCAGCAGCAGATCGACCGGCTGTTACGGGAAGTAGCCGACCTGAAGCAGGCCGCTCCTGACCCTACAGGCATCGCGCCCCGCGGCCTGCGTGATGACTTGCCCCCACATTTCTAGCGTGGCGCACGGCTGGCGTGCAAGCCGGCATAAAAGCTGGCGCATTATTGCTATTTTTTAAATAGCATAAACGCCTTGTGTTTGCTGGTCTGGGAGCGATATTTAACAAAATTCATCGATGACAACAGCATGCAGCAGGGACCCGACACGCGAAAAAAAAAGCCGGCTGTTGCGGCCGGCTTTCAGTGCGGTGGCGCCATCAGGTGACGCCATCGGTTGATCTCAGGCCCGGGGCTCACCTTGACCGTTGACGGTGATGGTCGAGCCGGGTGCCGAGGTCATCTGAACCTTGTGCTCCTGGCCCCTGAAGTTGTAGACCACATCAAAGTATTCGGTACGTGCCTGGCCAGGCTGAGCTTCGCATTTCTGCACATCCGGAGCCGGCACCTGTTGGCTACCGCCAAGACGGCCGACGTTGGCACCCACCGCAGCACCTGCCACGGCGCCGCCCACGGTTGCAATGTCTTTGCCACTACCGCCGCCTACCTGGTGGCCCAGGATGCCGCCGATCAGGGCGCCGGCAATCGCGCCGCCAATGCTGGTGCCACTGCGTTGTGGTGCCGCGGCTGGCTCCATCCAGCAGCGCTGCTGATCGGCCGCCAACACCGCACGTACTGACGTGACATTGGCCTCATACAGGCGTTCGCCATTGCGGCGGCGGTTGTCATAAACCGGTGCCGGTGCCGGCGCATAGCGCTCATTGGCCACGCGGTTGTCCGTACCCAACCCGCGAACAGACGACACACGCCCGCCCATGTTCATGGCTGCCAGAGATGCATAACGCCCGGGCCGCAACACCACGCAGCGGCCACCAAAGCGCACGTTTTCGCAAGCCTCCCACTGATCGCCCAGCACCACAGCTGACGAGGCGCGGTCATTGAAGCCGAAGCGGGTGAAATCATCGACCTGGCTTTGTGCGGTGAAAGAGCGGCCCTGGAAGCCTTCGCTCTCATAAAACACCACCTGTGCGCCGGTTGGCACTGCCGCGGCAACCGGTGCGTAACGGCTTTCGTCGACACGCTCGTTGCGCGGAATCTGCCTGACTGACGCCGCAGCGCTGGTCAGACCCATCGCCGCCATCGACGGGTACTGCCCGGGCCGCAACACCGTGCAGCGGCCTGCAAAGCGGACCCTGTCGCAGACCTCCCACATATCGCTGGTTACCACCACCGACGAGGCATTGCCATTGAAACCAAACTGGCGGAAATTCTGAACTTGACGGTCGGTGGTAAAGGTACCGCCCGCGTAATTTTCGTTCTGGTAGAAAGTGACATCAGCGACGGCCTGACTGCCCGCGCACAAGGCAGCGATGGCCAGCGTTATTCTAAAAATTGCAGACATATGCGTGTCTCCGGTAAATACAAACTGGTGAAACCGATGACCAGTTCGTTCAGAATAAACCGTCAAACACATCTGTATGTAGGACACAAACGGCAGAGCTTGCCCTGCTGCTGGCCTTGTTATCAACGGCTGGACGCACCACCTGCATGCACGTTGCGGACTGAGACATCAACTCAGGCTGGCACGGTGATCGCGCCGCGCTTGATCTGGTCTCGCTCAATGGACTGAAACAGCGCCTTGAAGTTGCCTTCGCCAAAGCCTTCATCGCCCTTGCGCTGGATGAATTCAAAGAAAACCGGTCCCAGTTGCGTCTGCGAAAAAATCTGCAGCAACAGCCGTGGCTCTTCCCCGTTCGTCACGCCGTCGGTAGAGCCGTCCAGGAGAATGCCGCGCGTTTGCAGCGCATGAACAGACTGACCGTGGTTGGGCAAGCGGCTGTCCAGCATCTCGTAATAGCTGTCGCTCGGTGCAGTCATCAGCGGCACACCTGCAAGGACCAGCTTGTCGACGGTTGAGACCAGGTCGTCGCAGATCAGCGCAATATGCTGGATGCCCTCACCATTGAACTTCAACAAATACTCTTCAATCTGCCCGCCGCCCTGGCGCGACTCTTCATTAAGCGGAATGCGTATTTTTCCGTCGGGGGCGGTGAGTGCCTTGGAGGTCAGGCCGGTGTATTCGCCCTTGATGTCAAAAAAGCGGATCTCGCGGAAATTGAACAGGCGCTCGTAAAAATCAGCCCAGAACGCCATGCGCCCCCGGTACACGTTGTGCGTCAGATGGTCGATCAGCTTCAGTCCGTGCCCGACGGGGTGACGCTCAACACCGTCGACAAAGTGAAAGTCGATGTCGTAGATGGATTTACCGTCCTCGAAGCGGTCAATCAAATAAAGCGGCGCACCGCCAATACCCTTGATGGCGGGCAGGTTCAGCTCCATGGGGCCGGTCTTGATTTCAATCGGTTGCGCGCCCAGTTCGATCGCGCGCTGAAACGCATGGTGCGAGTCCCTGACCCTGAAGGCCATGCCGCAGGCCGATGGGCCATGCTCGGCCGCAAAGTAGGCCGCCACGCTTTTCGGCTCGCGGTTGACGATGAAGTTGATGTCGCCCTGACGGTACAGCACCACGTCCTTGGAGCGGTGCGTGGCCACCAGGGTAAAGCCCATGCACTCCAGCACGGGCTCCAGCAAACCCGGCGTGGGCGATGCGAATTCCACAAACTCAAAGCCCATCAGGCCCATCGGGTTGTCAAAAAGATCTGCCATGGAAATGCCTCCAGAAGTTGCGCCGCATGACAAGCTGGCCGGTCATGTTGAAGCAGCCATGATGGCGCAGATGCTGCACAGCATTTGTGCGATGTGCCGCGCAATCGGGCGGGCGGGCACAGGATTCAGGCGCGCAAACGGGCGGCAGGAGGAGTGCTCAGGAGCCGAGAAACTCGCCCACCGGTTTGAGTTCGTCCACGCGGTCACAGGCCGACTTCACGATCATCATGATCGGAATGCCCAGCAGCAGCCCCCACACGCCCCATAGCCAGCCCCAGGCCAGCAGACCGACAAACACCGCCACCGGGTTCAGGCGGCTGGCACGGCTGGTCAGCCAGGGTGTCAGCAGGTTGCCGATGATGGTGTGGATGAACAAAGAAGCACCGCCCAAGGCAGCAGCCATGTTGAGCGAGCCAAATTGCAAAAAGCCGACCAGCGCGGCAGCCCCTGCCGTGATGACGGAGCCGACATAGGGAATCAGGTTGAGAATGGCGGCGGCAATCGCCCAGACCGCCGCATTTTCAAGCTTGAACCAGGCAAAGGTGAGACCGGTGACGATGCCCACCAGCGCGCTGGTGAACAGCTGCACCTGCAGGTATCGCTGGATCTGGCCGGTGATCTCATGCAGGGCCTGCAGTGTGATCTTTTTGGTGCTGAGGCTCGGGCCCGCCATTTTGACCAGCTTGCGCCGGAAGCTGTCGCCTGCCACCATCAGAAAGTAGGTCAAGAAAATCACCGCCATCAGCTGGCCTATCAAGGCCGCCAGGCCGAGCGTTCCGCTCCAGAGATAGTCCTTGATGTTGAAGCGCGATGCCTCGACCACGACCCGCATGGCACCGCGGGGATTGACGGTGGCGGAACCTTCCTGCGCGGCCTGCTCGATTTGCGCAGCCGCTTTCTGCACGGTTTCCAGCGTGCTTTTGGAAGTGTTGTTGCGCGCCCGCATGGTTTGCGTCACCTTCTGGGCGGCAGCGGGCAGCGACTCGACCAGCTTGGTAGCCTCGTCGCTCAGTGAATAGGCAGCTGTACCCAGACCGCCTAGCACCGCCACCATCAGCACCATGGCGCCCAGCCAGCGCGGCACATGGCGTGACTCGGCCCAGTTCACCAGCGGTGACAGCGCATAGCTGAAAAGCAGCCCCAGCATAAAAGGAATGAACACCGCCTTGGCCCAATGCAGCACAAAGAGGCCTGCAAATGTAGTCAGGATGATCAGCGACAGGTTGCGGACGTTGACCGGTACATGCGCCACTTCGCCGGGCTGCAGCGCTGGACTTGCTGCTTCGCCGGCCGTGGACGTTCCTGCCAGAGGCTCGTCGGTGTGGCCGGTTGGCGCCAGCGTGGCGTCCTCAGGCGCCATCTGCACCTCTACCGGCTGACGGGCCAAAGGCTCACTGCGGGCCGCGTCGCCGCGCTCGATGATCGGGCTTGTGCCATCAGCATTCAGGGCAGTGGTGAGGGCCATGTTTTTGATTCAGGTTGACGACAGACAGGACGCATGAGAAACACAGTCGCATGCCTGCGCCATTGCAGCATGCCAAACACGAAACCCGCAGAGGCGAAACCCTGCACGCCTTATTGTCCAGCTCAGCCTTGACCCGCGTGCAGGCAGACATCCGCTTGTGAGGTCAGCCGCAGCCGCCTCCCATCAGCGGCCCTACGCGGCTTTGCTGACGTAGCGGTATTTGCGCAGGGGCAGGCCCAGAAAGTACTTGCGCAAATACTCCAGCCTCGCCAGCAGCGAGAACGTGTACCGCGCATGGTCGGGCACGTACCAGCTGTTAAGCCCGGTGCGCATCAGCAGGCTGTAGCCGCTTTGCTGCATGAAACGGTGCTTTTTCAGATGCGCCACATGGTCTTCGATCAGCACCAGCCGGGGCTTCCAGGCCTGCAAGGTGAATCCTGAAAGGGCGACCAGCTCATGGCCTTCGATATCGATGGACAGCAGCTCGAACCCGGTGGGTGCATGGTGTGCCTGGAGAATGGCGTCCAGCGTCTCGCAGCGCACCGCCACGGTCGAGCGCACCACGGCGCCCAGCGCAATAGGCCGGGCTTCCAGGGTCGAATGCGGGCCGGCCCGGTTCAGCGGCAGTTCCTTGCCGGCGTTTGCGGGGCTGGAGCAGGCCATCTCCACCACGGTGCCGCGCCGGGTCTTGCGCAGCACTTCGCAGCAGTCCGGATCGGGCTCGACCAGCAGGCCTGTCCAGCCGATGGCCTCCAGATGCAGCGACTGCGAGTCCAGCACTGGATCGTTGGCGCCCACATCCACATAAAACCCGGGTTGGCCGCCAAAAAATGCCTGCACCAGTTGCTGCTCGACGGCCGGCTCGTTACTGAACTGCCGGACATGGCGCGACTCGAAATCAGCTCGGCTTTGCATGGGAGCCCCGGAAAAAAAGTTAGCGGATTATCGGGGCTCGGCGCCTTGCGGCCCATGGGCTAGTGCTGGCGCTTCAACTCGACAATCGCGACATCATCAGGCGGCAGGCACTGGCGCGCCAGCGCGGTCACATGCTGGTGGTGGGTGAAAACAATCACCTGGCTGCCGCGGGCAAAGGCGCACAGGGCCTGCAGGATGCAGCCGGCGCGGCCATCGTCAGACGTCATCAGCACATCATCCAGGATGACCGGCAGGTCAACGCCCCGCTCACGCTGCAATTGCAAAGCCGCAAGTCGCAGTGACAGGTAAAGCTGGTCGCGCGTGCCTTCACTCAACGCTTCCACACCCACCAGTGCGCCGCCCGGCCGACGCGCGGCAATCACCGGCTGATCATGGGCGTCGTCATTCACCAGGCCCGAAAATTCGCCATCGGTCATTTGCGAAAAGTACGCCGATGCCGACCTCAGCATGGGCGCCTGTGAACGCTCCTTGAAGCGCCGCACCGCCTCTTGCAGCAGTGCATGCCCTAGCCGGGTGCGACGGTAAAGCGGCAGGGCATCACGCACGGTGGCCGCCGCGCTGGACATGGCTTCGGCTGCGGCAGCAGCGTTGTTCGGTGCCGCAAGCTGCGCCAGTTCCAGTCGCGCCGCTTCGTCAAGGCCGCGCGCCTGCTCGACAGCCTCGGTGGCATCTTCCAGTGCCTGTGCCAGGCGGGACTCTTCGGCGCGCAGGGCTTGCGGGTCACGCCCGGCCAGGAGCTGCTGCAACGCGTCCCGGCGGCGGCTGGAAGCCTGGGCCAGTTGCAGGCCGGCTGACGCCAGGTCCCGCTGTGACTGGCGCTTGCACCGGGATTTTTCTTCCGCATCGGGCAGGCCAGCGTTGTCGGCCACTTCCGCAGCGCTGCACAGCCGCTCCAGCGTGGCTTTGTGGTGCCGCAACTTTGCCTGGCTGGCTGCCAGGGCCTGCCCGGTTGCCGCCACCTGCTGACCAAGCAATGCCAGCCGTGCCTGTTGCTCCTGCGCCACTGCAAGCCTGGCCGACCACCGCTCGGACGCTATCAGCAGGTCAGCCGGCGCCGGCTCTGCAAGCGCAAGTGCAACCGCAGCGGCCAGTTCCTGGTGCAACGACAGCGACGCGGCCTGCATAACCCCCTGCGCCTGGGCCTGTTCCAGCGCTTCCTGCGCAGCGACCAGGGCCGCAAACTCGCCCAGGCGCGCTTTTGCCATCGGTGGGCTCGCATCCGGCGGCAGGCGCAAGCCGGCCAGGCTGTCTGCAAAGCGCGCGGCGGCCGCAGTTTGCCGGGTCGTCAGCTCAAGCGTTCTGGCGTGATGGCTTTCACGCTGGCGCTGCAGTTGTACAGCCTCGCCCGCCAGGCGTGCCTCGTCATGCGCCCGCTGCACGGCCTGCCGCGTGGCGTCCTCTGCTATGGCCAGTAGCGTCGCCAAGGGCGTGCTTTCGTCCACGCTGCCCATACCAGGCTGCTGCACCGCCTGACGCAGGCGCGCGGTCAGATCCCGCTCGGCAGCGCGGGCGTCTTCAAGCGCATCGCCCTTGGCCTGCAGGTCATCCAGCAGTGCAACGGCCGATGCCACCAGGGCCTGCCAGTCGCGCAACTGCCCAGGCGGCATCACTGGAATGCCGGCGTTATCCAGCACCTGCGACCACTGCACCTGCAGGTCTTGCTGCAATGCCGCGATGCGCGTGATGTCCTGCTGGTGACGCTGCAACTCACGCGTCAGGTGGTCCCGCTGGCGCTGGGCAGCTTCAAGCTGCGCCACGCGCCCGGTGTCGCGTGCCAGGCTGTCCACCAGGCGGTCAGCCGCCTTCACAGCCTGCTCATAGCGTTGCGCCAGCGGCTGCCCTGCAGCAAAGGCGTCGAGTTCAAGCGCTGCTGGCTTGAGCTCGTCAATATAGGAAGCCCGGACCAGTGCCCAACCGGCTTGCCGGTGTCTGCGGGCGTCCTCAACCTCGGCATGTGTCGGCACGTGTCCGCCGGCGAGCAAGTCGGCCACCGCGTATTCCTGTTGCTGCAGGGCTTGCTGGGTGTCGGCGATGCGGCGCTGCTTCTCGAGATATTCGCTTGCCAGCGCAGTCTGCTGGCGCGCCCAGTCGTCGATCGCGGCGCCGATCAGCAGGCGCACACGTCTCGCGCTGGCTTCATCCGCAAGGCCTGCCTCGGCCAGCTTGCTCGCAACTGCTCGGCGCACGCGGCTGATTTCAGCCGGCAGGCTGGTCAGCGCCGTGAGCCGGCCCTCGCTTTTGGCAGCTTCCGCCAGCGTGATGCGCAGATTCGCCTCTGCGGCAGGGTCAGGTTGCCGCGCGTGCGGTGAACGGCTCCGCGCCAGCCCTTCTGCACCTGCCGTATGGGCAAGGCCGGCATTCACGGCCGGGCGGGGCGGCTCCACGGCCCGATGCTGGAGGAGTGCGTGCTCGCACTGCTCCAGCGCAGCCATGCTGTCCGTGATGCGCGCACGAACGATAGCCGACGGCGCGCTGTCCAGCAAGGACTGCAACGTAACGGCCGGATCAAGCCGCCGCGCAAGCGACTCCAGCGTATGGCGTCGGCTGATCACATCAGCAGCGGTGCTGGCAATGTGCGCCAGCAACTGCGCAACAGCGCCGGCCGACGCCTGCAAGCGTGAGACTGCTGGCCCGACACCGATGATGGCCGGGTCCAGCTGAAGCTGCGCCATCGCTGCCTGCTGCGCCTGGCCGGCCGCTTCATGCAAGGCGGCGTCGGCTGCGGCGTCAGACAGCCCGGCCTCTGCCGCAGCCCGTTCGGCCGTGGCACTTTCTGCCAGCAGCGGCTGGTCAGCCAGGCTGTCAAGGCTGGCCTCGGCATGCGCCATGGCGGCCAGCAGCGGGCTGACGGCGATCAGTTCCCTGACCAGGGCCAGTTCGTGGCCCAGCTGCTGCCACTTGTTTTTGGCCGCACCTAGCGCCTCGCCGGCGTCGCGGCTGGCACGGTCTGCAGCTTCCCAGGCGGCGGGCCGGACCTGGGCCTGGCGGTATATGTCCGCCTGCGCCTTGTAGTCAGCCAGTGCCTGGTTGATGCGGGCGTTTTTCGCATGCGCGGCCGGCATGAAGAACTTTTTGGCCGACGCATCCAGTTCAGCCAGTATTTTCTGCACATCCGCCGCGCCCGAACTCGCCTCAAACAGGGCGGCGCCGATTTCGCCCTCGCCTTTGGCCAGTGCAGCGCCACCCTTGCGCAGCGTTTGATGGTCGAGCCCGAACATGCCCTGGTAGTCGGCCAGCGTCAGCCCGGCGGTTAGCAGCCGAGCGATGGCGGGCGGCACTGGTTCGGCCAGCTCCTGTGCGCCACTGGAAAAGTCGGCGTACTTCAGCGTGACGCCGGTGCCCTTGCGCCGCATCAGCGAATAGATTTGCCCCTGCGCATCGGCAAACATGCCGCCGACCCGCATCTGCGCGTAGTCATGCACAAAGCGGTCAGGCGAGCGGGTATCGATACCAAAGCGCAAGCCGGCAATCGCCCGCAGCGCGGACGATTTGCCCGCCTCGTTGAGGCCATGCACCAGCACCAGCCGCTGGCTGCCCGAACCCAGCGGCAGCACATGGTCGGTAAACGGCCCGAAGGCCTTGAGGTGAAGTTCCAGCAAGCGCATGCGTATCTTACAAAATCATTAAATTTGATAGCTATTAGCCCAGTATCTACCTGGGCTTGAGGCCTGAAAGGCTTAAACCTTCAACCGATGGCACAAGCCACAGCCGCGCGTCGCTCATGAGCCGGAAAGCCTGGACAGCACAGTAGCCTCGGCGTCGGCAAGACAGGCGCGCAGCTCGTGTGCATCAAGCCTGTTATCGGGCGTATCCATGCCGGCCGGCCAGCCGGGCAGCTTGTCCAGGTTGTCGCCAGCCCAGGCGGCGAGCGCCGCGTCGTCTGCCATGAGCTCATCCACCAGACGGATGACTTCGCCTACCGCATCGGGGCGTTCACCGGCGGCTTGCCGGTCCAGCGGCAGGCGCAGGGCCGTCTTGACCGACTCGACCCAGAGCAAAATCCCGCCCAGGTCTTGCGTCGCGGCCTGTATGGCAGCGGCCATGCTGCCGGGTTCAGCCGCCTCGACGCCGGCCAGTACCGATTCGCCGCCGACCGTCACGCGCATCGCATGCAGCCGGTCGTCTGCGGTGTCAATGGCCCGCCGGCAGGCAAGCTGGAAACTCGCAGCCAGTGCGTTGACGCTGGCAAGGCCGGTGGCATCCACCTGCATATGGTGCCAGCGCACCACGTCCAGCGGCACATGCTCGGCGCTGGTGATGGCGCCTGCCTGCACCGTGACCAGCTCGCACCCCTTGGAGCCCGTTTCGCCTACATGCCGGCCTTGCAGGTTGCCTGAAAAAACAATGCGCGGCATCGCTTCACGCACCACTTCGCGCTGGTGCACATGGCCCAGCGCAAAATAGTCGTAGTTTTTAGTGGCCAGCGCTTCGGCGGTCGTTGGAGCGTAGGGGTTGTGCGGCGGCCGCCCGGTCAGGCTGGTGTGCAGCACACCGATATTGAAGCGGCCGGCCACGGCTTTCGGGTAAGACGGCACCAGGTCGGTGTCGACCACACGCTCTGGAAAGCTTTTGCCATGCACCGCCACCCCCAGTTCGGGCAGGTCAATCACCTCGGCATGGTGGGCGCTGAAGACATGCAGGCCAGGCAGTTCAGGCACCCGCTTGCTGATCTGGCCCTCGGCGTCATGATTGCCCTTGACGACAAACACGCGAACACCGGTGCGCGTGAGACGGGCCATCTGCTCCCGGAAAAAGAGCGCCGCACTGAAGTCGCCCAGGTCACGGTCAAAAATATCGCCCGCCAGAACCACCAGCGCCACCTGCTCGCGCAAGGCCAACTCGACCAGTCCAACAAGCGCCCGGCGGGTGGCGCCCCGGAGCGCGTCAACCGGCGCACCGTCATAGCTGTTCAGGCCGCGCATGGGACTGTCGATATGCAGGTCTGCGGCGTGGATGAATTTCAGGGCGCGGGTCATCGTCAGGAGGTCAGGTCGTGTCGTGTACAAAAATCGGGGTAAGGTCAAATTTCAATTTTTCTTGCTTTCGCAATCTCCATCAGACGGGAATCGATTCCGGGTTTTATGCGCTGCGCCCCCAGGATCGCCTCGCGCACGGCGCTCAGCTGCCGGCGCGACACCGCCAGCACCTCGTCGATACCGGTCAGCCGCACTGCCCAGCCTTCGCCCTCTTCCGGGTCAAAGTGTTTTTCGAGCGTCCGTATCGCGCGCCGGGCGATCAGGGCGTTGCGGTGGATGCGCATGAACTGGTGGGCGTATCTGTCTTCCAGATCGTTCAATGAGCCGTCCAGGATATAGCTGCGGCTGGCGGTGCGCACGGTGACGTATTTCAGCTCGGCCTTCAGGTACAGCACCTCGGCAAGGGGCACCCGCTCGGTACGGCCCCGATCCTGGATGATCAGCGTTTTTTCAGTCAAATCAGGCGCCGGCCCTTTTACTGTATGCACGATACGCTCTACTTTTTGTAGCGCCTGTTGCAGCCGCTCCAGCCGCACCGGCTTGGTCAGGTAGTCGACCGCACTGACCTCGAAAGCCTGCACCGCGTGCTCGGCATGTGCGGTGACAAACACCACCGAAGGCGGCGATGGCAGGCGCGCCATACTGCCTGCCAGGGCGACGCCATCGGTGCCGGGCATGTGGATATCGAGCAGCACCAGGTCGCAGGGCTGATGCTGCAGCGCCGCCATCGCCTGAACCGCGTTTGCGGCTTCCCCTATCACCTCGGCGGACGGGCCGACGCAGTCACCCAGCAGGGTGCGCAGTCGCGCCCTGGCCAAGGCCTCGTCGTCCACCACCAGCACTGTGAGCATCATGCGGGAATCTCCAGCCGAACCTGAAACACGTCATCCTTGAAGGCGGTTTGAAACCGCGCCTGCACATCATGCAGGAGCAGCAACCGCTCGCGCACATTGGCCAGCGCCAGACCGTTGCCGCGTGCACCCACGCCGCCCGGCGTGGAGTTGGTCACCTTGACCGTGACCACCGCACCGCGCCTGTGGGTTGATATTTTGAGGTGCGCTCCGCTGGCGCTGGGCTCGACGCCATGGCGTATCGCGTTTTCAACCAGCGGCTGCAGCAGTAGCGGCGGCAACCGGGCCGAATCGGCGTTGGGGTCCAGGCTCCAGGCCACGCGGAGCCGGTCGCCAAAGCGTATTTCCTCGATCTCGAGGTAACGCCGCGCCAGCTCGATCTCCTGACCCAGCGTGACCGACTCTTCCGGGTCGGCCAGCGCGCTGCGAAACAGCTCGCTCAGGTCTTCCAGCACCGCTTCCGCCTTGAGCGGCTCGGCGCGAACCAGTGCGATGGCGCTGTTGAGGGTGTTGAACAAAAAATGTGGCCGGATGCGCGATTGCAGTTCGGCAAGGCGGGCCGCAGTGGCGGCTGGCATCCGTGCGCGGGAGCGCCAGAACAAGGCCGTCAGCAGCATGGCTGACAGCATGGCGCCCGCTGCCGCGCTGGACAACCACGGCACCGGATAGAAAAAACCCATCAGGCTCAGCATGCCGCAGCCGTAAAGACCGGCCAGCGCGCCCAGCGCGATACCGGCCACCCACTGCCAGCGGGGCACCAGCCGCACCAGCCGCGTTTTCAGCGCGCAGGCCGCTATCAACCAGGCCAGCGTGGCCGGCAGCACGCCGCCGGTCAGCAGTGAAAACCGCTGCAGCCATTCAATCAGGTCTGCGGTGGCAAACATGGCGCTGACGCCCACCACCGCCTCCACAAAAAGCACGGCACGCAAGACGACGCCGACATGACAGGCATCGAACATGCTGCCGCGCCTGGAAAGCAGAGGCGCCACGTCCTCGGCAGGAACACTGCCGCCCAGCAGCGTGGACTCTGCAAAAAACCGGGAATCGGGAGAGACCTTCATGGCGCGATAGACGTGTCGGGTTTGAAATCACAAGGGCGTGGCGGCGGCCTGAACGCGGCAGTCGGCAGATAAAATCGCGCCCTGCCCAAGTATTGCACTGCTTGGGGCTTTGCCACTGTTCCGCAAGCCCCGGATGCGATCTTTTCCCCAACGAAAGCCGATGTGAATCAATTCGACAAAAAGTCCGAGGCCTGGTCTGCTCTTTTTTCAGAGCCCATGAGCGACCTGGTCAAACGCTACACCGCCAGTGTCTTTTTTGACAAGCGCCTGTGGCAGGCGGACATCACCGGCTCGCTGGCGCATGCCGAGATGCTGGCCGCACAGGGCATCATCGGCGCGGATGACCACGCTGCCATCCAAAATGGCATGGCGCAGATCACGGCTGAAATAGAGTCGGGAAAATTCGAGTGGCAGCTGGACCTGGAAGACGTGCACCTCAACATCGAGGCCAGGCTGACGCAACTGGTGGGCGACGCGGGCAAGCGGCTGCACACCGGCCGCTCTAGAAACGACCAGGTGGCAACCGATGTGCGGCTGTGGCTGCGGTCCGAGATTGATCTCATCAGCGAACTGCTGGTGGACCTGCAGCGCGCGCTGCTTGAAGTTGCCGGGAAAAACGTCGAGGTCATCCTGCCGGGTTTTACCCATCTGCAGGTGGCGCAGCCGGTGAGCTTTGGTCACCACATGCTGGCTTATGTCGAGATGTTTGCACGCGATTCGGCGCGCATGGCCGATGTGCGCCAGCGTGTCAACTTTTTGCCCCTGGGGGCTGCGGCGCTGGCGGGGACCAGCTACCCGCTCGACCGTGAGCGCGTGGCCATCAGGCTGGGCATGGTTGACGACAGCGGCAAGGCCTGTGTCTGCCAGAACAGCCTGGACGCGGTCAGTGACCGGGACTTTGCCATCGAATTCACCGCGGCGGCCAGCATCTGCATGGTGCACATCAGCCGCATGAGTGAAGAGCTGATCCTGTGGATGAGCCAGAACTTCGGCTTTATCCGGATTGCCGACCGCTTCACGACTGGCAGCTCCATCATGCCGCAGAAGAAAAACCCGGACGTTCCCGAGCTGGCGCGCGGCAAGACCGGCCGCGTGGTGGGCCACCTGATGGGCCTGATCACCCTGATGAAAGGCCAGCCGCTGGCTTACAACAAGGACAACCAGGAAGACAAGGAGCCGCTTTTTGACACGGTCGATACGTTGAAAGACACGCTGCGCATCTTTGCCGAAATGGTGGGCGGCCAGCTGGATGCGGCTACCGGCGAGCGCTCAGGCGGCATCACTGTCAATCCTGAAGCGATGGAGCAAGCGGCGCTGCGCGGCTATGCCACCGCCACTGACCTGGCCGACTACATGGTCAAGAAAGGCTTGCCCTTCCGCGATGCACATGAAGCCGTGGCGCACGCGGTCAAGGCGGCGATCTCGCACAACGTGGACCTGTCCGAGCTGCCGCTGGAGGTGCTCAAGCAGTTCAACCCGAAGATTGAAAAAGACGTATACGACGTGCTCAGCCTGCGCGGCTCGCTCAATGCCCGCAGCACGCTGGGCGGCACCGCACCGGCGCAGGTGCGACTGCAGATCAGCCGGCATCGCGCCCGGCTGGCCTGAGTCGGCCGGAAAAGATGGATTGGACGATGTTGTGCCCATTCATGGAAAATCAGCATCAAATCGGCCTCCAGCCCAATTAAATCAAGGGTTTATAGCTACTGAATACATAGCAAATGGTGTGAAGGGTACCCGAACGCCCAGCGGTTTTAAGAAACAGGTCGTTACATGGCCAGCTGCATCCAGACAGGCTTGTGGGGGGTAGTGATGGTGTGGGCTCTGGCCAGAGCCTCACGCCTTTGTCTGACCCTTTCCATCAGGAGATAAGCCATGTTTCGTCCATCTTTAATGACTTCTGCCGTGCTGGCCGCTGCGCTGGGCCTTGCGGCCTGCGGCGGTGGCGGCAGTTCCACCTCGTCGCCTGAACTCGTCAACGTCACGGTTGGCGATACGGTAGCGCTGACGGCGTCGGGACACCTGTTGTCGTTCAACCGCATCACACCCGGAACGCAGGTGGGCTCGGTCGCCGTCGTGGGTCTGATCGGCAATGAAACCCTGCTGGGCATTGATGTGCGTCCTGCCGACAACACGCTGTACGGTGTGGGCAGCATCGGCAACATCTACAAGCTGAACCCGGCAAACGGCCAGGCCACGTTTGTCAGCACGCTGCGCGCCGCAGCCGGTGACGACCGTCCGCTTACCGCGCTGTCGGGCACCACCTTTGGGGTCGACTTCAATCCCGTGGCCGACCGCCTGCGCGTGGTCAGCAACACCGGACAAAACCTGCGCATCAATGTTGATACCGGCGATGCCACGACCGATGGCGTCATCACCCCTGCGGGCGCTGCGGTTTCAGCGTCTGCCTACACCAACTCCTTTGCCGGCACCGGCAGCACACGCCTGTTCAGCCTCAACTCGGCCACCCACACGCTTGACCTGCAAGACCCGCCCAACAACGGCACACAGGTAGCCGGCCCCCCGCTCGGCGTTGCATCCGCTGCAGTCAACGGCTTTGACATTGATGCACGCAACAACACCGGCTATGCCGCATTGACGGTGGGTGCCAGCACAGCGCTGTACCGCATTAACCTTTCGGCTGCCGCGCCTGCTGCAGCGGCCACCCTGATCGGCGCGATTGCCGGCGGCGAAACCATTCGCGGCCTGGCGCTGGTGCAGCCAGCGGCCGCCAGCATCACCGGTCTGACCACCGCCAACCGTCTGGTAGGCATTGATCCGCGCGCGCCCACCACCCTGACGCGCAATGTCGCCATCACTGGCCTGACCGCTGGCGACATCATTCTGGGCATGGACTTCAGGCCCGCAGACGGCCAGTTGTGGGCGCTGTCGAACACCGGCAGGCTCTACACGCTGGATGCCGCCACTGGCGCCGCCATCCTGCGCTCTACCCTGGCAGCCGACCCCGCCGACCTGACCGCGCCTTTCACCGGGCTCGACGGCAGCACCGCCCTGAGCGTTGACTTCAACCCGGCGGCCGATCGCCTGCGTGTCCTGTCACCAGCCGGGCAGAGCCTGCGCATCAATGTGGCCACCGGCGCCACCACCACCGACGGCAACGTCAACCGCGTGCCTGGTCCGGCATCGGTCATTGCTGCTGCCTATACCAACAGCTTTGCGGGCACCACCGCCACCACGCTGTATGACCTGGACGCCAACAGCGACGTATTGGCGGTTCAAAACCCGCCCAATGACGGCACCCTGGTCAATGTCGGCGCGTTGGGTGTTGACATCACCGGTCTCGCGGCACTGGATATCGCAGGCGGCGAAAACGGCCTGGCATTGGCTGCCTTGCGCCCCGGCGCCGCTGGCCCCTTCGAGCTGCGGTCGGTAACCCTGGCAACCGGTGCCAGCGCGCTGTACCTCAACACCAGCGGCAATGCAGCGCTGTCGCAAATTGGCGGCGCCAGCGGGCCCGAGCTGCGTGACATTGCGATCAGTCTGCCGTGAACACAGGCCGCATAAGCCGCCTGAAAAAGACGCAGCGCTGATCCGCTTTTGACAAAGCCGGCCACTGCGCCGGCTTTGTTTCTGGCTGGCGGATCGGTGCGCCTCAGCCCGGGCTAAGCGGCCTGCCGCATACTGTCGCCATGCAACCTTTCCCCTATGCGACTGCTGCTGGCTGAAGACGACGCCATGATCGGCCAGGCAGTTCTGCAGGTGCTGCGTGCAGAGCACTACGCGGTTGACTGGGTGCGCGATGGCGACATGGCTGACCAGGCACTGCGTACCGCTGACTATGACCTGGTACTGCTCGATCTGGGGTTGCCCAGGCGGGACGGGCTGGATGTGCTGCGTGCCCTGCGTGCCCGGCGCAGCACGGTACCGGTGCTGGTGGTCACCGCGCGTGGCGCCGTTGGCGACCGTATCGCCGGGCTGGATGCCGGCGCAGACGACTATGTTCTGAAACCCTTTGACACCGACGAGTTGCTGGCCCGGGTGCGTGCCCTGCTCCGGCGCAGCGCGGGCCGGGCGGAGCCGGCTTTCGAGCACAAGGGCGTCAGCCTGAACCCTGCCACCCACGAGGCCACTGTCAACGGCGAGCCGGTGTCACTGTCAGCGCGTGAGTGGGCGGTGCTGGAGCCTTTGCTGGCCAGGCCGGGCATGGTGCTGTCACGGGCGCAGCTTGAAGAAAAGCTTTACAGCTGGAAGGACGATGTCAGCAGCAACGCGGTGGAGGTCTACATCCACGGTGTTCGAAAAAAACTGGGCAACGACATCATCCAGACCGTGCGCGGCCTGGGCTATCTGGTACCCAAGGTTTAGGCAGCAGCTGATGGCCGACACCGCATTCCACGCCGCAGCGCACGCCCGTTCGCAGGCAGGTTCGCATTCCCTGCGCAAGCGCCTGCTGTGGTTTGTGCTCCTGGCCATCCTGCTGGTGGCTGTGCTGCAGGCGGTGACGGCTTACCGCAGCGCCCTGCGGCAGGCAGACACCATGCTGGATGAGCATCTGCAGCAGGTTGCGCGCTCGATGCATGACAGCGCACCGCGCGGTGGTCCGGGCGACCATGAAGGCGACACGGCCGACTTTGAGCTGAACGTCCAGATCTGGGGACCGGATGGCCGGCAACTCTTCAGGTCACGCCGCTCCACGCTCCCGCCACTGGCTGTACTGGGCTTTTCAGATGTAGAAGCCAACGGCAGCCGCTACCGGGTGTATTCACTGCAAACCCCGTCGCAAACCGTGCAGATTGCCCAGGACCTCAGTGCCCGTGCGTCGCGGGCGCAGGCGCTGGCGCTGAAGGCCGTCATACCGTTCGCGCTGCTCACGCCATTGCTGATGCTGGCGGTATGGTGGGTCATCAACCGTTCGCTGGCGCCGATCGAGCGCGCCCGGCGGGAACTCGCCCTGCGCGCAGCCGATGATTTTTCATCCCTGTCGGGCCATGACCTGCCCGACGAAGTGCGCCCATTGGTCAGTGAGCTCAACCTGTTGTTTGGCCGCGTGCGCGATGCCTTCGAAGTACAGCAGCATTTTGTGGCCGACGCTGCGCACGAGCTGCGCTCCCCGCTCACCGCCCTCAAGCTACAGGCGCAGGCGCTGCGCAGTCCGAACCGAGATGCCGCCTCGCATGATGAAAACATTGCACAGCTCAATCAGGGTATTGACCGTGCCATCCATCTGGTCGAGCAGTTGCTGACGCTGGCGCGTGAAGAAGCCAGCGCGGGCCATCCTGCAGTGCCGGAAGACCGGGTCGATCTGCAGGACATCATCAAACTGGCGGTCTCCGACACGCTGGCGCAGGCGGCGCGCAAGCATATTGACCTGGGCCTTGAAGGCCAGGTGTCGGCAGCGGCCGCGCAGGTTGCCGGGCAGCCGGAAGCCTTGCGCACGATGCTGCGCAACCTGCTGGATAACGCCATCAAGTACACGCCAGACGGCGGCCAGGTTGATGTGTCGCTGTGGCTGCAGCCAGCCAGCAGCGTGTCGCCAGCATCCTGCCGGCTGACCGTGGAAGACAGCGGCCCGGGCATCGCTGGCGAAGACCGTGCCCGCGTGTTTGACCGGTTCTTTCGTGCCAGTCATGTCGCCCTGACGCCCGGCCTGAGCGGAAGCGGCCTGGGCCTGGCTATCGTGGATGTCATCGCCAAACGGCATCAGGCCAGCGTGGCGCTGGGTGCATCCGCACGGCTGGGCGGTCTGCAGGTTGACGTTGTTTTTCCGCTGGCCAGCACGCCGCTCACCCCCAAGAGCTAGACAAGATCCTGCAGGAAACCCGTTTCTTAAGGCCCGCCTAAGACGGGGCATCCATAGTTGTTGCCAACGGCACCAGATGGTGTGCCGACAACCCAAGGATGTTTGCCATGAAATCTTCTGTCCTGAAAAATTCCACCCTGGTGGCGGCGCTGCTCACTGCTGGTGTGGTTGGCGGCGCCGGCGTCGGTGTGTTCAACAGCATTCCTTCGGCGGTTGCCGCGCTGCCGACCGCAACCGCCAGCACCAACGGCATTCCGATCTCTGATGCGGGCGTGCCCAACTTTCGCCAGATCACCGAACGTTTCGGCCCTGCGGTGGTGAACATCAGCGTGGTCGGGACCGCCAAGGTATCCGACGATGCCGCCATGGCCGAAGGCGACGATGAGGGCTTCTCGGGCGACCCCTTCGAGTTCTTCCGCCGCTTCCAGCAGGGTCAGGGTCGGGGCCAGGACCCGCGGGGCCGCAGCGCGCCACCCGAGATGCTCAAGCGCGGCCAGGGTTCAGGCTTTATCGTCAGCAGCGACGGCATCATCCTGACCAATGCCCATGTGGTGCGAGACGCGAAGGAAGTCACCGTGAAGCTGACTGACCGGCGTGAGTTCCGCGCCAAGGTGCTGGGCGCTGACCCCAAAACCGATGTAGCCGTGCTGCGCATCGAAGCCAAGGACTTGCCGGTGGTCAGCATTGGCAATACCGGTGACCTGCGCGCCGGCGACTGGGTACTGGCGATCGGATCTCCCTTCGGTTTTGAAAATACGGTGACGGCTGGCGTGGTCAGTGCCAAAGGGCGCTCGCTTCCCGATGACAGCGCCGTGCCCTTCATCCAGACCGATGTGGCGGTCAATCCGGGCAATTCCGGCGGACCGCTCTTCAACGCACGCGGCGAGGTGGTGGGCATCAACTCGCAAATCTACAGCCGCAGCGGCGGCTACCAGGGCGTGTCGTTTGCCATACCGATCGACCTGGCCTACAAGATCAAGGATCAGATCGTCGCGACCGGTAAGGTGGAGCATGCCCGTCTGGGCGTATCGGTGCAGGAGGTCAACCAGGCATTTGCCAATTCCTTCAAGCTCGACAAGCCCGAAGGTGCGCTGGTGTCCAGCATCGAAAAAGGCAGCCCTGCCGACAAGGCCGGACTGCAGGCGGGCGACGTGATCCGGCAGGTCAATGATCAGACCATCGTGTCATCGGGCGACCTGCCAGCCGTGATTGGCATGGCAAAGCCTGGCGACACCGTGAAGCTGGACGTCTGGCGCCAGGGTGCGGCTGAACAATTGACGGCAAAGCTCGGCAGCGCAGACAACAAGAGCGGTGAGACGGCCAGCGCGCAGGCGGGGCCGGCTCAGGGCAAGCTGGGCCTGGCGCTGCGTCCGCTGCAGGCCGACGAAATGAAGGCGTCCGGCATCGACAACGGTCTGGTGGTGCAGCAGGCCAGCGGCCCCGCGGCCAGGGCTGGTGTGGAAGCGGGCGATGTTCTGGTATCCATCAACGGCAAGCCTGTCAAGTCGATTGACCAGGTGCGGGAAGCGGTAGCCAAGGCCGAAAAATCCATGGCGCTGCTGATTCAGCGCGGCAACGACCGGATTTTTGTACCGGTGAACCTCGGTTGAGTGACGCATGGCCGGCTTGCCCAAGCGGGCAGGACCGGCAGCTGCGCTTGACAACGCCTGCAGCGTCTGCCTGCCAGAACGCCAATGCCTGAAAAGCTAAACGGTTAAATGCTTCAAAACGATAAAGCGTCGGCAAAATAGCGGCTTCGTTTGTCACGCTGCTACCTTTATGCTCTGTTCAGCTGGCAACCGTGCCTCAATCATCGCACGCTGCGCCCTGGCCGCGCCATATGCCCATGACAACTTTGCTGCCTGCTAACCATCGTTCATCCGGTGCTGCCCTGCGCTGGCTGGCAGTGGCCAGCTTTACAGTGTGTGCATGGGGCGCGGCGCATGGGCAGGCCGGCGATGCGTCTTCAGCGGTGCTGGCAAGCGCATCGCGCTGGCAGAGCAGCCTGGCGGAATTTGCCGCCGCGGACCGCGAGAAGCCTCCCGCTACCGGCGCTGCGCTGTTTGTCGGAAGCTCCACCATTCGGCTCTGGACCAGTATGGCGCAGGATTTCCGGCAGGAACCGGTGGTCATCAACCGCGGTTTCGGCGGCTCGACGATGGCCGATTGCGACCACTTTGCCCGCGAACTGGTTACCCGTTATCAGCCGCGTCATGTGCTTGTGTATGCGGGAGACAACGACCTGGCTGAAGGCCGAAGCCCCGAGCAGATCCTGGCGAGCTTCACGCACTTCGTGAGCGTGGTGCGGCGCGAGTTGCCGCAGACCCGTATCTCGTATATCTCGATCAAGCCGAGTCCGTCGCGCGCATCGCTGCTGCCCAAGATCAGGGAGGCCAACATGCTGCTGGCCGCCTACACCCGCACGCTGGACAATGCCGACTACATCGATATCTTCACGCCCATGCTGGCGGCGGACGGCGCGCCACGACGCGAGCTGTTTGGTGCCGACATGCTGCACATGAACAACGCCGGCTATGCGCTCTGGCGGTCGGTGATTGCCTCGCAAATGGAAAAACTGCCCGCGCCCGCGCCTGGCGCTACTTTGAAAGCGGCAACTCAACCGGCGCAGCAGCTTTCAGCGGCCGCGAACTGACGTCTGCCGCCGGAACTGCCGATCGGTCGTCGGCCAGCTGCGCCCGCCTGTCAAACCAGGCCGTGACCAGCGCCACGCCATACAGCAGCACAAAACTGGCCGCCAGCAACAAGCCGTCCTGCCAGGCCGGCCGCTCCAGCGGATCGCTGCCCAGCAGCGCCAGCGTCAACAGAACAATCACCAGATGGGCGCAAAAAACAGGCAGCGAGGCAGCGCCCATGGTTTCCAGCCAGCGCTGGCGCGGCAGGCGCTCGGCCAGCCACGGGCCATACCCCAGCGCCACAATTGACAGTGCCAGCAGGTCCAACACGCGAAGCGGCCCGAGCGCCCATTTGTCAAACAGCAGGTTGAGCCCGACATTGGCTTCGAAAGGTGCCTGCCCTACCGCATGCCGCCACACCAGGCAAACGATGGAAAAGGCTGCAGCGGTCCACAGAACGCCGCGTGAAAAAACAAATGGCTTGGCGTCCGGCGCGTTGCGGCTGGCACCGCACCACAGGCCGACCAGCCACAGCAGCTGCCACGAAAAAATCACAAAAGCGCCAGTTTCCTTTAGCGGAACCATCAGACCAGTAGCCCCTGCCACCATGTTGTAGAGCCAGGTGCCCAGGCCAAACTGCGCGGCCACCCACAGACCGAAACTCATCCACAAGACCCGCTTCCAGCCATGGCGCAGGCTCCACGCCAGCACCCAGGGGCTGAGCAGCATGAACAGCACATAAAGCGGCAGGATGTCGAGCAGTGGCGGCTGGTAGATCAGCACCAGCCCGGCGGCCAGCGCCGCATGCGGCTGGTCGAGGTAGAAGTGCATCAGGTCCTTCACGGCCGGCTGGTCCACCTTGATGCCCACCGCCGCAATGACGGTAAACAGGAACAGCAGGATTGCAGCCTGGCACAGGTAAACCTTGAGCGCGCGCCGCCAGAAAGCCTGGCGCATCGCATCAATGCTTTTGCGCAGCGCCAGCCGGCTGTACACAAGGCCCGCCATATAGGCTGACAGCAGAACAAAGCCTTCGGCCGCCGAGACATAGCCAAAAGGCTGGCCCAGCGGCGATGTAAGGCGGGTCGGCAGATGGGTGACGGTCATCAGCAGCAGCATCAGGCCGCGCAGCGCGTCGATTTCCCATTGCCGGCCGGGGCTCGCGGGTGGGTCATTGGCAGCAGAAAGCCCGCTGCCTGGATGAGGTTGAAGCAGCGTTGGCATCACTGGCGTGGAAATCGGCGAGCGCCAGGCAGGTGATGCATGCTGCAAAGGTTAACGCAGCAGCAGGCCTTGCGTGATAGGCACACCTGATAAGCCCTTGGCAGACCAGTCTTACATCCCCGCGCCAATTACAGCTGGCCGCTTGTTGCTCCATGAGCGAACTTTATTGAAGGCATTCAGGCGCTGCAGCGCTACAGTGACAACGCCACCGTGTCAATTAGCGCAGACTGGATCCAACGGGGTGTGGAGCCCTGTTTGCCATCGAATAAGTGGCACACTGCGAGGCACCCCATCGTCTACACATGAAGCCTCTGATGAAAACCATCCGCCTGGGCGCCGGCGCCGGCTATTCCGGCGACCGTATTCCACCTGCTGTTGAGCTCGCCGAAAAAGGCAGGCTCGATTACCTGGTGTTCGAATGTCTGGCCGAACGCACGATTGCGTTGGCGCAGCTGGAGCGCAGCAAGGACGCGCGGCTGGGGTTTGACCCCTTGCTGCGCGACCGCATGGAGGCGGTGCTGCCCATCTGTGCAGGCAAGCGCATCAAGATCGTCACCAACATGGGCGCGGCCAATCCGCTCGGTGCGGGCGAAGAGATAGTGCGCATTGCCCGCGAGCTGGGACTTGCCGGCTTGAAGGTTGCGGTCGTGCAGGGCGATGACGTCTTGAGCCGGCTCGACATGCGCGGATTGACGCTGCTTGAAAGCGGTGAGCCGCTTGCTTCATTGGGCAGCTCGGTGCTGTCGGCCAATGCGTATATCGGCGCCGGGGCACTGGTGCAGGCGCTGGCCGGCGGCGCCGATGTGGTGGTGACCGGGCGGGTTGCTGACCCTGCCCTGTTTCTGGCACCCCTGATCCATGAATTTGGCTGGGCCATGACAGACTGGGACAAGATGGGACAGGGCACGCTCGTCGGGCATCTGCTGGAATGCGCTGCGCAAATCACCGGTGGCTACTTTGCAGACCCGGGTTTTCGCGATGTACCCAACCTGGCGCGGCTGGGCTTTCCCCTTGCCGAGGTCTCCGGTGACGGCAGCGCGGTCATCACCAAGGTCGAAGGCTCCGGCGGCTGCGTGACCACCGCCACTTGCACCGCCCAGCTGCTGTATGAAATTGAAAACCCGGCGCGCTACCTTCAGCCTGATGTGGTGGCCGATTTCTCACGCGTTACCCTGAACCAGGTCGCGCCTGACCGGGTACTGGTGCAAGGCGCTGGCGGCTTGCCCAGGCCTGACACACTCAAGGTCACCGTCGGCCACCGCGACGGGTACATTGGTGAAGGCCAGATCTCCTACGCTGGCCTGGGTGCACATGCGCGCGGACAGCTGGCACTGGATGTGCTGAAGCTGCGGCTGTCCGGCATACAACCGCTGGACAGCCGCTACGAGCTGATCGGCCTCAATGCCATCCATGGCCCGGCGCTTTCTGGCGGTCATGAGCCTTATGAGGTCCGCGCCCGCGCGGCGATGCGTGTCGCTACCCGGCGCGAAGCCGAGCGTGTTGCCAACGAGGTGGAGGCGCTGTACCTGAACGGCCCCGCGGGCGGCGGCGGCGTGACGAAATCGGTGCGCGAGGTCATCGCCGCCGCATCTGTGCTGATACCGCGAGACTGGGTGCGTACCACCATTACCAATCTGGAGTCATGAGCATGCGGCTGTTACGCGATCTTGCCCATTCACGAACCGGCGACAAGGGCAACCGGTCGACTATTTCAGTCATTGCCTATGACCTCAAGGATTTCGCAGCCATAGAGCAAAGCATCACTGCTGACAGGGTGCGTGAGCATTACGCGGGCATCGTCAGGGGCGAGGTCGAGCGCTATGTGCTGCCGCATCTGGGTGCACTCAATTTTGTGCTGCACGATGCACTGGGCGGCGGTGTCACACGCTCGCTGGCGCTGGACGCGCACGGCAAATGCCTGAGCTCAGCCATTTTGAGCCTTGGCGTCGAATAAGCTAGCGCCTCAGATTACTTTTAACCGGAGACAACTTACATGATGCGCAAGTCCGTGAAATCGATGCTTTGCCTGGCGCTGGCCAGCTGTTCCTTTGCTGCCTTTGGCCAGGCTTATCCCAACAAGCCGATCAAGGCCATCGTACCGTTTGCAGCGGGCAGCGCCACCGACCAGATCGGGCGCGCCTTTGCCGCCAAAATGTCAGAAACGCTGGGCCAGGCCATCGTGGTGGAGAACCGCGCAGGCGTCAACGGCATGCTGGGCGCAGATGCGGTAGCCAAGGCTGCGCCGGACGGCTACACCATCCTGATTGGCACCAACAGCACCAATGCGGCGCTGAAAAGCCTGATGAAAAAACTGCCCTATGACCAGGACACGGCCTTTGCGCCGCTGGGCTACATGGGCTCGGTGCCATTGATTGTGGCCATCAACAATGACGTGCCGGCCAAGACATTGGCCGAACTGGTCGCGCTGGGCAAAAGCAAGCCCGGCAGTATCACGGTAGCCAGCGCCAGCACTTCCCAACTGGTGTCGTCCGAAATGCTGACCAGCATGGCCGGGATTCAGACCACCAGCGTGCCGTACAAAAGTGGCCCCGCTGCCATGACAGATCTGATCGGCGGACAGGTGATGATGTTCACCGCCGACTTTGCGGTGATGCTGCCGCAGGTCAAGGGCGGCAAGGTGCGCGGACTGGCGGTCACGTCAACCAAACGCTCGCCGGCCATTCCTGAACTGCCCACCGTCAACGAGGCGCTCGGCCTCAAAGACTATGAGCTGATTGCCTACTTTGCCATGTTTGCGCCAGCCGGCACGCCGCCCGACATCGTTGCAAAGCTCAACCAGGCCATCAACGCCGCAGCGCAAAGCAAGGACCTGCAGGAAAAGTTTGCACCGATCGGCTTTGCGGTCGAGCCTGGCACACCTGAAGCCCTGGCGCAGCGCAGCACGATGGAAACTGCCAAGTGGGCCAAGGCGATCCGCGACGCGAAGATCGAGCCGCAATAAGGCAAGCCAGGGGCTTGTGCGGCAAGCCGCACGTCCGGTGCGTGGGGCGACCTTGGCAACCACCGGACGGGCATTTGGCTGGCGCAGCCTGGAAGTCAAACTCGTTGCGAAGCCCGTCTTAGCTATTATTTAAATAGCTGCTTCCCCAGGAAGCACCTGGTCTGGAGCCTTAAAACACTTAAATTGTAGAGTCAGCTGCCATCACTGGCATTGACAATGCCCTTGAAGTCATACGGCACCACAATCGTGTGCACCTTGCCCGCGGCGACGCCCTCGGCAATCTGCAGGTTGGCCATTGCATTCATATAGCCGATAGCGCCGGCATTGGCATTGTGGGCGGCAGTACGTTCCGCTTCTTTTTGGGTGGTCTGCACTTCCACCTCTTTACCCTTCGGTTCGTTTTGCGCCCTTACCAGCTCGTTGGCGCTGTTGACGATGACATCAGCTGGCGTGTTGGCGCAGATTTGCACCTGCGACACCATGATCCTGTCGGCGAGTTTTTCTGCCGGCGTGCGGACGATGTTCTCGCGAATCTTCTGCTTGATGATCGGCTGGTTGTCCGCCGTTCTTGAGCGACCCGCACTCGCGCGCGGCCTTGTAGCGGCGCTACGCGTGCTGGGCGTCACAGGGTTTTGCATCAGCAGGATGTCACCGTCCTTTTTAGCCAGGGCGTGAAAGGTGCGGCTCTTGGTCGTCCACAATTCCGACACCGCGGTCGCGGTTGACGTTGTAGACCACGGTCATGCCGAAGTCCTTGACGGTCAAGTTGTCAGGCGCCAGCGGCGTCATGTTCTTGACCGCCACCGCCACGTCCTGAATCTTGAAGCTCAGCATGCTGCCGATAAGCGTCTGGTTGAAGGTGCCCGGCAGGCGCTCGGTCCGTGGTCTCGTCGAATTGATGCGCAGGCCGACCTCACCGGTTTCGATGTGGGTGCAGCCACATAGCAGTGCCGGGCTGGCAGCAATCACCAGGGATGTGAGGCGACGGTTATGTGGTATCCCTGTTGAGTTGGTGCGGGATTATGCAAACCACAACCGATCTCTGGTCGCGTAGTCACCAAAAATTTCAAGCACGGCACGCCACAATTCATGCCAGCGCCGCTTGCACCCCGCTACCATGGACCGCGACAGACACCCGACTTTGCCTGGAGACAACAACCGTGCCCGTGATCACCAACATCGAAGACCTTCGCGTTCTGGCTGAAAAGCGGGTACCCCGCATGTTTTACGACTATGCCGACTCGGGCTCATGGACGGAAGGCACCTACCGCGCCAACAGCAGCGATTTCCAGCCCATCAAGCTGCGTCAACGGGTTGCCGTCAACATGGAAAACCGCAGCACCGCCACGCAGATGGCAGGTACGACAACCAGGATGCCGGTGGCCATTGCACCGGTCGGACTCACCGGCATGCAGCACGCAGACGGTGAGATAAAGGCGGCGCGCGCTGCCGAAAAGTTCGGCATTCCGTTCATTCTGTCCACCATGAGCATCTGCTCCATCGAAGACGTGGCGGCCAACACCACGGCCCCCTTCTGGTTTCAGCTCTACATGATGCGCGACCGCGACGCCATGGCCGCGATGATCGAGCGCACCCGCAGGGCTGGCTGCACGGCGCTGGTGTTGACGCTTGACTTGCAGGTGATCGGCCAGCGCCACAAGGACATCAAAAACGGCCTGACCGCTCCGCCAAAGCCCACCCTTGCCAACATCATCAACCTGATGACCAAGCCGCGCTGGTGCCTGGGCATGGCTGGCACGCGCCGCCATACCTTTGGCAACCTGGTCGGCCATGTCAAGGGCGTGAGCGACATGCGTTCGCTGTCAGCCTGGACCAATGAGCAGTTTGATCCGCGCCTGTCCTGGGCCGATGTCGCCTGGGTCAAGGCGCAATGGGGCGGCAAGCTGATTCTGAAAGGCATCCAGGATGTCGAGGATGCGCGGCTGGCGGTGCAAAGCGGCGCAGATGTCATCGTGGTGAGCAACCATGGCGGACGCCAGCTCGACGGCGCAGAGTCCAGCATCAACTCGCTGCCCGCGATTGTCGAGGCGGTTGGCAATGACATCGAGGTCTGGATGGACGGCGGCATCCGCTCGGGCCAGGACGTGCTCAAGGCATGGGCTCTTGGCGCACGCGGCACCTTGATTGGCCGTGCCATGGTGTATGGCCTGGGCGCCCTGGGCGAAGCTGGCGTGACCAGGGCGCTGCAGATCATTCACAAGGAGCTGGATATCACCATGGCTTTTTGCGGGCATACAGATATCCGCAATGTGGACAAGCGCATTCTGTTGCCGGGGACTTATCCGGTTGCTGGCTTAGCCATGGGTTGATTGATTGATTGATTGATTGATTGGATTAAGGGATTCTTTTGTTCATGTGATGCCGCTGGCCGGGGGTTGCCCGGCGGCAAGTCCCTTTTCTTTGCTTCGCCAAAGAAACGGAACCCAAAGAAAGGCGACCCTGCTGCCTGCGCTTCGCTACGGGGAACCTGTGGTGCTCAGCAAAAGCGGGGTCTTGTGCAAACTCGCTTCGCTCTAACAAGCACAAGCCCTTTTTCGCATACAGAAGGGGCTGGGGGAGACGGAATCGGGATTCGGATTTGGGGTTTGGATTCGATGCGACGCGAGCCTCCCCGCTCCCGATCCCGCCTGCCCCGTTCTGGCTGAGCCTGCGAAAGGGGCTAAAACCGGGATCGGGGCTGCAGCTGTCCGAGTCGCAGGCGAGTTCTGCAGACCCCCGGTTTCGCCCCTTTTCGCAGGTTGCCCGTAGCAACGCGTAGGGCCCCAAGACCGCGGGTCGCCTTTCGTGGGTTACTTTCTTTTGGCGAAGCAAAGAAAAGGGACTTGCCGCTGGGCACCCCCCGGCCAGCGGCTCCAAAAAGCCCCGGCAGCCCATGTTCAATCAAGGCATCGAAAGGCTCAGTCCGAGCGCTGGCAAAGAACAACAATCAAAGCATTGCTACGCTTTCAATAGCTAGAGCCTCTTAACATACATGGGCTAGAGCATCAAAAGGCTTAAAAACCTGCCCTTCAAACTCGGACAAGCCCGCCACCGCCCATCGGCCAAGCGACATCGCCCGCAAACGCAGCTCGCTAAACTGCCTGTTCAAGATTTCACGCGACACATGCCCCCCATCCGCCGTATAGCCCACCTGGACATGGACGCCTTCTTCGCGTCGGTCGAACTGCTGCGCTATCCCCAGCTCAAGGGTTTGCCGGTCGTCATTGGCGGCGGTCGGCGCAAGGTTGACGACGCTTTGCTGGCAGATCACCCGGAGCGTCAGCCTCGGTTCATTCCGGTCGCTGATTTCCCGCTGCTCAGGGACTATGTCGGCCGCGGCGTCATCACCACCGCAACCTACGCTGCGCGGCAGTTTGGCGTGGGTTCGGCCATGGGCATGATGAAGGCCGCAAAACTCTGCCCGCAGGCCATCGTGCTGCCGGTTGATTTTGATGAAGTCCGGCGATTTTCGAGGTTGTTCAAAACCACCATCGCGGACATTGCACCCCTGGTTGAAGACCGTGGGGTGGATGAGGTCTACATCGATTTCACCGATGTGCCGGGCGGCCACCGGGAAGGCGGCCGCGTGCTGGCGCGGCTGATACAGCGGGCGGTACTTGAAAAAACAGGCCTGACCTGCTCCATCGGTATTGCGCCCAACAAGCTGATTGCCAAGATGGCCAGCGAGTTCAACAAGCCCAATGGCATTTCGGTGCTGTATGAGGCGGATGTGCCGACCAGAATATGGCCGCTGCATGTGCGAAAGATCAATGGCATCGGGCCCAAGGCGGGGGAAAAGCTTGCCGCGCTGAACATCCACACCATTGGCGAGCTGGCCGCGCAAGACCCGGACTTCCTGATCAAGCGCTTTGGCAAATCCACCGGCGCATGGATGCTGGAGGCCGCATGGGGCCGCGACAACCGCCCGGTGGTAACCGAGAGCGAACCCGTCAGCATGAGCCGCGAAACCACCTTCGACCGCGACCTGCATGCGGTGCGCGACCGGGCAGAGCTGGGTGCGATCTTCACCGCCCTGTGCGACAAGCTGGGCGCAGACCTGCAGCGCAAGGGCTATGTGGCCAAAACCATCGGCATCAAGCTTCGTTACGACGACTTCAGAATCGCGACGCGCGATCAGACGGTTGAGTCCTACACCTCCGACGGGCCAACCATTCGCAAAATTGCGGGCTTATGCCTCAAGCGCGTACCCCTGAGCCAGCGCCTGCGCTTGCTGGGCGTGCGTGCCAGCCTTCTGGCGCGGCAGGGCGAAGAACCACCTCCTGCTTCAAAAAATGCATCAGATATGCCTGTAGACCAAGTAAATAAATGGCCTATAGCTATAAATAGCATAGCAGACAAAGCATCAAATGACGTGTCTGGTCAAGCAGCACCTGACCAGCTTTTTTGATGCCATCGCTGCTTGTTGCACCAACCACATGCCTGAGCCTTCGCCCGCCTTGAAACTGACCGGGCTCGTCTACGTCTCCGACGATGCCCCAGGCTTCACGCGGGTGCAGACTGCCAAAGCCTTCAGCTACCGGGACGCCAGTGGCCAGCCGATCAGCGATGCAGACGAGATCGCCCGCATCAACAAGCTGGCTATTCCGCCGGCTTATACGAAGGTGTGGATCTGCCCCCTGCCCAACGGGCATTTGCAGGCCACCGGCATCGATGCGCGTGGGCGCAAGCAGTACCGCTATCACGCTGACTGGCAGGCACAGCGCAATGAGAGCAAGTTTGAACGCATGCAGGCCTTTGGCGCTGCGCTGCCGCGCATCAGGGCCCGGGTCGCACGTGACCTCTCGGCCGGCAAAAAGAAAAACAGTCCCGTTACCCGCACGCTGGTGCTGGCCACGCTGGTACGCCTGCTGGACACCACTTTTGCGCGCGTCGGCAACGACGAATATGCGCGCGACAACGGCTCTTTCGGCCTGACCACACTGCTCAATCCGCATGCAGCGGTTCGCGGCAGCACCTTGCAACTGCGCTTTCGCGGAAAAAGCGGCGTGATGCAGGATTTGAAGGTGAATGACCCGCAGGTGGCTGCCGTGGTGCGCACCTGTCAGCAATTGCCCGGACAGACGCTCTTCCAGTATGTTGACGACAGCGGTGAGCTGCACGCGGTGGGCTCCAGCGATGTGAATGAATACCTGGCGCAGATCACCGATGCCGCCAGACCGCGCAAAGAGGGAGCCGCTGATGACGCCCATTTCACCGCCAAAGACTTTCGCACCTGGCACGGCACGGTCGAGGCGCTGGAGCTGACCCGGCTTGCGTGCGGCGCCAGCGGTTCGGCTTCATATGACGCCAAGGTCATTCTCAAGGAGGTGGCCCGCCGGCTGGGCAATACCCCGGCGGTTTGCCGCAAATCGTATATCCACCCGGCCGTCATGCAGCTGGGCAGCGAACTTGCCAAGGACGCCGAGGCCATGGCGAGCATCTGGAGCAAACTCGTTCAGGACAAGTCGACAAAGTATCTGTACGCCGCCGAGGCGCGGCTGCTGGCTTTTCTCAGGCATCACCACCACAACGCGGCTAAAAAGCAGCCTGCGGTGCGTCAGCCGGCCAAATCGGCACACCTGTCTGGCAAACCAGGTGATGCGGCCGGCAGGGCTGGGAAGGCAGCCCTGCCAGCTGAACCCGGGCTCACTCCGAAAGCGCGCCGGCCGAAGTTGCAAGGCCAGCCGGTGAAACCATCCGCGCCGCGCGGCCAGGATGCGGCGCCTACCTGAGCGTCGCCAAAACCGCGATCAGGTCGGCCCGGTCGGTGGCGTCAGCCACGTCGACACCCATGCGTTGGCCAGCTACCAGGCTTTCCGGGTCTTCCAGCCAGGCGGCAAGTGTCTGGCGTCCAGCGCAGCCGTGAGCAGGCGAGCTCGCCGAGTACGTGTAGCCCGGCAGACCGCCCACTCGGCGGCCGAACACGCCGCGATGCGCGGGACCCGTCTTGCTGACATTTACCGCATGGCACTGGCTGCATTGGGCCTGGTACGGTGAGCGCCGCGCTGGGCATCGCCAGCCGGTGGCGCGACCCATTCGCGGGGCGATTGCCCGGTTGTTGCGGCAGCCAGGCCCGAGGATGTTTGCGCCCGCGCGCCGGCAAGTGCCAGCCCGGCCATCATCAGACAGCCTGCCCGCTTCAGGGCCATGCGGCGCAGGGCAGCCGGGAGTTGCGCAGCGCGCGCCCGGTTACTGAAGCCGATCCTAATGCTGACGCTCTGAGCCTGACGACTAGCGGTCATGGTTGGATGCCTGCCTGAAACGATCAACATCAGCCGGTGTGGGCTGCGCCTGCCTCACAGTCAAGCCGTGAACTTTTACCGCTTTGAGCACGCATTCTGCGCCGTCGTGCCAATTTGTCCCGATTTCCGGATGGGGCATGCATCCGGCAGAAGCGCAGCATGCGTATATTGATCAGAATACATATTCTTACATCCCGCTCTTCTTTACCTGCTTCCCATGAACCACCCGTTAGCCATCGCCCTTGCCACCATGCTTGCCTGCACCACCCACGGCAGTGCGCAGGCAGCTACCGGGAAACTCTTGCTGACAGGCGGGGTCAGCAGTGTTGACGGCGCTGCCGGTGGCGGCCTGACACCGTGGGCCGTCATCGGCAGCAACGCCACCGCGGACGAAGTTGGCGTTACCGCCCATCTGACACGCGCGGTCGTGACGGACTATGCGCTCACTAGCTTCGGCGCGAGCGTCGGCCTGATGGACAGGTTTGAGATTTCCCTCGCGCGGCAGGATTTCGATGCCGGCCCAGGGCTGGCCTTGAATGGCATTGCGCCGTTTGGCGTCAACGCAGGCCAGCATATCAAGATGGATATCCTGGGCATCAAGGCCCGGGTGGCAGGCGATGCCGTGCTCGACAGTGACAGCCTGATGCCGCAAATCGCGGTGGGCCTGCAGCACAAGTCGGTCAGCCCCGGCTCGCTGGGATCGGTACTCAATTTTCTGGGCACGCAGCGCAGCGGCACTGATGTGTATGTCAGCGCCACCAAGCTTTTTTTGGCGCAAAGCCTGCTGCTGAACGGCACGCTGCGCGCCACCAGGGCCAACCAGAACGGCCTGCTCGGTTTTGGCTCGGCCAGCCCGGGCAAGAACAGCTACAGCCTGCAGCCAGAATTTTCGGTGGCTTATCTGGTCAGCAAGAACGTCGCCATCGGCGCCGAATACCGCTTCAAGCCCAACAACCTGGAAGCGCTGGGCAGGACAGCCGGCCTGGGCGGCGCACTGCGCGAAGACGACTGGAAAGATATTTTCGTGGCCTGGGCGCCCAGCAAGAACGTGTCGGTGACGCTGGCCTATGTCGACCTGGGCCGCATCGTGCCGGGCATCACGGCAAACAAAAAGCAGACCGGTGTGTACCTGTCAACCCAGATCGCCTTCTAGCATGCGGCAGCATAGCGCAACGCCTGTTCTTCACGCTCCGACCCTGGTCCAAACAACCTTCTTCAGCACCATGAAAAAACCCCTGCCTATTCTGGCTGTCACCATCACAGCCCTCCTGATGGGCGGCGTCGCTGCAGCCCAGACCGCAGCGCCCGCCAGCGACCAGCTTTACAGGGCCTTTGGTGAAAAGCCCGGCCTGGTGTCCTTGATGGATGACTTCATGGTTCGGCTGCTGGCCGACCCGCGCACCGAGCCACACTTCAAGCCGGCCAATCAGCAACGCGTGAAGGAGCAGCTGGTGGACCAGCTGTGCGCCCTGTCAGGAGGCCCCTGTGTCTACAAGGGCGCCGACATGAAAAGCTCGCACGCCAATCTGGACATCAAGCAGTCGGACTTTCATGCACTGGTCGAGGTACTGCAGGCCAGCATGGATGCCAGGGGCATTCCTTTCCGCAAGCAAAACGAGATGCTGGCATTGCTGGCGCCCATGAACCGCGACATCATCATGCCGAAGTAGAGCACCATGATTCACATGACCCAACATTTGGCACTGCGCGCGCTGGCGGCGTTTTTCATGACCTGCGGCACCGCCCAGGCCGGCAACCTGGTGGTGTCGGTGATCGACAAGGACGGCAAACCGGTTCAGGACGCTGTCGTGGTGGTGATTCCCGCTGACAGGTCGGTGCTGCCCAAGGTGCCCCTTCCCCTGACGGCCAGCATCAACCAGGAAAAAATGCAGTTCATACCTGCGGTGACGCTGGTGCCGGTGGGCGCGAAATTGAGCTTCGCCAACAACGACCCCTGGGACCACCATGTGCGTTCATCGCCGGCCGGCATGGGCCAGTTCAACACGGTCAATGCGGGCTTTGAGCTGCGGCTGGAAGGCAAGACCGAGGGCAAGCCCGCCAAAACCACCGACGTTGTCCTGAACAAGGCGGGCGTGATTGGCTCGACCCTGCTGGGTTGCTTTATTCATGGTTCGATGCGCGGCTACATCTATGCCAGCGAGTCGCCATGGGCTGCCAAGACCAGCGCAGAAGGTTTTGTGACCTTCGAAAACCTGCCGGACGGTACGGCCGAAGTCAAAGTCTGGCAAAGCGACCAGCTGGTTGACCTGGCGCCAAAAAGCATCACGCTCGGCAACGTCATGGCCAACAGCGTCTTTCAGTTGACAGTGGTCCAACGGCGCCGCAGAAACTGATAATTGCTATTTTTTTAATAGCATATTATTCCCGTATTTAAAGGGCTAGAGGCCTTAAACACCTAAATTTTCACACAAAGCCTTTGCTGGCCGGTTTGATGCCGGCCTGCCTTCGTCAGCCCTGCGCTGATGCAGCTGCGGCAGCACCCTGGCTTGCGGCCAACGCGCCGCCGCGCCGTGCAAGGTCCTGCATCAGGGCAGTGATGCCGTAGCGCCATGGCGTGATCTGGTGGCAGTGGTTGACACGATTGACCAGCATGCCTAGCTGCGGGCAGCTCACGCTGACCACATCGCCGACTTCATGGGTAAAGCCCAGCCCGGGGCCGTGGCGGTCCTGGGTGGGTGCAAACATGGTGCCCAGAAACAGCATGAAGCCGTCCGGGTACTGATGGTCGGGACCGATGGCCTGCGCGACGATGTCCAGCGGATCACGGCTGATCTGCGACAGCGAACTCGCGCCGTTCATGCTGAAGCCACCCTCGCCGTCGACACGCATCGCCAGCTCTATCCTGCGCACGTCGTCCATGCCAAAACCGCCATCGAAAAGGCGAATGAAGGGACCGATGGCGCAAGATGCATTGTTGTCCTTGGCCTTGCCCAGCAGCAGCGCGCTGCGGCCTTCAAAGTCACGCAGGTTCATGTCGTTGCCCAGCGCAGCGCCCACCACCCGACCGCGGCTGTTGACGGCCAGCACAACCTCGGGCTCGGGGTTATTCCAGGCCGAGTCCTGCCGGAAGCCGACCTCCGCGCCTGTGCCCACCGCCGACAGGACCGGCGCTTTGGTAAAGATCTCGGCATCCGGCCCAATGCCGACTTCCAGGTACTGCGACCAGACGCCCTGCTCGATCAGCACCTGCTTGACGCGTGCCGCTGCCGGAGAGCCGGGCACGATGCCCGCCAGGTTGTCGCCCAGGATGCGGGTCAGTGCGCTGCGTATGCCGTCTGCGCGGCTCGCATCTCCCCTGGCCTGCTCCTCTATGACCCGCTCCAGCAGGCTGGCTACGAAGGTCACGCCGCTGGCCTTGATCACCTGCAGGTCGCAAGGCGCCAGCAGCTGTTGCCGGGCTGGGTCGCCTGCACCCTGCTCAGCACCTGCAAGCACATCGGAAAGGCTGGCCACCGCTCGGAGCGAAGCAAGATTGGCGCGTACCGCGCTGGCGGCTTCATCAAGCTCCAGCAGCTGGCTCATGGTCAGCGCGAGGCCTGAGAGGTCCAACAACTGGCCCGCATGGCAGGCCACCAGAAGCGGCCCGGTACCAGGCTGCCACAGGCGCCCCACCAGCAGTGCCTCAGAAGCGTCGGCAGGCAAGGTTAGAGACAGGTCGAGGGTCATGATTACGCATGTCGGGTTAGGGTGAAGGTAGCGCCGGCATGACGCCATGTCATGGCGAAGCCACCCGGCCAGGGATTCATTAAGCCACGGTACACCCACATTGGCGCCGCGGTTGACAGCTCGCCGATGGAAATTTACAGTGATTTTCGGGTGTATGCAGGGCCGCTGGCTACGATTGCGCAAGGCCACATGCAGCACACGCCGACTCGCAGCAACGCTTGCAAACCCATGGACAACAAGCTTTATCCTGACTTCTGGCGTCCGCTGACGCTGCATCAGCTGCAAAAGATGAAGCAATGGAATGCGGCGAACCATCTGGCGCATCCATTCGAATGCAGGCTGTGGGATGCGGTACTCACCGCCTGGATGATGGGCTGGATGGGCTGGCTGCCGAGCTGGGTTTTCAGTGCCGGATGGGCTTACCCGTTGTGCCTGGCCGCCGTGTTGTTGCCGCAGGTTTATGTGTACCTGCGTGCGCATGCCCATCTGGCCGATGTGTTGCGATGTGACTGGCTGGAGGAGCTGGCGTGAGGTCGCCCGTCCGGTGTCAACACACTGCACACGGCCAGTTGGGACCGGCAGCGCGCAGTGTGTTCAGGCCGCCGGCTTGTAGGCCTTGGATGCACGTTGCGGGTGCTGCCCGGCATGCGCGCTTGTCGCAGGAATCTCATGCGCCTGGGCGGGCAACTTGCGGCCCATCTGCTTCCAGCCCAGGTCAGCCCGCACCATCGAGGGCGCAGGCTTCTGGCCATACGGCCTGAGGCCGAACCCGGAATTGGCAGCCTCGTCAGTGCCCGACCGCGTCAGCTCCTGCTCGATCAGCACGCGAATGGCGCTCGCGGTGCGGTCCCATGACGTACCCGCAAGAATCTCCTGCATGGCGCCCGCGCGTGTTGCTTGCTCCTCGGGCGTCGCGCACAGCATGCCTTCGCAGCCGGCAATGAACTCCTGGTGGCTGTCGGCAATATGCACCACATGCCCATAGGGGTCGGCCACATCGCGTATGCGCGTGCTGACCGCCGGCTTGCCTGCCGCCATGTACTCCAGCGTTTTTGTAGGACTGATGAACTTCGTCGATTCGTTCAGGGCAAATGGCAAAAGGCAGACATCCCAGCCTGCCATGAAGCGCGGCAGGTCTGTGTACCCTCGCTGGCCCAGCCAGTGAATATTGGGACGCTGCGGCAGGCTCTCGTACGGTATTTTCACCACCGGGCCAACCATCACCATCTGCCACTCGGGGTGGGCATCTGCCAGCGCCCCGATCAGTTCGACATCAACGCGCTCGTCAATTACACCGCAGTAACCGAGGCGTGGCCTTGCCAGCGCCGCCTGCGCCGGATGGTCGTCCAGCTCGCCCGCTACCGGCGCGAAATGCTCGGCATCCACGCTGCTGGAAAAGCAGTGCACGTTGTGATGCCGCTCCAGCTTCGAGCGGTACAACGACGGCCCGCCGGTAAGCACCAGATCAGCCTGCTGGTAAAGCGCGTTTTCACGCTGCACCAGTTGCCGCGGTGCGTTCCTGAATGCCGACAGCTCGTCCATGCAGTCATAGATGATGGCGCGCGGGCTCAGGCCGCTGGCCAGCGGCAGCGCCATCGGCGTGTAGAACCACACCAGGTAGTCATCGATTCCACTGCTCTTCAAAAAGGTGGCCAGCTGGCTTTGCAGGCGTGGCAGCAGGTCATCATGAAAGCCACCGACATTGCCGGTGAGATGGGGTCGCAACACCTCAACATTGTCTGATGGCGAAAGCTGCTCCAGGTGGTCATGCGCTGCATCCGGCACGGGCTCTTCCATGAACACAATGCGGTAGTCCTTTGCCAGCCGTGACAGCAGATGCTGTGGCCGCTGGTACACAAAACTCCAGCGCAGATGCGAAAAAACGATGATGGTTGGCACGACAGGTTCTCCTGGTTTATGGATAGAGTGGCAGGCATGTGAACCCTGCAGAGGGGTGGCGCTGTCCAGCGGCTGATGCGCGCCCTGGCTGGAATCGATGGGGGCCGGCAAACGCTGCTGCCAGTGCTTCAGCCGCCTGGCATAAGGCAGACACAGCGCGCGATCAAATGACGCTATGGCACGGCCGCGACCTGGCGCGCTGTCCACATCCCAGAGGCCGCTGTGATGCCAATGGCCGAAATCATCCCATGACGGTCGGTCTATTGCCGGGTAGAGGCAAACCCCTTCCAGTGGCAGGCCGGCCTGCAGGCAAAGCGTCATCTCGTGGCCGATGTAATCGAGCCACTGGGCGCGCCCGTCGCCCACATGGCTGGTCTCGGCAATCATCAGGGGCCGCTGGTAGCGTTGCCAGACCTCGCCCAGCAGCTGGTTGAAAGGCTTGCGGCGCGGGTTGCCCAGATGCCAGTACAGCAAAGCATTGCTGCCAATCTCGGACTGGTTGTTGTGGTAGTAGTTGACGCCGATGATGTCCAGGTGGCGGGGCGAGCCGCCCAACTCGGGCTCGGTCCTGCCGGACAGCATGTCCCAGGCTTCAAAAGCGTCATGCCTGGCTTGGGCGGCCAGCTGTCGGAGCTGATCGTTTGCGTCATGCGGCACCACGACATGCATCAAGGGGTCGCTGTGCATGAAACGTGCGCCAGGGTCCAGCGCGCCGATCACATCGCAGGCCCTGATGGCTGCGCGCACCAGTTGCCGCTTGATGGCGGCTGCCTGCGCTCCCCGGTTTTCGCCGGGGCAGCTGATCGGATGGTTCATCAAGCCCGTAGCGGACAACGCCCAGGTCAGGAAAGATATCTCGTTGACAGGCTGGTAGAACCGTTGCCCCTCCAAGCCTTCCACATCGCGCAGGGTTCGCGCAACCGAAGCGCTGAAATCCCCGAAGCGTTCTACAAAATGCTTTGAAAAAATATCGATGTCTTCAGGCCATCCGTAATGCATCAGCGACCATATAACCTCGATGCCATGCTTACGGGCAATTTCAGCACGCTGGCGCAGGCGCGCAAAACCCTGCTCGCCGTCCCGCTCCGTGATGCGCCAGCCAATGCTTTCACGCACGGTACGGATATTGAATTGCCGGAGCAGCGCATAGTCTTCATCCAGCCGCGCACCATGCTGGTTGGCATCCATCATTGACAGCGGCTGGCCGGCGCTGTTCAAGTGGTCGGCCCCTTCATAACCGGCAATCCAGAATGACTTGAACAAGCGTGCTTTTTCATGGAAACCTGAGGCTTCGCGGGAAGGAAAAGCGGTAGGTTCGACCATGAAGAAGATGCCAGGTTATGCGAATGAGGACTTTGAAAAAACAAGAGCGCTGTGCCCGAAGTCATCTTCAGGCGCAGCGCACCAGTAGGGCCGTGCAAGCCAGGGTATGGCTGGTACGGAAACAAACGGGGCCATGGGAAACCAGTTTTTTTTACTCTTTTTCTACGTCCGGCAGGGAGCGATACGGTGTTTGCTGATTACTAACTGTGAGTGTTGCCGCACCTCAAGGGGCAAGATGTAGGATAAGTACCAAGTACGCTGTGCGCACCGTGCTTGGCCGTTATCACGGGCTTTCTGCGTGAGCAGGCACTCACTACCGTCTCAGCGGTCGACAGCTGCAACACTATCAGCTGACCGGCCGTTTGCGCCCGGTTGGCCCCGTGATGGCCAAAAAAAGCAGCCTGCTGGGCAGGCCGATTCCTGGCTAGGCCACCCGTTCGGCACGGGTCAAGTCGCAGGCCTCGCAAGTGCGAAATCAGTTGACCGGGCTGGCGTCACCCCTATCGTCAACAGCCAGTGCAGTGCCGTTGATATCCACCGGCAGGGTGCTGTCGCTGGAGCCAGCAATCAGCGATACCAGATAGCTGTACAACGCTGCAGCGCTTTGCGACAGGTCAGGCGCTGGTGTCAGCGCGGCCGAGCCGCCACCGGAAGCCCCGGGGTCGGCTGCCGCAACCGGGCTGCTGCTGCCGCCACCGCCACAACCCGCCAGCAGAGCCGCAGCGAGAATCCCCGCGGGCATCAGTTTCAGAAAGTGCATGCGCATGATGTTTCCTTTAACGGTTGCCGCTTACTGTCCGCCACCGATAGCACCGCGGTTAGGCGTGTTCAGGTAGGGAAAGGTTGCCAGGAAAGGCACCGTTGCCTGGTCCACCGCATCATGGATGTTGGCAGCATTGGGCAGGCCGTTGCTTCCTGCGGCTGCCATCGTTGCCGTCAGCGCTGTCGCATCGCACTTGGATGTCAGCGATGGAACGCCTGGCACCGAATTGAGCTTGAGCGAATCGTTGGCGCCATTGATGGCACACAGGCCGCCAACGGTTGCCACCAGGGCGATGTCCACCACGTCATCCTTCGGCCTGCGACCATTCGGGAAACCGGCAAGATCCTTGGCTTGAGCCAGATTAGCCGTGCCGCCGACGCGCAGTACCTCGCCCGCGACACCCAGACGATTCTGTTCCGCAAACTGCACCGGCTTGATGGCGGTGTTCAGACGCAACATTTCAGACGGCGTCACGCTGGCAGGCTTGTTCACGCCGGTGATGCCCGTCAAAAATGTGGTGAGCAAGTCGGTGCGTGGCAGGTTCTTGGGTGCTACGTCAGCGCCGAGCACAACGCTGAGCAGCGCCGGCAGTGTGGGGTTGCTGACATAGGTCAGAAACTGGCTGTCATCCCTCGGGGCCGATGCGTTGAACTTGTCTTTGTCAGGCAGGCCGATTACCAATTCATTGACCAGCGGGTTGCCCAGGCGTGACACCTGTGTCCAGGCACCACCGGCTTTTTCACCGTTGCTGTTGCCGGAACCTGGTTTAGGGTTGATCAAACGTCCCTGGCGCAGGCTGGCGCTGGTCCAGCCGCCGATGACGGTTTCACTTCCGGCCGTCAGGCAGTCTTTATGTACTTCAAGGGCCAGCGTGGTGACGTTTGCCTTTTGAATCACATGGTTGCCGGCCATGCCGACCGCGTCCTTGTTGGCGGGATTCAGCAACACCGAGGCCGGTGCATTGACCAGGTCAAACACCGGGCCCAGGTTGACGGCAAAGCCTTCCTGGCGCTGGCCTGCAAACACCCTGCCCTGGTCCTTGCCTGCAGGGCAGCCGGGAATGGTGACGTTGTGAATATGCTTGGCGGCGTAGGCCGGGTAATCAGCAATTGTCTTGGTGCCGATGTTGTCTACCGGCTTTTCAAAGGTGGCGCCGCCACCGGTCTTGGTGATGGCTCCCGAGAAGCCCTTGCGGCGGTCGCCTCGCACCACATTGACGGTGTAGGTTTCATTGACGTTCAGGTTGGCGTCATTGAGGTTGGCGACAGCGCCCTGCTGGATCAGGGGAATGGCCACATTGGCTGTGCCAATCGGCAGGGCCAGGGATTTGAGCGTGTTCTTGAAACGGAACTGGAAGGTGAGCGCCTCGGTGCCGCTGCCGGTGTTGTCGATGTGGATTTCATATAGCGCGTTCGGGTCCATCTGGAAGTAGTTGGGGCCGCCGTACGGTGCCTGCAGCGGCTGGTAGTTGGCCAGCAGCGTGACATAGTCAGAGCGCCCGCCAGTGCCGTCTGCGGCAATGCCTTCATAGCTGCGGAACATGTAGAAATCGGTGCTGTCAACCTTGGGGCTACCGGTGATGAACGGCGCTTCACGGTGGCTGGAGGCCATAGCGCCACCAGCGACAGCCAGCAGCAGACAGGCCTTGGCGAGCTGCCCTAATTTGTGTTTCATGTCTCATCTCCAAATAAAGTTACAGCACACGCTGTGTAAGGATTACGCAGGGATGTGCAAACTGGATTCAGAAAAAGATGCAGGGGCGTGACGGCAAGCTGCTGCGTAAGCCAAGGCAGCCGGCAACGCCCTACTGACGAGCGGTACGCACGTTCGGCGGCAGGCTCTGCGGGTGGCTGGTGCGAAACGGATTGATGTCCAGCCCGCCGCGCCGTGTATAGCGGGCATACACCGACAGCTTGAGCGGTTTGCAGCGCGTCCAGATGTCCATGAAGATGCGCTCGACGCATTGCTCATGGAACTCGTTGTGGTTGCGATAACTCACCAGGTACTGCAGCAGGCCTTCCTGGTCGATCTGCGGCCCGGCATAGCTGATCTGCACGCTGCCCCAGTCCGGCTGGCCTGTCACCAGGCAATTGCTTTTGAGCAGGTTGCTGGTCAGCGTTTCCTCCACCGGCATCTCATCGAACTCTGCAAACAGCAGCTCGGGTGCAGGCGTGAAATGAAGGCATTCAACATCCAGACGGTCGAGGTTGAGGCCGCTCATCTCATGCACCGGTTCTCGGTCAAACAACTCGGGGCCCAAGGTCTTCACGCCGACACCGATGCCGCAGGCGGTGTTGATGTCGGCGCGGATGCGCTCGCGCACATCGCGGGCATCGGCAAAACGGCTGTTGTTGAAGCTGTTGAGGTAGAGCTTGAACGATTTGCTCTCGATGATGTTGGGTGACTCGCATGGCACAGTGACATGGGCCAGCGCAACCTGCGGCTTGCCGCGCATATTGAGCCAACTCAGCTCGAAAGCGGTCCACATGTCGGCACCAAAAAATGGGGCTGCGCCGCCGATGCCTAATTCGCGCCGTTTTGCCTCGCGCGGTATGGCAAACAGCAAGCTGGCATCGTACTGGTCGATATAGGCAGAGGTTTTGCCGAGTTGGGAATTTTCAGGACTGTTCATGGGGTGCTGTCGGGCGCTTTGCGAATGTATTCGGGAATGTGCGGATGCGGTGGTAAAAAAGATGGCAGTGCGGCCCTGCCGCTAAACAGCAGCGGCCTGCTGACTTGCCAGACTTCGTGATGCGCTATGGATATGCGCAATCAACGGGGGCATCAGCCGCTGGACAACACCTGGCGCCAGGTCATGGCCCATGCCGTCGATAGTTTCCAGCCGGGCGCCAGCGATGCGTTTGGCGGTGTCCTGCCCACACGCCAGCGGCACCAGCGGGTCAGCCTTGCCATGCACCACCAGGGTTGGCGCAGCAATGCGCGCGAGTGCGGCCGGTCGCCTGGTATCAGACACCACCGCCACCATCTGCCGCATGATGCCGCGCGGATGGTAGGCCCGCTCCAGCGCCAACGTGACCCGCGCGCGCAGTTCGGCTTCATCGGTGGCAAAGCCGGGGCTGCCGATGGTTTTTAGCAGCTTCATGGTGTGCTCGATGGCGGCAGCCTTGCTGTTGTTGGCAGGCCGGCCGAGCATGGCGCGGGTGGCGACCGGTTTTGGCGGCGGCAGGCCACGGGCGCCGCTGCTGCTCATGATGCTGGCGAGGCTTGCGACCCGGTCGGGCGACAGTACCGCCATCCACTGCGCGATCATGCCTCCCATGCTGACGCCAACCACATGCGCCCTGCTGATCTGAAGCCCATCCATGACGCCCAGCGCATCGGCAGCCATGTCCTGCAGCGTGTACGCCGGTTTGGTGCGCCAGCCCAGCTTGTATTTCAGGCCTTCCCACAACAGGTTGGGTGTGCCGGCCGCATCGAAATGCTGGCTCAGGCCAGCGTCGCGGTTGTCAAAACGCACCACATGAAAGCCCTCATCCACCAGCGCGTCGATGAGCGTGGACGGCCAGGCCACCAGCTGCATGCCCAGGCCCATGATCAGCAGCACCACAGGCCTTGCCTGGCCGCTGGCGTCGCTCGCGGCCCCGCTGGTTTCCACTTCCATCATGATGCCGTTTGCTCTTATTTTCATAGCTTGTTGCGCTTGTGTTGATTGGGCTGGAAGCACTTTTTATGCTTATTTTGACAGTACATGCAGGTCAGGTGCGCCGCACCTGCCCCGAGGAAAAAGGCCACGCGACACCTTTCGGCGCGGCCGAAAATGGCAACTGCACTGTCGAGATCGCGCCTCTGATTGATCCGACGCCTGATCGTGGTTGCGTCAACGCAGCGCTGGCGTCAGTTGAATTCCCGTTCCCGCAGCCACTTTGTCGCAATCCATTTTTCGCCGGCCTCCACCGGATCACCGCCGTGCAGGGTTCGGCTGACCGGATGCGCCTGGCCGTAGCTGAAGAAGACGGCGTTGCCGCGCCTGGGCGCGACCTTCACATCAATATCGGGGAACACGGTGGCGCCACCGGCGTCCGGCTCGCACAGGTACATGATCAGCGTGGCTACCCGCTGACCGCCCCGTGCCAGTATGGCGGGCGTGCCCGGCTCCTGCGGATCGAAATAGTCGTAATGCGGCCTGTACTGGGCGCCGGGCGGGTAGCGCAGGACCTGCAGGTTTTCGCCGTTCTTGACCGGCCAGTTGAGCAGTTTGGCGATACGCGCCTCCAGGCGCTGCACCACCGCGTTTTCACTGCGCGCAAAAAACATGCCCTGGCTGGTGCGGTCGACATGCAGCTCTTCGCCACCGGTTTTGGTATCGACCGTGAGCGATCGCGACAGGCGCGGCCGCGCCTCCCGCATCAGCGCATCGCATTCGGCTGCGCTCAGCAGGTTGGCAAACACCATGAGCTCGGGGTCTTGCCGGTGCTGGATGACCTCGACCCACTTGTCGCCGGCATCCACCATGGTTCCGGAGCTGTCAACCACAGGTCGCGGCACGGGCACTGCATCAGGCACCACCGACAGCGCGACCGGCAGCTGGGCAGACGCCAGCAGTGCCGCCAGCGCCTCTGCCGGCACGCCGAAGTCTGCATTTTCCTGGTCGGTCAGTTGCATGGTGTGGCTGGCGCTGACCGGCTGCCAGCCCGCGTCGAGCATGGCCTTGAAGATGCTTCGCCTGCTTTGTCCCTTGGCGGTCTGCGCTTCCAGCCATTTTTTGAGCTCGGGCGTAACCGGCTGCAATACGACGCGTGTGCCTGAATGCTGTGTGTTCATGATGCCGTGTGGGTTGGGCTGCAGGCTGAAGGGTTCGGGAGCGGTGCTGGGGATGTACTGGGCAACAAGGGTCCGCGAAGGCGAAAGCGTCAGGCAGCCGGTGCGTCATCGCCACGCCTGCGGCGAAACACCAGGCGGTCGGGTCCGGACGCTGCGGCGTCAAAGCCATAACCTTCGGCCTGGAAGCCACGCAATTTGTCAACGCTGGACAGCTGCTGCTCGATGGCATAGCGCGCCATCAGCCCGCGTGCCCGCTTGGCATGAAAGCTGACGATCTTGTACGCGCCGCCCTTGTATTCCTCGAACACGCAGCTGACCACGCGCGGCTTGAGTGATGGCAGGTCAACCACCTTGAAGTATTCCTCGCTGGCCAGGTTCACGATGACAGGTGCGGTTTGGGCAGCGGCGCGGGTGTTCAGGTACTTTGAAATCTGCCTGCCCCAGAACTGGTACAGGTTGCTGCCGCCAGCGGTTGGCAGGCTGGTGCCCATCTCCAGGCGATAGGGCTGCATCAGGTCAAGCGGCCGGAGCACGCCGTAAAGGCCGCTCAAAATACAGAGGTGATCCTGCGCCCAGTCGAGTTGGCCGGCAGACAGGGTTCTGGCGTTCAGCCCGCCATACACGTCACCGTTGAACGCCAGCACTGCCTGCTTGGCGTTGTGAGGCGTGAAGCGCGACGACCAGGCCTGGTAACGGGCCACATTCAAATCGGCCAGCGATGCCGACAGCTTCATCAGCCGGCTGATCTGCTGCGGCGACTGTGTTTTCAACACGCTGATCAGCTCGGACGACTTTTTCGCAAAAACGGGTTTGCTGTGCGCGGCGATATGCGGCGGGGTGTCGTAATCCAGGGACTTGGCGGGCGAAAGCAGAAAAAGCATGGCTCGGGGTCTGAAGTAAACCGAAATTCTGACTTTACGACAGTTGCTGACGCCGCGGCGCAAAAACAAAGCCCTGGCCGGCTGTTGGTGGCCACAGTGCCGCATCAGACGGGAAACCTGCAACATAGGTCACGCAAACGACACGCCGAAGCCTCATAAAGCCGGCTTGCGCAGGAGTCACGGAAAGTATCAGTCGTGCGTATGCCGGTGGTGGGCATCGGGAACATGCGGATGCGCATGAACCGTGGGCGCATGCTGGTGCCAGTGGTTGTGTTGCAGGGTGGCGCCGTCAGTGGTATCGGGGTGCAGGTGAACATGGTCATGGTGGCCGTCGTCGTGTGAATGCGCATGGGCATGCGCCATCGCCTCATGGGCATGCAAATGGTGGTGCCTTTCCATCAGATGAAGCAAAACCCCTGCCAGCATCAGGACGCCGCCTCCCAGCATCCAGCCGGTGGCCGAGCGGTCGCCCGCAGCAAACGCCAGCAGGCCGCCGATAAAAGGGGCGAAAGCAAACACGGAGCCGGTTCTGGCAGCGCCAAACTGACGCTGCGCCAGCAGGTAGAAACGCAGGCTCAGGCCGTAACCGCTGGCACCCACCGCCAGCAACGCCAGCGCGGTGCGCGCATCTGGCACCGCCTCGCCGGCAGCGATGGACAGCGCTGCGGTGCAGCAGGCGCCCAAGGTCGCTTTGACCAGGACGACCTGGCCAGGGTCACGCTCGGCCAGCGCGCGCGACAAGGTGTTGTCAACGCCCCAGGCGGCAGTGGCCAGCAGCACCGCTGCCAGCCCGGCCAGCTGCGCTGACCCGGCACTGCCCTGGTCGGCCACCAGCAATGCCCCGCCGCAGAGCAGCAGCAGCATCGCCAGCCAGACCCGGCGATCCAGGGTTTCGCGGTACAGCAGGCGAGCCAGCACCACCGTGAAGAAGGCTTCCAGCGTCAGCATCAACGAGGCGCTGGCGCCGCTGGTGCGCTGCAGGCCCCAGGCCAGCGCCACCGGGCCGATCACCGCGCCAAAGCATGCAATGGCAACCAGCCGGCCCAGGTCGGCCTGCACCACAGCGGCTTCCTGATGCGCTGGCCGGCGCATCAGCGCGCTGACAAGGGCCGCACCGGCATACAGCAACGCCGCCGTCATGAAAGGGCCGACATTGCGCCCGGCATGCTGCAGCAGCGGTGTGCTGGCGCCAAAAAGCGCCGCCGCCAGCAGCGCGAGCAGTCCGCCTTTCAGTGCAGGTGAGGTCATGGCCTGTCCTTGTTGTTGACTGGTATTTACTGGCGTTTGACGCGTGCGATCTGCCGCCTTGCCTGATCGCAAGGCCTGCGCAACCGGTCTACTGAACCGACAGCGCGGCGCAAGCCACTTGTACAGTTGCTATGTTATCCATAGCTATAGACCCTCTATTATTATGGGCTAAGGGCACAAAACGTACAACATATTGGTGGCGAAAGGCCACACTCAGGCGCAGGCCCTGTACGGCTACTGCATCGACAGGTCGCTGCTCCTGCAGTGCAGCCCCCGCGCCATGACGCTGTGGCACAGGAGAATCCGATGTGGCGCATTCTTCCTACAGCCGGCTGGCGCCATCCCGCGTTATACCGGCATTCGCAGATCTCTCTCTGCGGTTTCTGGAGCCCCTCATGCGTGCATCTAGGTTCCGGCTCTCGTTGGCGCTGGTGGTGGCCTTGCTCACTGCCGTGTACTCGACCGCAGCAGCGCAGGGCAACGTGCCGACCCCGCTGTCGCCGGCGGCGGTCAGCCAGATGATGGAGGCCGTGAGCCGCGCGCGTACGTCGGTGGTGGGTATTCGGGTTCAGGCAACCGATGGCGCACGGTCTGCCGAGACGCTGGGCGAACAGCGCGTCGGTTCGGGCGTGGTGATCGGGCCTGACGGCCTCATCCTGACCATCGGTTACCTGCTGCTGGAAGCCCAGCAGATCGACATCATCACGCACGACAACAAGACCTGGCCTGCAGCCACGGTGGCGTACGACATTGCCACCGGGTTCGGCCTGGTAAGGCCATTGTTGCCGCTGCAGGGCCTGGTCCCGGTATCGATGGGCAGCCTGAATGATCTGAAAAAAGGCGAACCCCTGCTGGCGGCGACCGGCGCCACCGGAAAAGGCGACAACGGCGGCCTGAGCGTGACCGAACTGGTCAGCCAGCGCGCGTTTTCAGGCACCTGGGAATACCACATCGACACCGCGCTTTTCACCAGCCCGCCGGTCGCCGCGGGGCGGGGCAACCACAGCGGCGCGCCGCTTTTCAATGTGCGGGGCGAACTGATCGGCATCGGCTCGCTGCTGGTGATGGACGCCGCCGGCGAAAACAAGCGCCTGCCAGGCAACATGTTTGTGCCGACCGACCTGCTCAAGCCGGTGCTCGCCGAGCTGCAGCAGTCCGGCAGCAGTGCGCAGAGCCATCGGCCCTGGCTGGGGCTGACCTCCAGCGACCAGGGCGGCAAGGTGCGAATCCTGAGGGTCAGCCAGGACAGCCCCGCCGAAGAGGCAGGTCTGGAGCCCGGCCATGTGGTGGTGGCGGTGGATGGTGTGGATGTCTCCACGCTGGAGGGTTTTTACAAAAAGCTCTGGGCACGCGCCACACCGAGCGACACGGTGCGCCTGAGTGTGCGCGTGGGCGACAACGAGGACGTCAAGGTCATGGAGCTCAAGCCGCAAGACCGCATGCTGACCCTGAAAAAGCCGTCCGGCATATGAATTGTTAATGAAATAGGCCTCTAGCCCAATACGCACGATCGGTTGAAGCTACTGTTTCAATAGCAAACCAGCGTTGACGCCGGGCCGGGCTGCGCCGGCACACGGCTGTTCAGCGCTACCCTGGGAAGTCGCGTCAATCGCCAGCGCTTGCATGGCGGGTTGCATGCCTGCCAGAGCTCTTGCCTGTGCTGCAGAGGCAGTCGAATAAAATCGGCAGCGTTCACCCTACTCCCATTTGATCGAGCGGCATCGCACAGATGCCGTTTTTTATTGCTTCCATGACTGACGCTGCCATGCCCACCACTGCCCTGCCTGCATCCGACACCGCCAAGGTATTTGCCCCCACGCCCGGGCTGGACAGCCTGGCCAAATCGTTTGAGCCCTCCGCCATCGAAAGCCGGTGGTCGCCGTTGTGGGAGCAAAGCGGCCAGTACGAGCCAGCGCTGGATGCGGCGAAACCGTCATTCGCCATCCAGTTGCCACCGCCGAACGTGACCGGCACGCTTCACATGGGCCATGCGTTCAACCAGACGATCATGGATTCGCTGACGCGCTACCACCGCATGCGCGGCCACAACACGCTGTGGGTACCGGGCACCGACCACGCGGGCATTGCGACGCAAATCGTGGTCGAGCGGCAGCTGCAGGAGCAGGGCCAGAGCCGGCACGACCTGGGCCGCAAGAATTTCGTGGCCAAGATCTGGGAGTGGAAGGAAAAGTCGGGCAACACCATCACCACGCAGATGCGCCGCATGGGCGACAGCGTCGACTGGTCGCACGAGTACTTCACCATGGACGACGACCTGTCGCAGACCGTGACGGAGACGTTTGTCCGGCTGTACGAGCAGGGCCTGATCTACCGCGGCAAGCGGCTGGTGAACTGGGACCCGGAACTCAAGTCGGCGGTG
>JAQGNE010000036.1 GCA_028291985.1 Polaromonas sp. | reverse complement strand
GGGTTGACATGCAGGTCGACACCGCGCAGCACCTCCACGCGGCCATAGCCGCCCTGCAGACCTTTAATGCTGAGCAGCGGTTGTGCATTGATTGAGGCCTGGGTATTCATGCTCGAACTCCCTTGTGGGCAGCAGCGCGCAAGCGGGCCGCGGTGCCATGGCCCAAATAGGCCTCTATTACTTGATCGTCGGCAGTGACGTGCGCCGGGCTACCCTGGGCAATCAGCTGGCCCTGGGCCAGAACCCAGACGTATTGGGCCAGGTTCATCACGGCCTGCATGACGTGCTCGATCATGAGCACGGTGACACCGCCATCGGCAATGCCGTGCACCACGGGAATCATCTCGGCAATCTCCTGCGGGTTAAGGCCGGCCAGCACTTCGTCGAGCAACAGCAGGCGAGGCTGCGTGGCCAGCGCGCGGGCCAGTTCCAGCCGCTTGCGCCCTGCCACCGTGAGGTCGGCGGCCGGCTTGTCCAGCTGCGACGCCAGCCCCACGCGGGCCGCCACATCGGCAGCCAGCGCCAGCGCTGCACGGCGGTTGGGCTCTTTCAGATGCGCACCGACGGCAATGTTCTCGCGCACCGTCTGGGCAGCGAATGGCTGAACGATCTGGAAGGTGCGCGTCATGCCCCGCCGAGCGTTCAAATGCGGTGCCTGGCCGGTGATGTCGTGACCGGCAAAACGCACCGTGCCGGTGTCGGGCCGGATAAAACCGGACATCAGCGCAAACAGCGTGGTCTTGCCAGCGCCGTTGGGGCCAATCAAGGCCGTGAGCGAACCCTCTGGCACCGCCAGACTGACGCCCTGCACGGCCTTGAGGCCGCCAAACGACTTGCTCAAATCCTGCAGCACCAGCAGATCATTCGCCATGGCGGCCCCCTGAGCGTTTCCACAAATCCACTACCGATTGCCCGATACCGGCAATGCCGCGCGGCAAAAACATCACGATCAGCACCAGCACCGTGCCGTAAATCACCAGGTTGATGCCGGGCAACTGTCCAAAAAGATTGCGTGTCACATCGGCCAGCACATGCAGCACCACCGCCCCCAGCACCGGGCCCCACACCGTACCGATGCCCCCCACGATAGCCGCCACCAGGGCTTCGACCGATGTTATGGAGCCGTAGCCGATGGCGGGGTCGATGTACTGAAACACCTGCACATAAAACGCGCCCGCCGCCCCCATGAAGCCGCCCGACAGTGCAATCGCCCCCATTTTCACGTTGAATGGGTTCACGCCAATGGCACGCGCAGCATCCTCGTTGTCGCGCACGGCCTGCAGCCACGCGCCAAAGCGCGAGTTGCGAAGCCACCAGCTGACCAGCAGCGCCAGCGTCACCAGCGTCAGGATCAAAAAGACATAGCCTTTGCGCGAACCGAATTGCATGTTGGCCAACGATTCACTCAGCGGCAGCATCAGGCCCACGCCTGCGCCGGTGAAGGGCACTGACAGTGCCAGGATGCGAAACACCTCGGCAAACGCCAGCGTCACGAGCGCGAAGTACGAACCCTTGAGCCCGTACCGGAATGACAGCCCGCCCACAAAAAGACCCACCAGCGAACTGCCCGTCACCGCCATGGGCAACGCCACCCAGGGATTAATGCCGCCTTGGACCTGCGCAATCACCTGGATATAGGCGCCCGTACCAAAGAAAAGCGCATGGCCGAAGGAAAACTGGCCGCCAAATCCGCCCAAAATATTCCAGGCCTGCGCCAGCAATGCGGCGTAGAGCGCCATCATTACAAAGTTGAGCAGAACGCCCGAGTCTGAAAACGCCGTTACCGCCGCAATGCTGGCGGCAAACAGGAAAATGGTCAAAAGCTGTTTCACGACCTGGCTCCAAAAAGACCCTGTGGGCGAAACAGCAGCACCGCGATGAAGATGACAAAAATGCCAATCTGCCCCAGCGATTCGCCCAAAAACAAGCCGCCCAGCGACTCCACCACCCCCACCAGCAAACCGCCCACCAGTGCACCGGTAAAGCTGCCCATGCCGCCCAGCACCACGATGGTGAAGGCCACCAGCACAAAACCGCTGCCCACCTGTGGATTCACGTAATAAGCGGGCAGCAGGAAACATGCAGCGGCACCCAGACATGCCAAGCCAATGCCAAAGCTCATGGCGTACACGTGATCCACATTGATGCCCATCAGTTTGGCGCCGTGCTTTTCCCGTGCCACGGCGCGGATGGCGCGGCCCAGGTCTGTCTTGCCAACAATCCAGAGCAAGATGCCCGACACCACTAACGCCCCGGCAAAAGCCACGAGCTTTGGCAGCGCGATCATGGCCGGTCCCACCGCCACCGTGGTCAGGGTATAGGCCGTGTCGATGGTGCGTGTGTCGGACTTGAAAAAGAGCAGCGCCAGGTTTTCCATCACGATGGAAATACCCAGCGTGACCAGCAAAATGTTCTCGTCCTTGCCATGGCTGGCCCGGTTGATGACCAGGCGCTGAAGGCCGTATCCCAATGCAAACATGCCCGGCACCACGATGGGCAGCGCTAGATAGGGATCGATTCCCAGGTGCTGCTTGAGCAGATAAACGGCATACAGCGCCAGCATCAACGATGCACCATGCGCAAAGTTGATAATGTGCAGCACGCCATAAATCAGCGTCAGGCCGAGCGCGATCAAGGCATAGACCGCGCCGGTCGTCAGTCCGTTCAGGATGGAGGGGAAGAGGATGCTGAACTCGAACATGGGTGGTTTGTCCGGATTTCAGGCAAAGTTGCAGCCGAGACAACCAATTCCTGGATGCTTTGGTGGCTCCTGCCTGGGTAACCGAAATTAGGTGGTGTCAGGCCTTCAGCGGAAAGAGCGGATCGGCCTGGCGGTATTCGCGCGGGATGATGACCTTGATGTCCTTGTCGAGCACCTGAACCATGAGAGGCTGTGCACCCTGGTTTTGACCATTGACAAACTTGGTGGGGCCGTAGGGCATGAAGTGGTCTGCGAAAGTGCTCTTTTCCAGCGAATCAATGATGGCGGCACGGTCGGTGGACTTGGCCCGTTCCAGCGCATCAGCCAACAGCCACATCGCCGAGTAAGTCAGGAACAGTTCATAGCTGAAATACAGGCCTTTGGCCTCCACGCGCTTCTTGAGCGCCTGCGCCCGCGGGTCCTTGGGGTTGAACCAATGGTTGCAGTCAATGATGCCGTTGGCGGCTTCCGGAAACTCTTTGAGGAACTTGTAGCTCGATGCCGCACCTCCCAGTACGGAGTAGATGGCCTTGGGCGTTACCTTTTGCTGCTGCATGGTGCGCACCAGGAGCGCGTACTCGTTGTAATAGTTGGCAGGAATAACGATGTCGGGGTTGACCGCCTTCATGCGCAGCACGATGTTGTTGAAGTCTCGCGTCGGGTTGGCATGTTTGACGATTTCCTGAATCCGTGACCTCAAACAAAGCGACCTGATTTTCAAACTGGAGTTGTCAAGTTCCGATGGAATAGATCGTAATGTCGCATGGTGAAGCGGTTTATGACGACGCCATGAGGGCGGGCAACGC